>DASYER010000088.1:0-57142 GCA_036498905.1 Steroidobacteraceae bacterium | reverse complement strand
CGAGTCGCAGTACAACCCGAACAATGGCTACACCGACATCGATGCCGACGTGGGTTTCGGTGGCGCGACCAACAATTACACCGGCGGCCTGGCCCTCAGCCCGAACGGCAACACCCTGCCGTACTGGAGCGCCTACGGTCCGAACAGTGTGGCGTCAGGCTCATCGGCAGTTGCGACCGCGAACTCGAACGGACTGAACCCGTTCGTTATCGGATCCCATGTGTTGCCGGTGCAGAGCGAGCAGCATTCGGACAAGATCGGCCAGGCAAAGCTCTCGGCCACCTGGAAGACAGATGATACCCAGGTCAACTTCGGCGCGCAGTGGGTCGATGATCTGTGGAACCAGCACGAAACTGACACCTTCACCAATAACTATTGGCAGCTTTGGTCCGGTTACGGCCCGGCCTCGGGGAATACAGTGGGCCAGGTGTTGCCGTCGAATCTGTTCACGCAGGTGAATATCTCTCCCTGGCTGCCGGGGTACAGCGGCGCAGGCAACCTGCCCTCGAGTCTGCTGAAGTACAACCCGTACTCGGTGCTCAGCTACCTCATCAATCAGCCGATCAATGCCGGTATGACTTACAATGGGTACCCTGCCTATACCGGCGGCGTACCTGTCGGAGTGCTGAGCAACGGTACGGTACAGCACGTGGATCGGTCGAATTTTGCGCCGTTCGTCACCGCGAAGCAGGACGTCAAGCTCGGCGACATGAAGCTGGTAATCAATGCGGGGCTGCGTTATCAGAACACGCAGGAGACGATTGCAGGTCTTGCCTCGCCGCTGATTGCCGTGACTTGGCTGGGGGCCGGCGATCCGTCTGCCTATGGATTTACCACACAAAAGCCGGCGATTTGGACGCAGGTTCACGAGTCGTATCACTACTTCCTTCCTTCGCTGGACTTGAATCTGCTGGTGACGCCGGAAATCAAGGTCCGAGCCGACTTCTCGCGGTCGGAAGTTGCGCCGCCGAACCTCCGGCTCATTCCGAACTCGACGTTCGGCGGCCGTGTCAATGCCCTCACTGCAACTGGCAACAATCCAGGCCTGCTGCCTTATCTATCGAACAACTTCGATCTTGGTGCCGAATGGTATTACGGGCGCAACAGCTACGTGTCTCTGGATGGGTTCTTCAAGCACGTCACCAACTTCCCGACCTCCAGCATCTCGAATGTAACGGTGAACATTCCTGACCCGGCACCGGCGATCAACCCGAACAACGGCGGTCCGCTGTCGAACACCACCGGTCAACCGCTGACGTTCGCCGAGTCCACATTCACCAATGCGCTCTCGGCGAACGTGCACGGGATAGAATTCACCGTGCAGCAGATGCTGTGGCTGGGCTTCGGGTTGCAGGTGAATGGCACGTATGTGCATACCAACAAGAACTTCGACAGCGCCATCCTGACTTCAAATCAGTTTGCGCTGCCGGGTGTTGGCAACTCGGCCAATTTCATCGGTTTCTACGACGACCACGGACTGCAGGCCCGCTTGGCGGTGCAGTGGCAGGCCACTCAGCTTCTGGGTCTCGGTCAGGAACAGGGCGGCGGTGCATTCGGCAACGAGCCGATATATCTGGCGTCCTCGACGGAAGTGGACTTCAGCACGCAGTACCAGATCACCAGCCATCTGTCCGGGTACTTCGAGGCCCTCAACCTGACGAATGCGATCTATCACAGCTATGGTCGCTTCTCCAATCAGACGCTGAATCTGGTCGAATCCGGTAGGTCGTTCACAGTGGGTTTCCGCGCGAAGTTCTAGGCCGAGACCCCCTCGATCTGGAACTTTGGGGGGCCGCCGCAGGGCGGCCCCTTTTCTTTATCGTGATACTCTTGTGCGAGATCTGTGGAGCTTGGGATAAGTGGTCGAAGCGGTACAGTCAGTCGTCATAGTCGGTGGCGGAACGGCGGGATGGCTCACCGCTGGCATCATCGCGGCGCGTCATCAGGCGCGGATCAAGGCGGGCAGCTTCCGCGTCACGCTGGTGGAGTCCCCCGACATCAAGATCATCGGCGTCGGGGAAGGCACGTGGCCGACCATGCGCGCGACCCTGGCGAAAATGGGTGTATCGGAAACGGAGCTCCTCAGGCAATGTGATGCGGCCTTCAAGCAGGGGGGCGAGTTTGCCGGCTGGACGACCGGTGCCAAGGATGACGGCTACTACCATCCCCTGATGCTTCCGCATGGCTTCTCCCAGGTGAATCTCGTGCCGCATTGGCTGCGCGGCGGCGATGGGCGCAGTTTCTGCGATTTCGTCTCGCCCCAGGGTCGGCTGTGCGACGACGGGCTCGCGCCGAAGATGATCACCAACGCGGAGTACCGCGGGCCGGCCAATTACGCCTATCACCTGGATGCGGGCAAGTTCGCACCGTTTCTGGCCAAGCACGGTGCCGAAAAGCTTGGTGTGCGCCATGTACTGGCGGACATCACCGAAGTCAAACAGCGCGAGTCCGGTGACATCGAGAGCGTGATGACCCGGCAGGCCGGGGCGATTGCCGGCGATCTGTTCGTTGATTGCAGCGGCTTCTCGGCGCTGCTCATCGGTAAGACGCTCGGCGTGCCCTTCAAATCCTGCAGCGACATCCTTTTTTGCGATACAGCGCTCGCCGTGCAGGTGCCGTTCGAGACGCCGGATGCGCCCTTGGCCTCGCACACGATTGCCACCGCGCACGAGGCGGGTTGGACCTGGGACATCTGCCTGCCGACGCGGCGCGGCGTGGGCTACGTCTACTCGAGCCGACATACCACCGAGGAGCAGGCACGCGAGACCCTGCTGCGCTACATCGGAACGCGGCACAAGGATCTCCCCGTGCGCAAGATCCCGATCCGCGCCGGTCATCGCGCGCTTTTCTGGAAGAACAACTGCGTGGCCATAGGACTGGCAAGCGGCTTTCTCGAGCCGCTCGAGTCCTCCGCCATCGTCCTGGTGGAGCTGTCAGCGAAGCTGCTGGCCGAGCAGATGCCGGCGTGCCGGGAGGTCATGGACATCGTCGCGAAGCGCTTCAATGAGGTGACGATGTATCGCTTCGGCCGGATCATCGACTTCCTGAAGCTGCACTACGTGCTCACCCAGCGCACGGACTCGAGTTTCTGGCGCGACAATGTCGATCCTGCGAGCGTGCCGGAGCGGCTGCAGGACTTGCTGACACTGTGGAAGTACCAGTCGCCGTGGTTCTTCGACGAACTGGACCGTCTCGAGGAGGTCTTCCCCGCGGCCAGCTACCAGTACGTGCTTTACGGCATGGGATTCAAGACGACGGTGGTGCCGGAGGAGACTGCCGAGACGGCCACGAGCGCCGCGCGTCTGGTGCGGGAGAATGATCAGGCCACGGGCGATCTGCGGGCGCGGCTGCCCTCGAATCGTGAACTGCTGAACAAGATCTACCAATACGGCCTGCAGCCGGTATGAGTGCCAAATGACGCGCATCGTTCCGTTAAGCAAGGAAGCCCACAAGTCACTGACAGTCGATGCCCGCGCCTCGGCGGCCTACGGGGACAATCAGCACTTCACGCACGTGATCGCCAAGGAATTTCCGCTGCTGGTCGTGCACTACCCGATCCTGTTCTCGAAGGATGCCAATACCGGGGAGTTTTACTGCGGCGCCATGCTTGGCTTCGATGAAGGGGAGAATCTGTTTCTGGAGGAATGGCGCGACCTGGAGTTTTACCGGCCATTGGGCCTGCAACGGGTGCCGTTCTACGCTCAGGGGCCGGATGTGGCGATCGACCTCGATCACCCGCGTGTCGGGGTCGAGGGAGGCACGGCGCTGTTCACGGAGTTCGGGCAGCCCACCCGCTATCTGCAGCGCATCATCTGGGCCTTCCAGGACTTGAACTCCGGCATCGCGGTCACGCGCTCCTTCATCACCGGTCTTCTGCAGCTGAAACTCATTGAGCCGATTTCCATCGAGGTCGAGTTCGATGATGGCACGACGCGCGACTGTGCCGGCCTGTACACCGTGAACCAGGATGCCCTGAGTGCGCTTCCCGATCAGACCGTGGTCGAGCTCTTCCGGCTCGGTTATCTTCGTCTCATCCACCTCATGATCGCCTCGCTCAAGCAGATCCCGACCCTGGCCCGCAGGAAGAATGGCCGCATTCTCAAAGCCACCGAGAGTCTCGCGGGCGTACGCGCATAGGCGCATCGCCCAAGCTCATCCATGTCCCGCGCGCCAACCCAGATCGCTGCCCGGGACCTCACCCGGGAGCGCTTCGTCCGCGAGATCGTGGCGGGCTGCGAGCCGGTGGTGCTGCGCGATCTGGTCAGTGACTGGCCCGCGGTACGGGCCGCGCAGGAGTCGCCGCGCGCGCTCATGCGCTACCTCGCAGGATTCGATGCCGGTGAGCGCATCGAAGTGTTCTTCGGCGACCCCGCCATTGCCGGCAAGTACTACTACTCTGAAGGCCTCAAGGGGTTCAACTTTGAACGCCGGGTCATGGGATTCGGCGAAGCGATGCAGGCGATCATCGCCGCCGTGGATGCCCCGGAAGGAAAATCGGTGTACGCAGGCTCGGCACCGTGCCGGGAGTGCCTGCCGGGATTTGGGCCCGACAATGCCATGCCGTTGCTCGCAGCGGAGACCTCGCCGCGAATATGGCTCGGCACGGCCTCCAATGTGTCAAGTCACTACGACACCTTCGACAATCTGGCCTGCGTGATCACGGGGCGACGCCGTTTCACGCTCTATGCACCCGAGCTCATCGGCCGGCTGTACATCGGTCCCATCGACCGCACGATGGCGGGGCCGCCAGTGAGCCTCGCCGCATCCTCGCCGCCGGATGATCAGCGCTTTCCGCTCTTCCGGGATGTCCGCGACCAGGCCTGGGTGTGTGAACTTAGCCCGGGCGATGCGCTGTATCTGCCGAAGCTGTGGTGGCATCAGGTCGAATCGCTCGGCCCATTCAACGGGCTGGTGAACTACTGGTGGGACGCATTCGCGGCCGGACCGGATGCGCCCTACACCAGCCTGCTACTCGCCCTGATCACCATCGCGGAACGGCCAGCCGCGGAGCGGGCGGCCTGGAAGGCCTTCTTCGACCACTATGTGTTCCGCACTCACGGGCACCCACTGGCACACCTGCCGCCCGAACAGCATGGGCTGCTCGGCCCCCTGAAGCCGGACAACTACGCCAATATCCGCGCCCGGATCATGCAGCTGCTGCGCCGCCGCTGATCAGCAGGCAGGGAGAGGGCGCATTCATTTCCGGAGCACGTCGCGCACGATGGCATTGGCGATGTGGCTGCGCTGCGTCTTGGAAATCTGTTCGGTCCCGTACAGGGATTTGAGGAAGGCTTGGTCCCAGTCACTCAGGCCCGGGGGTGCGGCCTGTGGTGTGTCGTCAAAGAGCTTCAGGATCGTGCTGGCGTCACCCAGGTGCGCACCGGGTTTGATGTCGGCGAGCGCCACCAGCGCCACGTAAGCGGCGAACTGGCCGCGGGTGACTGCCTGCAACCGTGCCTGATCGACCACTACGAAGACATCCGAGAACGACCAGATCTTGCTGAGCAGAAGATGGCTGGTGCGATCCAGATCGTTGTAGACCGGAGCGCCCCCTAAAGCCGAGCCACCGAGAACCTGCGCAGCGTTCGGCAAGCCCTGATTCGGCGGAGTGCCCTCGGGAGTGTTCAAGACGGTGCTGTACCAGACCCGCACCGGCCGCGGGGTATTGATGAACTCATCGACGACGGTGGGCGTGGCGTTGCCAAAGGTGACGCCGCGCTTGTGTTTCTCCATGGCGCGCAGCAGCTGCGTCGGTTGGGTGGTCACGAAGATGAAGAGGTTCGGGCGGCAGTGTTCCCCGCCAAGCCGCACGTTCGCCGCATTCGCGATTTCGGAAATGCGCCCGAGCATGAATTCCCCGTCCTGCCGCACCAGTCCGCTGATGAGCGGGCAAACCGGATCCTGCCAACGCGGCAGTCCCTCATCGTTCTGACGGAGCGCGATCTGGTTGACGAATTTGGAAACCCGCGGCGCAAGTTCGGCGCGACTGGCGGTGACGGTCACCTCGGTCGGTGCCGAGGATTGTGCTGCGGCCGCCCCTGCATAGCTGCCGCCCAGAATCGCGACGGCGAGTAATAGCAACTCGCCCGATATTGTTCTCATTAAATCAATAAATTATACGTTATTATTGTCTGATTACTTGATGTTCAGGGCCGCGCGCAATTCCTTGGCGGTGAGCAGCTTCACGTACACCGGGGAACCGACATCGAAGCGGTGCGCCTGAGAGAGATCCCCGACGACGACGGGGTCAAAGCCGGCATCGCGAACCAGCGCGGCGGCCTGCTTGAGTGCCGCAGGGTCATCGCTGGCAAGCGGAATCGCGATGCGCTCACCTGCGCGGTTGGATTGCGTGAGCAGATTGCCGGCGATGATGGCGTTGAAGGCGCGCACCAGGCGTACGCCGGGGAGAAAATCCCGGGAAGAAGGTCCTGCGCCTTTGGCGCGTGCCGCATCGGCCATCGGGCCGTCGCGGTCGGGGTAAGGATTGCCCGCATCCAGGACGACCTTGCCTGCCAGCTGCTTCGCATAGTCATGGCCTATCTGCGGCGTCGAGGCGTAAGGCACCGCCAGCATGACGACCTCGCCGAAGGCTGCCGCCTCCGCCGGGGTGCCCACCCGTGCCTTCGGTCCGAGCTTCCCGGCCAGTGAGGCGAGGGACTGCGGGTGGCGCGATGAGATCATCACTTCATGACCTGAACGCACCCAAAGTTCAGCGAGCGCTGCGCCGATCTTCCCCGTCCCGATGATGCCGATGCGCACCGGCGCGGCATCAGGTGGTGCCGCAAAACCTATCGATGCCAGCAGCAGGGTGGCGGCCAAAGCTAAGAGTGACCAGGTGCGTGTCATGGACCGGACTCCTCCTTGAAGGAGGGGCAACACTATGCCCTGGCGGGGATGTGTTGCAAGACATCGGGATTGGCAACGCGGATGGGCGTCCCGTTGGCAAAGGCCGCAATGGCCTGCGGCATATCTGAGTAAAAGGCGTGCAGGGTCTCGGTCGTCGCATAGCCCAAATGCGGGGTGACCGTCACATTGGCCAAGGAACGCAGGGGATGTTCGGGCGGCGGTGGTTCCACATCAAACACATCCAGACCCGCCCCGGCCAGACGGTTCGCCTTCAGCGCTTCGATGAGAGCCGGCTCCTCCACGATGGGACCCCGGGAGGTATTGATCAGATAGGCGCTGGGTTTCATGAGCGCCAGCTCACGCGCCGTGACCAGCCCGCGGGTGCGTTCGCTCAGTCGTACGTGGATGGAGAGAATATCGGCACCGGCGAACAGTTCGTCCTTTGCCACGTGGCGCGCGCCCGCGGCGGCCGCCGCTTCGGGCGTGAGATTCTGACTCCAGGCGATCACCGGCATTTCGAAGGCGCGAGCGTATTGCGCCATGCGTCGGCCGATGCGGCCCAGGCCCAGTAGGCCCAGCGTGCGCCCGGCCAGAATGCTGCCGAGGGAGGTCTGCCAGCCGCTCGAGCGCATGTTCGCGCTTTCGTGCGCGAGGTTGCGCACACAGGCAATCATCAAGCCCCAGGTCAGCTCCGGCGTTGCATTGCCGATTTTCGCGTAGGCCGGGCTATCGAAGTCCGAGTGAATGACCAGGACGCGATGGTCGGTGGCGGCCTGTATGTCCAGGTTGGGCAGACTCATGCCGACAATGGTCACGAGTTTGAGGTTCGGCAGCTGTTCGATGAGCCGTCGCGGCAGGGCCATGCGCTCGCGGATCGTACACAGCACATCAAAGGGCTGCAGGAAGGCTGCGGCATCCTCGTCGGCAATATGCTGATCGAACACCGTGATCTCGGTGCCATGGGGCAGCACCGACCAGTCGGCCGACTTCAATGCAACGCGAGCATAGTCATCGAGAATGGCAATCTTCAGCATCGGTGCGACGGACGGCGGGACGGATCAGTTGGCGGCCGGAATGGTGACCATAGTAAGGTTTCGCGAGCCGAGTGTCGCCCCGTCCTCGGCAGAATTGATGACCACGTAGAAGGTCCGGTCCGTCTTGCGCCGTGGGTCGGCGACGATCGGAATCAGCAGGTGCGTCTCCGGTTCGCCGGCCGCCATATATTCGGTTCGGGAGGTTACCGGCACAAAGTCCAGACCGGGGCGCGCCGTCCCGGCTTCGGTCGACCAGGTGAAGCTGATTCCACGTCGGTAATTGTGCCGACGCTGCACCGGTACGCTGGCCACCGACTGCAGCGGAGACACATCGACGGTGCGTGCGCCCATATCGATTTGGGCTTCCACCGGAGCCGCACTCTGGGCAGCAGCCCGCGCGGCTTTCGGCGCCCGACTGGTCACCGGCGACTGCGTCGTTTGCGATGCTGCAACGGGCGGGGCCGCGGTGACAATGGCGGGTGCAGTGTGGGTCAATGCGCGGGTGGGCGGCTGTACGGGCGGTGTCGGCGCGGCAAGTGCAAGGCTGCCGCGGGTCGCCGTGGGCTGCCCAGTGCCCATCAGGCTGGCTAAGTGGTATTGGTCCTGTGCCCACCACAGTGCGCCGGCAATCAGTGCAATGAGCGTGCAGGTGACCCACGGTCCGATCGGGCGGCGCGTCGGCGTTTCGGCCATCAGCACCGCCAGGGGCGGCAGTTGCGCGGGGGTTGGCGGTAACGGGAACTTATCCAGCCAGATCTGTGCATCGGGCGGCCGATTCTTGCGTTCGAAACTCAACGCGGCTTTGAGCATGCGCCATTGCTGGTGACTGAGTCCTGAGGGGCGTCGGGGCTCCTGCCGGGCCTTGCGCGCCGCCAGTGCGTTGCGGCATCGGAATGGATGCTCGCCTGTCAGCAGCACGTAGCTGATGCAACCCAACGCGTACACATCGTCGCTCGCCAGAGGTTGCTTGCCCTCCAGCAGCTCGCAACTGGCGAACGTCGGGGTGGCGACGTTGGTGCGCGAGTCGCCGTCCATATCGGGGATGAACGGCACAGCGCTCAGCCGGTAGGCGGCGCCGAAGTCCAGGATGCGGATCTCACCGGACTCCGTGACGAAGATGTTCGCGGGATTGAGATCCCCGTGCACGATGCCGCGCGAATGGGCATAGGCAACGGCCGTGCTGATCTGTCGAATCATCGCCAGCGCATAAGGCCGCTGCAACGCGACGGATTTCTGTTCGGCCATCATCCGGCTCAACGACATGCCGTCCAGCCGTTCCATCGTAAAGAAGGTCAGATCGCCATCCTGATCGAATTCGTGTACGCGAACGATGTTGGGATGCGAGAGCGACTGCAGGGTTTGAAACTCGCCACGCAGTTGCGCCAGCAGGCCCGGGCGCTGAATGACCTCCGCGTGCAGTACCTTCAGCGCAATGCGCTGATCGCCCGGATCGTTGTTCAACCGATACTGATCGATCGCCGCATACACGGTGCCCATTCCGCCGCGACCCAATATTCCCTGCACGCGGTATCGATTGCGCAGTACGTCATTGACCGCGATGGTGCGCCGGGGAGGGGCGGCGGCCGGGCGGGGTGCCGCTGCGGCTGCGGCCGTCGCCGCAGGTGGGGCGACGCTGACAGGCTGGGCCTCGGACTCAGGCTGCTCATCAGGCTCGCAGGGTTGGGTGAGCGGCACCACCTCGGCAGTGCGCACACCTCCCATGACTATGGACTGCACCCGCAGATTCAGTCCGCGGAAGTCCTCCTCCTCGATCAGATGCCGGCGATAGTACTGATCCACCAGCGCCAGCAGCTCAAAACCCGCATCCGGATTCGAGTCAATCGCGCTGTGCACGCCTCGGATCAGGGTTTCCCGATCGCATTCGCCATCGGACAATTCATCCAGCCACTCGCTGAAGGGCCGCTGACCTTCCCCCGTCGCGGGCTCCGCGGGCGTGGTCGCTGACTGCGCGGCATTTCGATGTTGTAGGACGGCAGTGAGAGTACCCATTTGGAGAGCGATACTGCCGTGCTTAATCGACTCACGCCACCCGGGGATCACAGGCGAGGCGGTCAGAATTCGCCTACGGAGGCCTGCAACGACTCACCATGATGCGGGTGTAAGTTGCTGTTTCAATTACCCGTCAGCATACTGGTGATATTCACACCGTTTCGTTGCCACTCCCAAGCTATGGGTCGGGTCGCACCGCGCCCGAATCCTTATGCGGTCAGATCAGCTCTCCTTCTTTGATGTGCTCGCCTTCGCAGCCGGTTACTGGCGTCAGCAGCGTGGGCGACTGTGCCTCATTCTTTCGATGTTCGTGGCGGCAGCCCTGCTCGAGACCTACCTGCCGACGGCACTTTCGAATTTCCTGGCCGCCATCAGGCTTGGGCTGGGCGAGGGCGCCATCCTTGGCGCCCTCGCCGTGTTCCTGGGCGTCTATTTCCTGCAGATGGTGCTGTTCGGCGTCTCCTTCATCTTCTACAACGTGTTCGAGACCGCCATCTTCAAGTCGCTGCTGGATGATGCATTGGCGCACGTGCAGCGCCTGTCCGAGCACTTCTTCGTCAATACGTTCACCGGCGCCATCGTCTCGAAAATCAGCCGGGCACGGCAAAAGATCGAAACCTTCGAGGATCAGATCCTCATCCGCATCATTCCGACGATTGTGGTGCTGGCCGGCAGCACGGCCTTTCTCGCGCTGCGCTTCCCGATGCTCGCGGTACTCATGATCGGCTATGTCGGATTGCTGTTCACGGTGAGCGCGTATTTCGTCTTCAAGGTCTCGGGCCCTGCGCAGGGGGAGTACGCGAGCGCTCAGGATTCCTTTGTTGCGTACCTGGCCGACAGCATCGGCGGCATGGCGACCACGAAGGCGTACGCGCAGGAGGCCGTCGAGCAAGCGAACTTTGTCGAGCTCACCGAGCAGTTGCGGGTGAGGAACCTGCGCGCCTACAGGTTGGGAAGCCTTGCGGCCATCGTGCAGCGGCTGCTGCTCACCGGAATGCTGGTGCTCCTGCTCGGCGGCGGCGTTTGGTACCTGCTGCACGGCAGCGCCACGGTCGAATCGATGGCCTATCTGGCCCTCGCATACACGATCCTGCAGTCCTACGTTCGGGATCTGGTTGACAACATCAAGAACATATTGACTTCATCGTATGACCTGCACGCCGTCATTGTGCTGCTGCGCGAGCCGCCGGAAGTCCCGTCCGCACCGCAGCTGCCGGCATTGCATATCCGCGAGGGCAATATAGTCCTGGAGCAGGTCCGCTTTGCGTACCCCGGGAAACCGCTGCCGGTGTTCGACGGACTGTGCGTGTCCATACGAGCGGGCGAGCGTGTTGCGCTGGTGGGTCATTCGGGCAGCGGCAAGACCACATTTGTCCGCCTGCTGCAGTGTCTATATGAAATTCAAGGCGGCCATATCCGGATCGACGGTCAGGATATCGCGAGCGGTTCACGCAGTTCGCTGCGCAGCGCCATCGCCCTGGTACCCCAGGATCCGATCCTGTTCCATCGGACGCTGGCCCAAAACATCGCCTATGGCAACCCGGCCGCGGACATGAACGCAATCCGCGAGGCGGCCGAACAGGCGCATATCGCCTCCTTCATCACAGGGCTTCCGCAGCAATATGAGACGCTGGTCGGAGAGCGCGGCATAAAACTGTCCGGCGGCGAGCGCCAGCGCATTGCCATTGCGCGTGCCATATTGGCCGACCGGCCGATTCTGATCCTTGACGAGGCGACCAGCTCCCTGGATTCGCACAGCGAACGGGCCATACAGGATGCCTTGAAGGTCCTCACTCACGGTCGCACATCGATCATGATCGCGCATCGTCTTTCGACCATACTGGACGCGGACCGGATTCTGGTTTTCGACCAGGGCCGAATCGTGGAGGAGGGCACGCACAGCGAACTCGTCACGAGGAGCGAGGGTATCTATGCCGGTTTCTTCAAGCTCCAGTCCGGCGGCTTTATCGTGGAGTAGTGGATGGCGTTTCAACTCAGTGAGGTGGTTCCCTGGGGTCGTACTTTCGATGAGTACGCCGCCATGTTTGCACTGGATGACATGGACCGATCGCGCTCGATCCTCGGCTGTGCCGACGGGCCTGCATCCTTCAATGCGGAGGCGCTGCAGCGAAACATAAAAGTCGTATCGGCAGATCCGCTCTACCAGTTCTCGGTGCCGCAGATTCGCAAGCGCATCGCTGACGCCGCGCCGGCGGTCGCCGCCCAGGTCAAGGCGAATGCTCAGGATTTCGTGTGGGACTATTTCAAGTCGCCGACCGAACTGGTCGCGGCTCGAATGAAGGCGATGCAGTCGTTCCTCGCGGACTACGATGAAGGGTTGCTCCAGGGTCGCTATGTGCCGGCGGAGCTGCCCGATCTGCCGTTTTTCGATGGGACCTTCGATCTGGCGCTGTGCTCGCACTTCCTGTTCTTGTACAGCGAGCAGCACGACGCCCGTTTCCACATTCAGGCACTGCGGGAATTGTGCCGCGTCGCCGCGGAGGTGCGGATCTTTCCTCTATTGGAACTAGGGGGTGCAACCTCGCGGCACCTGCCCGAAGTGATCAATGCCCTGGAGGCCGGAGGATGTACCGCCAAGATCGAGCCGGTGCACTACGAGTTTCAAAAGGGCGGTAACCAGATGCTGCGCCTGGTCGGCGCCTGATCAGGACCGTGCGGCGACCTGCAGCGCGGAGATGAAATGCTGGCCGAAGGTATTCTCGGAATCACGCCGGCGCAGTATCCCCAGGTCAATCAAGGCCGGCCGGCCCCGCAGGGCCTGGTAGCTGACGCCGGCCCGTTTCAGATTGCGCACCGAGGCGGGAACCAGCGCGAGGCCCATACCGCAGGACACCAGACCGATCACGGTCTGCATCTGGCGGGCGTTCTGCACGATCCGCGGTGCGAACCCCGCGGCGCGGCAGCGACTGATGGTGAGGTCATACAGGCCCGGCGCGATATCACGCGGCGGCACGATGAAGCTCGCCTTGGACAAGGTGCGCAGATCGACACCATCTGCCTTGGCCGTGACCTGTCCGGCCGGGGCGGCCAGCACCAGCTCCTCGCGCAGCACGGTCCTGAATTCGAGGTCCGGCTCCTCGACCGGCGCCAATCCCAGACCCAGGTCCAGACGCCCGGCACGCAGCTCGCGGATCTGGGCGTCCGTCGTCAGTTCGTGTAACTGAACCTCGACCAGCGGGAATTGAGCCCGGAAGCTCTTCAGCGCCGGCGGTAAGACGCTGTAATCGGCAATCGATACGAAGCCGATGGACAGCATACCGACATCGCCGCGATCCGCCTGCACGGCCTTGGTGCAGGCCCCATCCAGGCGCATCAGCACCGAGCGGACTTCCTGGTAGAAAACCTGACCCGCGGCGGTCAGCGCGACGCCGCGATTGTTGCGCGTCAGCAGTTGCGCCCCGAGTTCCTGCTCCAGAGCCTTGATCTGGGTGGACAGCGGCGGCTGTGAGACGTGCAGCCGCTGTGCGGCACGCGAAAAGCTGCCTTCCTCCGCGATCGCGATGAAATAGCGCAGCTGTCTCAATTCCACTATTCGTATTCCGTATATCGGATAGACCAATATTGTATTGGTACGTATACACGAGGCAATTCAGAATTCAAGCCCGGACTTTCATTGCCGCATATCGAGACGCCGATGCCTACCTACCGTTCCCGCACCAGTACCGCCGGTCGCAACATGGCCGGAGCGCGCGCACTGTGGCGCGCGACCGGCATGAAGGATCAGGATTTCAACAAGCCGATCATCGCCGTCGCGAACTCCTTCACGCAGTTCGTTCCGGGCCATATGCATCTGAAGGATCTGGGCCAGCTGGTGATCCAGGAAATCGAGCGCGCCGGTGGGATCGGCAAGGAGTTCAACACGATTGCGGTGGATGATGGCATCGCCATGGGCCATGACGGCATGCTCTACAGTCTGCCGTCACGCGACATCATCGCCGACAGCGTGGAGTACATGTGCAATGCCCACACGGCTGATGCGCTGGTGTGCATTTCCAACTGCGACAAGATCACGCCGGGCATGCTGATGGCCGCCTTGCGCTTGAACATTCCGGTCGTATTCGTGTCCGGTGGCCCCATGGAAGCCGGTCGAACGAAGCTTGCGGGCAAGGAGGTCGCCCTTGATCTCATCGATGCGATGGTGGCGGCCGCGGATGAGACCATGTCTGATGCGGATGTGAACAGGATCGAACGCTCGGCGTGTCCCACCTGCGGATCGTGTTCGGGCATGTTCACGGCCAATTCGATGAACTGTCTCACCGAAGCGCTCGGCCTGGCCCTGCCCGGCAATGGGTCGCTCGTGGCCACGCATGCCGATCGTGAACAGTTGTTTCGTAAGGCCGGCCGTACGATCGTCGAATTGGCGCGTCGCTACTACGAGCAGGAGGATGTTCGCGCCCTGCCGCGCAGTATCGCGAGCAAGGACGCCTTCGAGAATGCCATGTCGCTGGATATCGCCATGGGGGGCTCGACCAATACCATATTGCATCTGCTGGCGGCGGCACAGGAAGGGGGCATTGATTTTCGCATGAGTGACATTGACCGACTGTCACGCGCCGTACCGAATCTGTGCAAGGTCGCACCCTCCAGTGACTTTCACCTCGAGGACGTGCATCGCGCGGGTGGTGTCATGGCCATTCTCGGTGAACTGGATCGGGCACGGCTGCTCGACACCTCCGTGCCGACGGTACACGCGAGCTCGCTGGCCGATGTGCTTGCGAGTTGGGATGTGATGCGCACCGGCGATCCTGCCGTACAGGAATTCTTTCGCGCAGGTCCGGCCGGAGTACCGAGTCAGGATGCGTTCTCGCAAAGCTGTCGGTTCTCCTCGCTCGATCTGGATCGGACCACCGGCTGCATCCGCAACCTCGAATCCGCCTACAGCAAGGATGGTGGCCTCGCGGTTCTGTACGGCAACTTGGCCGAACGCGGCTGCATCGTCAAGACCGCCGGAGTGGATCCAAACATCCTGAAGTTCAAGGGTCCGGCGATGGTGCTCGAAAGCCAGGAGGAAGCCGTGGAGGCGATCCTGCGCGGACGGGTCAAGGCGGGAGATGTCGTCATCATCCGCTACGAGGGACCCCGCGGCGGTCCGGGGATGCAGGAGATGTTGTATCCGACCAGCTACCTTAAATCCAAAGGTTTGGGCAAGGTGTGTGCGCTGATTACCGACGGCCGCTTTTCGGGCGGTACCGCCGGGCTGTCGATTGGGCATGTATCGCCCGAAGCGGCGCAGGGTGGCAACATCGCGCTGATCGCCACCGGTGACCTCATCGAGATCGACATTCCAAATCGCAGCGTGCGCGTCGACTTAAGCGATGCGCAGCTGCAGCAGCGGCGCAGCCTGCAGTCGGCAAAGGGGTGGAAGCCCGCCACGGCGCGCAAACGCCAGGTCTCCACGGCGCTGAAGGCCTACGCGCGGCTCGTGACGAGCGCCGATCAGGGCGCGGTGCGCAACTTGGATCTGCCGGCCGACTGAGTGGATCTCTTAAGGTAAGGGTACTGCGGGCTGCCACTTGAACCCGTCTGCCGCGGCCACGATGTGTCCGACGCCGGGGAAGGGGAAGTGGGGCGCGTAGATCAGCTCGTGGCTCGCGGCCAAGGCCGCGAGGGTCTTGGTGCGCGTGGCCTTTGCCTGGTCCTTATCGGTGTCAAATCCCATCGTCCACTGCGGTTTGGCGAGGGAAATAATCGAGCTGTGCGCTGTGTCGCCGATGTCCAGGAGATGTGATTGCCCGGAGGAGATCTCATAGCCGACATGGCCCGGGGTGTGGCCGGGCAGCGCGCGGGAACGGATGCCGGGTACGACCGTCGCGCCCGGCTCAAAGGTTTCGACGTGCGGGGTGAAAGCCGCCACCTGCCTCGCCGGGCCCTGCTTTTTCAGCCACGCCCATTCGGCGGCAGACATGCGGATCCGGGCGTTGGGGAAGGCGAGCTGATCATTCGCATCCAGCAGCCCGCCGATATGATCGCCATGGGAGTGGGTGATCAGGATATCGGTCACGGCTGCCGGTGCGACCCCGGCGCGCTGCAGACTCGACATCAGCACGCCATGCGCCATCGGTCCTAAGCCCGTATCAAGCAGTACGATGCGCCGGCCGGCTTTGACCAGCAGAACGTTGATGCTGAGCGTCACGGTCGCGGTGGGTGCGGCGGCGGCGCGCAGCACTTCGGCGACTTCGCCGGGCTTTGCGTCAATGCCAAAGATCTTCCCGTCATTCGGCACGGTCAGTTGCGCATCGTGCAGGACGGTGAGCTGAAGCTTGCCCAGATCGAAGGATTGCGCTGCCGGTGTGACGGCAGCCGGACGAATGGCGTCCTGGGCATGCAGGGCGGTTGCGGCGGCTAGGCTCAGAAGAGCGGTCGCCAGGATCGCGGTACGCATGAACACAGCTCCTTCTTTTTTGCGCATCGCTATGGTACGCCGGATGGTCGCTCGCCGGACTGATAAACTGTGACGATGCGGTTTTTAAAACCCGATGCATGCTCCAGACGCCGGTTCGTCCAGACCATCGCCGCCTTCGGCAGTGTCGGTCTACTTGGCAAGGGCCACGCCGCGGGCGCTCCTGCGCAGATCAATCTGAGCATTGGTCAGCTACCGCTGCGGGTCGCGGGACGAGCCTGCATGGCGACGGCGGTGAATGGTTCGGTGCCGGGACCGGTGGTGCGCTTGCGCGAAGGGGATGATGCGGTCATTCAGGTGACCAATCAGCTATCCGAGCCCACCTCCATCCACTGGCATGGCCTGCGCCTTCCGTCGGACCAGGACGGAGTACCGGGATTGAGTTTTCGCGGCATTGAGCCCGGTGCGACCTTCACGTACCGATTTCCAGTGCGCCAGTCAGGCACGTACTGGTATCACAGCCACAGCGGCATGCAGGAGCAGACCGGAGTCTACGGGGCTGTGATCATTGATCCGCGTGTTCCGGATCGCAGTGGCTACGATCGCGAGCACGTCCTGCTCCTCTCGGATTGGACCTGCGATGATCCGATGAAGGTATTCGCAAACCTCAAGCAGGAAAGCGACTACTACAACCAGCGGCGCAGTACTGCCGCGACTTTCGCGCAGCGCTTGATGTGGGAGCGCATGCGCATGGACCGCGCCGACATCGCCGATGTGAGCGGCGCCGCGTACACCTTTCTGGCCAATGGCCAAACTCCCGCGGCCAACACCCGGCTGCTGTTCCAGCCGGGCGAGCGGGTTCGCTTGCGCATCATCAATGGATCGTCGATGACGACCTTCGATGTGCGCATTCCGGGGTTGTCTTTGCAGATCGTGGCGGCCGACGGACATGAGGTCACACCGGTCAGCGTCGATGAGTTTCGCATCGGGGTTGCCGAGACCTACGACTTGATCGTCGCGCCGCAGGCGCAGCGGGCCTACACGATCTTCGCGCAGGCCCAGGATCGCTCCGGATATGCCCGCGCCACGCTGGCTGCGAACGCCACCGCGTCGGCTGACATACCCCCCATGGATCCGCGTCCGCTGCGCTCGATGGCGGACATGAGCACAATGCCCGGCATGAAAATGCCGGCCGTGAACATGCCCGGCATGAGCGCGGACTCGATGGTGCCCAGTCGGCTGGCCGAGGCCGGCGACGGATTGGAGAACAATGGTCGGCGCGTGCTGACTTACGCTGATCTGCAGGCTGCGACGCAGGTAGAGCAAATCCTCCCCACGCGCGATATCACCCTGCATCTGACCGGCAACATGGAACGCTATGTGTGGGGCTTCGATGGCGAGAAGTTCTCTCAGGCACAGCCGATAGCCGTCAGACTGGGCGAGAGGGTGCGATTCGTTCTCATCAATGACACGATGATGGAGCACCCCATCCACCTGCACGGCTTCTTCTTCGCGCTGGAGAACGGGCAGGATCGCTTGCCGCTCAAGCATACGATCAACGTCAAGCCCGCCTCACGGGTGAGCTTTCTGGTGCACGCCGATACGCCGGGCCATTGGGCGTTTCATTGTCATCTGCTCTTTCACATGGAAGCCGGCATGTTCCGCACCGTGGTGGTCGCTTGAAGGGTCGGATCGCCGGAGCGGCGTGTGTGCTGGGACTTACCGCATCGGGCGCGGCCTGTGCGCAGTCTGCGGCGCCATTCGGCATGCCCATGGACGACAGCCGCGTTTTTGCGCACCTGCTGATGGATCAGTTCGAGGCGCGGCTGGGATCGTCCAATGCATTCTGGTGGGACGCCCAGGCGTGGGTGGGGAGCGATGAGAACCGCGTGTACCTGTTGACCGAGGGCGAAACGGCAAACGGCGCCGTGACCGACGCACAGCACGAGCTGTTGTACGTTCATCCGGTCAGCGCCTTCTTTGATGTACGGGCGGGCATTCGCACCGATACGGACAGCACGCAACATCGATCCTGGGCCGCACTGGGCATCGCCGGGCTGGCGCCGTATTTTGTGCAGCTCTCGGGCACGGTGTATGCCAGCGACAGCGGTCACTATGCGGCGAAGGGCACGGCATCCTATGACCTGCTGCTCACGCAACGCCTGATCCTAACCCCCGCCGTGGAGCTGAATGTCCAGTCCGGTGGCGGCCTGACGGGTCTTGAGGCGGGGTTGCGCCTGCGGTATGAGATCACCCGCAAGATCGGCCCGTATCTCGGGGTAAATTATGAGCGCAATGTGGCTGCGGGTATTGAAGCCAATGCCACCCGCGTGGTCCTCGGCCTGCACGCATGGCTGTGAGCGCCTGTCCGCATCGCCCGCCATGCGATGGCTGTCCGCGCTTTGGTGCGCCCGGCATTGCGGCCCCGGCCCAAGAAATGCTTGCGCAGTTGACACAGGCGCACGGGCTTGCAGCGACGCCCGTCATCGGCGGATCGTTGACCGGGTTTCGTCATCGCGCGCGCCTGGCCATCCGCGGCCGGCTCGGCTCGCCGAAAATCGGCCTGTTTGCGGCCGACAGCCATCGAGTGGTGCATATACCGGACTGCCGCGTACACCATCCTTTGATCAACGAAGTCGCAGCCATCGTGCGCGGTGCGCTAGTGGAGGCGCGAGTGACCTGCTATTCGGATCAGGCGCACATGGGGCTCGCCCGGTATCTGCAAGTGGTGATCGAGCGACGCTCCGGGAGTGCCCAACTCGTCCTGGTAGCGAATACGGACAGCGTCGAACCGCTGGCCCAATGTCTTGAGTTGATACGCGCGCGGCTGGGCGCGCGTCTGCACAGCCTGTGGCTGAACTTCAATTCCCAGCCCAACAATGTGATTCTGGGGCCGCGCTTTGCGCACATCTGTGGTCCGCTCAGTGTCGTCGAAGAGTTCGGGGGGGCGGCCGTGCACTATCCGCCCGGAGCCTTCGGCCAGAGCAATCTGGAAGTGGCGCAGTTGATCGTCGCTCATATCGGCGCGCGGATTCCGGCCGCCGCACGAGTTGCCGAGTTCTATGCCGGCGTGGGCGCCATCGGCCTGTCGCTTCTGGAGCGCGTCAGTGCGCTGCGGCTGAATGAGGTCAGCCCGCACTCGCTTCAGGGACTGCGGCAGGGCGTGGAGCAGCTTGATGCGCCGATGCGCGCGAAGGTCGAGGTGATTCCCGGAACGGCGGGAGCTTCCTGCCACGCGGGGGATGGCTCGCAGGTGATCATCGTCGATCCGCCGCGCAAGGGATTGGATCCGCAGCTGACCCAATACCTGGCGGCTCAGCCACCCGAGCAGCTGATCTACATCAGCTGCGGCCTGTCCAGCTTCATGAAAGATGTGGCCGAACTGCTGTCCGGCGGGCGGCTGCGCCTGGCTGAACTGACTGCCTTCAACCTGATGCCCTTCACGGACCACGTCGAGACCGTGGCCAGCTTCCAGCGCAGCTGACTTGCTAAAAATCTCAATAATGTCGCACACTTACATCAGTAACCTAGAATGGCCGGACAGATGATGGACAAACGCATTCGCTGCGGCATGGTGGGCGGGGGACCGGCGGCCTTCATCGGTTCCATCCATCGCATGGCCATGCGACTCGAAGGCCGCTACGAGCTGGTGGCGGGTGCCTTCTCGAGCAACGCTGATCGTGGGCGTGCCTGCGGCGCGCAACTGGGCCTGGCATCGGATCGGATCTATGACAGCTACGAGCAGATGGCGCAGGCGGAGCGCTCCCGACCCGATGGCATCGAAGCGGTCGTGATCGTCACGCCGAATCATCTTCATTATCCGGTGGCCAAGGTATTTCTGGCCGCAGGGATGCACATCATCTGTGACAAGCCGCTGACCACGACGCTCGGCGATGCGTTGGCGCTGCGCGATCTGGTCAAATCTACGGGCAGACTTTTTTTCGTGACCTACACCTATGGCACCTATCCGATGGTGTCGCAGGCGCGCGAGATGGTCCGTTCCGGCAAGCTCGGCACGCTGCGTGTGGTCCAGGTCGAATATGCGCAGGGCTGGCTGTCGAGCGCACTGGAGACTCTCGGCTCAGCCCAGGCCCGCTGGCGAACGGATCCGGCGCTTGCCGGACCGGGGGGCTGCCTGGGCGACATTGGTACCCACGCGTATCATCTGGTTGAATACGTCACGGGTCTGCGCACGCAAAGCGTCGCAGCGGATCTCACCCGGTTCGTGCCCGGGCGCAGGCTCGATGACAATGTGCAGGTCATGTTGCGCTTCGCCGGCGGCGCCAAAGGCTCGCTGTGGGCAAGCCAGGTCGCGGCGGGTGAGGACAATGCGCTACGGATCCGGGTCTACGGCGACCAGGCCAGCGTGTGCTGGGAGCAGGAACATCCCGAGGAGCTGCGCTTCGCAGCCGTGGGCGCGCCTGCGCAGATTCTGCGCCGCGGTGGAGCTGGAGTCGGGCCGTGGGCGTCGGGCGTGACGCATCTGCCGGTCGGGCATCCCGAAGGCACGCTGGAGGGATTTGGCCTGCTGTACAGCGAAGTGGCCGATGCCATCAGCGCCGTCCGTGACGGGCGGCCGGCACCGGCCATCCGCGTGGCGACGATTGAAGAGGGCGTGGCGGGCATGCAGTTCATCGATGCCTGCGTGCGTTCGGCGCAGCGCGACGCGGCGTGGGTGAGCCTGCCCTGAAGGGCACTTTTGGGAGTTTCGGTGGTCGTAGGCCCATGGCCGCACATCATCAACTGACACGATAGAGTACGATCCTGTATGAATATTTCGGTTTCAAGAAACGCCGGCACGCCCAACGCGGAAATCCGCGCAGTCCAGGAGGCGGTCGTCAGCGCCTCCATGTGGGTGGCGCCGCTGCGGCAGCAGTTCTCAAGGGTCATCGTCGGACAGCAGCATCTGGTTGACCGGCTGATGATCGGCCTGCTGACCAACGGCCATATCCTGCTCGAGGGTGTGCCGGGTCTGGGCAAGACTTTGGCATTGAAGACTCTGGCGCAGGCGCTCGCGGTGAGTTTTCAGCGCATTCAGTTCACGCCCGACATGCTGCCGGCGGATGTCGTGGGGACCATGATCTACAACCCCCGCGATGGTTCCTTCCAGACCAAACACGGTCCAGTGTTCGCGAATCTGATATTGGCGGATGAAATCAACCGTGCGCCGGCCAAGGTACAGAGTGCGCTGCTCGAGGCCATGCAGGAGCGGCAGGTGACCCTGGGCAGTGCGACGCATGCGCTGCCGGAGCCGTTCATGGTGATGGCCACCCAGAATCCGATCGAACAGGAAGGGACCTACCCGTTGCCCGAGGCGCAGGTCGACCGCTTCATGCTGAAAGTCATTCTCAACTATCCGACCCGCTCCCAGGAGCGCTCGATCCTGGATACAATGGGGACGACCGCTCCGGTGACGGTGGTGGATCCGGTCGTCGGCGGCGCTGACATCATGGCCGCCCGCCATGTCGTCAACCACATCTATATAGATGACAAGGTGCGCGACTACATCGTCGATCTGGTGCTGGCCACCCGTGACCCGCGCGGCCTGGCCAAGGAACTGGCCGGTTATATTCAAAGCGGAGCCTCTCCGCGCGCGACCATCTGTCTGGGCCTGGGGGCCCGTGCCAATGCCTTCCTGCACGGTCGGGGCTATGTCACCCCACAGGATGTCAAGGATGTGGCGCTGGAGGTCCTGCGGCATCGGGTCGTGGTCAGCTACGAGGCCGAGGCCGAGGACATCACCTCCGACCAGATCGTCTCGCGGATTCTGGAGAGTCTGCCGGTACCCTAGGCCGCTGCGCTCATGAACGAGGCCATTACACGGGACATACTGCGCAAGGTGCGGCAGATCGAAATCCGCACCAACCGCATCGTCGCCGACTCACTCGCGGGACACTACCACTCGGTGTTCAAGGGTCGGGGCATGGACTTCGATGAGGTCCGCGAATATGTGCCGGGTGATGAGGTGCGCACCATCGACTGGAACGTCACGGCGCGCGCGGGTCGTCCGTTCATCAAGAAATTTGCTGAAGAGCGCGAGCTGACGCTGCTGCTGCTGGTCGATGTGAGCGCATCGGGTCATTTCGGCTCAGGTGCGCAAAGCAAGCGCGATGTCGCCGCGGAACTGGCCTGCGTGCTGGCGCTCTCGGCCACGCGCAACAACGACAAGGTCGGGCTGGTGCTCTTTACCGACCAGATCGAATTGTACATCCCGCCGAAAAAGGGCCGCCGTCACGTCCTGCGGGTGGTGCGTGAAATCCTGTTCTTCCGGCCGACCCGGCGCGGCACCAATCTGGTCCACGCGCTGGAGTTCGCGAACCGGATGTCGGCCCGACGCTCGGTCGTGTTCCTGATTTCCGATTTCCAGACCACCGGTGTGGGGACCGATACGCGTTCACCGCTGCGCCGCGCCCTGAGCCAGTCGGCCCGCCGGCATGATCTGATCGCGGTGAATATCCGTGACCCGCGGGAGGTGTCCCTCCCGGATCTGGGCGTGGTCGTCCTGCAGGATGCCGAATCCGGTGAGGTCATGCAGGTCGACACGGGCAATCGCCGAACGCGTGAGCTGTTTGCGACCCTGGCGCACAAGAGCCGCGAGGCGCTGCTGCGCATGCTCAATGCCGAGGCCATCGACAGCCTGATGCTGACGACCGACCAGCCGTATCTGGGTTCACTGATCAGTTTCTTCCGTCGGCGGGAGGCACGGCACCCGTGAATTCCTCCGCCCCCGACATCCATGACATCCATGCGCCGTTCCTGATACCCCAGGATTGGCGGGTGCCGGTGCTGATCGGCACCGCCGCGGTGCTTGCGCTGCTGCTGGTGTGGTTCGGCTGGCGCTGGCTGCGGGCGCGGCGCCCACAGCTGACGCTCGTGGAACGCACGCTGCTGAAGCTCGATGCCACCCGGCCGCTCATGGAGGACGGTGATGTGCGCGGCTTTTCGGTGGCCGTTTCGGACATCGTGCGTGGCTATGTCGAGGAGCGCTTCGCGGTGCACGCGACCCAGCGCACCACCACCGAATTTCTGCGTGACTGCCTGGCACAGGTCGGATCGGCGCTGCAGGCGCACGAACAATCCTTGAGTGAATTCCTCAAGTTCTGCGATCTGGCCAAGTTTGCCCGCTGGTCCTTGAACGGCGAGGAGATGCGCGGCCTGCTGAGCAGCGCGCGACAGTTTGTGGAGTCCAGCGGCAATGTACCGATTCGCCAATCCTGAACTGTTGTGGCTGCTGGCCATGCTGCCGCTGCTGCTGCTGTGGCGAGGGCGGCGCGGTCCGCTACCGGCCATCGAATATCCGAGCCTGGCGCTGGTGCGTGAGCTGGCCCGGAACACGCGCAGTCGTGTCGGTTCGATCCTGGCAGGCTTGCCCTTGCTCGGCGTGGCGCTGCTGATCGTCGCCATTGCCCGTCCTCAGGAGGGTGCCAGCAATGCGACCGTACACGCGAGCGGCGTGGATATCATGCTGCTGCTGGATGTGTCCGGATCGATGCAGTCACTGGACTTCAAGCTGGACAATCTGCCGGCCAGTCGCCTCGATGTCGTGAAGTCGGTGGTGCGCAAGTTCATCATGGCCCGACCCAATGATCGTATCGGCCTGACAATCTTTGCCGGAAGACCCTATCTGATCAGTCCGGTGACCCTGGACCATGCCTGGCTGCTCGACAACTTGGAGCGCGTGACCATCGGTGACATCGAGGATGGTACGGCCATCGGCTCCGCGCTGGCCTCGGGTCTGAATCGCCTGCGCAATCAGACCGCGAAGTCGAAGATCGTGATCCTGATGACGGACGGTCAGAACAATGCCGGTCAGATCCCCCCGATCACGGCCGCCGAGGCGGCGCGCGCGTTGGGCGTAAAGGTCTACACCATCGGCATCGGCGTGCGCGGCGAGGCGCCTTTCCCCGTGACGGATGCCTTCGGCCGCCGGCGCATCGTGATGGAGAAGGTCGACGTCGATGAGGCGACGCTGGGCAAGATTTCGACCACGACCAACGCCAGATTTTATCGGGCGACGGATACGGATTCACTGACTCGGATCTATTCGGAAATTGACAAGCTGGAAAAGACCTCCTTCACGGTCCACAGCTATGAACGCTGGCGGGAGCTTTTCGACTGGCCGGCCCTGGCGGCCATCATCGTGTTGGGTTTGAGCCTGCTGGCGCAGTTTGCCCTGCGCAGGCGAATTCCGGCATGAACGTCGTGACTCATTTCGCGCAACCGCTTTGGATAGCGGCCGGGCTGGCTGCCGTGCCGGTACTGCTGCTGCTCTATTGGCGCCTCGATCGGCTGCAGCGCCGTCGCGTCGTGGCCTTTTCCCTGCCACGCGCCACGGATGCGGCGCATTTCGGCGTGTCGCGGCCGCTGCTGTGGGCCAAGCGCTCGCTGCTGTGCCTGGCCGTGCTCGCTGCCTGCGTGGCCCTGGCACGGCCGCTCGGCGCGATGCGGATGCAGGAGAGCGAGCAGCGCGGCCTGGACATCCTGTTTGCCATCGATACCTCCCGCTCCATGCTGACGCCGGATGTGAAACCGGACCGGCTGACGCGCGCGCGGCTGGCGGTGGAGGATTTGCTGGACCAGTTGAACGGCGACGGCGTGGGGCTCGTGGCATTTGCGGGCGAGGCGTTCCTGCAGGCGCCGGTGACCACCGACTACGATGCCTTCAAGGAGTCTTTGGACGCGCTGGACACCCATACGATTGCATTGGGTGGCACGGATATCGCCGCAGCCATCCGCCTGAGCGAGTCGACGCTGGCGCTGCGCGGCGACACGCAGAAGGTCATGGTGCTCATCACGGACGGGGAGGATCTGGCCGGCGATGCCTTGCTCGCAGCCCAGGCTGCAGCGAAGAAGGGCACCGTCATCTTCACCGTCGGAGTCGGCACTGCTGCGGGCGAATTGATTCCGATACCGGATTCCTCGGGGGGCACCGAGTTTGTCAAAGATGTTGACGGCAAGTTCGTCAAATCCCATCTGGACTCGGACATGCTGCAGCAGATCGCCGCCGCGACCGGTGGTATGTATGTGCCGCTGGGGCCGCAGGGGCAGGGTGTCGTGCGGTTGTACCAGAACAAGCTCAAGGGTCTTGCTCAGCGTCAGCATGCCGATCGGGAGGTGGCGGTGTACGCCGAGCTTTTCCAGTGGCCGCTGGGAGCGGCCATCGCGCTGTTAAGTCTGGGATGGCTGCTCGGCGTGAGCGTGCGCCGGCGCGTGCCCGTGGCCGCGCCCGCGACGGCCTCGCTGATCGGTGTGCTGCTCGTCGGCGCGCTCACGATGGCCGCGCCGCGCGCCTGGGCCTCCCCGCTCACGGCGCAGAGCGAATATCAGAAGGGGCAGTACGCCAAGGCGCAGCGTGAGTACGCGCAGAGCCTGAAGAGCGATCCGAACCGCTCTCGCCTGCAGTTCAATCTGGGTGCGGCAGCCTACAAGGCCGGGGATTTCCCCGCGGCTGCCGGCGCGTTCAACAATGCGCTGAAGACTCGGGAAATCCCCCTTCAGCAAAGCGCCTATTACAACCTCGGCAATACATTGTTCCGGCAGGGAGAGAAGGCACTCCAGAGCGATCCACAGTCGACAATATCGACCTGGCAACAATCCCTCGGCGCCTACGAGACGGCCCTGCAGCTGAATCCCGCCGATGCGGACGCCAAGTTCAACCGTAACGTGGTGAAGACGCGGCTGGATGAATTGCGTAAGCAGCAACAGCAGAAGCAGAATCAGAGTCAGAGTCAGAAGAACCAGGACGGTCAGCAGAACCAGCAGCAGAAGCAGGGTGGCCAGCAGAATCAGCAGCAAAACCAGCAAGGTCAGCAGAATCAGCAGAATCAGCAGGGCCAGGGACAGCAGAGTCAGCAAAATCAGCAGGGTCAACAAGGCCAGCAGAACCAGCAGACCGCGCAGAACCAGCAAGGGCCGCAGCCGTCCGGACCGACCAAGGCACAATCCGGTCAGAAACCCGGACAGGGCGCACAGCAGGGAGATGCCGCGGCTGCTCAGGACATCGGTAAGCCGGATCAGCTATCACGCCTGGAGGCGGAACAGCTGCTGGATTCAGTAAAGGGCGAGGAGCGGCACCTGGCGGCGGGAGTGCGCAACGGCAAGCCGGACAGCCGCACGGCACCGATTCGGGACTGGTAGATGCGAGCAACGATGCGAGATTGGCGGTTAGCGCAGCTGGCGATGGTCTTCGCCCTGTTGGCCCTGTTCGCAGCTCCGGCGGGCGCGGCGTCGCGGTATTCGGTCACCCTTGACCCGCCGAGCTTTGGTGTGGATGAGGCCTCAGAGCTGACCATCACCGTCAGCGGGGACGAGGATGCGGCACCGATCATCCCCCACGTGCCGGGCTTGGTCATCAACCCGCAAGGCCAATCCAGTTCCATCCAGCAGGTCAATGGCGCGGTGACGGCCATCTTCTCCCGCACCTATCGGGTGACGGCGGATCAGGTGGGCACCTACACCATCGCGCCGATTCAGATCGGGAATTACCGCTCCGCGCCGCTGACGGTGCATGTGGGCGCACCGGGAAGCGGCCGACGCGGAAGGTCCAATGCCAGGGGTGAGGATTCCGACTCGGACGGTTCCACTGCGGCCAACGCGGCCGCTGCCTTGAAAGCTGCGATACCGATGATCAAGGTGGTGCTGCCCAAAACCCGCGTGTATGCGGGGGAGCTGGTGCCCATCCAGGTCAAAGCCTACCTGCATGAAGGGGTCGGCGCGCGCAATGCCGGGCCACTGACCGTGGTCGGCGACGCCTTTACGGTGAACGGGCTGGACAAGCTGCCGGTGCGCAGTGAAGAGACGCTGGGCGACATGCGCTACCTGGTATGGACCTGGAGCGCGGTGCTCGGCACCCTGAAGAGCGGCAATTATCCGCTGAGCTTTGAACTGCCGGCCACGGTGAGCGTGCGGCTGCGCGGCCCGGACTCGGACATGGCGGCACGACTGCAGTCACTGTTTGGTACGAGCTCCGCCGGTGCGTTCATGGATGACTCGGCCTTCGCCAGCCTTTTCGGTCGGGTCATCGAGAAGAACGTGACTGCGAAGTCGGACCCGCTGGCGGTGACGGTGCTGCCGCTGCCGGCGACGGATCAGCCCGCGGACTTCTCCGGCGCGGTCGGCCAGTTCCAGGTCTCAAGCGAACTCACACCCGCGTCGGGCCCGGTCGGGGATCCGCTGACCTTCAAATTCGTCGTCACGGGTCAGGGCAATCTATCGCGCATCAATGCCGACGGCCTGCACGATTCACCGCAGTGGCGCGCCTACCATGTCGA
Organism: Steroidobacteraceae bacterium; assembly: GCA_036498905.1. Classification (GTDB taxonomy): domain Bacteria; phylum Pseudomonadota; class Gammaproteobacteria; order Steroidobacterales; family Steroidobacteraceae; genus DAIDKA01. The sequence goes on along the minus strand of DASYER010000088.1, from coordinate 29,621 downwards.
GTCGAAGGTGACCGCGGACGATGACACGGGACGCCAGGGCTTCAAGACCTTCACCCAGCCGGTGGTTCCGCGTCAGGCCGGGCAGCTGACCTTGCCGAGTCTGTCGTTCAGCTATTTCGATCCGGAGGCCGGCCGCTACGTCACGCGCGCGACCCAGCCCATCAGTGTCACCGTCACGCCGAGCACGGCAACCGGAGCGGCGGCCGCGACCCTTCAGGCCGCCAACACGCCGGCCGGAGCCGAAAATGTCGCCGGCGATACCCTCGCGCCGGATGTTGCGGTAACCCCGGGCCATGGCACGACGCTGGTGCCGTTGGTGTCGCGGCGCTGGTTCATCGGCGCGGGCGTGGCGCCCGTGCTGCTGATGCTGGCGGCCGTCACGATGGTCCGGCGTCAGCAGCGCCGTTCCGTCGATCCGGCTCTGATGCTGCATGCCGCGCGTTTGGCTGCTGTGAAAATCAATCTCGAATCCATGGCTGCCGCCTTGCACCGCGGGGACGCGCCGGCCTTCTTCACCGCCGCCCGTCATGCGCTGCAGGAGCGCCTCGCGGACCTGTGGCAGGTGCCGGCCGATTCGGTGAACCAGAGGCTGGTGGCCGAACGGCTGCCGCAACAGGAGGGTGCGCAGTTGCGCGCCATCTTTGCCATGGCCGAGAAGGCCGCCTACGCCGGCGAGAGTCTGGGTGCGCAGTCCCTGCAGGAGTGGCAACGACGGGTGCTCGAACAGATGGATCGCCTGGAGGCGGTGCCATGAAAATAGCGGGCCCGCTGGTGCTGCTGGTAATGGTTGCCGCGACGGCGTGGGCTGATCAGCCATCCTCCGTCGCCGCGGCGCACGCGGCGGCTGGCGGGGACTACGGCACGGCGGTTCGCAATTACGAACAGATCCTGGATAAGGAGGGATTCTCGGCGCCGGTGCTGTTCAATCTCGGCAATGCGTGGCTGCGCATGGGCAATCCGGCGCGCGCGATACTCGAATACGAACGGGCGTTGGCGCTCTCCCCGCACAATGCGCCGATCGCAGCCAATCTGGCCGCGGCGCAGCAGCGCGCCGGGCTTGCGCCCCAGGTGGCGGGACCGTGGTTGACGGCGGCACGCTACTTCAGCTTCGACACCTATGCCTGGGCCGCGCTGGGGGCCGTGTGGGTGCTGTGTGCTGCCCTGGTCCTCGTGTGCCTGAACGGTATGCCACGCCGGATCGGCCGGCCGCTGATCCTGCTGGCGGCAGTCACTTTGTGCGTGAGTGCGGATGCGGCCGTGCTGGAGTGGCCGGATCTGCAGCGCGCGGTGGTGGTGGGGGCGCCGGCCGTCATGCATCTGGCTCCCGCGCAATCCGCCGCCACCAGCGGATCCTTGCGGCAGGGCGAGGTGGTGTGGCTGCAGGAGCAGTACGGCGGATTCAGTTTCGTGCGCACGGCCGATGGCCGTACTGGCTGGGTCAGCGCGGGGACTGCCGTGCCGGTGCGGGTACCGCGGCCATGAGTGAATTGGTGGACATCCCGATGACGGAGCTGGCGCCGGACACTTTGCAGGCCCTGATTGAATCTTTTGTGCTGCGCGAGGGTACAGACTATGGGGTCGAGGAAGTGCCGCTGGCCACGAAGGTCGGGCAGGTCGTAAGACAACTGCAGCGCGGTGAGGCGCAGATCCTGTTCGATCCGGAGACGGAATCGGTGGACATTCGGCGCGTATTGGGGAAATAGTGCACCAGCCTTGCAGCTGAAGGAGTCTGGCATGCCGGTCGGGCGAAGAGGGGGCTTGGCGCGGGTGGCGCTGGTGACTGCTGTCTTTGCGCTATCGGGAGCGACTGCGGCAGAGCCGTTGCCGGCGACTTTGCCGGCGACCTTACCGGCGGCGCCGGCCGCCGCCGCTGCGGTCTCATCCGCGCCCGCGGCTGCGGCGCCCGATGATGAGCAGATCCAGGAAGTGAAGGTGATCGCGCGCGAGGCGCGCTACGTCGCGCCCACTCTGCGCGACCGATTGGGCCGCATCTGGGCGCCGGTCTATCTGAACGGCAAGGGCCCTTTCCGCCTGGTGCTGGATACGGGCGCCAGCCACTCCGCCGTAATCTCCGAGGTCGCCTCTGATCTTGGCCTGACCTCAAGCGGCGCGATGACTCTGCATGGTGTAACGGGTTCGGCCACCGTGCCCTTCATCACCGTCAAAACCTTTGTCGTCGGCGATATGGAGGAGCAGTCCAAATGGCTGCCGATCGTGCCGGACGCATTGGGTGGGGCGGATGGGGTGTTGGGCATGGAGAGCCTCACCGGTAAGCGCATCGACATCGATTTCATGAACAACAAAATCTCCATCACACACTCGCATGGCGCGCGTGCTGCCTGGGGCTATGTGACGGTGCCCCTGAAGCGCTCGGCGAACGGCCTGCTGATGGCGACGGCCTACATGGGCAACATCCGCATCAATGCGGTCATCGATACCGGGGGCCAGGCCACCGTCGCCAACCCGGCGTTGCTGGCGGCTCTGCGGGGCTGGCACAGCAGCCGCAAGACCATGTACAGCACCATCACCGGGGCGACGGACGATGTTCAGCGCGGCCAGGACACCTACGTGCCGCCCCTGGTCCTCGGGCCCATTACCATCCAGGCCCCGTACATTACCGTGAGCGACTTGCACATTTTCGAACGCTGGCACATGACCGATGAGCCGGCCATGCTGATCGGGATCGATACCTTAGGCCTGCTGGACAATCTGGTGATCGATTACCAGCGCATGGAGCTGCAGCTGCGTACGCGACATAACTGGCGGGATCAGGAAATGCCATAACTGTGCCTTGGTTCGCGGTCAGCGGCCGTGGCAGGAGGCATCCTCGGCTTAGCCATGGCTAAAGTGCGCATCCAGGAAGTCCGCAAACTGCTGTTTTCAATTGAGACAGTGGTCGATGCCGTGCTGGAGTTGGATCGATCCCATGGCGGCAGCCTCGCCAATGGCAAACTGACCGAAGTGCGCGTGGAGACCGGCAGTGCCCCGGGGCTGACGCTGGTGGTCATGCAAGGGTCCGGTGGATCTGCCGCCGCGATCCAAAAACACTACACGCTGCCTGCGGTGGCCGCAGCCGCCATCCACTACTGTTTTCGGGCCCGCGTTCCGCTGCCGCGGCAGGGAACCAAGAGCATTGAAGTCGTACCGGGCGGCTTTCAACTCACCATCAATAACGTCACCGAAGTCCTGCGGCTGCATGGCGAGGTGCCGGAGGCATCGCAGGTGGAAGTGGGCGCCACGCCTGCCGAGGCAGAGCCTATCGCAGCCACCGGGGATGCGGCCTTGGACGACCCGACCAACCCCGAGCCCGAGGTGGAAGACGCTGCTGTCGCGGCAGCGTAGCGGATCTAGTCGACATAATCTGGAAACGTGCGACCATCTGCTGGCCAAGCGCCAAGATCGGTCCTAGGCAAGTCTCTTCAATGGCTACAATCGCCGGGTGCAAACCAAGCCCTGTGAACGTCGCCTCAGGCGGGAGCGTCGCTCCCGAACCCTATTGTCCCTGGCCAGTGGTCATTTCAAGCGGCGCCGGCACGGCCCGCGGCGGGTGGTCGATGCCAGCATCGCCGCCACCGACTGGTACGCCCCGCAGTGGCTCGCGGCCGCACTGCTCATCCTCCTTCTATGTGTCGGCGACGCGCTGATCACCCTGGCATTGCTCGGCCACGGTGCGTACGAGGCCAATCCCATGATGGCCGCCATCGTCCGTGGCGACGGACGCAGCCTCGTCGGCTTCAAGTTCGGCCTGACCGCAGCCGGAGTGGTGGTGCTGATTCTGCTGGCTCGGGTACGAGCCTTCGGCCGACTGCCCGTCAGTGCACTGCTGTATGCCGTGCTGGTGGGATACGTGTGCCTGGTCGGCTATGAACTCATCCTGCTGCGGCATTTCGCACCGGAATATTTTTAACGCAAGCTTGGGCCAGCCTGTGTGACGCGTTTCATAGCGCGGCAGGTTACGTTAAACTTATCCTTTGCCGCTTGCCTTCCAACCAGGGTCTGGAGTGAACAGCAGCCTGCCTCGTCGCGGGACCGCCATCACCAGTAGTGACAGGGGTGCCCCCACACCGGGTGCGCGCCCCCTGCGCCGGACCTAACTGAGCACCCCCCGAATGCTTGAATCCACACCTCTGTATGGCGGCAACGCCGATTATCTCGAAGGTCTTTACGAGCAATACCTCAGCGATCCGGCTTCAGTGCCGCTGCAATGGCGCACCTACTTTGATGCGCTCGGGCCGCGCCCGGCATCCGAGCGCGCGCACGGTGCTGTCATCGCCGGCATTGCCGCGCGTGCCACGCAAGCCCCGGTGCAGGCGGCCGCGCCCGCAAGCGACGGCTCCAATGGCGCAAAGCAGGCCGCGGTCTCGCGTCTGATCCAGATCTGGTCGAACCGCGGTCATCTGGTTGCGAAGCTGGACCCGCTCGGCCTGCTGAAGCGCGAACGACCGAGCGTGCTGGAACTGTCCTACTTCGGTCTGGGCGAGGCGGATCTGGAGTCCGAGTTCTTCACGGCGACGCGCCATGGCGCGATCCCCAAGCGCATGAAGCTGCGCGCGCTACTGGCCTCCCTGGAAGCCATCTACGGGGGCACCATCGGCGCCGAATTCGCCCATGTTTCGGATTCCAATGAACGGCTGTGGCTGCAGGACCAGTTCCAGGCCGGGCAGATCGGCCGCGCGTACAGCGTGGAGGAGCGGCGCAATATCCTGTGGCAGCTCACCTGTGCCGAGGGTCTGGAGCGCTACCTGCATACCAAGTACGTGGGTCAGCGGCGCTTCTCGCTCGAAGGCGGCGAGTCACTGATTCCACTGCTGGATGATGTCATTCAGCAATCCGGGGTCGGCGGCGTGGAGGAGATGGTCATCGGCATGGCCCATCGCGGCCGTCTCAACGTGCTGGTGAATGTGCTGGGCAAGGCGCCCGCGGATATCTTCTCGGAATTCGAGGGCAAGTACGACGTGGACCACCTGCAGGGGTCCGGTGACGTCAAGTATCACAAGGGCTTCTCCTCGGACCTGAAGACGCCGGCCGGCAACATTCACGTTGCCCTGGCCTTCAATCCCTCGCACCTGGAAGTCGTCAACCCCGTGGTCGAAGGTTCGGTGCGGGCCCGGCAGGAACGCCGCGGCGATACCTCCGGGGCGAAAGTGCTCCCGGTGCAGATTCATGGTGATGCCGCCTTCGCCGGTCAAGGCGTCGTCACGGAGACTTTGCAGCTGTCACAGACCCGGGCCTTCTACACCGGTGGCACCCTGCACATCATCATCAATAACCAGGTCGGATTCACGATCTCCGATCCGCGCGATGCGCGCTCCACGATGTACTGCTCGGATGTCGCGAAAATGCTCGAGGCCCCGATCTTCCACGTCAACGGGGATGATCCGGAGGCCGTCGTGTTCGTCGGCCGCCTCGCGCTGCAGTACCGCGCGAAGTTCAAGAAGGATGTGGTCATTGACCTGGTGTGCTATCGGCGCCTGGGCCACAACGAGGCCGACGAACCGGCTGCGACTCAGCCGGGCATGTACAAGGTCATCCGCCAGCACCCGACCACCCGACAGCTCTACGCTCAGCAGCTGGCCGATGCCGCCAGCGTGCCGGCCGCCGATGCGACCCAGATGGTCGAACAGTATCGCAATGGGCTCGATGAGGGCCGTCCGCAGGCGCGCGCCTCGCTGGGCCTCATCGGCAACCAGTACACGGTGGATTGGACCAAGTATGCGCACGTGGACATGCAGGAGCGCGCGCAGACCAATATCACTGCGGAGCGACTCGCCGCGCTGGGTGCGCGCCTGGTCGAGCGACCGGAAGGCTTCGTGCTGCATCCGCGCGTCGCGCAGGTGATCACGAATCGCCAGAAAATGATCGCCGGCGAGTTGCCGATGGACTGGGGCTGCGCCGAGAATCTTGCGTATGCCGCCTTGCTCGAAGACGGCTTCAGCGTACGCCTGGTCGGCCAGGATGTCGGTCGCGGCACCTTCTTCCACCGGCACGCCGTACTGCATGAGCAGAACACGGACGCGTGTTATATCCCGCTGCAGCATATGCAGCCGCATCAGCCGCGTTTCGATGTCTACGACTCGGTGCTCTCCGAGGAAGCGGTGCTCGGCTTCGAGTACGGCTACTCGACCACCGAGCCGAATGCGCTGGACATCTGGGAAGCCCAGTACGGTGACTTCTGCAACGGTGCGCAGATCATCATCGACCAGTTCATCAGCTCCGGAGAGTCCAAATGGGGCCGCCTGTGCGGGCTGGTGCTGTTCCTGCCCCATGGTTACGAGGGCGCCGGCCCCGAACATTCCTCGGCACGCCTGGAGCGCTTCCTGCAGCTGTGCGCCGAGAACAACATGCAGGTCTGCGTGCCCTCCACACCTGCCCAGATGTTCCACATGCTGCGCCGACAGATGCTGCGTGCGTTCCGCAAGCCGCTCATCGTGATGACGCCCAAGAGCATGCTGCGCAATGAGCTGTCGGTCTCCTCCCATGCCGATCTGATCAAGGGTTCGTTCGCGACGGTGATCGATGAGATGGATGATCTGCCCGCGGCGCAGGTGCGCCGCCTGGTCTTCTGCAGCGGCAAGGTGTACTGGGATCTTCTGAAAGCGCGGCGCAAGGAAAATATCCGCGATGTGGCCTTGCTGCGCATCGAGCAGCTGTATCCCTTCCCGAACGAAGGATACGAGGCCGCGGTCAAACGCTACCCGAATGTGCGTGATGTGGTGTGGTGTCAGGAGGAACCGCAGAACCAGGGCGCCTGGTACCAGATCCGCCACCGTCTCGATGCGTTGAGCCATAGGGAAGTTCTGTACGCGGGCCGTGCCCCGGCGTCGGCCCCGGCGACGGGTCTGGCGAAGATCCATGAGACCGAACAGAATCGGCTGATCGAGGCCGCCCTGCATGCCGCACCGGTCGCGACCCTCGGCAGCACCCGCAAGAGTTCCAACGACCGCAAGTGAGGAATTGATGAGCATTGAGATCCGTGTGCCGGCCCTGCCGGAGTCCATCGCCGATGCGACGCTGGTGGCGTGGCACAAGCAAGCCGGCGAGGCGTTCAAGCGCGATGAGAATCTTGCGGACCTGGAGACCGACAAGGTCGTACTGGAGGTGCCCGCGCCCGCCGATGGGGTGATGGGCGAACACAAGTTCGAGGTCGGCGCCACCGTCACCGAAGGCCAGGTGCTGGCCCAGATCACCACCGGCGCCGCGCCCGCTGCCGGGGCCGCGACCGCCGCGAAAGCCGCCGCTGCTGCGCCCACCGCCAAGTCGGCCGTGCCGGCAGAGTCCGCGAAGCTCAGCCCCAGCGTGCGTCGCATGGTGGAGGAGAACAAGATCGATCCGGCCGCGGTGTCAGGGACCGGTCGTGACGGCCGTTTGACCAAATCGGATGTCGCAGGCTTTCTGGAAAAGAAGCCCGCGCCGGCCGCTGCTGCCGCCAAGCCCTTACCCGTTCCGGCCGGTCCGCGCGTCGGCCGCGCCGAGCAGCGCGTGGCCATGAGCCGGCTGCGGCAACGGGTCGCGCAGCGCCTGGTCGAGGCTCAGTCCACGCAGGCCCTGCTCACCTCATTCAACGAAGTGGACTTGGGCGCCGTGCAGGATCTGCGCGCCCGCTACAAGGACAAGTTCGAAAAGGCGCAGGGCGTGAAGCTCGGCTTCATGTCCTTCTTCGTCAAGGCCACGATCGAGGCGCTGAAGAAATTCCCGGTGCTCAACGCCTCGGTGGACGGCAGCGACATCATCTATCACGAGTTCTACGACATCGGCGTGGCGGTCTCGACGGATCGCGGCCTGATGGTGCCGATCCTGCGCGATGCGGATCTGAAGAGCTTCGCGGACATCGAGAAGGAGATCACCGCCTACGCGACGCGCGCGCGCGCCGGCCAGATCGCCATCGAGGACATCACCGGCGGTACCTTCACCATCACCAATGGCGGGGTATTCGGCTCGCTGCTGTCGACGCCCATTGTAAATGCGCCGCAAAGCGCCATCTTAGGAATGCACAAGATCCAGGATCGGCCGATGGTGGTGAATGGCAAGATCGAGATCCGCCCGATGATGTATCTGGCTGTCACCTACGATCACCGCATCATCGACGGTCGGGATGCCGTGCAGTTCCTGGTGGCCATCAAGGATGGCCTTGAGGACCCGGGCCGCATGCTGCTCGGCCTGTAAGGTTAGGAGATTTCATGGCTGATGCGTTTGACGTCATCGTGATCGGTGGCGGGCCGGCCGGCTATCCGGCGGCCATCCGTGCGGGCCAGAACGGCCTGTCCGTCGCCTGTATCGATGAATGGAAGAACCACGATGGCAGCGCGGCCTTTGGCGGCACCTGCCTGAATGCGGGCTGTATTCCCTCCAAGGCTCTGCTCGAATCCACCGAGCTGTATCACCGCGCGCGCGAGGAATTCGCGGTGCACGGTATCCAGGTGCCGGGCGTGAGCATGGACGTGGGCACCATGCAGAAGCGCAAGTCCGGCATCGTGAAGAAGATGACCGACGGCATCATGGCGCTGCTCAAGGGCGCCGGGGTGACCCCGCTGCAGGGCCATGGGCGCCTGCTGCCGGGCAAGCAGGTCGAGTTCAAGTCGCATTCAGGCGAAGTGCGCACGCTCAGCGCCAAACAGGTGGTGCTGGCCTCCGGCTCCTCGCCCATCGAACTGAAATCCGCGCCCTTCGACGGCAAACGCATCATTGATTCCTGGGGAGCGCTGGAATTGGGGGCCGTGCCCAAGCGGCTCGGCGTGATCGGCGCGGGGGTAATCGGCCTGGAACTGGGGAGCGTGTGGCGCCGTTTGGGCAGCGAAGTCGTGGTGCTCGAGGCCTTGGACAGCTTCCTCGCGATTGCCGATCAGCAGTTGGCCAAAGAGGCTGCGAAGCACTTCAAGCGCCTCGGCATGGATATCCGCACCGGCGCGAAGGTCACCGGCGCCGTGGTCAAGGGTGATGTGGTCAAGGTCAGCTATACCGACGCCAAGGGCGAACAATCGGTCGAGGTCGACACCCTGGTCGTCGCCGTCGGTCGCCGGCCCTTCACCGCCGGATTGCTGGCCGAGGGCACGGGCGTGCAGCTGGATGCGCGTGGCTTCATCAGCGTCGATGAGCATTGCCGCACGGGCGCGGAGGGCGTGTGGGCCATCGGCGACTGCGTGCGCGGGCCGATGCTGGCACACAAGGGCAAGGAAGAGGGCGTGATGGTTGCGGACCTCATTGCCGGCCGCTACGGCGAGGTCAACTATCGGGTGGTGCCGTCGGTGATCTACACCGCGCCGGAAATCGCCTGGGTGGGTGAGACCGAAGAGCAGGTCAAGGCGAGTGGTCGGCCTTACAAGATCGGCGTGTTTCCCTTTATGGCGAGCGGGCGTGCGCGGGCCATGGAAGGCACGGCGGGATTTGCCAAACTCATCGCCGACAAGGGCAGTGATGAGATCCTCGGCGTGCATATCATCGGACCGATGGCCGGGGAGCTGATTGCCGAGGCCGTGCTGGCGATGGAATACTCGGCCAGCGCCGAGGACCTGCAGCGCACGATCCACGCTCATCCGACCCTGTCGGAGGCGCTGCACGAAGCCGCACTGGCCGCCGACAAGCGCTCGATCGACAACCTCAATCGCTAAAGGCACAGGCAGCCATGGTCGCGGCGCCCGGATTTGAAGCCATCAAAGCCGCCCGGGCGCGCATCACCGGCAGTGTGCGTCGCACACCGGTGTTGCGCAGCGACTTTCTGGATGAGGCGCTGCGCGCCCAGCTGTACTTCAAGTGCGAGAACCTGCAGGTCACCGGCGCCTTCAAGGCGCGCGGGGCCTTCAACGCGGTGCTGAATCTGCCGCCGGAACAGGCCGCTCGCGGCGTGGTCACGCATTCATCCGGCAATCACGGCGCCGCCCTGGCACTGGCGGCTCGCACCAGGGGCATTGCAGCTTATGTGGTGGCACCGCGCACGACTCCGGCCAGCAAGCAGCAGAACATGCTGCGCTTCGGCGCAACACTGCAGCTGTGCGAACCCACGCAGGCGGCACGGCAGGCTGCGGCAGAAGAGGTGATGGCGGCCACCGGCGCCACTTTGATCCATCCCTTCGACAACACCGACGTCATGGCCGGCCAGGGCACGGTGGCGCTGGAACTGCTCGAGCAGGCGCGGGAGCTCACCGCGATCGTGTGTCCGATCGGCGGCGGCGGGTTGATCAGCGGGGTTGCGGTTGCCGCGCATGGCATGAATCAGCGGATCGCGGTTCTTGGCGCCGAGCCTGCGGGGGCGGATGATGCCGAGCGTTCGCGTCGCGCGGGCGTCATCACACCGGTGGCCCAGCCGAGCTCAATGGCCGATGGGCTGCTCGCGACCATCGCGCCGAGCACCTTCGAGGTCATTCGCACACAAGTGCAGGGCGTCGGCAGCGCGAGCGAGGCGCAAATCGTGGCCGCGATGCGCCTTATCTGGGAGGAGCTGAAGATCATCGTCGAGGCCTCCTCGGCCGTGCCCCTCGCGGCGCTGCTCAACGGCTCGCTGTCGGTGGCCGGCCAGCGCGTGGGCATCATTCTCACCGGGGGCAATGTCGATCTGCAGCGACTGCCCTGGCAACAGGATTGAAGCGGCGCGGCTAGCGCGATACCGGGCGCGAGCGGGCAGCCTGGGCCTTGTGGGTCCGCAGCTGCAGCAGCAGCAGTTCGAGCTTGGCCGGAACCAGCGGATAGCTCAAGGTATGGCGCAGGCGAAAGGCACTGAGGCGACTGCGCACCATCACCAGCCGATGCGGATCGATGCAGAACACCCGGGTCAGGTGCGGCCAGCGCGCATGCACCTCATCCAGCAGCGCCAGTCCCGACCCATCCTCCAGGCGGTCGCAGGCCACGACGACATCAAAGGCCGCCCCGTGCCGGAACAGCTCCATGAGCGCCTGTGCCTTGCTGGTGACCACGGCCAGGTGCTGGCGCCCGCGGATGCGGGTCACGCAGTGCTGCAGCATGGCGCTGTCGATGTCGGCCAGGAGGGTCTTCACCTAGGGAATGATACCGCAGTGCACCATCAGGCCGTGCGGCGAACCTCGGAGACATTCGGCACGCCGTACAGGCGCTTGATGAGTTTTGCGAGTTGGTCGAGGTTGCCGACCCCTAAGCGGAAGGCCACCCGGGCGATGCGGTCATCATCGGTGAGGGTATTCATGCCCTCGATGCTCAGGTGCTCCTGCGCGACCACGTCGGTGATGTCGCGCACCAGGCCGCGCCGGTCGTAGGCGAATACCACCAGCTCGACTTCCAGCAAGGAGTGTTCCGCACTGGACCACTCCACCTGCAGCATGCGTTCGGGCTTCTCGGCACGCATGCGTCCGAAGTTACGGCACTCCGCCCGGTGGATGGTGACGCCGCGGCCGACGGTGATGTAGCCGACGATGGGCTGGGGTCGCAGCGGCGCGCAGCAGCTGGCCAGAGTGATCGGCAGTGCTCCGACTCCCTCGATATCCACCGGATGCCGATGCGCCGGGCTGCTTGCTCGGGCCTTGCGCACCGGCGCTTCAGGTGCCGCCGGGCGCACCAGCCGCAGCAGCGCCTGGGCCAACTGCGTCGCCGTGATCTCTCCTTCACCGAGCAGTTGGTAGAACTCATCAGGATCGTTGCCGCGAAGCTGGGCGATGAGTTCGGGCAACAGGCTCTCATCGGCGCCGGCCCGCGCCATTTCGCGCTCGGCGATGGAGCGGCCGGCGCTGCGGTTATCACCCGCGTCCTGACGACGGAACCAGGCCCGTACCTTGGTGCGGCTGCGGGAGGAGGCCAGGTAGCCCAGTTCCGGTGCCAGCCAGTCACGGCTGGGCGCCGGATGCTTGCCGGCAATGATTTCGACCACCTCGCCATTGCCCAGGTGGTAGGTGAGCGGCACGATGCGGCCATTGACCTTCGCACCCCGGCAACGATGCCCGAGGTTGCTGTGCACCTGGTAGGCAAAGTCCAAAGGCGTGCCGCCGCGGGGCAGTTCCACCACCTCGCCCTTCGGGGTCAATGCGTAGATGTGATCGGCGAAAATCTGGCCGCGCAGACTCTCGAGGGCATCCGGTTCATCGTCCGGCTGCTCGCCCGGGTGCAGCAGGCGCCGCACTGCCTCGATTTTGCGCTGGTATTCGACATCGTGCGCGCCGCCTTCCTTGTACTGCCAGTGGGCCGCGATGCCCAGTTCGGCATGTTCATGCATTTCGCGCGTGCGGATCTGGATCTCCACGCTGCGCCCTTCGGGACCGACCACGGCGGTGTGGATGGACCGATAGTGATTGTCCTTCGGGGTCGCGATGTAGTCGTCGAACTCAGCCGGGATGTATTGCCAGTCGCCATGCACGACACTGAGGGCGGCATAGCAGTCGGCGACCGAGTCGACCACGATGCGCACCGCGCGCACGTCGAAAATCTGGTCAAAGGGCAGATGTTTGCGCAACATTTTTTTATAGATGCTGAAAATGTGCTTGGGCCGACCGTACACTTCGGCGGTGACGCCGGCCGCGCTCAGGCCCGCACGCAGGCGGCTGCAGAAATCCTCGATATAACGCTCCCGGTCCGCGCGCTTCTCATTGAGCGCGGCGGCCAGGTGCTTGTATTCCGCAGGCTCCAGGTGCCGGAACGCGAGATCCTCCAGCTCCCACTTCAGCTGCCAGATGCCCAGCCGGTTCGCCAGCGGCGCGAAAATGGCGCGCACTTCCGTGGCCAGTCGCTGACGTTCGGGAATTTCCAGATCGCGGGCATGCCGCAGCCGTACCAGGGCTTCGGCCAGCCGGGCCAGCACCAGTCGCTGATCGCCGACGACGGCCAGCAGCATCTTGCGGACCGTTTCGGCCTGCTGGGCATCGAGCCCGCGTTGCGGCGCCCAGTCGCGCGAGAGGCTGATTTCACCCAGCCGCTGCAGGTCAATGGCCACTCGTGCGGCACCCGGACCCAGCAGCCGCTCCAGGCTCTCGGGTGTCACGCCGGCGCGGCCCAGCAGGGGTTGCGCGAGCACGGCGGCCGCCAGCTGCGCATCACCGGTCAGGGCGCCGATGACCTCCGCGGACTCGGTGGCGAGGGCCATGGCCGCCTCGGGAGCATCGCTCGCCGGAGTGACGGCCGCACGCATGTCCGCAATGGCATTGCGCAGCTCCGGCGGACAAAGTTGGGCGGCTTCCACAGCCCTTACTCCTCGAAGGCTTTGTGCACAGCGTGTCGCTGCGCACGGAATGCAGCTATCATACCTGCCTCAGTCGCGGGCCGTGCCCGCAGCATTCAGCACAGTGCAATACGAAGGCTATGGACCGGGCGGCACTGCCGTTTTGATCGAGTGCTCCGCACCGGAGCGCCACGACTTCGCCGCGCATCTGCGTCGCGTATTCGCCGCCCATGGGGGCTATCTGGGGGCACAAGGTTCGGTTTCATACCTGTTTGCCAGAACCGGTGTCATCACTTGCGCACCGGGACCCGGGCTGACGGATCTGGCGCTGGCGGCCGGAGCGGAAGATGTGCAGGCGGGCAGTGGAGGCATCGAGATTCTCACCGATCCGGACGATTTCCTGAGCATACGAGCGGCCCTTGCGGCCGCCGGGTTTGTCGCCTTGACGGCGCAGATCACGCAGCGTCCCGCCACGACCATCGAACTTCAGGGTGAGGATGTGCAGGCCATGCGCACCTTCGTGGCGGGCCTGGGCACCCTGGATGCGGTGCAGGACATCTACACCAATGCGCGGTTCCCGCAATGAGTTCCTGGCGCCAGTTTGATCCGACGGCCCGCCCCACCCAGGCGCCGCTGTGCACCGCCGCCCGCGTGCGGGTACTCGGCCTTGATCCGGGTTCACGGCGCACCGGTTTCGGTGTCGTCGACTGTGACGGCAATGCCCAGACCCACGTGGCCCATGGCTGTCTTGCGCCCGAGGGTGAGGCACTGGCCGTGCGTCTGCGAGCGATCTTTGAAGGCGTCGAGCGGCTGATCGCGACCTATCAGCCCGATGAGGTCGCCATCGAGCGGGTGTTCGTGAACCGCAATGTGGATAGCGCCATGAAACTCGGTCAGGCGCGCGGCGCGGCGCTGTGCGCGGTGCCCGCCGGCACTTCGGTATTTGAGTATGCGCCGCGCGCCATCAAGCTCGCGGTCGTCGGCTCGGGGGCCGCGGAGAAGACCCAGGTGGCCCATATGATGAAAGTGCTGCTGCAGTTGGCGATGCTGCCGGGACCTGATGCGGGGGATGCTCTGGCCGTGGCCCTGTGTCATGCGAACTCGCGCCGCTTGCAGCTGCTGGTGACGGCTTGATCGGCTTCCTGCACGGACGGATCGCGGCCAAGACGGCGCCAGCGGTGACGGTGGATGTCGGCGGGGTCGGATACGAACTCGAAGCGCCGATGTCGACGTTTTTGAATCTGCCGGCCGTCGGGGAGAGCGTCCATCTGATCACGCATCTGGTCGTGCGCGAGGATGCCCATATCCTCTATGGCTTCGCCACCGATGCGGAGCGGCGCCTGTTCCGCAACCTGCTCAAGGTCTCCGGCGTTGGACCGAAGCTCGCACTCGGGGTGCTGTCGGGCATGAGTGTCGAGGGCTTCACCCGCTGCGTGATCGCCGAGGATGCGACGATGCTGACGCGCATTCCGGGAGTGGGGCGCAAGACCGCCGAACGGCTGATTATCGAAATGCGCGACCGGGTGACGAGCCAACCGACGCTGGCCGGCGGCGCGGGCAAGCCGGTAGGCAGCGATCCCCACAGTGAGGCCTTCGACGCCCTGGTGGCCCTGCAGTACAAGCCCGTCGAGGCGACGCGCTTGCTCAAGGGCATCGACGCCGGTACACATTCCACCGAGGAGCTCATCCGGCTCGCGCTGCAGGGCGCGATCCGTGAGTAAAGCAGGAGGCGTCTTGGAACCATCCCGCACGATCAGCACCCTGGCGCAGCCCGGCGAGGAACTGCAGGACCGTGCCATCCGTCCGCAGCACCTGCGCGACTACGTGGGGCAGGAACACGTGAAGCGGCAGATGGAGATCTTCATCACCGCCGCCCGCCAGCGCGCCGAGGCGATGGATCATGTGCTGATATTCGGGCCGCCGGGTCTGGGCAAGACCACGCTGGCCAATATCATTGCGGTTGAGCTGGGCGTGAATCTGCGCCAGACCTCCGGGCCGGTGCTGGAGCGTCCGGCGGATCTGGCCGCACAGCTGACCAATCTGCAGCCGCGCGATGTGCTGTTCATCGATGAAATCCATCGCCTGAGCCCCATCGTGGAGGAGGTGCTGTATCCGGCCCTCGAGGATTGTCAGCTCGACATCATGATCGGGGAGGGTCCCGCGGCCCGTTCCATCAAATTAAAACTGGCGCCGTTCACGCTGGTGGGCGCGACCACCCGTGCCGGCCTGCTGACCTCGCCGTTGCGCGACCGGTTCGGCATCGTGCAGCGCCTGGAGTTCTACAGCGTTTCGGACCTGGAGCACATCGTCACGCGCTCGGCCGGCATCCTCGATGTGCCGATCGTCCCCGCGGGGGCGGCGGCCATCGCGCAGCGCTCGCGCGGCACGCCGCGCATCGCCAACCGGCTGCTGCGCCGGGTGCGCGACTTCGCGCAGGTGCGCGCGGATGGCCGGATCGATGAGCGCATCGCGGTCGCGGCCCTCGGGATGCTCGACATCGACCATCAGGGTTTCGATGCCCTCGACCGCAAGGTGCTGCGTACCATCATTGAAAAGTTCGATGGCGGTCCGGTGGGCATCGACAGCATCGCCGCGGCGATCGGCGAGGAGCGCGGCACGCTGGAGGATGTGATCGAGCCGTTTTTGATCCAGCAAGGCTTCCTGATGCGCACGGCGCGCGGACGCATGGCCACCCGCACGGCCTACCTGCATCTGGGGCTGACCGTGCCGGCGCAGCTGAGCGGCACGCTGCCGATTTTCGAGGAAGACCCGTGAGGGAGTTCTCCTGGCGCACCCGGGTCTACTGGGAAGACACCGATGCGGGTGGGGTCGTCTACTACGCCAGTTACCTGCGCTTCATGGAACGGGCCCGGACGGAATGGCTGCGCACCTTGGGCTACTGTCAGCGTGATCTGGCAAACAATCACGGCGTGCTGTTTGCGGTCACCCGCGTGCGCATCGATTACCGGCGGCCGGCGCGCTTGGACGATGAACTGTCTGTCACTTGCGAACCCCGCACGGTCGGTGCAGCGTCTGTATCATTTGCGCAGAACATCACGCGCCTCTCGGCTGGAACAGGGTCTGATCACGCCGAAGCGCCCGGTGCCTTTGATCCGGCGCCCGGGGTGTTGACGGAAGCCGAGGTGCGCATCGCCTGCCTGGATGCGCGCACGTTCCGGCCGCTGCGGATGCCGGAATTCTTGTTGAGCGCCTTCGCGGCGCAGGAGAAACTCTAGGATGCCCGCTGATCTGTCGATTATTCGCCTGGTCCTGCAGGCCAGCATTCCGGTGCAGCTGGTGTTGGCACTGCTGGCCTTCGCCTCACTGATGTCATGGGCCATCATTTTCAGCAAGCGCGCGGTCATCAGCCGTGCGGGTCGTGAAGCCGATCAGTTTGAGACCAGTTTCTGGTCCGGTGGCGATCTGGCACAGCTGTATCGCACCGTGGAGTCCAAGGGCCGCACCACCGGCATGGCCAGCATTTTCGAACTGGGATTCCGGGAGTTCGCCCGCCTGCGCCAGCAGGGGCAGGTGCCGGCCGATCAGCTGCTCGAAGGTGCCCGTCGCTCGATGCGCGTCGCGCAGTTGAAGGAAATCGATCGGCTCGAACACAGTCTGTCGACCTTGGCGACGGTGGGCTCAACCAGTCCCTACGTCGGCCTGTTTGGCACGGTCTGGGGCATCATGAGCGCGTTCTCTTCGCTGGGGAACGCCCAGCAGGCGACTCTGGCCATGGTCGCGCCGGGCATTTCGGAAGCCTTGATCACGACCGCCATCGGTCTGTTCGCGGCCATCCCGGCGGTGATTGCATTCAATCGCTTCGCCGATCAGGTGGGGCGCCTGGAAGTGCGGTATGCCGCTTTCACGGAGGAGTTCTCCTCGATCCTGCAGCGGCATGCAGGCCGCAAGCTCACCGGAGAGACCTGAAACATGGCCCACCAGTTATCCCGTGGCCGGCGTCTGATGGGCGAGATCAATGTCGTCCCGTACATCGATGTCATGCTGGTGCTGCTCATCATCTTCATGGTGACCGCGCCGCTGCTGATGCAGGGCGTGAAGGTTGATCTACCCAAGGCCAACTCTGAACCCCTCACCGCGGATCTGCTTCGGAACAACAATCCGCTCGTGCTGTCCATTGACCGGGAAGGGCGCTTTTACCTGAACATGGGCGGGGATCCGCACCAGGCATTGGATGAGGCGGCGGTCCAGTCGCGCGCGGCCGCCGCGCTGGAAAAACATGCTGACCTGCCCGTCCTGTTGAAGGCGGACTATCGTATTGAATATGGAAGAGTCATGGCCGCCATGGTCGTATTGCAGCACGCCGGTGCGCGCAAGGTCGGATTTGTGAGTGATCCACTGCCCACCACAAGGGGCCGGAACTGACAGCACCCACCGCAAACTCGGGGCACCCTGCCGGGGACCGCTGGGCGCCGATTGGATTGTCAGTGCTGCTGCATGGGGCCCTGGTCGGGGTGCTGGTGTATGGGTATTTCCAGTTCCGCCGTCCGCCGCCGCCCGTGAACGCCCTGGCGATTGACGCGACGGTGGTGTCGCAGGCCACCTTGGACGCGGCGCAGCGCCGGGCAGCCCCGGCGCCGCAGCCGAAGCCGGTTCCCCCGACGCCGGCGCCGCCGGTGGTGGAGCAACCCCCGCCACCGGATCTGGCGGCCCAGCAGGCGGCAGCAAAGGCCGAGGCGGCGCAGGCAGCCGCGGCACAGGCTCAGGCGGCGCAGGACAAGGCGGCCGCCAAGCGCGCGGCGGACCAGTTGGCCGCGCGACAGCGGGCGGCCGATGAGGCAGAGCGCGAGGCGGCCCAGGAAAAGGCACAGGCCAAGGCGAAGGCAGCGCAGGAGCTGGCGGCGCGCAAGGCCGCAGAGCTGGCCCAGGCGCAGGCCAAGGCCGCTGCGGTGGCGAAAGCCCAGGCGGCGGCGAGCCAGGCGGATCTGCAGCACCGGATCGATGCGGAGGAACGCCTGGACGCGGCCCGCGCCAGCGGCGCCATGTCCACCTGGGCCGCGCAGATCCAGGCGCGTATCCAAGGGGCCTGGATCCGGCCACCCTCGGCACATGCGGGTCTTGAGTGCACGCTGTACGTGACGCAGGTGCCGGGTGGCGAAGTGACGAATGTGCGGCTGGGGTCCTGCAATGGCGATGATGCCGTGAAGCAGTCCATCGTGGATGCGGCCTACCGCGCCTCGCCCTTGCCGGCGCCTTCGGATCCGTCTTTGTTTGAACGCAACCTTGATCTCACCTTCCGACCCAGGGACTGATGCGAGCTAATGATTAAAGTATTCCCTTTACGCGCCTCCTGGTATGCGGTGTTGCTGTGTCTGGCGGCCCTTCCCGGCCTGGCCAGTGCGCAGCTGCGAATCGAAATCACCTCCGGGGTCACCGACCCGGTGCCGCTGGCCGTCGTGCCCTTCTCCAGCAGTGGGGGCGCCGACAACGGCGTGGATGTCGCCCAGGTCATTCAAAGCGATCTGGACGGCAGCGGTCGCTTCAAGACCATGGCGCGTTCGGCCATGACCAGCACACCCTCGCGCGCGCAGGACGTGCAAATGGCGACCTGGAAGGCGGCGGGCAATGACTATGTGGTCGTGGGACGGGTGACGCCATTGGGCGGCGGCCAGGTCGCCGTGGATTTCGAATTGCTGAATGCCCTGACCGGCCAGCAGTTGGCGAACCCGCGGTTCACCGGAACCGCCTCCGCGGTACGCGATGCCGCGCATCGTTGCAGCGATGTGATCTATGAGAAAATTCTCGGCGTACGCGGTGCGTTTGCAACGCGCATTGCCTACGTCTCGGTGGATGGCAGTCCACCGGCGCAGCGTTACCAGCTGATCGTGGCCGATGCGGATGGAGCGAACGCGCGCGTGATCCTGGAGTCGCATCTGCCGGTCATGTCGCCGGCCTGGTCTCCCGATGGTCAATGGTTGGCGTATGTCTCCTTTGAGAACAAGCGCTCCTCGATCTACGTGCAGCAGGTGAGCACGGGCACGCGTCGGCTGGTGTCGGGCCGGGTCGGCATCAACGGTGCGCCCGCCTGGTCGCCCGATGGCCACAAGCTGGTCTTGACCTTAGGAGGAAGCGCGGGCACACCGAATCTCTACACGCTGGATCTTGGCACTCAGCAGCTGACTCGCCTGACCGAGGGGCCCTCGATCGATACCGAGGGGGCTTATGCCTCCGACGGGCAGTCGGTGTACTTCACCTCCGACCGCTCGGGTGGGCCGCAGGTTTATCGCATCGGGGTCGAGCCCGGAGCGAAGCCGCGCCGCATCACCTTTGAGGGCAGCTACAATGCACGCCCGCGACTCTCACCGGATGGCACCAAGCTCGTCATGGTTACGCAGGACGGATCGAATTACCGCATCGCCGTGCAGGACCTGGCCAACGGTACCGTGCGTATCCTCTCGCACGGACGCCTGGATGCCTCGCCCAGCTTCGCGCCCAATGGCGCCATGATCATATTTTCAGGCATTGAGGGCGGACACAGCATCCTGCAGCGCGTGTCCGTTGACGGACTGACCTCGCAGCGCCTGCGCGCCGACTCGGCGGATGTGCGCGAGCCGGTGTGGGCGCCGTTCGCGCATTAAATTTATTGCGGATAACGTTGGAGAGCACGATGCGTAAGATATTGAGTGTGATGTTGCTGGCAACCGTGATGTCATTGGGGGCCTGCGCGCATAAACCCCCGAAGGACAACGGACCGGCTGCTTCGACTCAGGTGCCGGGAGCCGGAGCCGAGACGAATGGTGCTGGTGCCAACGGCGCGGCCGGCGGCGCCGGGGCGAACGCGGGTCAGGATATCGCAGGACCCACCGAAGGCATCCTGGCGCAACGGATGGTTTACTTCGGCTTCGACAGCAGCGAGATCAATCCGGAAGGCACGGCGCTGATCAGCGCCCATGCGCACTACCTGGTGGCACACGCGAATCTGCATGTGCGGCTGGAGGGCAACACGGATGAGCGCGGCTCACGCGAATACAACATCGGCTTGGGCGAGCGGCGGGCTCAGGCCGTGCGGCGCGCGATGCTGCTGCAGGGCGTGGCTGAAACACAGCTGAGCACGGTCAGCTATGGCGCCGAGCGTCCTGCGGTGGAAGGCCACGACGAGGCTGCCTGGAGCAAGAATCGTCGCGTCATGATCAACTACGTCCAGTGACCGACAAGGGAGGCGCCATGCGCGGCAATAGATGCGGCAATGCGTTAGGGATCTCGGGCTGGCTGGCGCCGGCGGTGTGCCTGCTGTGGCTGGTCGGATGTGCGACGACGCCGGAGGAGGATCCGGTGCTGCAGGGCAAGCTCAACGATCTGGATGCACGCACGGGCAAGATCGAGCGGGTGGTCCAGAACCAGAGCCTGCTCAGCCTCGCGCAGCGCGCGGACCAGTTGCAGAACGAAGTCAGTGTGCTGCGGGGTCGGGTCGAAGTGCTGGAGAACGCCAACGACACGCTGCGTAAACAGCAGCGCGACCTGTACGCGGATCTGGACAAGCGCCTGAGTTCCTCGCAGGCCGCGGCGGCGCCCGGGGGTGCCCCGGCGTCCGCTCAGCCGGCAGCCGATGCGGACCAGACGGCATACAACCAGGCCTTCGACATCCTGAAAGCTGGCAAGTACGCCGATGCCATCACAGCCTTCGGGCAGTTCCTGAAGAACTGGCCGCAAAGCTCGCTGGCGGACAATGCTCAATATTGGTTGGGGGAGTCCTACTACGTGACCCGCGACTTCCAAAGTGCCGCGGCGGCTTTCCAGACGGTACTCGACCGCTGGCCGGATTCGCGCAAGGCGCCCGACTCCCTGTTGAAGCTGGGGTTCACACAAGCAGAGCTGAAGCATGTGGCGCAGGCGCGTGCGACCCTAGTCTCGGTGTCGACGCGCTTCCCGGGATCCGATGCGGCGAATCTGGCGGCCGCAAGGCTGCTGCAGCTGCCGGCCCAGTGAAGTGGAGCGACTCAAGCTCACCGAGATCTTCCGCTCACTGCAGGGGGAGGCGGACACTGCGGGTATTCCGACGGTATTCGTGCGTCTCACCGGCTGCCCGCTGCGCTGCCAGTACTGCGACACCGCCTATGCCTTTCATGGCGGGGCGTGGGCGACGCCTGCGGAGATCCTGCAGCGGGTGAGGGCATTTGACACCCGCCATGTCTGCGTGACCGGCGGTGAGCCGCTGGCGCAGAAGGGCTGCACGGCCTTACTGACCCGGCTGTGCGATGAGGACCTGCGCGTGTCCCTTGAGACCAGCGGCGCGATGGACCTTGCGGGCGTTGACCCGCGCGTGGTGATGGTGGTCGATGTGAAGACACCCGGATCCGGGGAGGAGTCGCGCAACCGGTATGCGGAACTGCAGCGGCTGGCACCGAAGGATCTGGTGAAGTTCGTGATCTGTAGTCGTGAGGACTACGAGTGGAGTCGCGCCAAGCTCGATGAGCTGAAACTGGCGGCACGCTGCACGGTACTGTTCTCACCCAGCCACGAACAAGTGCCTCCGGGCACCCTGGCGGACTGGTTGCTGGAGGATCACCTTCCAGTGCGCTTCCAGTTGCAGCTGCACAAGTATCTATGGGGCAATGTGCCCGGGAAATGACGTGACGGCAGCAGAACGTGCGGTGGTGCTGCTGTCGGGCGGCCTGGACTCGGCCACGGTGCTGGCGCTCGCGCGCCGTGCTGGCCTTGAATGTCATGCACTGTCGGTGGCCTACGGGCAGCGGCACGCTGCGGAACTGGATGCCGCAAAGCGTGTTGCGACGGCGCTGGGTGCCCGCGAACATCGGATCATGCAGGTCGATCTGGCCGGCATCGGCGGTTCGGCGCTCACCGATCTGACGCTTGCCGTTCCGGAGAGTCCGACCACCGGCATTCCGATCACCTATGTGCCGGCCCGCAATACCATGATGCTCGCGCTCGCGCTGGGTTGGGCGGAGGTGCTGGGCGCGACCAGCATTCATATCGGCGTCAATGCGGTGGACTATTCGGGCTATCCGGATTGCCGCCCCGAATTCATCGCGGCCTTTGAGGCTTTGGCCGCGCGCGCCACGCGCGCCGGGGTCGAAGGCACGCCGCTTAAGATCCAGGTGCCCCTGATTGCCAGGAGCAAGGCCGAGATCATCCAGGCCGGCACCCTGCTTGGGGTGGATTATTCCCTGACGGTGTCCTGCTACCAGGCCGATGCCGCCGGTCGGGCCTGCGGCAAATGCGATTCATGCCGCATACGCCGCGAGGGCTTCCTCGCCGCCGGTGTGCCGGACCCTACGCGCTATACCTGAGGGTCAGGTGAAGCCGCGGAAGGTCGCGAATTGGGTCAATGGCGCGCGGGTGGTCCGCAGCCGGTTGATGGCCGCCGACTCATCGGCAGTTCCCATGGCGATACCCGCAAACAGCATGCGGTGCGCCGGGAGCGAAATTGCCTCACCGACCTCGCGGTACCAGCCGGACCAGGATTCCTGCGGACAGGTGTGCAATCCATGCTCACGGGCCAGCAGCATGATGCTCTGCATGAACATGCCCATATCGGCCCACTGCGCCGACCCCATGTAGCGGTCGATGCTGATGAACAGCATCACCGGCGCCCCGAACGCCTCGTAGTTGCGCGCGTACTGCCGCAGACGGGCAGGGCGGTCGGCCCGTGGGAGAGCGATGGTGGCGTAGAGGTCCTCTCCGTTTTCATAGCGGCGGGTTCGATAGGGCTCACCCAGCGGTGACGGATAGACCGGGTACTCGGAAGGGTGGCCCAGAGGATGCTCAGGAACCTGGGCGCGAACCCCTTCTATCAGGGCGGCCAGCGGCGCTCCGGTGAGCACATCGACATACCAGGGTTGCAGATTGCCGCCCGAGGGCGCCCGGCTGGCCGCCTCCAGGATCTGACGTAATGTGCCTTCCGGAACCGGATCGGGCAGAAAAGCCCGGCAGCTCATACGGCTAGACAGGGCGTCCGAGACTTTCATGGCTGTGCGGTCCTCTGCGTGCGGCGGCGCGCCTGTAGTATCATGCGCGCCCTTGCCGGGTCGACCCAGAGTCGAGTCCGAAAATCCGGGGTGTTAGCTCAGTCGGTAGAGCATCGGACTTTTAATCCGCTGGTCGTGGGTTCAATTCCCACACACCCCAAATCCCCCACCGGGTCCATTCCGGACACATGGGTAACGGATTATTCCGGAGACATGGGTAACACTTTAGCAGTGAAGGGGTTTGGGGCGCACTCAACCCGACAGCACTGATCGTCGAAGAAGCCCAGATCGTACTGCATAAAGCTCACGAGCCACACTTTGGGCTCGACGTAGCCACCACACCAAAAGCTTGGAGAGACCGAACAGGGTGCGACCGCTGGCGAACGGACAGCCATTGTCGGTGCGTATCGCCTGGGGCAGTCCGAACTCCTTGAAGATTCGCTCGAAGAACGTAAAAGCCAGCTCCGCGCCTGTACCGCTGAGGGCTTCGCAGCAGATCAGATAACGACTGGCCGCATCGGTGATGGTGAGCGGATAGCAGTAGCGCTGCGCGCTCGCTACGAGCTCAGGCCGATCGCCCTTTGCATTGTTCCTTGAAATGCCGCGCTCCCGTTGAGACGTCAAAGTTCAGAATGTATATTGAAAATGGGCGCGTACCGTACGTGGCACGCCTGGATGTACGACATAGTCAGGCTGCGGGGATGCTTCCCCATTGAGCCGGGAAACATAGTAGTACTCGATGTCGTTCCATTTGACGTTGGCGATATTGAAAACGTCGATGGCGACCAGCCAATGCTGTGGCTTCTGGAACCCTATCTGCGCATCAACGGTGGTGTATGCCGGTGAGCGCGCGCTGTCATCCTCAACCAGCGGGGACTCACCAAAGTGGCGCGCCCGCAGCGCCCCGAACCAGCCGGATTTACGGTGCGCCGTCAGCGCCGCATCCATCACGTTCGTCGGGCTGTTCGGAATATAATGTCCCACAATCGCTACGGGCGTTAAACACAGGTGACTGGGGGTGGCATCCCCGCATCCGAGATCATCGGGATCCGAGTCTGTGTCGAATCGGGCCTTGGTGAAGGCCGCATTGAATTCAGCGCTCAGCCAAGGGGTGATGTGATACGTATTGCCCCATTCAACTCCGGTGCGCGTGGTGGATCCGCTTGGCTCGGTCACGCCGGCATCCCCGTCAAATACCAATTCGGAGCGCAATTTCAACTTGAAGACATCGAGGGAGGAGTCCAGATTGGGGATAATAGCGGTGGTGACGCCAACCTCAGCACTGGTGGCCCGGGTCAAGGGGGTGACCGCGCTGACATCCGGATTAGCACCGCTGCGTGTCACGCCGCGTGCGTCGTTACTGTGGTAGCCGTCACCGGCATTTATGAACACGGTGGTGCTGGCCCATGGGCCCAATATGATTCCGAGTTTCGGGCTGAAGATGGATGCCTGCTTATCGCCCGTCACGCAACCCTCCGGGTCGCTGAGGAGGTTGCAGCTTCCATTGCTGTTGAGCATTTTGTCTTTGACGTTGAAGTCGAACTCGTCCTCCCTCAGCCCCACGACGCTGCGCAGATAAGGCGTCCATTGAATGCTGTTCTCTGCATAAACCGCGCCACTGGACTCCCGCACGCCTGCATTCTGTGTTGTGCCGATGACGCGACGATCGTACGTTGGGAAGATTCCAACATCGCGAATGTCATCGATGCGCGCCTGAACGCCAATGACATTCGCCATCGGAAATCCGAATAGGTCGACGAACCAGGTCTTGGAGCCCTTGAAGCCATATGCCACTCGATCATCATGCTGCAACATCTGGTCGCCGTAGACCGGGTCCTTGAGGAAGTACGTAAAGGTAGACCACAGATCAAGTTTGTAGCCAATGATGTACGCGGAAAACTGCAGCTGGTCATTGTCAGTGCGTTTAACACGGCTGAAGGAAAGACTTTCGCGGTTGGAGATGCCTCCATCGGTCGGATTGAGACTTCCGAATCGATCGATGACACCCTCATCGATTGCGCGCTGGGGTACTTGGTCTGTGGAATTCCATCTCCCCGAATACGCCATCGCGGTGACGGTAAGGAAATCGCGTTCGTCGCCCTTGTGGTAGCGCAGCACGCCATTTAGTCGGTTGTAGCCGTCTGCAATGTCGAAAGGCCCATCATTGTGATAAACCTCCCCGGCACCTAGCAGCGTGCCACCGGCAAGGGCGGTGGATCCCATCAGGAGGCCGCGGCGATAGCCGTCCTCTCCAAAGCCCAGCGATGCGGAGAGGGGAATCTCGTTCAGGAGATCCACGCGTGCCGCCCCGGCTGTTGCGAAATCGCCTTCATCAGCATAGTACGGGCCTTTCTTGTAGTGCAGATCCGAGGCGAGCTCGGGAATCAGGAAATTCAGGTCCGAGTATCCCTGGCCATGTGCGTGGCTGGGCATGTTGACCGGCATGTCGTCCACTTCGAGCGCCAGGTCCGTCCCGTGATCCAAGTTGAACGCTCGGAGGAAATACTGATTCGCCTTTCCTTCCCCGGAATGCTGCGTCACGATCAGCCCAGGAACGTTCTCCAGGATCGCCGCGGGCCTTAGGAGCGGCTGGCTTTCCAGTTGGGCTTGGCCGATATCCCCGGCCGAAGCGGCTGACATGTTGCTCACACCCTTGGCGATTACGGTTACGGTCTGCAGTACCTGGCTGCCCGTCGTGTCATCATCCGCGCGCACCGATCGCGGGTATGAGGTGCCAGCCACGGTTAGGGCCACGCTAAGAAGCGCTGGTATGGCAGTTCGCATGCTCAGCTATTCACCTTCGGTCCAGCGTGTAGTGCGCAACTACCCATTCGCAGCCGTGGTCGTAGCCAAAGGTCTCCGCGCAGGCCATCCAGAACATTCTCCAGCGCTGGAACCAGAGCCGGGCGTGCGCCTTGCTGTAAAATGCGATGAGGACGGCCATGATCTGTGCCTTGCGGCTGTCCTGATTCCGCAACCAATGATCCGCCGTCCGCTGATAGTGCGTGCCATCCAGCTGCCAATGATGCTGCACCTGCAGATCCTTCTGAAACCACAGCAGCGTATTCGTGGCAGGCATCAGTCCGCCCGTGAAAAAGTGGCGCCCCATCCAGTTATCTTGGCCGGCCGTCTCGAACGGGTACATCAAGGTTCGATGCGCGAAGATATGGACGAACAGCTTGCCTTGCGGGCGCAGCCAGCCGGCAATTCGTGCCAGCAGCGTGTCGTAATTGCGCATGTGCTCGAACATCTCGATGGACACGCACCGATCGAAGGCCGATGCGGGTAGTGCGAGACGATTTACATCCCCGGTCATGAGTGTGACATTCTTCGGACCGAGCTCTCGGCAACGGTGGTGAATGTGTTTACGCTGCAGCCTTGAGTTAGACACCGCGCAGATTCTGGAATTGGGATTGCGCTGGGCCATCCACAGCGTGAGGAACCCCCATCCGCACCCGAGTTCCAGGATGTCCTGGCCATCCACCAGTTCGGCGCGCTCGCCATAGAGTTGCACATTGCCTCTTCGGCTTCGGCCAGGGTCTCCCGTCCGGTCGGATAGTAGGCGCACGTGAACTGCATCGCGCGCGAGGTGCGAAAGGTGCGATGTGCGAAGTACCTATGGTAGAAGCCGGTAACGGCAAACATGCGTAGCACGTAGAGGGAGCCGGCGATCTCCAGTGCCACCCTCGAGACTCCAACCCAGAAGACGGCCACGCACGCCAGATGCACGGCCACAAATGGCGCTGTGCGCAACCAGTCGATACGGTCGGGGCCACAATCTACCGTGCACTCAACTCCCGAGTCGAACCATTGACCCAGCGACACAAGCACAAGCCGCACGCGATCGAACCGCGGCGCTGTGATGTCCGAGTGGCTCGCTGCGGGCTGAGGTTGTGCCATGCGTAATTTCCGGGATAGAGGTCTCCTATGGAAATACGCGATCCGTTAGGTTCCGGATGCGGCCTAGCAAGGAAATCGAGTCAGGAGGCGGAGCCTGGAGGCTGGATGGTTCCCTTGGCAATGATCGCTCCGGTAGGCGCCGCATGTGGGATACCTGCTGGAGCTTCCAGCGTGATCGCCAGGACTGAACCGGCTACCAGAGCGCCGCGCGCATTTTGCGGCACAATGACGGTGTGTGACCCACTGATCGAGACAGCCCCGAGCGAGCGTGGGGTCTGTCCTTCCGGAATAAGCCACAGCTCCGGCGTGCGTCCCTGAGGATCCGGTGCGGAAGGCTCGGAAACCATAAGTACCGTCCCGCGCGCCGCATCCACGGAGGCGAGCCAACCTGGCGTACCGTCATCGTGTGTCAGCGGCGTAACCGGCTTCGGCCCGGTTTGCACCTGCAACTGGCTGGCGGCCAGCGGTACCATCGTAGTCAGGCGTCCCACGGCAAAAACAATCGCGACGATCGCGATGACTGTCACACAACAAAGACACGGTATCCAGCCGAGGTTAGGGAGCGGGCGGTCCTACCGGTGGCAGAGTAGCGCCAGGAACACGGGTCACGGTGGGCCGCTTTCCAGTCGATCGCCGGCAAGATCGGTTGCACCAATGAGACGTTACGGCGGTGGGACCAGCAGACAGAGCGTGACGAGGGACGGCGCCCTGGCTTAAGCGGCTCAGACCGAGAACGGGTCAAGCAGCTGGAACGCGAGATCCGCGAACTCAAGCGTGCCAACGAGATCCTGCGGACGGCGTCGGCACATTTTGCGCAGGCGGAGCTCGACCGCCGATGCAAGTGACGGTTCGGTACATCGACGATCACAAGAGTCGATTCGGGGTCGAGCCGATCTGCAAAGTTATGCGGATCGCCCCGTCGACTTACTTCGAACACAAGCACCGGCAAAGGGATCCAAGCCGGTTGCCTGTGCGTGCGCAGCGCGATATCGCGCTGCGCACGCACATCGATCGTGTCTGTCACGAGAACTTCTGTGCTTACGGCGTGCCTAAGCCGTGGAAGCAGCTCAATCGCGAGCACATCTTCGTCCCCCGCTGCGCCGTGCAACGCCTCATGCGTCAACTGGGATTGCAGGGCGTTGTAAGGGGTAAAGGGTTCAAGACGACAATCCCAGACACTGCGGCAGCTCGACCAGCCGACCTGGTCAGCCGCAGGTACACTGCCGATCGACCGAATCAGCTGTGGGTGGCCGATTTCACCTATGTGGCAACCTGGCGCGGGCCGGTCTTCGAGGCCTTCGCAATCGATGTTTTCTCGCGCATGATCGGCGGTTGGCGCGTCAGCACTTCGATGAGGGCAGATTTCGTTCTGGATGCCCTTGAGCAAGCACTGCACGCTCGACGAGATGCCGACGGGTTGATCCATCACAGCGATCGCGGTTCGCAATATTTGTCGATTCGGTACGGCGAGCGCCTTGCAGAGAGCGGTATTGAGCCTTCTGTCGGCGGCACCGGTGATTCCTACGACAATGCCTTGGCCGAGTCCATCAACGGCCTCTACAAGGCTGAGGTGATCCACTGCAGAAGTCCCTGGCGCAACCTCGAAGACGTCGAGTTCGCGCCCTTGGAATGGGTGGACTGGTTTAACAATCGACGGCTGCGCGATCCCATTGGCGACATTCTGCCGATCGAGTTCGAGCAGATGTACTATCTCAACCTCGAGGCTCCAGCATATGCTGCGTGACTCAAACCCGGAGCACTCCGAGATTCCCGGCGTGGTTCAGACAGCCGCGTTGTCGAGAACGTTAACAGCACGGTCATTGAAGGCTTTCCGAGTTCACTGGATAAGGAAGCAATTCAAATGTTTCCGATCATTGTAGCTGTCGAGAGAAGGCCAACGCGCCGCTGACTCATGCTTTCTGCATCCAAACTCGACACCAGCCGGAGATGGATACAAGCTTGTTGGGAAACAGCACACACGGTCGCCAGGCATCAGGCGCCTTTCCCTGCAGGTATAGGCAATTACCACAATGTGCACCCGGCTTGAAGGTCGGATTGGCGGCGGGATTTACTGTTTTGGCGTTCTCTACATAGGCTAAGCTAACCGCCGTAGCATCCGTTGGAGCGACATGTGGTAGTGCAGACTGTGCAGCCATCGCTTCTGTGCAGATTGCCGTCGCTGCGGGCGCGGCAACTATGGTGAGAAGAAATCTGCGCCGGCCGCCAGCGAATTGATCGTTCTGATTCATGCGTTTCCAGAGTTCGCGGGTCGCACGCGCTCAATGCCCAGGGTACGAGCGGCGAGGTGACCGAGCCATGAAAAATCGAAGCGATTATACCCTGCAGCACGCGACTGCGGCATGATGGCCATGGCCATCCTCCAGGATCGCCGCTTCGAGGCCACGCCAATGCTAGTGCTTCGTATAGTCTTCGAGCGAATTTGGAGCAGCCGCAAGGGGTCGTGGATCCGGCGACCCGCTGAAGGGTTTCATTTTGGAGGTGAGGGAGCTGGTGGAGAGCCGCTTGGCTTGTTCCTTCGCTGGTGCGACCGGGCCGCTGAGCGCCTCCGTCACCGCCTCCATCGCATGGGGAGCACATAACCGAAGCAGGTTCCAATCCGGCGTGCCCTTGACGGTCGCCAATAGAACGCATTCGCAGACCACCAGTTC
>DASYER010000087.1:0-1805 GCA_036498905.1 Steroidobacteraceae bacterium | reverse complement strand
GCCCATTCGCTGCTTGAACGCACGTTGGAAGGCTGCCTCGGACTGATATCCTGCGGCTTCCCCTATTGTGCCCGTCGAAGCCGTCGTATTTTTAAGCTCGCTGGCGGCTTTGGTCATACGGATATCCATCAGCAGGTCGCTGGCCGAACACCCCAAACTTTCCTGAAACTGACGCGCCAGGGTCGCGCGCGACATATTGCAGAGGTTCGCCAAGTCCGGCAGGGTCCAGGCACGCGCGGGTTCTTGAAACATAGCGGCCAATGCCGGCGCCAAACGCGGGTGCCCCGCCAGGGCGAGAAGACCTGTTGGCGCTTGCTTATCCTCGCTCGCCAAGCGGAGCGCCAAAGCAAACATCGCCGCCGATAGCCCGTTCAGCAGAGCCCGGCCACCCAAGCTTTCCGAAGCCGATTCAATGCGCATCAGCGACACCAACCCCGCAAGTTGTGCAGAGGTAGCCGATCCTGCCGCTCGATCGGCGGCGGCGTGAACGATTACTCTGGGGGGCAAATAGTCCCGTAGAAGACGATAATGAAGTGGTGTGAGAACAAATCGGCCGCATAGCAGGTCCAAACGCTCGCCATTGCCTGCATTCTCACTAATGACCACGTTCAATCCCGCGCGTTCCTGCGAAGGAATTGCCGGTGCGCCGCTCTCGTCATGCAGAACATGGGCCGATGCATGAGTAAGCATCAGCAAGTCACCAGTCCGCAGATATTGCGGCGGGCCGCCAGCAGGATCTTCCAGAACAGCTGAACCGCCGATCACCACGTGATAGGCGATCTCCCCTTCGTCCGAGGCTGCCTGATCAATGCGCCAGGGTGCGCCATAGGAACAGCGCAGATCGAGGTGACCACCGACGGGCATCATGTCGAGCAGGCGGCTCAGCCAGTCCATGGGTGAATCCATACGATCACTCCAAAACGAGACGAATGAGCATATTATTGGAATAAAGCGGCATTATCAATCTCACACCGCGCTCTTAGGTTGCTTTCACTGTCCAACCAAGGAGATACCCAATGTCCCGCATCCATACCCCTGCTCTCGAAGCCGCCATCGGCGAAACCGCTGAAGTCTATGCCCGCATCAAAAAGATGGCCGGCAGCGTACCCAACACCTTCGCCACGATTGGCGCCCATGGCCCGGCCGCCCTGCAGGCGGTCCTTAACGCCGACGCAGTTCTGGCGGCCAGTTCGCTCACCAAGCAAGACCAGGAGACCATCAAGCTCGTCGTCAGCGTCGTGGCCGGGTGTGAATATTGTGTCGCCGCCCACAGTCTGCTCGGCAAGATGGCGGGCCTGCCCCCGGACGTGCTGAAGGCCCTGCGCGACGCCCAACCGACCGGCGAGGAAAAGCGCGATGCCCTGGCCCGGTTCGTGACCGTGCTGACCAAGACCCGCGGCACAATTCCGGAAGCGGAGTTCACTGCCATCAAGCGCGCTGGCTACATCGATGTCCAACTGGTCGAAATCAGCCTTGCGATCGCGGTGACAGTCTTCACCAACGTGTTCAATCGCAGCAACGACACCACGGTCGATTTTCCAGCCGTCCACTAAGCCGCGTCATTCGATGACGACGGCGTCGTCAAACCTCCAAAACCAAACAACGTCAGCATCCTCCGAAACCACCCCGGAGCCCGGCCGACGCTACAGAAGGAAGTCTCAAATGAACGCAATCGCTAAGCTGCTCGGCCGCACCGGCCTTCTCCACCATGACCTCGATTATCACCTGCTTCGCGCCGCGATGGTCGTTATCTTCGCCTGGTTCGGATACGACAAATGGTTCGAGTCCGAGATCACCGCACTCGC
>DASYER010000086.1:0-7497 GCA_036498905.1 Steroidobacteraceae bacterium | reverse complement strand
GATCGGTGTCGCTCGCAGGCCCTCGGCGGTCTTGGTCGGACGTACCAGTACCTCATCGAATATTCCGTGATAGGCACCCGTGAACATCACGATCTTGTCGCGTCCCGAGACTGTTCTCGCCATGCGGATGGCCGCTGTCACGGCTTCCGAGCCGGTGCCGCAGAATGCCGCTCGCTCCATGCCAACCATGTCGCAGACCAACTTGGCGACTTCGCCGGCAAGCGGAGTTTGCGGACCGATCTCGATGCCCGTATCAAGCTGTGCCTTGATCGCTTCGCGGATGAAGGATGGGTTGTGCCCGAACAGGATCATGCCGAAGCCATTGGTCACGTCGATGTAGTCGTTGCCGTCGATATCCCACAGATGAGATCCAGCCGACCTGACCGATACGATGGGATACACCATCTCCTTCCAGATGTGCCTGAAACCCGCGACCGAACGCGGATCGGACAGATGGGCGCGATTGGCCGTGGTGGCTCGCTTAGAGCCGGCTGTCTTGCGGTTATAACGCTCGATGAACGTGACGAGGTTTTGCCGCTGCTGATCGGTCAGTCCACCCGTAGGGCCCTTCGCAGGTGGTCGGTATGGGCCGAATGCTGCGGTCGGAGCTGGAGTAGTTGTTGCGTGTTTGACGTGCGGCGCGGGTGCCGGAACTGGTGTGACCGGGACGGAAGGTATTGCAACTGAAGCAGGCGCCGCTGCCATTGGCAGGCTGCCTCCGCCCAACATCTCCAGTTGCCGCGACATGATCGCCAGTTGCTGGGCGAACACGCCTGCCAGGGCACTCTGATCGGCGAGTGTTGCCACGTTGGCAACGGATCCGGAGATCTGCTGTGTTACAGATGGCGATATCGGCACGGCGGTTGCGGGCGCTGCGGGTGCTGGCGCCGGTTGAGTGTCGGCCGGCATCAGCGTTACGAGACGGGCGGCCAATGCATTGAGTGTTGAGCAGTCATCCAGCAGTGAGCGGATGGACACCCTGGCGCCGAACTGCTTCAACAGCGCATTGCTGGCTTGCGTGAGGAACAGCGAGTCGAGTCCCAGCTCCAGGAACCCGGTGGCCGGGTGCAGCGCCGTTGCCTCGATGCCGGAGAGTTCGGCGAACAGCACCTGCAGGCGCGGAATGAGTTGCGAGACGCGGTTGTCGGTCATGGCGGTGTGGCCAGGTGTTTCCGGTATGGAAGTTGAGGGTGGGGAATCGGTGACCGTCGTTGTGCGTGGCCCTGCGGTCGCGTTGCCAGGGACAGTAGAAGCGGGATCCGGATCGACCCACCGGCGCTGGCGCTGGAATGGATAGGTGGGCAAAGGTACTCGCTGGCGCCTGACGCCCCCGTGCACGGCACGCCAGTCGATGGGGACGCCTCGTGCCCAGAGTTGCCCGGCAGCGGCCAGCACGTATTCGGTGTCGACGGAGGAGTCCTGTCCCGGATGCAGCGATGTCACTATCAGTTGACCCGGAACTCGCCTGTCGTGCTGTCGCGCGAGACTTGTCAGCGCCTGGCCGGGGCCGACTTCCAGCAACGCGAGCTGCGGATCGATCAGTTGGCCGACGCCTTCGAGGAACTGCACCGGCTCACGCAACTGACGCGCCCAGTACGACGCATCTGTAGCCTCTTCATCCGAGATCATTCGCCCCGTGAGGCTCGATACCCAGTGCGTGTGTGGCGCGAGTCGTGGCACTGCCTGCACGATCGCTGTAAATCGTTCGACTACTGGTTCCATCATCGGTGAGTGGAATGCGTGCGAGGTAGGTAGCAGGCGGCTGGCGACGTTCTTCGCGTTGAGTGCGGCCGCAAGTTCGGCGATGGCTTCGTGGTCGCCTGAGATCACGGTCAGATTGGGAGCATTCAGCGCTGCAATCGAAGTGCGCGGGCCAAGATCCGCGCGGATTGCATCCGCCGAGGCACGTACTGCAAGCATCGCCCCAGATGGCATTTCCTGCATCAGTCGCGCTCGCTGCGCCAGCAGTGTCAGTGCGGCATCGCGAGTAAAAGTGCCACCCAGGCACGCGGCCACATACTCGCCCACGCTATGGCCGATCAACGCTGCTGGGGTGACACCCCACGACAGCCATAGCTGTGCCAGTGCGTATTCGATCGCGAACAGGGCGGGTTGCGTGATCGACGTCTGCGTGAGCTGCGCTTGTGCGGCTGCGCTATCCGCGACATCGGGATAAAGAACCTTCCGCAGGTCGACGCCGAGATAGGGAAGCAATACTGTTGCGCAGGCGTCGATTTCGTCGCGAAAGCGCGCCTCCGACTCGTACAGCTTGCGTCCCATATTGACGTACTGCGCGCCCTGACCGGGGAACATGAATCCGACCCGAGCGTGGCTGGCATCGCCGCTGAAGTCATGCACCCGCTTGGGATCGGGTGTCGTCAACAGCGCAACAGCGTCTTCGCGATTACGGCATGCAATCGAACGCCTGTGGCTGAATGCGCGCCGTGCGGTCTGAAGGGTGTAAGCGACGTCAGCAAGGTCTAGATCTGCGTTATGCGCGAGATGGTCCTTGAGCTGAGCGGTGGCGCGTTCCAATGCATCGGCGTCGCGAGCCGAAAGCAGCAACAGTTGTTCAGGGCGCGATGCCGGGCCGACGGGCTCGCGCGGCGGGGCTTCCTCGAGCACGACGTGCGCATTCGTGCCGCCTACGCCGAATGAACTTACGCCGGCGCGTCGGGGCGTTGCGCCCGCCGGCCACTCGCGCTGTGTCGCGTTGACGAAGAAGGGGGTGTTCTCGATGCCCAGCTTCGGATTTGGCGAACGGAAGTTGATGCTCGCGGGTAGGGTTTTGTGGTGTAGCGCAAGTGTTGCCTTGATGAGTCCGGCAACTCCGGCGGCAACGTCGAGGTGACCGATGTTGGTTTTTACCGAGCCGATGCCGCAGAAACCATTGCCGTCTGCGCCGCCCGCCCTGAATGCCTGCGTCAGACCGGCGATCTCAATCGGGTCGCCGAGCGCGGTGCCGGTACCGTGGGCTTCGATATACGAGATTGTGGCTGGATCGATGCCGGCGAGCGCCTGTGCCATCGAGATGACCTGCGAATGGCCTTCGACGCTGGGGGCAGTGAAACTTACTTTGGTGCTGCCATCGTTATTGAGCGCGGCGCCCTTGATGACCGCATAGATGGTATCGCCATCTTCGAGTGCATCACGCAAGCGCCGCAACACGACAACGCCCAATCCGTTGCTGAACACCGTTCCGCCCGCGTCACGGTCGAAGGCTCTGCAGTGACCGTCCGGCGAGAGGATGGAGCCTTCCTGGTAAAGGTAACCACGCTTCTGTGGCAACTGTACGGAGACGCCGCCCGCGAGGGCCATGTCGCATTGATAGGACTGCAGACTCTGCACGGCTGTACACACCGCCACCAGCGACGTTGAGCACGCGTTCTGGATGTTCAGCGCCGGACCTTTGAGGTCGAACTTGTATGCGACCCGGGTTGCGACGTAGTCGTTGTTGTTGCCCATCTGCGTGAGCAGCAACCCCATGATGTCGGTGATGTCGCGACGCGAGAGCAGGTTCTGCAGGTAGTAACTGTTGTTGGTTGCGCCGGCAAACACGCCGATCGGACCGCTGAAGGCTTTCGGATCGTAGCCGGCATGCTCGAGCGCTTCCCATGCTGCCTGTAGAAACAGGCGGTGCTGCGGATCGAGGATCTCAGCCTCCTTCGGATTGAAGCCGAAGAAACGCTCATCGAACATGTCGGCATCGGCCAGCACGCCGCGAGCGCGCACATAAGAGGGATTCGGGCGCGCCGCCATGTCTTCATGGTGGGCGGGCTCGAGCTCTTCGGCGCTGAATCGCGAAATGCATTCGCGCTGCGCCAGCAGGTTGCGCCACAGCTCATCGACGTTGCGCGCCTCGGGAAAGCGTCCCGCCATGCCGATGATCGCGATGCCTTCGAGCGGGTCGTATGCGTCTGAATAGGACATAGGTTCAACGCCTGCCGGCTAGACTGCGCTGGCGCTGCTGCGCTTCGCGCTGTTTCTGGGCACGATCGATCGCCGCTTGTGGAGCTGGCCCGCCGGAGGGTCCGTCGGTGAGATGCCGTGCAAGCGCGCGAATGGTCGGGTACTGCAGCAGAGCGACGATTGGCAGGTCGGCACGCAGCCGTTCCCTGAGCTGGGCGTGCGCTCGAACCAGCAGCAGCGAATGGCCGCCCAGTTCGAAGAAGTTGTCATCCAGAGACACGCGCTCTACTCCGAATAGCTCCTGCCACACTGCTGCAATGACACGCTCCGCTTCGTTGGTGGGAGCAGAGTAGGGGCCGCTGCGAGCCGGCTGTCTTGCCGCTGCAAGTTCACTCGCCTTGCCTCGCAAGCCTTGTGGTAGCCTGGCCAACATGTCGGCTGGCGTTGTCGCGCTCGACTGCGCCATTGCCGGCAAGATCAGGGTGAGGTCAGCCGCGAACTGCTGCACATCTTCTGTGGCGACGGCCGCGGGCTGGTAGATAAAGCGAACGCGGATCTGGTCCGTCACGGTCACCGTGAGAGTGAGCGGGTAATTGGTCGCTTCGGGCGCGGCAATCAATATGCTCTTCGCCGTGGCGCCGATACGGCGCGCCTCATCGTCCACCTGATAATTCTGGAACACGATCAGGCTGTCGAACAGTCGATGGCGCCAGGGAATGTTCGCCCACTGCTGAATCTGCTCCAGCGGTGCGTATTGATGCTGGGCAATCTCGAACTGCCGTTGCTGCAATCCCGCCAGCCAGGAACCCAGGCTCTCATGCAATGCCACTGCGACACGGACTGGCAGGTTGTTGACGCAGGGGCCAACCATTGATTCGATGCCGCGCACCTCGCTGGGCCGGCCGGAGAACGCCGCGCCGAAAACCACGTCTGTCGTCGAGTTGTAGTGCGCCAGTAACAGGGACCAGGCGGCATTCAGTACGACACTCAGTGTCAACTGTTCTCTGCGTGCCAGCGCTTGCAGCTGAGCTGTGATATCGGCGGGGACGGTGATTGACAGTTCTGCGAAGTGGCTGCTCGAACCTTGCGGCCTGGAATCCTCCGCAGCCGCTGCAAGGCCAAGCCGCAAAGGTGTTGGCGTCGAGAATCCCTTGAGCTGATCTCTCCAGAACTCCTCTGACCGAGGTGCGGATTCGGTGAGCCATTCGACGTAGTCGCGGAACGGAATGACGGGTTCGAGCGCCGGCTCCTCGCCGGATTCGAGCGCCGCGTAGGCCCGCGACACATCCCTGAACACGAGCGGCCATGACCATCCGTCGATACACAGATGATGCGTGCTCCAGATGAAGTGACAGGATGTGTCGGATACATGTCGCAATGTGACACGCATAGCAGGCGCTTGAGCTAATTCGAAGCCTGTTTTGGCGTCCGCTTGCAGCAAAGCGGCAACACGCGTTGCTTGTCCGGCAGCCGTGTCGCCACGCCAGTCCTCTTCGGACCAGGGTAACGATGCGGCGCGTGACACTATCTGCACAGGCTCTGCCCCACCTTCGGAGATGAACGCTGTGCGCAGAATGCTATGTCGCGCGATGACGTATTCAATGGCACGCCATAGTAAGCGTGAATCGATGGCGCCCTCGATGCGAAAGTGCCATTGCTCGAAACCCAGATTCGATTGCGATGCTTCCATCGCAAAGAACAGCCGCTGCATCGGCGTCAGCGGGTAGATGTCCAGCGCGTGTGGATAGCGCGACAACAATCGCGTCAGTGCCGCTTGGTCGAGTCTGGCAAGCGGGAAGTCGGTGGGTGTGAACGGAACCGTCGGATTGCTGTTTGCTATAGCCAGCAGCTCGCGTAATTCGGCGAGCATGTCATTGGCGACACGTTCGACGGTTGCCACGTTGTGTACGTTCGCATCGTAGTGCCACTCGATTTCAAGGTGACCGTCGCGCACGATGGCGATGATTTCCAGCGCATGGGTTCGTCTGGCCGCCGGGCTGCGCCATGGGCCGGTCGACTCGCTGGCAAAGGCGAACAGGTCTGAATCGGCGACCACGGCGTCGAACTGGCCCAGGTAGTTGAACAGGATCGACGACGACTGGGTCGCTGCAAGTGCTGCGCGCGTTGTGTCATCGTGCGATCCGTAGCGCAGCAGTCCGTAACTCATGCCCCGATGGGGCAACTTACGCAGTTGATCCCGTACTGCGAGCAATGTACCGAGAGTGTCGCTGCCGGGGGCGAATTCCAGCGCTACCGGGAACAGCGTCGTAAACCAACCCACTGTGCGCGATACATCGAGGTCTTCAGTCAGAAGTTCGCGTCCATGTCCTTCGAGGTCGATCCTGAAGGCGTTGCCACCGATGCTACGTTGCAGCGCTCGCGCAAGGGCGCTCAAGAGCACATCGTTAATCTGGGTCCGGAACACCGACGGCAGTTGTTGTAGAAGCGCACGAGTTTCGGCGTCGGACAGGCGTTTTGTGACTTGCTCGGCGTGCGCCTGACCGTTGCCTGCTGTCGCGGTGGCTGATGATCGATCCGCAGGCAATGCGACGGCGCGGATCTGGCTTGCAGCCAGCCAATACTCGAGAGAGCCACGAATTTCGGAGCTCTGGGCATACTCGACCACACGCTTCGCCCATGTCTGCATCGAACTGGTCTTCTCGGTAAGGCGAGGTGCAGTCCCGGATCTGATCGCGAGATACGCGGATTCGAGATCCTCCCGCAGCACGCGCCATGACACACCGTCCACGATCAGATGATGAATCGCCAGCATCAATCGTCCGGGCTGTGCAGGTCCTAGTGCGAAATACACCGCACTTACCAATGGACCGGTTGCCAGATTCAATTGCGTCTGCGCGTTAGATGCGTGCTTCGTTATTGCCGCCTGCTGCTGATCCTGTGCAAGTTTTGACAGATCGATCCGTTGCACGCCGATGTTGGGGTCTTCGTCGGCATAGCGCTGAGTCCAGGCGTCGGTGTGTTGGTAACGCAGGCGCAACGCGTCGTGATGCCGCGATACATGGGCGAGCGCGCGTTCGAATACCGAAGCGTCGAAGTCCGCGGCGACGGTGAACATGAAAGCCTGGTTCCAGTGATGCGCCTCTGCGAAATTTTGTTCGAAGAACCATTGCTGGATCGGCGTCAGGGGCACTGCGCCGCTTACCTGCACAGCGGATGATGTCTGGCTCGATGGTGCGGCCGTCACTACCTGCGCCAACTGCGCGATGGTCGGGGACTTGAACAGGTCCTTGGGCGTGAGGCGCAGGCCATGCTGCCGGCAGCGGGCAATGACCTGGATGCTGAGAATAGAGTCGCCGCCGAGTTCAAAAAAGTGATCGTCGATGCCGACCCGGTCGACTCGCAGCACGGCCTTCCACACATCGGCGATGGCTTGTTCGGTGGCATTCCGCGGTGCGCTGAATGGCTTGGTGCTCTCTGCGCGTGTTGTTTCCGGTGCCGGGAGCGCCTTTCGATCGAGCTTGCCGTTGGGGGTGAGCGTGAGGGCTGAGACGAAGAGGAAGTGAGCTGGCGTCATGTAGTCCGGCAGTGCCCGTCGCAGGCGCTCACGCAGCTCCGGCAGCAGCTGCG
>DASYER010000085.1:0-10489 GCA_036498905.1 Steroidobacteraceae bacterium | reverse complement strand
GCCATATCAAACTGGCGGGCGGACCAATACTCAGAGAACGGAGCGGCGACCAACGAGAAGATGATCATGCCAAACTTGTTGGCCAACGCATAAATGCCCACCTCGTCGATGTTGTCGAAATACTGCAGGTAGTAGCGACTGCTGAACATGATGTAGTACATCGCCAGAGAAGCCAGAATAATGGGCGCAGAAAACTGCACCAATTGCTTACTGTAATATTTGCTGACATTAAATCCCGTGGTAGGCAGGAACCACACCGAGAACAGCAGTGTCAATGCAGCGGAGCTTACGACTGCGCTCCAGATGACGCCCCAGTATTTCATGTCTAGGTACACGATCAGAATGATGTTCAGCGTCAGTTGCAGCACCAGTTTTAAAAAATTAATGGCCACATAGGTGACGGCTCTATCAAGGATCTTCAAATATGAAAAGAACACCTCATTGGCCGCGCCGAAGACTGCAGAAAGCGAGTACACGACCAATGCAATACCAAAGTCGGGTGCGGCATCCAGCATGACTGATATGGGCTTGTTGAATGCGGCGATGACAATGACGGCCAGAAGATGAACT
This sequence comes from Steroidobacteraceae bacterium, assembly GCA_036498905.1. Taxonomy (GTDB): domain Bacteria; phylum Pseudomonadota; class Gammaproteobacteria; order Steroidobacterales; family Steroidobacteraceae; genus DAIDKA01. The sequence goes on along the minus strand of DASYER010000085.1, from coordinate 9,919 downwards.
CCTAGCATCAGGGCCAACGCTGTCGCGATGACCTGGTTCTTCTCGCGCGGCGATTCGGCGTCGCTATAAAACTTGAAGATGCCGACGGCGACTCGCGCGCCAAGTAGTAGAAGCGTTAGATCCAATGCAACGCTGATCAGCTCGATGATTCCATAGTCCGCGGGTGCCAGATACTTGGTATAGACCGGCAGCATGATGAACGAAGCAAGGCCACGCAGAATGTTGCCAGCAGCGTAGACGGAGGATTTCTGAACGATCTGTCGGGCTTGGCTCATGGTCGTCGTTTTGCGGCTGACTGCCCGCTGATATTTGCCGATTGCACGCTGATATTCAGCGATGCAACGAATGCAGCCTGAACCCAGACGTAGGGGTAGTAGAGGACGGTGACGAAGCAGGCGCTGATGGCCATTCCAATTGTGGCGGCATCCAGGCCGTGTGCGATGGAAATGGAGAATCTGTCCTGCTGTTGGCCCGCAAGCATGCGGGTGTTCTTGTTGACTGCGAACATGGAGAGGATGATGAATATCAAAGTGCCTACGCCTGTGAACCCGTGCTCAGTACCGGATTCGACAAACATGTTGTGCACCAGCGGCGTCCCGCGGACTCCGTAGTTCAAATTCTCTGCATAGTATTCTTCCCAGTTCTTGTGCCCGATACCCAGCAACGGATGAGCTTTCATCGTGGCCCATCCTTTTGCCCACCGGTCCAACCGATGTAAGGAGGTATGATCGGAGCCTGTGCTCTCAAAACGTTTCATGGATTCGGCCGGAATTGCGTAATAGACGCCGGTTGCGAGCACGGCACCCACCACTGCAGTGCGTAGAAAATACTTGGTCGTTTTGACGCTCCAGATGCCCGCCGCAGCCAGCCCTATCAAAGCGCCTCTGGATGAAGAGGCCACGGTGGAACCGATTGCGGTAATAGGTACCAGGTACAGTGCGTACCGAATTAGTCGTTTGCAATAAGGCTGCACTGCAAATATGAAAGCGACGATCAAAGGTGTGAAAATGCACAATTGAATTCCGAACTCACCTGAATTCTGGAACCATCCTGGTGCGCCCCCGACGCCATCTATGTCGAACTTAAATCCCCTGCCTGCCCAAGATAAGAACCCATGCTGGCTCATCTTGAAATTGCACAGCATGTAGAGCAGGAAGAAAATGAAGAACCGCGCCTTGGTGCGAACGGTCCGGATGATTGCGAAATAGATAATGACCCAGTTGAAGTAGTCGCTGAGGTGCGAAAAGGACAAGCTGGGGTCGTACCCGAAAGAGGCGGAGAGCAGGACGATACAGCCATAGAGCACAATTAACGTCGAAAGTCGGTTTCCGGGCCGTGCGGGTACCTTGTCGGCGAAGCTTGCGAGGAGTGCGCCGACTGCGAACAGAGCAGCCCAGGGAACGAAGGCGATGGCGGGATAAATCGTCTGAGGTCGCACATATTCAAAGAACAGATATCCGCATACCAGCCAGAAGCTGATGTGCTCTTGCCTCAGCCGCCGCCAGATTGCAGAGGGATTTAAAGAATAGAGCTCGATCATGCTTGAGTCGCCTGCGGGTGCAGCCGGCTCGTGAGTTGGCGGGACCAGTGGACGTTTCCGAAGGGACATGCGTGAATCCGTGCATCAGAGCGGAGCGCGCTCGTGGCTCTGGGAGGGCTGGAGAAATTCGGCGCGCGTGCGGGTGTTCTCTATGGCGACCTTAGGCGGACGAGGCCTGCTTTCGCTCAATTGACTTCGGTATCCACTCGAAAATGGGAGTTTTCCAGTTTTGCCTGTCTGTACACCTCCCGGATGTGTCACGAGTCACCAAAAAGCGCATCGGGAGTTGCCAGCGATAGCAGTCAAAGTATAGTGCAGTCCCCGAAGATAGGTGCGATTCATGGGAACGGGCAAAAGCAATGACAGAATAAGAGTCCTGTTCTTCGATGAGGCGGTAGCGTTCGGCGGTTCCGTCGTGGTGCTCGCGCATTTGTTCGACCACATCGACCGTACACGCTTTCAGCCACTGCTGGTCACCAGTCTGGATGAGGGATCGATTCGCAAATTGTTCCGGCCGGAGGACGTCCTTTGCTGGTATCAACCGCGGTTGGACTATTCCGATCGTATGCGCTGGATGACCCGCTGCCCAAGCCGGCTAGGGCTCATCAGGAGACTGTGGGCCTACGCGTTCACTGTAGCCGCCACGCTGTTGAACCTGCCGCGTCACGTGAGGCTCTTTTATCGTGTATGGAAGTCAGGCCCGGCAATTGTGCACATAAATAATGGGCACGAAGGCCTGGCAGCCGTGAGGTTGTTCCGCTTTCCGATGATCATCCACTTACATGGCATCAGTCACGACTTCCTGTTTGGTCCATTCGACACGCGCGTCCATACCCGCGCTTTCGTAAGCATTTCGAAGTACATTACCTCTCAGGCAATTAAATATGGGGTTCCGCCGCAGCGCATTCTGGACATCCCAAATCCTGCTCCCGTGCCTGCGCCCAGCAGCGTTTCCGACGATGCGTGGCGAGAGAGATTCAAACTTCCCCCCGACGCAGTGGTGTTTGCTCACGTAGGCCGCCTGATCCGCTGGAAGGGGCAGCTGGAATTCCTGGAAGCCTTTGCGAAGATGGCGCCGGATTGCCCGCACGCCTACGCACTGATCGTCGGCGATGATGTGGAGGGATTCTCAACGCAGTATCCACAGAGCCTGCGAGACCTCGTGCAACACGAAGGATTGACTGGTCGCGCGGTCTTTGCAGGGCACATCGACAACATTCTGGAACTGATGGAATTTGCCGATGTGGTCGTGCACAGCTCCATCGACCCGGAGCCCTTCGGGCTGGTCATCACGGAGGCGATGTCAGCCGGTGCGGCCGTCATTGCCGCGAGGCTCGGCGCGCCAATTGAACTCATCGATCAAGGAGTCACCGGCATGCTCGTGGATCCGAAAGATGTGACCGAGTTCGCAGCGGCACTGCGCGAGCTGGCGACCGACGCGCCGCGTCGAAAGCAATTGGCCCTGGCGGGGCAGCTGGTCGCCCGGGAAAAATACTCCCCGCAGTCCTTTGCGAGACAGATGGAAGCCGTCTACGAGAAGGTCGCTCGGGACGTGGCTGGCGGCGAGCGCGCACCGTGACGCAAGCGGTCGTCCCCGTCAAAAATCCGGTCACGCAACGGGCGCTGTCGTTGCTTGGCCAGGGACTGCAGAGTTCGGCCTTCTGGCTGCTCGAGCACCTGCTTCCGGCCAGGGAGAACTTCTGGTGCTTTTGCACCTGGCCCGGCCAATACGCGCACACGATGGACAATCCCCGGGCGGTTTTCGAAGCGGTCAAGGACGATCCCGCCATCGTCAAAATCATCCTTCGCAAGCGTGGCCAGGTCGCCGCGAGCGCGGCAAACGAGGGTGTAAACGTCATCGTCGTCAACGTCGAGACGCTGCGGGGCGCCTACTATCTGGCGGTCTCCCGGTTCATCCTGACCGGCTACGGCTTGGGCGGATTGTGCAGCTACAGCGCCTGGATCACATCGAAGCACAAGATCATTCAGCTATGGCATGGCATTCCGCTGAAGCGCATCGGCAAACTGTTTCCGGGGGAGAAGTATTGGGACCTCGAAACGCCCAAGTACACGGCCACCGTATGCTCCTCGGCGCGCGATCAAGCCATCATGGCTGCTGCATTCGCGCCACTCCCGATAGAAAACGTGTGGTTGTGCGGGCTACCGCGCAATGATCTCTTCCTGAAAGATGAAATAAGCCTGCCCGCGGACTACAGACAGCAGCTCGGTGATTTGCGGCGTCGACTCGACGGCAGGCGTTTCGTGCTATACGCGCCGACCTGGCGCGCAACGGAAGACGGCATCTACGCGTTCTCGGATGAAGAACGTGCCGCCCTGGATGCCTTGTCGAAGCGGCACAACGTCGCATTCGGAATCAGGGCACACGCCAATCGCCGTATCCAGGATGCGTACGCTGACAGCCTGAAGGCAGGATCTATTTTTTTCGCGAACGATTTTCCCGATGTGAACGTACTGCTGAGGATCACTGACGTTTTGGTAACCGACTACTCGAGCATCTATATCGATTTTCTGTTGACGGGCCGACCGATCCTCCATTTCACATACGATGTCGAGGAATACGTGAAGGAGCGCGGTTTTCTCTACGAGCTCGATGAGGCGTTACCGAGCAAATGGTTTAAATCGTTCGGCGAACTATTGGCTCAGCTCGATGCTGCATTGGAAGGGCGCGGCATTGACGCGCAGCGTTACAGCGGAGCAAAAATGCTGTTCCACACTCACGCTGATCATTCAGGCTTGCAGGTCGCGAACAGGATAAGAGCCTTGGCGGCGCGATAAGCTCGACGTTACAGGTTGCTGGATAGTCCCAGCTTGATGATGGTCGAGGATATATTCTGGGTTCGCGGTAGATAGGCGACCTCGCAGTGGCTGCGCAAGAAGTCGAATTTACCGGCCCAGTCGTCGCCCATCACGAACAGGTCGATATTGTGCCGCTTGATGTCATCGGCTTTCTGTTCCCAGTTCGATTCGGGAATCACCAAGTCGACAAACCGAATCGATTCGACGATTGTCTTGCGCTCTTCGAACGAGCTGTGACTTTGCTTGTGCTTCAGTACGTTGAACTCATCCGTTGACAGTCCCACTACCAGGTAATTGCCCAGCTCTTTGGCTCGGCGCAGTATGTTGATATGACCTATATGCAGGTAGTCAAAGGTGCCGTAGGTAAGTACGCGCTTGGTCATCGAATTCGTCTCCGTGCCTGTTTGTATAAGTAGCTAGGCGGCGCTGCTTCTGAGTTTGGGTCAGTCTATCAGGGCACCCAAATTGCGTTCCACGGCATTACGGGCAATTCTGGCACTCCCTCACAGATCTTGGAGGTATTACCTGATCCGGTGTCGTGGTGGGAGGCGCACCTAGGACAAGCTGACGCTTAGCGTGCCAACCACACGCGGTGAATGCGCAGGCGCTCACCGGGCGCGGGTCCATTGTGAAATACGATGACACGCGAAATATGGCGCAGATCGAGTCGCCGACCTTGCGATGACATCAACGTATCGAGGGGGATCGATTGCACGCATAGCCCCCGAGGAGCGCATGCGAATCCACCTGTGTACGCGTTTGCGCCGTTCCATTCGGGCGAGTCATCCACTCGGACATTTACCTGCAGTGGCCGAGCGGTGGCAGTGCTCACTTCGACGACAAGAGTACGGTAGCCGGCCCAATCCGGCTCAGGTTCGATCAATGTAACCCCGGGCCATCGGTCTCCCTGCAGAGCAATTTCAAGCGCCGGCGATTGGGGTGCTGCTGCCGCAGTGACGTCGGCGGGAGTGATGCCAGCGGGTGAACCACGTATCTCTGTCAGGTAGAGGTCCCCCTGTGAGGTGAATTCACCAATGACGGGAAAGCGTGCAGCACGATCCCAGTAAGCAAAGCCGCAGGCCAGTAGGGGTAATGACCAGAGGATTGCGCAGCCAACGCTCAACAGCAGGAGTCCATACCGAACGGTCACGCTGCCGACACGCGACTGATGCCAGTAGAGCCACAACGCCGCTGCACTCCCGGCGCCCAACGCGTCGTGAACGACATCGTCCACTTCGGCATCGCGCCCTATAGTCCACTGGATAATCTCAGTGCAGATGCCCAGCGCGACGGTAACGATCAAACCGACGATGGCGATACCGAGCAATTCGTGCGCCGATGTTCGTGTTGGCGGGATCTCTTGTAACTGGCGCACGCTGTGGCGCTGGTGAATCCAATTCGTAATGAGCAGGAGCAGCAAGGCGAACGCAGGTCCATGTGCCGCATTCTGGAGCGCTGCTGTGTAGCGAGCGCTTCCGGGGGCATCTGCAAAAATCACCACTAGAAGGATTGCGGCGACTGCTGTCCACCGCGGCAACGGAGGAGTTATCCACATGCCGTCACTGATGTTGCCCTGTTGGTTTTGCGGCATAGACAGATGTTGGGGGGCATCGAGATCAAGTCGTTCTGCCGGTATGGCGTGGGAACTCCGCAACGCCGGGAAGATTGCCTCGCCAGTCTAGCAAGGGCAGTAGGCATCGACAGCATTCGCCAGCGATGTTGGAAGTACGGGGCCGCTCATAGACATTGATATGAACTGAACAACCTGATGGCGGTACCAACGGATCGTGAAATGCACCGAGTTCCACGGCGGCTGATTTCTAAGTTGCTCGAAGTTTGCGCCCGTCGCGCCCTAAAGAATCACGGGGAAATAGTGAGTAGCACTACAGCGCTGAGTGAAATGATGATGTTGTCAAGAATTCCGGCACTGCGGTCGGATAGTTCGACTGATCAGCTAATTGCCACAAAATTGCGCGCTCAGCAGTGGTATGTTCGGGGTAATAGAAGAGCACAGTTCACTAGGGCCGAATGTTGAGACCGACCGGCACCATTTCCCCCGTGACGCGTTCCGCATCCGGCCAGGCCATTGCGGAGATGCGTGTGTGGAAGGAAAAGGAGTTCGAGGACTCCGAGGCCCGGTGGCAGGAATTGCTGGGCCGCTCGGTTGCCGATCCGCTGTTCATGTCGTGGAGCTGGCAGTGGACTTGGTGGCACCACCACGCAGCATTGCTGAAATCCAGTCTCTATCTCCTGGCTGCGTACTCGGGCGAGGGCGAATTGGTTGCGCTGGCGCCTCTTCATCTGCGCCGCGCTGCGCACCGAAGACCGCTTTCAGCAATGCGTCTGGAAATCATCGGTTCTACCTGGCGGCATTCGACCGGTGCGTATTCGGAATACCTGGACTTCATCGTCGACCCTCGTTACGAAGATGTGTTCATGGAAGCTCTGGCCGACGTCGTGCTGAACGATCACGGATGGAGCGATCTGATCATCGCCAACAGTAAAAGGTCCAGTGTTGCGGCACGCTTCGTTCGCAAATATCTCCGTGACACATGTTACATACGCGAGGTAGATCCGCTGATCGCTCAGTTGGCGCCATTGCCGTCAAGCTTTACTCAATACGCGCAGACGCTGCATTCCGGCGTACGCCGTAAGGTCTGGAACCAGCGCGCACGCGTTCCAAGCGTGCAGTTCGTGCACGTGGAGCCGGACCGGATCGACAGCATGTTCAACGCGATGAACGATTTTCATGAGCGACGCTGGGGTTCGCGGCAGTTCCTCGGCAGCTTCCGCGACTTCCATCTTGATTTCGCCCGGCGCTGCGCGGAGCGTGGCAATCTGCAGATGAGCGTTCTGAGCGTGGGGGGGGATCTGATCTCGGTGATGTACAACGTGCGTGTTGGGGCGACGGTATACAACATTCAGTCCGGCTTCAGCTCCACGGTCGTGGGTATCTCGCCAGGATATCTGCACTTCGGATTCTGTCTGGAAGCAGCATGCAGCGAGGGGATAAAAGGGTTCGACTTTCTCGCAGGGGACGGTCGCAACCGCGACTACAAACGGGATTTCGTCACGCAGGGGACGGAGCTGGTCACATTGCAGTGCATCCGGGCACGCCCACTGGCGTGGCTTTACAAGGAGTACGATCGACGTACGCCCACCTCCGTAGCATCGTTCGTTGCGTTTCCAGCAAGCGTGTTCGATACAACATGCGCCGAGACCCTGGGGAAGATCGCTCGGCTGATCGGTTGAATTCGTTGCGTCATCCGCCCAGTGACAGGAAATCGCCCAGCATCGCCAGGTAAGGAAGTAGCAGCATTGCTTTGAGCTTCGAACTGCGCGCGATGCTCGCACAGTAATCCTTGGTGAACGCGGCCCAGTTCGGAGCATTTGCGCCGTTGATCGATACGGTGATCGACGTGCTGAGGATGCGAGCGGTGTGCCACCACCCCGACGGTACAAACAGGGTCTCGCCCGGCAATAACTTGAAACGGATGCCGCGCGCCTGGCTGAACAGCGGGAAACGTTCCTGATCCGGGTGCTCGACGTCGTTGATGTCCGATAGGTTCGAGGCAGTGCCTTCGCGCGGGTAGACGAACTCGGCCTGGTCCGGGGCGAGCGCGAAATATTCCTTCTCGCCGTACAGCTGCATCAGGAATGCGTGCGTGTGCAGACCGTCGTAGTGCAATACCGGAAACTTCGCGCCGCCTCCGCCGATATAAAGTTCGACGAAGGTTAGTGGATCGCGGGATGGGAATGCCCGGCTTTCCAGCCAATTCGGCTGAGTGCACGCCGGCATGGGCTTGATATCCGCAAGTAACTGCTTGGGCCAACGGGTCAGTAGTTCGTTGCGCAGATAGGGTGCCGGTTGCTGCGGCGTGGAGGCTTCGATGCGATCGATCAGTTCGCCGAGGAGCCACTGCTTGTCGTCGATCGTTACGACGCGGGATGCGTAGTGTTGCCGGAAGAAGTCCGGCGTCCACTTGCCTGTCGCGGCCCAATGGTCGATTGCGCCGGTGACAATCACGGGGCGCAGTGGCAATAAATATTGGCTGCGGAATGCTTCCTGTCCTAACGATGTCCAGTGGTGCCGATCAATGCCCGTAGGCAAGATCATCATGGTCTCGACCTCTCGAATACTGTTCCCGAGCCTGTTCGAACAACGCGGCAAATGTCGCTGCGTGCTGCGGTAGCAACATGGTATCGCCGTTACAGTCATCCGGACCGACGAACTGCGCACAGCTTGCCGAGATTTTTCCCCAGCGTAGCGGCGCATCGGAGGACTGTTTCCAGGACTCGCAAGGCAACATCAGGTCGAGATGCCCGTTGAAGGAGTCCGGCTGGTATTTGCGCACCGCAACCATGGTTGCTTCTTCCACGCGGCTGCGACGAGCCATTACAGGGTCCGTCGGTGCGACCGTTTCCGTTGGCTGAAGCACGCGTGCTCGTTCTGCAAGGTAGCGACGTCGTTCCGATGCCGGCATCGTGAGGAGCGTTTTGGCGTGCACCACCGAACGGCGGGCGAGATAAGAGCTGTTTGCGATCAATTGGGGCAGCTTGCGGTACGAGGTACAAAAGGGTGCTCCGAACAGGACGAGGCTGGCGACTTTCCTGCCGGTCTGGCTCAATTGTCGCGCCAGTTCGAATGCCACCGTGCCGCCGGCACAGAAGCCCGCAATGACGCAGGGGCCCGATGGCTGGAACTGGCGTATCTGGTCTGCAAAGTAGGCTGCAAGGGCTTCTACCTCGGTCAGCGGCTCAGAGCCTTCCTCCAGGCCGGGTGGTTGCAGGCCGAAGAAGGGCTGATCGGCACCGAGGTGCCCGGCCAGGGCGCGGTAACAAAAAACGTCGCCATTATGTCCAGCGACGGCAAATACTGGTGTGCGCGTACCGCCGGGCTGCAAAGGGACGATTGATCGCTGTTGTTGGGTCAACTGTTGCGCGGTGCGCAGGAATTCCACTATCTCGGCTTTGCGGCGCTGTAGCTGCTCGCGATGAGCATCCGTCAGTGCACCGGCCCGCGCATTCAGCCGCAAGCGATCGCCTTCAAGCTCGACATGAACGTCGAGGGCGCGCAGGTCGGCCAGCAGTTCAATCACGCTCACAGCTCAATCTCCTCGCGTTCTCCACCGCCGATGGTTCCGGCCGCGTTTGCGACCCAGGTCAGTGCATCGATTGCGGCAGCGAGACCTTCCGGCGTCGGTCGTTCGAACAAGTTGCGCAACGGCAGGTCCACCTTGGCCGTGGCGCGGAGGCGGGCCATGACACGGGCAGCCATCAGTGAGTGTCCCCCAAGATCGAAGAAGTTGTCCTGGATGCCGATATCCCGTCGATCCAGAACGTCGGCGAATGCCGCGATGACGAGTGATTGCGTAACGGTGCTCTGCGGGATGGGCGCTCCACGCTGACTGTCGATCAGGCTTTCCGGTGCCGGGAGCGCCTTTCGATCGAGCTTGCCGTTGGGGGTGAGCGTGAGGGCTGAGACGAAGAGGAAGTGAGCTGGCGTCATGTAGTCCGGCAGTGCCCGTCGCAGGCGCTCACGCAGCTCCGGCAGCAGCTGCG
>DASYER010000084.1:0-2514 GCA_036498905.1 Steroidobacteraceae bacterium | reverse complement strand
GTCGCCGGAATCAGAGCGACGTCGCGCGCACCCTTTCGCCGAACGATAACAGTCTCCTGGTGATCGACTACCTGGTCGAGCACGGAGGCGAGGTTTTCGCGGAGACTGGTGTACGTTGTTTCACTCGGCATAGGGAGCCCTTTGATTTCATTGTACAGGATTCCTGTACGTTCACTGGAGCCGTCAATCACGTCGACGGCAGATCATTCCGACGTGGGCCGGATTCGCCGCCGGCGCTAACGACTTATGGGTCCTAATCTGTTTAGCCACACTTCGGTAACGCCGTTTGATCAGCATAAGGGTAGCGGTTGCCCGCTGATCCCTGGTAGGTGGCCGAATACGGCGGTTCAGGAATGACGGCGTTTTGTCGCCCAGCCCAGGAAGGACACGCGCCAGTCAGCGTATAGCTGCTTTCGTCATGGCAAGGTCTTTCCGAGGTTTTGCGGTGGCAGGTAAGGCGGGTGTGTCGAGCGCCCGCGTCGCCACCTATACGGGAGCGGCGCCCGTACCCTTCAAGCAGATCCGAAGTTGCTTGCTCAGCGCGAGCGTGAGCAAGCGTACTAGAATGGCTGTTGCCGATATGAATTTGCTCGGCCGGGTAGCCCTTGTCGATAACGGTTCAGCACACTCAGGAAACCCTGTGCATGTCACACATTTACGCACTAGCGGGTGTGGCCGGGGTAAATTACACAGTCGATCGATACGATTACGGAGTGGATGGCCGGTTCATTCCCGTGACGGTGCGCAGGAATCGCCGCGTCAACAGCGGGTATCCACTCGACTTTCAGGCTAAGGCAACTATCGACTGGGAGCAGCGGAACGGCTGCATCGTCTACGATCTCGAGGCGAAGACGTATAACGATATCGTTTCGCGGACGCCGGCAGAGACGACGCTCATCCTGATCCTGCTCTGCCTGCCAAGGGACGCTGCTCAGTGGCACTTGGCTGAGGAAGCCGCAACGACCCTGCGCCATTGTTGCTATTGGCACTCTTTCACCGGCGAACTGACCGATAACGACAACACGAAACGCATCCATATACCAGCAGAAAACCGTCTTACCCCAGCAGTGCTGAATGATCTCCTGGTGAAGGAGAGAATAAGGCGGCAGAATCAAGAGGGATGAGCGACGAAATTACAGTCCCGTTGGGTCTGCTTCGACGCTATCTGGTGTTCCATGGATGGCGGCGGCCGGAGCGCGCCGCGTGGGCCGGGCGGGTTATCGACGGGCACTCCTACGCCGATGAATTCTTCCGCGGGCGCTCGAACGGCCAGCGAAACGTCGAGATGTACGTCCTCTCGGAGGCAGGCTCTGACGATATTGAACTCGCTGTGCCGCGAGCCGTGGAGACTGCAGAATCAGTCCGCCGCATGCAAGGCGTGCTCGAAACACTCTCCCAGGTCGAGGGCCGCGACCGGATACAGGTTGCCTCTGATGTGCGCTCGATCGGCTTCGACGTTGTAAAGTCGCGCATTCCCGACGATCAGGTCTACGAGGACACGATCCATCTCGACCAGGCGGTGAACTACACGGCCGGAGTAAAGAAACTGCTAGCGGCGGGGGCGACGACGGAGATTGCGCCGGATGTGTTTTTTATGCGCGTGCGCAAAGAGGCGGCGCAATATGCCGAGCAATGCCGGTTCGGGCACACGTTCAAGGGCAGTTTCGGTTTCACGATTGAATCGCCGGTTGCACCGAATTCGGAACCGGTCTTTCCCGGCATGGAGCAGTCGCCGCCGTTCGAGCGGCGAGTTATTCAGCGGCTCGGGCGCGGGATTGGACTTGTGCAAGATGCAGTGCGCGCCGAAGACCCGGCCATCGTCGTCGCCGGATATGAGACTGGTTTCAGCGCCAATATGTGCGAGGAGTTCGCATCGCTGGTGGACCAGACTTCGCCATCTGGCTTGGCCTTCGGATTTGCGCTCAGTCCTGAGTGGCCTGCGCCTCGGCTTGCAGAATTGAAGGTCGGTGCGCAGCATGTCGAAATGTCGCGTGTGGCCGCCAAGACAATGCGTGAGCGGACGCCACTGCAGCCGATGGAAATCTCGGGCCGCATCACCCGCCTGCAAAACGAAGCGGACCCGCAGGATCTCCTCGATGAGACACATGAGCGCGAAATCGTTATTTACTGGAAGAGCGACGAATTCGGTGGCTTGAACGTGCACATAGCGCTTGCCCCAGCCGAATACCTCGCCGCCGCTGAAGCCCATATGCGGGGGCGCGGCGCCCAGGCAACCGGACGACTGGAGAAACGTGGTCGCTTCTGGTGGCTTGTCGAGGTAACGGCGTTCTCCGCTTAGCGCAGGCCTTTGATTTTGTGGCCGAGAAGGGGTCGAACCTCCGGTAGAGTTTTTGACCCTACGACCGTTTAGCAGTAAGCGTCCGGTCGGTACCGTCTTGACGGATCAGGCAGCGCGAAGCTTAGCCATGCGTTCGTAGCGACAGCGGTTGCGGATGTGGGCGAGGAAGAAACGCCCGCGGGACTCAGCGTTCAGGAAAGCCTGAAACTCGGCAG
>DASYER010000083.1:0-5978 GCA_036498905.1 Steroidobacteraceae bacterium | reverse complement strand
TGTAGAGCCCGGGCGCCACGAAGGCCCAGACCTGGTAAAGGATGACCGGCATGGCGATGAATATCGACACAAAAAACGCCAGCTTCAGCGGCGCCATGATGGGCGATATTACGCCCGTCGCAATCAGTGTCCCTCCCTTGGGAAGTTTTGCTCGCATGGGGCGGGCCAGGAAAGTGAACAGCCTGTTCTGATAGACGACACAGGGTATCAGCGCGACTACCACGGCGATGGCCGCGCGCATCAGCCGACTGCGCAGCTCCAGGAGATGAGAGATCAGCGTCCCTTCCGCCAGCCTCTCCTTATCCTTTTTGTCCCTTTCTTCGTCAGCCATGTTTTTCCTCAGCCGTGATTGTGCGGGAAAACAAATCGCTTCGAGTTGGCGTGTGACTTCGGTTCCTCAACCGCTGCGCCCGCTGCAGCTGCGGGCGCAGCGCCCCCTGCGTTTCACGGTGTGCCGCGAACGCCTGTTGACCATCGCCCGTAGGTTGCGTCTCGCAAGGACTTTGCGCCACGACGGGGGACTCCGTCCAGTTGAGGGCGAAGTAGATCTGCGCATCGGGATGGGTCTGTTCGGGCGTCGGCTCATTGATGACGTCGACTTCCTGCCCCAGCTGCTCACGGAACTGTCCGACCGTGTGGCGCGGGCGTCCGACCCAACGACCGATCTGCCTCATCCGCGGGGGCACCTTCTTCGGCCCGAGCACGACCAGCGCCTATGCGAAAGATGATCGCCAGCTCCCACATGTCGCAGAGCGGCTTAAGATTGACTCTCGAAGCAAGGCAGCCGAAGTGTTCTACCGCGGCAAGCGCACCGTGTTCACGGCAGCGCGCGCCGCATTTGTGACGCCTCAGGCGTGCCCGCAATCGGCCACAGTCGTAGCGAAGTCGACATGTCGAACAAGTTAACTATTTCTCACAGTGTTTTGTGATCGATCGTGGCATTTTGTGGCCCGAGAAAACCGAGCGGCTGACACGTATGAATCTATGGCAGGACTTCAGCACCCACGACGGGCGCCTGATGCACAAATGGACGCAGTACTTTCCAGTCTACGAAAGACACTTTTCGCCGTACCAGAATAAATCCCTCACCTTCTTTGAAATCGGTGTCGCCAGGGGCGGCTCCCTGTCGATGTGGCAGCGATATTTCGGCCCCATGGCCAAAGTCGTTGGCATTGATATTCTGCCGGAAAGCAAAGTTGCCGAAGCACCTGGGATTTTCGTGCGCACTGGTGACCAGTCCGATGAGAGGTTCCTTCAGAGTGTCATTGACGAGTTCGGCGTTCCTGACATCGTGCTCGATGATGGGAGCCACCAAATGAGCCATTTGGTGAAAACCTTTAATTTTCTGTACCCCAAGATGCCGAAGAACGCCGTCTATATGGTGGAAGACCTACACACGGCGTATTGGGACGAGTACGGCGGCGGGCTGGGAAAGGCCGACACGTTCATTGAGATCACCAAGAAGTTCGTTGACCAGCTCAATGCCGATCACACCCGTGGAAAGGTAGTTCCCGATTTAATCACGCGTCAGACCTTTGGAATCAGCTTCTACGACAGCGTCGTCGTTCTGGAGAAGGGCGACGTTTGGCGAAAAGAGAACGTAGCCAGAGGGCATAAGCCAAGATTTTGGAGGGCTGGATGACCTACTGAAGGCGGACCTGAGACAGGCTGTATGTGGATCTGGGGTGTGTAGTCGGCGAACCCGACGACGGTTGCATGCGCACCTCTGGAAGCGAACAACCTTCTGAAGCCTCACAGTTAGCTCGGCAGAAGTTGGGGTCTGTTAGTTGGGTACGAGAGGAAGGTCTTGCCGATTAAGCCCGGTCCAACAATGGCTTGCGCAAGACTTTCGATTCTAACTCTGACCTCCATCTCGTGCCCGTGCTGAGTCAGAAACTCGCACGGCGACCTCATCAGGATCAGAATCTGCGCCGTGCCTCGTCTTACTCGAAGCATGCGACACGTGACCGCGATCCTCGCCTGCGCGATTTTCGGCGGGATCGTACAGCGAGCCTGCGCCCAAGCGGCGCCACCCGACACCGGTTCCAGCAAGGTCAATCCCCAAGACGGCCTGACGTACCTGTGGATTCCGCCGGCCATGTTTCGCATGGGCTGCTTAGGAGCTGTTGTCGAGCAGCGGCGTGGCGTAGGGATCGAGGAATGTCTGGGTAATGAGCTACCCCGACATTCCGTAACGCTGCGCCGGGGTTTTTGGCTGGGTCAGACACTCGTTACCCAGGCCGCGTACAAACGGGTGATGGGGAACGATCGCAGCCACTTTCACGGCGATGGATTGCCGGCAGATTCCATCTCGTGGGAGGCCGCAAAAACCTTCTGTGAACGGGTGGGAATGCGATTGCCGACGGAGGCGGAATGGGAATGGGCTGCGCGCGGCGGCATTGCCGCTGAACGCTATGGGATGCTGGATCAAATTGCCTGGTACCGAGGAAATAGCGGCGGCAGGACGCATGAAATCCGCCGCAAGCAGCCAAATGCGTACGGCTTGTACGACATGTTGGGGAACGTGTGGGAATGGGTGTCCGACTGGTACGCTTCCTATCGGCAGGTGCGGCCCTGTTGTGATGATCCTGGCGAGGCCGCGACCGACCCCAAAGGGCCGTCAAGCGGCCGTTACCACGTGCTGCGGGGAGGCTCATGGCAGGATTTCTCCGCTGACGTGCGCATGTCGCTACGCGATCATCTGAAATCCTCTGCGAACGAAGACAGTGACCGGGACTACGACGCCTATAGCACCGGCTTGCGCTGCGCCGGGGATTGAACCCACCGTCAACGCCAGCTTGCCGCGCGCATGGAATGTCTCCTGATAGCGGATGGCGTCGGTCACGTGATCCAGGCCATAACGGCGGTCGATGACGGGCTTGAGCTTGCCGTTCTGCATCAGGTCTGCCAGGAGTCTCAGGTCCGCTCCGCTCCATTGGGGCTCGCGGAAACGAATTTCACCGCCTGCTTCACGAATTTGGACTCGATCAGGATTGGCCCTTGTCGTATTGCCGCCTGCGACCTAGATCTCCTCGGAATGATCGAAGATCAGATCGTACCGGTCCTCATCCTTGGTGAAGTCTTCGCGTGTGTAGTCAATGACATGGTCCACAGCAATGGAGCAGATCAATTCCAGGCTTCCGGGATTGGTTACTGCGGTGACCTGCGCACCGAGCATCTTCGCAATCTGCTCGGCGCCGCACGCGCCTTGAGTTGGCGATGCAGGCCGTCCGGTACATTTCGCGGCCGGATCATGCGTGATATGTGACGCACATGTCCACGCGCAGGCCCGCTGAATCCTGTCAAAGAGACGTCACACCTCGCGCCTAGCATTCCACAAGACCGTCGGTATCATCGGGGGCGAAGCATGCGTGCCAGGTTCCTCCTTGCGGGCATTGCCGTGACCGCCTTCTTGGCGACGTTGGTGGCGACGGGATTTCCATATAGCGCACCATCTGCGCAAATTGCCCCGCGGACAGCGCGCGCGCAGACCATGCCGCTGCCGGCGCCGAGCGTGGCAGTGTCCGCGACTTCGCCCCCCAATACGCAACGCGATTCCGCTGCGCCTGGGCATGAGGAGGCCGGCCTCGAAGTGCCTCAACCGCCCGCCCCGGACCCTACTGCATTGCCGTCCTACGAGAGTGATCAGGCCTCTCGCAACGGCCACGCCTTCGGCGACGCGCGCACCCGTTAGTACTTCGAACGATTTAAGCGAACGGTCACCGGGCTGCAATGCTCACGGGCGAGGCTTGCAGGGCGCCGCTCGCGCATTCACTGGGAGGTGTTGCATGAACGTCCATGGATTTGTCTCACAAGCCTTGAGCGCCATTCGTGTAGCAGGGGTGTCGCTGGCCGTGTTGCAGATGTCGGTGGGGCCTGTATTGGCCGCGACATCCGCGACTGACCTGCCGAGCCCTGGCTCATTGGGTCATACGGCTTCGCCCTTCAAGCATGTGATCGTCATCATCGGCGAGAACCGCAGCTTCGATCATGTGTTCGCGACCTATCAGCCCAAGCGAGTACAAGGCCGCCCGCAGCAGATTCAGAATCTGTTGAGCGAGGGAATCATCGCGCTCGATGCCCACAACAATGCGGTGCCGGGCTGGAACTTCGCCAAGGCGCAGCAGAATCAGGCCACTGACAAGGCGCCCGACGCCTTCCTGCTGAGCCCGCCGCAGCAGCGTCCATTCGGCGCGCTGCCCAATCCGCTTGCCGGCGGCCCGCAGGGTGCGCAGGCCAATCTCACCGGATTCTGCGGATTTCCGGGAGCACCGTTCTCCTCTTGCACGGCGTTGGCGCAAGCGGTGGAAACGGGTCTGCCCGATGCGTCCTACTATGCGTCCCTCGCCTCGGGCGGCACCGGCTTGGCCGCCGGGGTGCCCGATACGCGCATCCAATGGGCCGGCCGCAGTGTGCAGAACAACGATCTGCTACCCGGTCCGTTTCAGTTGACCAGCGTGAGCCTGCAGTACACTGACTACGCCGCGAGTCCCGTGCATCGCTTCTATCAGATGTGGCAGCAGCTGGACTGCAGCGTGTTCCACGCCTCGTGGGAAAACCCCTCGGGCTGTGACTCTAAGCTGTTCTCATGGGTCGAAACGACGGTCGGCGCGGGCACCGACGGCACCACCCAGCCGGCGAACTTCGCCACCAACTACCTCACCGGCGAGACGCCGGCGCCGGTGACCACCGGCGAAGGGTCCACCGCCTTGGGCTTCTACAATGTCCAAGCCGGCGACGTGCCTTACTTCAAGGCGCTGGCCGACCAGTACGCCATGAGCGATAACTTCCACCAGTCCGTGAACGGCGGCACCGGTGCCAATCACATCATGCTCGGCCACGGCGACATGATCTGGTTCAACAACAACGGCAGGCCGGCCGTGCCTCCGGTCACCAAGACTGGTCTGAATGAAGTGGAGAACCCCAATCCGGCCAGGGGCACCAACAACTGGTACTCGGAAGACGGCTATGGTGGCCTGGGTGCCATGCCCTTCGGCGGTGGCTCCTACAGCGACTGCGCCGACCGCTCCCAGCCGGGCGTCGGCCCGGTGCTGGAGTATCTGCAGTTCCAGCGTATCGAATCGCGCTGCGAGGCCGGCCACTACTACCTGCTGAACAACTACAACCCGGGCTATGAGCCTAAAGTGGTGAACGGCCAGAACGCCGGCTTCCAGAACGCCTATACGGATACCAACCCGGCCAATACGCCCTTCACCGTCCCGCCGTCTTCGGTCCCCAGCATTGGTGACAGCCTGCTGGAGGCGAACATTTCCTGGAAGTACTACGGCGATCAGTGGAACGTCTATCAGACCGACCCGTACGAGACCAACAATCCCGCCAAGGGACAGCTGCCCGACACGTACTGCACGATCTGCAATCCATTTCAGTACGACACCTCCATCATGACTCACCCGGATGTGGTCGCAGCGCACATCCAGGACTCGACCAGCCTCTATGCCGACATCACAGGCGGCACTTTGCCCGCAGTGTCCTTCGTGAAGCCCAGCGGCCTGGTGGACGGACACCCGGCGTCCTCGAAGCTGGACCTGTTCGAGGGGTTCACCAAGAAGATTGTTGATCTGGTGCAGGCCTCGCCGTACGCGCAGGACACCGCGATCTTCATTACCTTCGATGAAGGTGGCGGCTACTACGATTCAGGGTACGTGCAGGCCGTTGACTTCTTCGGCGACGGCACGCGCATTCCGCTGCTGGTGGTGGCTCCGCACCTGAAGGCTGCGGGATACATCTCGCACCGCTACGCAGATCATGTGTCCATCCTCAAGTTCATCGAGCGCAACTGGGGGCTGCGGCCGGTGAGCAACCGCAGCCGCGACAACCTCCCGAATCCGCTGAGCTTGCCGGGGAACCCGTACGTGCCGCTGAACACCCCGGCGCTGGATGATCTGTTCGACTTCTTCGACTTCTCGGGCTCGCACGCTCCTTTCTAGCCGCGCAATTCTCTCGCGCAAGACGGGGCC
>DASYER010000082.1:0-29434 GCA_036498905.1 Steroidobacteraceae bacterium | reverse complement strand
GCCTCCATCCAACCACCCAGCGACAAGGTCCGGATCTTGAACTATGTAAAACTTCAGAGTGAGTCCGACGGCCCGGCACTTTCTCAATACACCGAGTACATGGAGAACGGCTACGTTGACCGCCTTACGCCCGCCCTCCTGGAGGCGATTTTGGAGGAGCGCGGAGCCATCGGCCTCGGCTATCTCGGCGGCGCAATTGCGGATATAGCGCCCGCCGCAACTGCTCTTGCGCACCGAAGGGAGCAATTCGAAATGGACGTCAGCTCAGATTGGAAGCCTGATCCAGCTGTGAACGAACAAAAGCGAGCCGAGATACACAAACTCTGGGATCGGCTCCGTCCCTTTACTTCTGGTTTCTACGCCAACCTCGCTTTGCCGGATCAGAAGTCCATCGACGACAACTTCGGTTCCAATCGCCTCAGGCTGGAACGGATCAAGAAGCAATACGACCCGGAGAATCTTTTTCGGATGAATGCGAACATCCGCCCAGTGCCGGCATGACTTTGAGTATTTCGGCAGCGCGGCAGCGCCGCTGCAAGTCAAACAGCGATGTTCGGCCCTCGGCGTATCTCGCGCCCGAAAGCCTCCTTTCACGAGTCGCCGAATCGGAAACTCCTGAGACCTTGGGCATTCCCGCCATGATCGTCCATAAGCTGCTAGTGAGGCGATCCGCGCGATTTGGCGCCTGCCCGTCATTCACTTGACTCGTAGGCTTTACAAGGTAGCGACCATGGCTGCCATAGCGATACCCCCCAATGCCGGGGCGCGTCGCATATGTTGCGCCGCACCTATGCATCCAATTGTGCCATCGGCGGCAACTAATCTCCAGATGACGCAGCGGTAGTCAGATGGAGGCCAATGCGATGCACCTGAACCCGATCATTCCCCTTGGATTCATCATAGGTTTGGTGCTCTGCACCTTTGCGTTTGTATACATAATCGCTTCGAAGGCGATCAGGTCCACAGAAAGGAAAACCGACATCCTGCGGATCTACGCCGAGAGGGGCGAAGAACCACCCCAAAGCGTCATTGACGCCTTGAGCGCGTCCGACTCCGGGAACGGGTTCAAGTGGCCCATGAAGCCCGAGACGCGCGCCCGGCATTTCTCCGAGTTCGCAAGTTGCTGCGTGTTCGCGCTCGGTGCGGCCGGGATCGCCTGGTGGCGGGCGGCCGCACCGGGCCA
Source organism: Steroidobacteraceae bacterium (assembly GCA_036498905.1). GTDB lineage: Bacteria > Pseudomonadota > Gammaproteobacteria > Steroidobacterales > Steroidobacteraceae > DAIDKA01. Next base: position 28,251 of record DASYER010000082.1, on the reverse strand, counting down.
GGGCTCACAGGCATTCGTGATTCTGGCGGCTATCGTCGCGATGATATTCGCAGCTGGCGCCGTTTCGCACCTGGTGACGGCGCTCCATATCCGCGATGGACAGTGAGGATGCTGAACTCGTCGAGGGGATTCGCAGCGGTTCGGAACCGGCATTCAACCTCATGATCGATCGGCATCAGCAGGCGGTGCGCGGATTCCTGCGCCGACTGCTGGGAAACGCAGCGGATGCTGATGACATCGCGCAGGAAACTTTTGTCGCCGCGTGGCGGGAGATCCACCGCTATCGCGGCAGCGCGAGACTGCGCTCATGGCTGTGCGCCATCGCATGGCGCAAGGCGAAAGGAGCGCAACGCGCCTGGATGAGACGCCGGACACGAGAGATGAGTTTCCATGCCGACACGGCTCCCGATTTGGCGCCACTATCCTCGTCGGAGGATCGCTTCGCGGTCCAGCAGGCGCTGCTTTCCCTGCCAATCCAGCAACGAGCGGCCGTGGTGCTGTGCCTGGCCGAGGGATTTTCCCATGCTGAGGCGGCGGACGCGCTCGGATATCCTTTAGGAACGGTGAAGTCGCACATCACTCGAGGCAAGGCGCAATTGCTTCGGGCGCTTGGTGATCCTTTAGGCCAAGATACAGTAAAGGAGGCTGAGGGTGACTGAGCTCGATACACGCCTTCAGCGCGCATTCGTAGCGGATGCTTCACCTGCAACGGATCCGTTGTTTCGCGTGCAGGTAATCATGCGTCGGCAACGTGAGGCGCTTCGACGCCGGCTCGTCGATGCGCTTGGTTTTGGGAGCATCAGCGCACTCCTTGCGGTTCTGGCGCTGCAGACCGCGGACGAAGTCGTCGAGTCGAGCAGCGTGCGTCTGGGAGTGACCGGCATCGTCGCGATCGGTTACGTACTCATTGTCACGTGCCGCTATCTGGGTATCCCCTTGTTCGTACAGGTCTTGAGCGCACGGATCAGATCCTCTATCTGGTGAGACCGAAAAGAGCGGGATCTTTGCTGCCGGTCCGTCAGTAGCCTGCGGCCCGCAATCGCCGCTGCATCTCCTGTGAGGTCAGGCGTTCCGTGCGGGCGCCGATTATCCAGATGTTTCCGAATGGGTCGGACAGCCGCCCCTCGCGAATGCCGAAGAACATATCTGTCATCGGCGCCAGAATTGTGGCGCCTGCCCCGACGGCCTGTTCAAACAAGGAATCCGGGTCTGCGACGAAGATCTGCGCGATCAAACCATGCGCGGGCCAACCCTCCATCGCCGTGCCGAGATTCACGATCGAGGTCCCGATCTTAAGTTCGCAGTGGGTAACGGTTCCATCAGACAGTGTTAAGCGGTAGTTTTCGGTCGCGCCGAAGGCCCGCTTGAGAAACTCGATGGCTTGCTCCGCATCCTCAGTGATGATGTTCGCAGTGATCGTATGAAACCCATCGGGGAGCCACGGCGCCGTCATAAATGCGAACCCCTCGACTGTGATGCAACTTCGGAGTCGCGGTCCATCGTAGGCGATTACCTCCTCGCCGATGCTGGACACGTCCCTTCTGCAGCCACTTTATGGCCCACTTGACTGCTCTAAACCATATGCTACGCTCTGTAGCGTTACAGGAGGCAGCTGTTGAACAACGAGTTGCGAGATCTGGGCGAGCTCGAGCATGAAGTCATGCGACTGGTGTGGGCACGCGGCACCATTACGGCGGAGCAGGCTCGCGAGGAGCTGCGTCGGTCGCTGAAGGAATCCACCGTCCGCACGGTGTTGCGTCGGCTGGAGGACAAAGGCTACCTGACCCACACGGTCGAAGGACGCACCTTCCATTTTGTCGCCGCCGAAGCGCGGGCGACGATCGCGGCCCGGGCGGTACAGCGCATCGCGGATTGGTTCTGCGATGGATCTTTGGAAGAAGTCCTGACCGGCATGGTCGACAGTGCCACTTTGAGTCCTAAGGAACTTCAGATTCTTTCGGAGAAAATCTCCCAGGCCCGGGAGCGCAAGAAATGACGCTGCTGTTCGAGTCGGCACTACGCTCATTCCTGCTTGGGCTCTTGGTGTGGGCGCTGCTAAAACTACTGCGAATGCGCGATGTCGGCACCGAGACAATCATCTGGACCTTTGTGCTGTTTGTCGCCCTATCAATGCCGCTGTTGAGCCTCTATCTGCCGCGCTTCCCGGTGACCCTTCGGCATATGGCGCCGGCAGCACCGGCAGCGGGCCGGCCTGGCGCAGGTGCAGAACAGGCCGTGATGGGCCTAGTCTGGTTCGCCCGCCACGGCCAGCTTGTGCTTTTACCGGTTTATCTTTTGGGGCTCCTGGCATGCCTGGCAAGACTGCTCACCGGTCTGGTTCTGACGCTGCAATTGTATGCGCGCGCCCGACCGGTCCAGGCGGATTGGGTGGGTGTACGTCGAATTCGCGCCAGTGCGACGCTGAAAAGCCCGGCGTCCCTGGCGCACACCATTCTGCTGCCTGCGGATTTCGGCGCTTGGGGCGCACCCAAGCGCGATGCGGTGCTGGCGCACGAGGCCGCCCATATCGCCCGGAGAGACTTTTTCGTGCAGCTGGCGGCTTCGCTGCATTGCGCCCTCTTCTGGTTTAGCCCCTTCGCCTGGTGGCTGCGCGCCAAGCTTGCCGAAATCGCCGAGTCCGCCAGCGACGATGCCGCGGTTCAGCGGCTCAATGACCCACTCATGTACGCCGAGATTCTGGTCGAGGTCGCGCGCGGCGCGCACGGCGCGCCTGTGATCGTCGCGATGGCCAAGGGCCCGCTCATACAACAGCGCATCGAGCGCATCCTGTGCGCAACCTCAAACCGGAAACTGAGCGCACCGGGACGCGCGCTCCTCGTAGTGGCGCTGACCTTGGTGACCATCGCCGTGGCAACCGCCGAAGCGGCAATCATCGAAGACCCGGCCAGTGTGGCGCCCCTGCAACCTGTGCGCGTAACGGCTCACAAAGGCACCGCGAACATGGGAACGGCGCACAGGAGCGCTGCCCCTCGTGGACGCGGGCAGCTCAGCCCGATCACGCCGGCGCAGGTCAGCCGGCTCGCGGACACACTGGAAAAGCCCGACACGGTCTCGTACGACCCGCGGGCCCTGCTCGCTCCCGTGTATGTGGCCCCGCGCGCTTATCTGCCTGCCTCGACCATCGTGCACGCCGGCAGGACCTTCTATGTCAAGTCGACCGAACGGCCGGTGGCGGAGGTTGCAGTGACAGACGGAGCACTCACACATGGAAAGTGACAGCCAACGCTCGCGGGAGTTTGTTGTGCGCGCACTCGCAACATTTATTATCTCGGCTTTGCTGCTGGCAGCCACTGCGACGCGTGCCCTGGCCGGCAGTTTCGACGGCAATTGGGTCGCGCTCTTACCGCCGCAGGAAAACTGTAACGGGACATCGATCATGACGCTGACGATGTCAGACAACACATTTCAGGGAGAAACCCGCAACCTCGGCAGAACCGAGGTCTTCAGCGGCAAAATCGACGCCGAGGGCAACGGGTCAATGGTGATCTACCCACACTCCGCCGGCACCATCAAGTTCAGCGCGGATCATTTCGACGCGAACTGGAATCGCAGCGCCTGCCGGCGCCACGCCCTGGGCGATCGCGCTCTCACGAGCGAGGAGGCGGCGACGGCCTATGCGCAGCGCAAGCAGTTTCAGGCCCGGTATGCGGATCTGAGCAAAAAGGCGGCACAGGGCGTTCAATCGGTAGACTTCGGGCTGCTGCGCTCCGCGTACCCCTACACGGACCAGTGGGATCCCTACGGCAACAAGACCACGGCACTCCTTGATCAGGCTGCCGCCGCTGCATCAGGCAAGGACTGTGCCACCGCCATGGAGAAACTCGATGAGATCCTGAAGCTGGATTTCACGATCGACGCCGCCCATGCCCTGCGCAGCGATTGCCTCGCCGCGACCGGCAACGCCCCCGCCTCCAGGATCGAATCCAATATTGCCGACGGGCTTATTCATTCGCTGATGGACAGCGGCGACGGCAACACTGAAGGCAGTGCATACGTGGTGATGACCCAACGCGAGGAAATGGACGTCCTCGCCAACCGGCATCTCGTCGTGAAGCTCAGGCAGACCCAGGTGCGAGGGGGCAATGATCACCTGTATGACGTGGTCCAGGGGACCTCAGCTCAGGATGGCGCCGTGGTCAAGACGGTTTACTTCGATGTCAGCAGCCTCGTGAATGGCCGCAAGAGCCGGATGGCGGCCATCGACATCCTCGCATCATCGATGCCATAACCACCGCGGAGACATTTTCATGCGGACGCTCGTGGGATTGGCAATTGCACTTATGGCGCAGGCATCCGGCACTGTTCATGCCGGACAGTTCGACGGCAACTGGGTCGGGCAGATCCCGCCCTCCGGCCCGAAATGCCGGTCGATTGCCGTGATGACGATTACGGTATCGGGAAACAGCTTGTCAGGCGTGGTGCACAATCGCGCCAACGTCCGTGCGTTTACCGGAAGCATCGATACCGCTGGCAACGCCACCTTCACGGTACCCCAATACCACTATTCCGGCACCATCAAGTTCACCTCCGAACACTTCGACGCCAACTGGAACAGCGGCAACTGTCAACGTCACTCATTGGGCGATCGCGCGCCCGATGCCGCACAGACAGCTGCGCTGATCGCCAAACGCAAGCAGGCTCAAGCGACCTATGACGACCTTGCCGCGAGGGCTGCTGCAGGGGATCGCTTAGTCGACTACTTGGCCTTGCGGACGTCCTATCCCTTCACTCGGCAATGGGACGTCTACAGCGCAACGACGGGGCCAATCATGGAACAGGCCAGGGTTGCCGCAAAAGGCAAGGACTGCGCCACCGCCCTGGAGAAGCTCGACGAGGTCTTGAGAATCGACCACACCATCATCGTCGCGCATCAGGTGCGCAGTGATTGCCTGAAGGGCGATCCAGCGCGCGTTGAGTCACGCATTGCCGATGGCCTGATGCACTCGCTTACTCACGGGAGCAATGGCAGCAGCGAGGAATCCGCCTATCCCGTCATGACCATGCACGAGGAAGGCGACATTCTTCTTGATAAGCACATCTTGCTGAAGACTCGTGACGTTGAAGTGCGCGGGAGCAATGCGCACTTCTACGATGTCGTGCACGGCGTCTCATTGTGGAACGGCGTGCGCGTCGAGGACGTCTACTTCGACGTGACGGGCGAGGTCTCCGGCCGCAACAGCGCGATGGCAGCCGCAACCGCAATGGCGTCCACGCTTCCCCAATAGCCACGTATCTTCCGAGGAGCACTTCATGATGAGACTTCTGGCTTGTGCCGTGACGATGGCAATGATGAGCATCGCATCGGCCGAAGCGGGGTCGTTCGATGGCAACTGGATTGGGCAGATTCCTCCATCAGGCGCCTGTCGCGGCACGGCCACGATGACCATCACGGTCTCCGGCACGGCGGTGGCGGGCCTCATGCACAACAATCCCAAGAACATCAGAGCGTTCAAGGGCACGATTGACGCCGATGGTAATGCCGTATTCACCACCCAGTTCGGTCACCCCGGCACCATCAAGTTCACGGCCGATCACTTTGACGCGAATTGGAGCAGCGGCGACTGCCAGCGACACTCGCTTGGCGATCGCGCGCCGGATGCGGCCCAGCTTGCTGCCATGATCGCCAAACGCAATCAGGCGCAGACGACGTACGAGGAACTGGTGGCCCGCGCGGCATCTGGCGACAAGTCTGTGGACTTCACCGCCCTGCGCAGTAACTTCCCCTTTACCCGGCAATGGGACGCGTATGACCGCAGCATCACACCAATCCTGGAGCAGGCCAAGATTGCCGCAAACGGCAAGGATTGCCCCACGGCCCTGGAAAAGCTCACCGAGGTAGTGAAGGCCGATTACACGCTCATCTCTGCACATCGCCTGCGCGCCGGCTGTCTGACCGGCGATGCGGCACGAACTGAATCGCGAATCGCCGACGCACTGATGCGCTCGCTGACCCATGGCGGGGATGGCAAGAACGAGGGCTCAGCCTATCCGGTCATGAGCATGCATGAAGAAGCCGATCTGCTGGCGGACCAGCATGTCGTGCTCAAGACGCGTGACATGGAGGTACGGGGCAGCAACGGACACTACTACGATGTGGTGCACGGCATTTCGCTGGTCTACGGCGTGCGCGTGAAGGACGTCTATTTCGATGTAACCGCTGAGGTGAACGGTCGCAGCAGCGCCATGGCCGCAGCCGATGCCGTGGCATCCACACTCCCCTGAGGCTCACCTTATCCGTAGCTGAACCGGACGCCGCAGCGATCCGCAAAGTCGTTGGCGTTGGCTGTTGACAATCAATAACCATATAGTTATGGTTTGCGCATGCTTGAACCGACCGGTGTTTTCAAAGCTTTGGCGGATCCCACGCGACGCGCCATCTTCGAGCGCTTGAGCAGGCGTGGTGAGCAAACCGTACATGCGCTGACCGCGCCCTCGGGGGTTTCACAGCCGGCGATTTCCAAACACCTGAATGCCCTCAAATCAGCCGGCCTGGTGCGCGACCGTCGCCAGGGTCGCGAAACCTTCTACCGCGCGGACCCGAAGGGATTGGCATCGCTGATCAACTGGATCGACTACTACAGCCACTTCTGGCAGGAGCGGTTCGATCAGCTGGAAGACTTACTCAAGAGGATGGACGAATGACGACTACCGCGCTTAGGTCAATCGTGGTCGAGAAGATCCTGCTCCACCCGCCCGAGAAGATCTGGCGCGCGCTGACTGACCCCGCGCTCATCGAGCGCTGGCTGATGCGCAATGATTTCGCGCCCGTGGTGGGCCATCGTTTCAACTTCCGGGCCAAGCCGGTCATGGGTTGGAACGGCGTGACCGATTGCGAGGTCCTGGAGGTGACTCCTCCGTCCCGGCTCGTATATCGCTGGAATGCATCCGGTGAGCAGGCCGCGATGGGACTGAAGACGACGGTGACGTGGACACTCGTGCCGGTCGAGGGGGGTACCCGGGTACGAATGGAACATGCGGACTTTAGACCCGAAGACGAAAACGGCTATCGTGGAATGGGCGGAGGTTGGCCCGGGATCGTCGACCGCCTCGGCGTGCTTGCCGGCGAGCTCGCTTAGTCGTTGCAGTTCATCGCACATGCCTCCGTACCTCTAGCGGGTACGGAGGCATGCCTGCCTTCACGCTCTAATTTGCGGTCAGGCGGTTACCGGTGATGGTGCCGGTAATCGGCGTCGGCGCAACCACCGATGCGGGGTTTTCCTGAAACTCCTGCCCGGGCGCTGCGCTTGCCGCGTACTGGGTGATGGTAAAGGTCCCGTGGAAATGGTTCTTGGAATCCAGGGTCACATTCTCGATGATTGAGACAGGCCCTTCGTAAGCCGCAGGGTTCCCCCCCGAGGCAGCATTCCACGCCAGCGCCAGATGCTTAAGCCTGAAGCTTGCCGGCCCGACCTGTACCCAGGCGCCCATGCACACATCCCCGGTGGTCGGATTACGACCGGCGGAAACCATCGTCTCCGTGCCGTCCGAGGCCCAGATGGCGGTACCGAAGTCGATGAGGGCGCCATCGGGAATCCGGTAGACGGTGTTGCCTTGCGCCAGAAATTCAATTTTCCACAACCCGACAATCGATGGGCCCCACAATTCCAGCTCGTTCGAGGACTCGGAGCCGCCCCTGTCGTCGGGCCGATAGACGGCCGGGGTGAGGTGCGCCGAGCTGTTGGTGCCCGACGGAATATCGAAGTTGCATCCGGCATTCGCCTGGCTTCCGATCGTCAACCCTAGAAGGCCAAGGGCCGCGGCCAGGCTCGCCACCTTGATGCCCGGTCCCCGTACGTTATTTGTCTTCATCGTTGTCTCTCCTGTTGGTGTGATCGCTCGGCGCTATGCCGAGATGACCCAGCTTCCAACTTGCACAGCGGATGTGCCGGAAGGTCGAGGTAAGAATTCGGTAAAGAGTCGGGAAGTTTCCGGGACGAATGCGGGTATCGGCACGCGACCAAGTAATGACCGTGAGGTGCTTGGATTCGCGATTGCCCGGCTCGGCATCGTTTACTGTGCCGAAAACGACCGTAAAAACAATAAGTTGAATGCTACGAGCGCGACCAGTGTCGTCCCTATATATTTGAGAGTAAGCGCCCGCAGTGCGCGCACAGGAATAGACCATTGGGTACCACCGCTCGCCCGCCAAATGGTGAGTGCTACCAGGCCGGCAATCTGGTGATTGATGTGGCCCGACAGCGCGTCACGCGGGATGGCGTGGAAATCGCGCTGCCGCGACTTTCCTTTGATCTGCTCGTCGCCCTCACCCGGGCTTTTCCGCGGATGCTCAGCATCGATGAGTTGATGGACACCGTGTGGGCGCATGCCGTGGTGAATCCGGAAACGGTCAGCCAGCGCGTCAAGCTGCTGCGCCAGTCGCTGGGGGGCGATACCGGCGGTACAAGGCTGATCGTCGGTGTGCGAGGGCGAGGCTATCGGCTGGACGTACCCACAGTGCGCCCCGTCGGGGAAACGGATGACTTGACCAGTGGCCCGCAGGCGCGGCTCACGCAGCCATCGGCGCCGTCAGAGCCGGCAGCCCGGCAGGTCGAGATGCCGATCCGCGCCGGCGCCAATGGGCGAGGATGGACATCGTCGCGGCGGCTGTTGGGCATCATTGCGGCGACACTGCTGGTGGGAGTCGGCCTCCTAATCGTGCGTCGCCTCTGGACCTCTAGCGTGGCGCCAACCCGGATTGCGGCCACTGCGAACGCCGGCAATGGATCCTCGATTGCAGTGTTGCCGTTTCTGGACTTAAGCGAGAAAAAGGATCAGGAGTATTTCTCCGACGGACTCACCGAGGAGCTGTCAAGCGAACTGGCGCAGATCACAGACCTGCGCGTAGCGGGACGCACCTCCAGCTTCTCATTCAAGGGGAAGAATGAGGACCTGCGGGTCATCGGCGCCAAACTCGGCGTCAACCATCTTCTCGAGGGAAGTGTCCGCAAGGCCGGCGATAAATTGCGCATCACCGCACAGCTGATCAATGCCACGGACGGCACCCATCTGTGGTCAAAGAGTTACGACAGTAAGCTCGATGATGTGTTCGCAGTGCAGGAGGAGATTGCCCAGGATGTCGCCAACAAACTCAGCGTGACGCTCGGTTTGGCCGGCTCCGCCGCGGCCCCGGGGGGAACCACGAATGTTGAAGCTTACGAAAGTTATCTGCGAGCCCGTGCGCATGTAGAAGGAGGCGGCCCGGAGGATTATCAGCTGGCGCTCGCGCAATACCGTCGGGCGGTGGAGCTGGACCCCACATACGCTCGGGCGTGGTGTGATCTGAGCGCGGCGCTGGAATATTCGCTGGTCTTCAGTCCCAAGAATCGGGACGCGGTGCTACGTGAGATGTCTGATGCCGGCGAGCGAGCGCTGGCGCTGGCACCGAATGTCTGGTGGACCGATGCCATGCGTGCACGCCGGCTTATGGCCCAACACCAGTGGGCGCAAGCTGAGTCTGCGGCAAAGCGGGTCTTGGCGGAGGCACCGGCGTCGCAGACAGATGCCATATACGAGTACGCAAACTTTCTCCAAATCGTCGGCCGCATCAAGGATGCCCTGCCGTACTTCGAGAAGATGCGGGATTCAGATCCACTTTCACTGAGAGTCTCAGGCTATCTTCAGGTCGCTCTGAGAGCCGCGCTGCAGCCCGCCAGCGCACAAACTGAATATGAGCGTAGCAAGGACCTTGCAGGCAATCACAATGAGTGGGACTGGTATGCCACTTTGCGCCTTTGGTCGCAGAAATCGTCCGACCCCGCGACAGTGGCCGCCTCATTCGAGAAGTTTGTTGATGAGGAGCATGGCGAGATGATCCCTTACGGTCGGGGCCTGTCAGCCGTACTGCAGGACCCGCTGCGCGCTCGCGAGGCCATACGGGTGGCGGCCAAGGATTCTGCTGTTTGGAACAGTTGGCCACGCGTGACTACATTGGCCCTGATTGCCGATCACTTTGGTGACAAGGACCTGGCGATCGAGGCTCTGCGGCGCCGGCTTGAACTTACCGATTCCCACTATATCGCCTGGTGGCCATACCAAACCGGCCTGCGCACCGATCCACGATTCAGGCAGATATTGCAGAACCTCAAGCTCGTCGACTACTACCGCACCAGCGGTAACTGGGGTGATTTCTGCCATCCGTTGGGATCAGATAACTTCGAGTGCCAATGAATCGCCTGCGACATCCGCCACTTTCTCACTGACACGCGGAGTCTCGGCAATGCCTTCGTCGCAGTGGGTCTGCTTCGGCGGGCAACTCAAAACGTTACTTCGTGCTCACCGACGATCCGAGGCCACGGCGGTACTGCCCCTTGGCGCATCCGCGAGGGGTCAGCGGCGTTTCGTCTGGCCGCGGCATGCCGCTGCCTAGTCGAGCATGGATTCATCGAATGGGGAACTTTGTCGGTGCAATACAGTCTCCCCTGGTAGGTGCACTCACTCCTCCAATATCTACAGCCATGGGAATTCTCGCCCACTGTCTTCCTGGCCTGTGCGTTTACAGCGATGATCTATATTCGCGGCATTTGCGTGCTTCGGCGTACCGGCGCCGGAGTAGGGGTTGCGGGGCCACTGTCCTTCTTCACAGGGCTCTTGCTTATATACGGTGCAATGCAGACCTATTTCGACTTTCTTTCCCAACATATGTTCTGGGTCCACCGACTGCAGCATCTAGTCCTGCACCATATCGCACCGTTCCTGCTGGCGCTGGCAACCCCTTCGAGGGTCCTCACAAGTGGCGTGCCACCGGCGTGGCGTGCCCGCGGCGTGCGCCTCCTGTCACCGCTGCGCAGGCTCAAGCGCCTGGTAGTTTGGATACAAGGCCCGGTGTTTGCACCGCTACTGTTCGTCGGACTGATCTACGGGTGGCTCATTCCCCACGTGCATTTCATGGCGATGCTCGACGCGAATCTGTATCGGATTATGAACTGGAGCATGTTGATCGATGGGATATTCTTCTGGTGGCTCATGTTGACGCCGCGCCACCTGCAGGGCATCGCGCCGATGGGTTACCCAGTTCGCATATTGCTTCTGGTTATCGTCACATTGCTGCAGATTTTCCTGGGCGCGCACATCTTCTTGCATAGGACCCTGCTCTTTGATGTCTACGGTATCTGCGGGCGCGCCTGGGCGATCAGCCCCTTGGTGGACCAACAGATCGGCGGGCTGCTCACTTGGGTTCCGCCTGCGATGATGTGCGGAGTCGCGCTTCTATTGGTTCTGCGGCTGTTGCTACACGATCAGGAGCCACACGCTTCTGCCGCGCCTCACGGACTGTTGGCCGAGACGACGGGGAATTCCTGAATGAGACGTTCAAGGCCGGGGTGTGCACTTCGAGTCGTCGGCATCCCCTGGAGTGTGCTCGCCATGATGCTCGTGTGTGCGGCAATGTCCGCCTGTGGCCAGGAGCACCTGAAATTCGCACTCCACGACATCTCGGGTCACATGCCGCCGCTGCAGTTCGACCTTACCGATCAGGACGGCAAGCCGGTCACAGCCGGGGACTATCGCGGCAAAGTTGTACTGCTGTACTTCGGATATACGTCGTGCCCGGACGCATGCCCGACAACGCTGGCGAAGCTGACCAACGCCATGCATACGCTCGGTGGCGAGGCTGAACAGGTACGCGTGCTTTTCGTCAGCGTCGACCCCAAGCGCGACACGGCGGCAGTCCTCAAACGTTATGTCGCCTACTTTGGTCCGCAATTCATCGGCCTGCGCAGCGCAAGCGACGGGCCACTGGATGCCCTGACCCGCCGCTATCGGGTTGCCTACCATCGTGAACCGCCTGATCGCACGGGTTACTACGCGGTCGATCACAGCAGCGCGATTTTCATTTTCGATCGCGATTCCAAGGCGCGGGTGCTCGCTGATGGCACCGAGGCGGTACCCACCATAGTCCACGATCTACGCCAGTTGCTGGGCGATCACGCCGCCGCGCGCACTTGGTAGGGTCGCGCTCCAGACAACGCGACACCATGGGATCTCGTACGATCAGAGTGGCGAATTAGCCGGCGCCGCTCAATTCCGAGTTGATCTTCTCCGCGTCCTTCTGGACCGTCTCGAGGGCCTCGCTGCGCAGGGCCGTACGGGCCTGCGCAGCCGCATGTTCGAGGGTCTTTTTCTTCGCCGCATCGGCAGTATCGGGAATCGCGCCGTCGCCCATGTCCTTGCAAGGATTTTCCGCCTTGCCATCGTAGCCGCGGCCTTTCGGACCGACGAGGCAGTTGAGTGTATGGTGCAGATGCGCATGAGCCATCTTCAGCGAGTCAGCCTTCGAGGACAATGAGGCATGAGTTGCCGCCGTGGTGGTTTCCTTCGCGGCATCGCCGGACGCAAACGCCACGAGTGGCAGCATCGCGAGAGCCGCACCGATTGCGCTCAAACGCAGACTTCTATTTAAAGTGTCGGAGGTCAGCATGAGAAGCTCCTTTTGACAGGTCGCGGAATCAACGGAAGGCCAGTCGTCGCGCCCTCCGGCTCCTATACGCTAGCATATCTGGGCCAGATCCACTGCCCGCGCGTGACCCAGCGACCGACGCACGGCTCGACCGGCACGACTTCGGCAGACGCCCACGGCGCTCACTGCGCTCCTACGCGAAATCGCAAGGCTCCTGCTCCAGGTAAGCCCCAGAACTTCGGTGGAGGGCAAGCTCGAGTTACAGCCCAACTCGAAGGTGGTGGTCGACTCGGCGACTGGCGCTAACCACGCAGTCCTGCTCGACGCGTGAGAACCCACCGGGCGATCCCCAGAACCACGACGATGGGCGACACCCACGCCGCACCGACCTGCGCGCCAAACAAGGCCCCCAGGAACAAGACCCCCACCAGTAGCGGCACGCTCAAGAAATTTGCGAGCATGCCCAGTCGGCTACGAGGATCGAGGTGCGGGTCCGTCACTTCGCTGAAGTAAGCGGCAAAGCTCCACAGTATTGCCTGAGCCAGGCCGACGGCGATGAACAGCGCCAGATAGATGGCGAACGCCTGTCGCGAACCAGTCACGATGAGCTCAGCTCCGAACGGGATCAGCACCACGAAGCCGAGCAGGAGCAGGTTGAAGAACACCAGCCCCGGATGGAAGCGCACCACGTGCCTGAAGAGCTGACGATGCAGGTTCCAGTACGCTCCAACGGCCATGAAGCTGACCAGGTAGGCCAGCAGCGCGCTCCCCTCCTCCCGCACCAATCCCGCCAGCGTCAGATCCCAGTGAGCCGGAAGGCGAAGCTCTATGACCAGAAGCGTGATGACGATCGCGAAGACGCCGTCAGAAAAGAATATGAGGCGCTCAAGGTCGTAGTCCTTCTCCGCCGGTTCGTGCTCTTGCAAGTCGCTCTCCGTCGCGCTCTTTCCTCAGCGCCGCAGTTTCTTGCTGCGATCCACAGGCCGCCAGCGCGCGCGCCCCCGCGCATCAGTTTCCCCGCGCGTGCTCCCGAGAAGAACGGATGCCTCGACCAAGGGCGCCAGCGCAACAGTGGTGCAGGGGCCGCGCACCGACATCGTCTTTCCCCCACGAGCCGGACGTGACCTCATCGGGCTTCCCATTTGAACCATTTGATGCCGATGAGCAGGAACAGGACGATGTAGCCGAAGCAGGCAATCAGGCTCAGCGTCGTAGCGAGGTTCCACGCCACCTGGTGCAGCGCGCTTTGAAAGATCGTGACAACGGTCCCCACCGGCGTCCACTTGGCAAACTCCTGGAATCCACTGCCCAGCGGGCCGCCGATACTCCACAGACCAGACAGCGCCAAGGCAACAAACAATAGGCTTCCCAAGCTGTTCACCATCGCTGCCGATTTAACCAGCCCGACCAAAGCCTGGCCTACAGCCAAGAACAGGGCACTTTCGAGTGTGGCCACCAGCATGGTATTGACGTATTCACTCCCACTGACGGAAATGTGGTCCATACGAGCGCCTATCGTCAGTACGGCGATCGCGACGGTCAGGCCTACCAGCAGTTGCACCAGAAGGCGGCTGACCATGATTGTCCACGTGGGCGCGGGCGTCACTCTCAGCCGTTGAAAGACGCCTCTTTCGCGGTCCCGGGCTACGGCAGAGGCATACCCTATTATTGCCAAGGACAGCAGGCCTATGGTCACTGCCAGCACCACCATGATGCTCGGGCCGGCTTGCGCGGATTGTGATCTCTGGTTCGCTGAGGCGAACAGCAGAACCAGCGGCAGCATAACGCTGACCAGAACCGCCCGCCTATTCCTGAGCAGGATGATGAAATCGGCTTGCAGCAGAGGCAGCAGGTAGCGAACGGGCTTTTGCGTCTTATTCACGAACTTCACTTCCCGTCAGCCCGATGAAGACGTCCTCCAGTGTCACCGTCCCGCGAGCCACACCGCGAACTCGCGGGTCCTGCTCATGATGCTGAATCAGTCCCTTTGGGGTATCGACCGAGATGAGCTTGCCGTGATCGATAATGGCGACTCGGTCGCACACGGCCTGCGCTTCTTCCATGGAGTGCGTCGTCAGCAGAATGCTTCCTCCGCTGCGCCGATTTTCACCGATGGTATCCCACAGCTGCCGCCGTGATTGCGGATCAAGACCTGCCGTTGGCTCATCGAGCAGCAACAGCGAAGGGCGATGAATGTTGGCAATCGCGAGTGACACGCGCTGCTGCTGACCGCCGGACAGTTGCTTGAAGAGTTTTCCCGATTCTTTCTCAAGGCCGATTGCCCGCAGACAATCCAGAGCGTCACTGTCCGAGAGTCGCTCGCCGTATAAACCCGCATACAACTTGATGAGCTGATTGATCGTAAGCTCGAATTGAAAGCTCGTCGATTGCAGCTGCACGCCCAGCTTCGCCCGCGCTTCGGCCGGATGCTTGCGCATATCCAACCCCTCCAGCAGCAGCTTCCCCGCTTGCGGTTTCACCAGCCCTTCTATGGCGCTCAACGTGCTGGTTTTACCGGCACCGTTTCGCCCCAGCAGCCCGAATATCTCGCCGCGTTCAATGGCAAAAGAAATATCCTCAACGGCCCTTTTTGTGCCGTAGGAGACATGCAGGTTCACGACCTGCAGCACGCAGCTGCTGTTTTGATCCTGATCAGGCATCGTTGGCGATCCGGGATTCAAAGACTCAGAAGCTCGGTGCGCCGACTTGCGTAGTAACGCATGATGAAAGTCGGGACGAGGATTCCCACAACGACAATGGCGATGCCGATGGGTTGGGCCAAACGCTGCGGCAGTAGTAGCCAGACGCCGGCAAAGGCCACCCCGCCGAGGACGTAGGTCCAACCCGTGCGCCGCTGCAGGGTCTGCATGGCAGCCGGGTCGCAGCGGATGTCCGCCAGGGGTGTCAGCACCTTTGGCAGGTGATTGCCGCGGAACACGAAATAGCAGCCCGCAAGGACGTTGATCCAGCGAGTGAGGATCGCGTGAGCCAGCGACGGGTCAATCCACCTCATCGCATCGGCGAGCTTGGCGCCCAAGGCAATCCCGATGATCAAACTGGCGATGACTATCGCTGAGGAGGTCGCTTTTTGGGCATCGTCCGGATTCGCGGACGCCGTGATCAGCGCGCCGACCGTCGTCCTTCCGATGGTCTTGGACATCCTCCTGATGCCGAACCAGGCGACCGGCAGGACGAGCATCGAGAAGATCCACAGCCAGTCCCGATCGGGGCGCAGATAGCACAGCGGAGCCCCGACGATGACGGGAAGCGCCATCATAGCCGGTGCGAGCTTCGCGAAAGTCCGGTTATTGGTCATCTCAGGTTCCTTCCTTCTTGGCGCGGCCGGCGACGGGCGCGTTGATCTTGAGCTGAAATCCGAAGGCCTGGGTAAAGCTCAACAACGCGTCCTCAAGCACCGACAATTTGAGGCGATAGGTAATCGTCGTGCCCGTCCTCTCGGCTTCGATCAAGTCGGCTTCGCGCAGCACCGCGAAATGAGCGGACATGGTCGGCTTCGATACCGCGAACTCCTGCGCAAGTTCACCCGCCGTCATCGGCCGCTTGCGCAACAGCTGTAACACGCGCCGGCGCGTCGGATCGGATAGAGCTTTGAAGACTTTGTTCATGGATCGTGACGAGTTCTATGTTCTATATTTAGCTAATCTACGAAATAAGGTCAAGCGCTATCGCTTGTGGACTGTCCCAAGCCCGGCTCAGCCGTTCTCGTCCAGATCGACTCCCAATTCTGTCAAAATTGCGATGCGTAGTTGCTGTGCTTCGGGGCTGGACAGTCTTCGCGGGTGAGCGAAGGGCACTTCGAAAGTCGCCTGAATCCTCGTGGGCCGCGCAGTCACTGGAAAGAGAGCTATGCCGCCTTGGGAACGCCTTGCTGCACAGGGCCTCGCAGCGTCATGATGAAGCGAGTTCATACGAGGGGGGGGGTCATCATGTCGAAGAAGAAATCCGTTCAAGAAGCCGGCGACGCCCGGATCGGCGCATCAGGCCGACGCCAATTTCTGGAAGGCATGGCGCTCAGTGCCGGAGCCATCGCCTTTCTGGCGGGGGTGGGCGCAAGCGGCAGCGCGCGAGCCCAACAGAGTTCATCAGCTCCGGCACGCCGCGCCGGTCCATCCATGCCTCCGCCGCCGACCGTCGCACAGCCCCCGCCACTAAAAGAGGTGGCGGGTAAGACGGCTTATATCACCGCCTCCTCGGACGGCATCGGACTGGGAATCGCACGTGCCTGTTCGAACGCGGGCATGAAGGTTGTCATCGGCTATCGCAACGAAGCGCGGCTGGCGGAGGCATTACCGCTGTTCAAACCCGGCAATGCCGGCGTGCACGCCATCAAACACGACGTCACCGACCGCGACGGGTGGACTCGCCTGCTGAAGGAGATCAATGGCAAGTTCGGCAATCTGCATCTGTTGGTGAATAATGCGGGCGCAAAGACGCTCGCTGAAGCGAGCGACGTTAAACCCGATGTGTGGGACAACGCGGTCGCCGTAAATTTCACGGCGATTTACAACGGTGTCGCGGCCTGTCTGCCGCATTTCAAAGCGCATGGTGAAGGCGCCCAGATCGTCACCACGGCGTCGATGAGCGGCGTGGTCCCCGGAGTGCTTGCGGGCGTTTACACCGCGACCAAAATCGCGGCTGTGGGCATGATGGAAGCACTGCGGGTTGAACTCGAGGGCACGAATATCGGCACGTCGGCGTTCTGCCCAGGTGGCGTGATTACCGACAACCGTCCCGAAGGCCACCGCAAATCCAATCGCCCTTCGATCATGATGGATCCTCTGGAGGCCGGGGAGCGCGTGCTCAATGGCGTACGCAACAACGACCTGTTCATCTTCAGTCATCCGGAATTCCGCGACGGGATGCAGGAGCGCTTCGATGCCTTCATGGCCTCGGTACCGGACGAGGCGCCTCCCCCGGATCGCGCCAAGGCCGAACAGATTCTGGCGCATTGCCCGATCTATCCGCTGGAAACCGCCCACCGCAAAATGAAGCGCAAGACGTATCGCGCCTGATCCGGGCACCTGAGCCTGCGCCGACCTCAAGCTGAGGCGACGCAGGCCCTCCATCAGCCTGCTGTTCGGCGGTCTGGCGATCCGCCGGCTGGCGCGCGCGGGCTAGATGGCACCTGCCTCACAGCTTGACCTTCAGGCCCAGATAGAAGCGGCGGCCGATCGTGTCGTAGTTCGCGTCGGTCGAACCGATCGCCGTCGTGGAGGCATTTGCCCCGACCCACACCGGCCAGGCATTCATCACGTTGTCGATGCCGCCGCGCAGCTCGATGGCATCGTTGAGCTCATAGCGCGTGAAGAAGTCCACTTCGTTGTAGTTATTCGCCGCGCCCTGCGTACCCGGGGTGCTGGGGTCCGGGCCTGCCGCAGGCAGGTGCTCCCATCGGAAGCCTGCAGAGGCGGGGCCAACGGCGTAGCTGAAAGTGCTCAGCAGCCGATCCCGGTACGAGTTGTTGGTGATGGTACCCGTGTAGTTGATGTAGGCCGCGCCCTGGAACGGCGATATGGCATAGCGATCCAGGTAGTTAGCCACTATGTTGACGTTGATGCCACCCGGCAGTGAACCGAACAGGTTGGTATCGCTGAAGCGCAGTCCCCAGTCCAGTTCCAGATCGATACCCCGTGATTGGATGCCACCCTGATTCACGTAGGGCGAGAGGTAGTTTCGGGGGGCGCCGTAAAAATCTCCGGCCGCCGGAGCGTATTCACGATTGATGAATGCGCAATACGGATTGTTCGCGACCAGCTGTGCGCCGGTGTGTGAGCCCGGTGCCGACCCGATCAGATTGTTGTACTGGGCATCCAGGCACTCCTGGTACACCTGGCCGAAGCTCGGCTGGCCGATCGCGCCATTGATCTGGATCTGGTACCAGTCCACTGACATGCGCAGGCGCTGCGTGTACGGGTTGCTAAAGGGCGAACTGACCACGAAGCCCCCGGTGATGGTCCGGGCGCTCTCCGACTGCAGCTGGGGATTTCCGGAATTCAGGCCGAGCACAAAGGGAAACGGCGCCGGTGAGGGACCGAAGACGTTGTACTGGTAGTTGTTGGCGCTGGCACCCGGCACCATGATCGCGGCCGGACCACCCTGCCGGGTGATCAGGTACTGGCAGGCCGACTGCACATTCAGGCGATTGGGATTGCCGGGGACGTTACCCCAGGAGGGAGTCGTTCCGACATAGACGGCGCAAGGATCGGCACCACCGGCGAGCTGGCTTCCGCCCAGCGGCGTGAACAGTTCGGCAATATTCGGCGCGCGGTTCGCGACCTCCAGACCGCCGCGGAAGCTCACCCAGTCGTTCACGACCCAGTTGCCGAGCAGTTTCCAGGTCTTCACGTTCTTGCCGCTGCTGCTCACACTCTCCGTCGGTGAGGACTCGCTGTAACGCGACAGACGGATGCCCGGATCAATTTCGATTTCCTTGGCGAAGGGCAGGTCCTTGGCGACCGGAATCGAGAACTCGGTGTAGATCTCCTCCACACCCGTCGCGCCGATGACGCCGGTGGGCAAGGCGATGTTCTGCACAATATTCGGGAATGCCTGCAATGCGGTGTAACCGGAATCCGGTGTGAAGTTGAACTTCTCGGCCCGGTAATCCGCGCCCAGTGCGAAGCGCAGTCTCCCGGCATTGAACGGCATGTCGAGGATGCTGCCCTGCAGGTCGCCCTCGTAGACATTCTGTTCGAGGGTGGTGACGTTGTTCAGCGGCGGGTCGGCGTAGGCGTTGCAGTTCGCAGAAGCCGTCGTGGCATTGTTGACACTGCCGTCGGCGTTGAAGATCGGTAGGCCCGAGGTGCAGCTGCCGCCGACCGAAATCGGGTACTGCGTGTTGGTCCAGTTCTGGCCGTACATATTGGCACTGAACAGCGTCTGCAGTCGGTTCAGGGTCGGAAAGCCATTGAGCTGGGAATTGATGTTCGACTCACCGGTCGCGCCGTAGACATCCCAGGTCCAGTCTTTGGTGATGTTGTAGCCCGGGATATTGCCGCGCAGACCGGCGGTGAGCTGATAGACATTGCTGGTCGTATCAGTGGAGTAAGGACCGAAGTAATCGGTGCTGCCATTATATTCCCAGGGTGCACCGGCAGTCGGTCGCGAATTCAACAGGCTCGCCAGTGATTGTGGGACGGGGTTGAACGTCGATCCGGTGGGCGGCTTGCCGAAACTTGCCGAACTGGGATCATCCCAGGGGCCATAGGGAATATTAATCGACCAGACACTGAACAGGCCCGAGGGGACGCCGACGGCCGACGTATAGCTCTTGGAGAACTGCGCCTGCATATACGCAGTGACGTGTTCATTGAAGTCAAAGTGACCGGTCGCCAGAGCCGCCCATCGGGTCTGGGGAACTTCCAGGTTCGGGATCTGACTGTTGTAGCCCAGTTCACCATCCGGATTGATCTTGTAGCCCGTGCCAAGGCCGAGGGCCCCGGTGTAGCCCGAACTCAACGGCGCATACTGGTTGAACAAATGACCGCTCAGATCAATGTAGGTACCAATCGCAGGACTGCCATAGGTCCCTGCAGCCGTAGGCATGTTTTGCGCGTCATATACATACTCGGCGAGGTTGGTGGAACCCAGCGCGCCGCCTGGCGTACCCGGCGCACTCTCCCCCGCCTGGAACCAGCCGCGCTTGGTCTGATTGCCCTGCCCGACTTTCGAGTAGTCGAGCACCAGCATCAGGTTGCCCTTGTTGTCGACAAAGTTGCCGCCCAAGACAGCGCCGACCGTGGTCGTCGGAACATCGCCGTACTGACTCAAGCCCTGCTGCGCATCGATCTGTATGCCCTGGAAATCATGCTTCAGCTTGATATTGACGACGCCCGCAATGGCGTCCGCACCATAGGTCGAAGCCGCGCCGCCCGTGATCGTCTCCACACTGGAGACCGCTTCGGACGGGATCGTATTCAGATCGATCACCAAAGCCGCATCGACGGGCTGCGCGCGCCGACCATCCAGCAGCACCAGAGTGCGGTTGGTTCCGAGGCCACGCAGGTCAACCGTCGCCGCGCCAGGAGGCGCCCCGGTTGCCGAGGGGAATGGGTTGGATGCCTGACTCAGATTGCCGCTGTTGCCGGCAATGTTGAATTGCGGCAGGTTTTGCAATGCGCCCACGATGCTGGGCTGGGAGCGATTCTCGATGGCGCTGGAATCCACCGTGACGATCGGGCTGAGCGAAGTGAAATCCTGGCGCACGATGCGAGAACCTGTGACCACGACCTCCTGCAACGGAGTCTCTCCGGCAGCAGCCGCCGCAACCGGCGGTCCCTGGGCCACCGTACTGTTTTGGGCCAGAAGATTCTGACTGGCGATAGAAGTCTGCGGCTGCACGTCCGCCGTTCGCACGAATTGCCCGGAAGGCGCCGCCTGCACCTCGATGACCTGGTCATTGAGCTGACGCGAAGTGAGTCCGGTGCCGGCGAGCAATGCCTGCAGCGCTCGTGCGGAGGTATAACGCCCGTCAAGACCGGCCGCGTTATAGCCTGTCGCAACTTGAGGTGACAACACGATCTCAAGGCCCGATTGTCTGGCGAACTCCTGAAGTGCCGCCGGCAGGGATTGCGCCGCAATGGTGAACTGATGCTGAACAGCGTCATCGGCAAATGCAGGCATGGCGGCAGGCAGACACAGCAGCGCGGCGACCGTCGCCCGCACTGTGAAAGTAGTCATTTCGCGGCCGCGCGAGCTTGTGGTCGTTTTACGGCTCATGTCGCCCCCAAGATTTTTCTCGATTCGGTTGTTTGAATCGATCGTCAATTCAAAGACAGTTTTTACGAACGGGCGCGAAATCCTATATCGTCAGTTGTGACATCTCAATTCGGTAACCACAGTCAATCCTGACGTCCATATTTGCAAAGAGCCAACTCCATGCATCAACTCAATGAGATCGACACAAGGCGCATCGGCATTGCATTTTGCATGCTGATATTTGGGCAATTTTCAGCGACGGTTGTCGCTCAGGAATCCACTGATCCGATGGAGGTGTGCTATCGGATGTCGGATGCCGACAAGCGGCATGCCTGCTTTGATCAGGAGATGCAGCGACGTCACGCCAAGCCCGCCGACACGGTCGGACTTGATGGCAAGCAACTCATCATCAAGCGCAGGGAAGCGGGCGTTCAGCCCGAGCCGATCAAGCCGATCAAGCCGATCACGGCGGCAGTCGCCGCGCTGAAGTCGCGGCCTGGCCATCAATATTATTTTGAGCTCGACAACGGTCAGGTATGGGAATCAACAGACTCCGAAGGCGATCTATTGCTGGGCCCGCATGAAACGGTGGTGATCAGACCAGGAGTTCTCGGCGCGTTCTTTCTCAAGACCCCGCAGGGGCGGTCGATCCGAGTCCACCGCCTGCGCTAGAGCGTGATGGCACCACTGAGATGTAGCGCCGGGCGAGTGCCGGAAGGACGAATAAATTCAGGACGGTCGAAGACACCAGGCCGCCCAGCACAGTCACCGCCATCGGCCCTTCGATTTCCTGACCGGGAAGATTCATGCCGAAGGCCAGGGGCGCGAGGCCTAGAGCGGTCACTGCCGCCGTCATCAGAATCGGCACCAACCGCTCGTTGGCCCCGCGGATGACCGTTTCGGTGTTCCATTCGGCGCCCTCGACCTCCACCAGATGCTCATAGTGCGCCAGCTGCAGGATTGCATTGCGCGCACTCACTCCGAATACCGTCACCAGGCCAACCACGGTGCCAAGGGAGACGCCGATGCCGGTCAGCGCAATCACCGCGACGCTGCCGACCAGCGCGAACGGCAGATTCGCCAGCACTAGCCAGCTGTTTGCGCGCCAGCTGAACGACATGAACAGGATCATGACGATAAGGGCGAGCGCTAGAGCCGAGTACATCACCAGTTGATTACGCGTCTGGCGTTCGGCCTCAGCTGCACCGGTGAATTCGGTGTAGATACCCTTCGGCAATGCGACCTGCGCCGCAATCGCCTTTGAAGCCTGCTGCACGACATTCTGCAGCGAAGCGCCTTTGACATTGAAGGTAACGCTGATGCGCCGCTGGCCGCCGTCGTGTTCGATACTGTAACGATCCTGCGAGACCATGATATGGGCCACCTGCGACAGCGGCACCGCCCCCAGCGGACCGCTGATCATGAGACGCCCGAGCTCATCAGGTTGATGTCTGAGCGCATCGGGTAGCAATACCACGGCATCGACCGTGCGTGTCCCGCTGAATGTCTGCCCGACCTCCTCGCCCGTGTAGGCCGCCGCGATGGTGTCGAGCACGTCCCGTGACTTCAAGCCGCTCGCGAGCAAGGCGTCGGGACGCAGCTGAATCGAAATGGCAGGCGTGCCGCTCTGGCGCTTGAACTGTAGATCCACGATTCCGGGGATCTTCCCGAGAACCGCGGCAATTTTGTTCCCGGTCGAATCCAGTGCGTCGAGGTCGTCGCCAAAGACCTTGACGTCCACCTGTGCGGTCTCGCCGCTCAGGCTCTCACTGATGCGGTCGCCCAGGAACGTGACCACTTCGCTCTGCAGTCCCGGGTAGTGTTCGAGGATTGCGCGCAAGGCATCCTGTGCTGCGCTTTGATCAACCTTGGAATCCGGTTTGAGTTCAACATGGAATTCGCTGATATGCGGACCCCACGTGTCCTCACCCAATTCGGCGCGTCCGACCTGCTGCTCAATGCTCGCCACATACGGGAGCGCGAGTACCTCGGCACTGATTTTTTTTCCGACATCGAGCATCGCCTCAAGCGATGTGCCGGGGATCGAACTTGAGACCTGCATGACGAAGTGCCCTTCCCGGAAGTCCGGCATGAAGGTGCCTCCGAGAAATGGCAAGGCCACGGCAGCGGCGAGCACGCAGGCGACGAGCACCGCCACGACCCCCTTGAAATGCCGCGCGACGCCATGCACCGCCTGGCTTTGCCACACTTTCAGCTTCAGCAGCCATCCGGAAGGCGGGCGCGCATCGTGTCTGCGCAGCAACAGCGCACACAGCGCCGGCGTGGCGGTCATCGCGACCACCAGGGAAGCCAGCACGGCAAATATGAACGCCAGCGCAAGCGGACCGACGAAGTGGCCCTGCAGGCTGGTCGTGAATATTTCCGGCAGGAACACCACGATGACGACGGCCGTCGCATAGATGACCGGACCGCGTACCTCGAGCGAGGCCTCGCGGATCACCTCGAGGCGACCCATTGGCTGTGGCAGCAGTTGGTTCTCCCGCAGCCGGCGCATGATGTTCTCGATGCCGATGATGGCATCATCGACCA
This sequence comes from Steroidobacteraceae bacterium, assembly GCA_036498905.1. Taxonomy (GTDB): domain Bacteria; phylum Pseudomonadota; class Gammaproteobacteria; order Steroidobacterales; family Steroidobacteraceae; genus DAIDKA01. Next base: position 4,568 of record DASYER010000082.1, on the reverse strand, counting down.
GCACGCCCAATGCAACCGCGAACCCCCCGAGCGTCATGGTATTGAGCGTGAGTCCGAGCTTTTCCAGAACCGCAACCGCGGCGAGCAGCGACAGCGGAATGGCGGTGAAAGCGATCAGTGCTGCGCGAATGTCGCGCATGAACAGATACAGCACGACAAAGATGAGCACGCCGGCTATCAGGAGCGAACGCTTAAGATCGCCCAAGGCACGCTCGATGAAGTTGGCCGGACGATGCAATCTGGCGTACATCGTAATGCCCTGGGCACTCATTGCCGGACGCAGGGTGGCGAGCGCCTGCTCGACGGCGAGCGTGGTGGTGAGCGTGTTTGCCCCATACTGGCTCGCGAGCGACAGCATCACGCCGGAGTGACCCATGATGCTCGCATCGCCGGAACGCAGCGCCGGAGCCATCTTCACCGTGGCGATCTCGCTCAGGCGGATCGGGATTGAATTGCGCACCCCTACCACGGCTTTCCCCAGGGTGTCGATGTCGGGTTGCGGTATCGGGGATTGCAGCAATACGCGCTGGTTGGGAATATCGATGAACCCCGCACCGCGCAGCGGCAGGGCAGCGCGCGCCGCATCGGCGACATCGGCCAGTGTGATGCCAAAGCTGGTCAGCCGCTGCATGTCGGGTTGAATCTGGATCTGCCGCACGGCGCCGCCAAAGACGATGACATGGGCCACGCCTGGAACCGCCAGCAGCCGTGGCTTGATCACCCAGTCGGCGGCATCGCGCAGCCCATAAGGATCAACCTTGTCGGAGATGAGCCCGATCTTCAGCAGGTCCATGGTGCTGGATACCAGGGGCGAGAGCTTCGGTACCCCGACGCCCGTCGGCAGGCTGCTGCCCAGTTCCGACAGGCGCTCCGATATCCCCTGCCGGGCAATGTGCACATCCACGCCATCGGCAAAGGTGATGTTCACCGCGGACAGGCCGGGTATGGACTCGGATCGCATCGTCGCCAGACCGGATGCGCCGTTCACGGCATTCTCGATGGGCTTGGTAACCAGCTCCTCGACCTGCTGTGGCGTAAATCCGGCCGCCTCGGTCTGGATGTCCACCTGGGAGGGCACAAAATCCGGAAACACGTCCAGCGGCGCATCCAATGCGCCCCAACATCCCAGGACCAGCGCCAGCACGGTCAGTACGGTTACGGCGCCGAACCGCCGCACGCACAGCGCGATAATGGCCCGCATCGGCTTCAGTCCGCCTCGGTACTGGGATTCATTTCACGGGCAAGCAGCAGGCTGGCGGCGACGGTCACCACCTTCTCGCCGGCCGTCATGCCCTGTGTCACGAAGTAACCGGCGGCAACGGGCCGGTCGGTCGCAAGTTCGCGGCGCACGTAAAGATGCGGCTTCTGTTCGACGTAGCACCAGTATTTCCCATCACTGATGACGACCGCCGCAGCCGGTACCAGCACGCCTCGCTGCGCGGGTCCCGTTCCCGGTGCCCACACCAGCAGCCGCTCGCCTTCGCTGGCATCGTCGCCCTTGAGCACTGCGAAGAAACTGCGTCCGGGCAGAGTCGCATCGGCAGGCGCGCTCCACAGCGAATGCAGTGTCCAGCCCGGCGAGGAGGCTGAAGTGCCCGGCGCCGAACCATCCAGGCGTGTCACGCGCAATGCCGCTGGTGCTGCACCCTGCAGCGCGCCGAGTGGGAAGGTAGCCCGCAGCAGTTTGAGATCGCCGCCGGCCAGTTGCTGCAGCTGCGATCCGGGAGCCGCGCCGCCGACGACCGAGGAGAGCCGACGCTGCGCCAACACCACCGCGGCCGTATCGGTTGCATTCTGGCGTGCGGCGCTCTCCACCGCATCCGCGGACATCGCTCCGGGTGTGCCCGCCAGCCGCTGTGCGCGTGCCGCCGCTGCGCGACTTTGTTCCTGCGCGGCCTGTGCGCTGGTCAGTTCGGCCACGGCAGTGGCGATGGTATCGTGCGGGACGACGACGCCATACCCGGCGATCTCATCGCGATAATCCAGGGAGCTGACTACCTGGGTCGCGACCCCCATTTTCGCGACCTGTTCGGCGCTCAGGGTCACCCCCTCGGCACTGCCTTTGGCCCCCTCTTCCTTCGCTCCTTCGTCCTTGGCATCAGCCGCATCGGGGGTGCGGTGGCAACCTGCGATACCGATGACGGCAATGCCGAGGAGCGCGACCAGCACACCGGCGAGCAGGCCGAAGCGCATACGGATAGATCTAGTCAACGGCGTCACTCCTGAAGCTCCCAACCCCCGCCGAGCACCTTGCACAGTCCGACCAGGGCCTGCAGGCGCGCGAGTTTGTACTGACTGTATTGATCGCGCGCCGCATACAAGGTGCGTTGTGCTTCGAGCACCGCAAGGAAGTCGCCCGCGCCCTGGCGATAGCGCAGCTGCGCCCCATCAAATGCCTGCTGGCTTTGCGCCACGGTTTCTTTCTGGAACTCGCGCGCGGTGTCGAGGTTATGGATGGTCGCGAGGGCGTTTTCGACGTCCACCAGCGAGGACAGTATTGCCTTGCGGTAGCTCGCCAACAACTCATCGTCCCTGGCGCGCGACTCATCGCGAACGGCGCGCAGCCTACCGTGATCAAAAATACTCTGCGTGAGCCCGGCGCCCAGACTCAAACCCGGCCCGGTGCCTGCCAAGGAGATGACGGCAGCGTTCACCGCAGGATTTTGAATCCCGCCCGCCGCCGTCAGAGTCAGTGCCGGCAACATGGCGGCACGCGCCGCGACGAGGTCCGCATCGGCGGCGCGCAGATTTGCTTCGGCGCTATACACATCGGGGCGTCGCGTGAGCAATTCGACCGGCAGCCCCGGGGCGATCGGCGGTTCGCTGAGTGAATCCAGCTCTGCCTGTGCGACCTGGAACCCTTCGGGTTGTCGGCCGACCAGCAAGGCGAGTGCCGTCAGCGCCTCGGTTTCGCGTTGACTCAGCTCGGGCAGCGCCCGCTGCGCGGCAGCGAGCACCCCGCGTTGCGTGGCGAGAGTGACCGGATCCGAGGCACCGGCATTGAATCTCGCCTGGACCACCTCGAGCAGACTGCGGGCCGTGTCCAGGTTCGACTGCGCCAGTTTCAGGCGTTCCCGAATCGACAGCAGTTCAAAATAGCCGTCAGCCACGCCGGCGAGCGTCGTAAGGGCCACGGTATCCTGATCGGCACGGGCGGCCGTCGCGAGCAGGCGCGCCTCGTTCGCCGTTGCCCGATTCTTACCCCAGAAGTCCACTTCATAACTCGCCGTCAGCAGGGCTGACCAGTCCAATTCATGGGCGCTGCCATTGGAGGAGTGTCCGGCCAGGAAATTGCCGTTTCCGACCGCATCGACGCTGGGCAATATGGCTGCGCCCGCCTGTCGCGCGCGCGCATCCGCCTGCGTCAGCCGCGCGCGCGCGCCGGCGAGGTCCAGGTTCGTGCTCGTGGCCTGCGCGATGAGTGCATCAAGTTCGGGACTTGCGAAACCGCGGTACCAGTCCTTGCCGGGCCACGCTGCCTGCCCCGCAGGGGTCTGGTTCTCAAACGCCACGGGGACTTCGGGATGTGTGCGTTGCGGTGCCTGCAAGGCACAGCCTGTGCAGGCCAGCAGCGCCCCTGCGCAGGCTTTGGCCAGATGGTTGCCACCCCGAAACATTCCGCCCTCAACTTTACTGTTTGGACCGAGGCTAACAAGCCGCCGCAGCGCAAAGTGTACATCTTTGTAAACTCGCCGATGGCTGCCGGCAGGCATATTCCGCGAACGCCGGCCGGCGCCATTTGGACGCTCAAGGAGACCACCGTGTCCACACTTCGTCTTGCCAGAACCATCGCACTGGGCGTGACCCTCGGCCTCGCACCGACCGCGTGGGCGGCGGCAGCCCCGGCAGATTCCGCCATGCAGGTAATGCAGCAGTGGAAAATCGGCGGCGCCGGCGCTTGGGACTATCTCACGGTGGACTCATCCCATCGCCTGTTCCTGAGTCGCGGCACTCAGGTCGACGTCGTGGACACGCAGTCAGGTCGGATCCTGGGCAGCATTCCGAACACTCAGGGCGTGCACGGCATTGCCCTGGCGCCCGATCTGCACCGCGGCTTCACGAGCAACGGCCGGGCGGATTCGGTCACGGTCTTTGACCTCGACAGCCTCAAGACGATTCAGGAAGCAAAGGTTCCGGGGCACAATCCGGATGCCATTTTGTATGAGCCACAGGGCAAGCACGTCTTTACGTTCAATGGCCGCAGCAAGGACGTGACGGTACTGGATGCCAAGACTCTGGCCGTCGTCGCCACCATCCCGGTTCCCGACAAGCCGGAATTCGCGCAGGATGATCATGCGGGTCATATCTTCGTGAACATTGAGAGCGACCCGGGACAAATGGTGGTCATCGACAGCCGCAAACTCACCGTGCAATCCACCTGGCCACTGCCCGGTTGCAATTCCCCGAGCGGACTTGCCATTGACCGCGGCCATCACCGGCTGTTCTCGGTGTGCGACGCGAACATCATGGCCGTCACCAATGGCGATACCGGCGCCCAGGTCGCGCAGGTTCCGATCGGCAAGGGTCCGGACGCCGCAGGCTATGATGAGAAGCGCGGACTCGTATTC
>DASYER010000081.1:0-3601 GCA_036498905.1 Steroidobacteraceae bacterium | reverse complement strand
GATCTTGCTGAGCCAGCCCACGAACAGGGTCGCGAAGCGTCGTGGAATCCGGTTGGTCAGCAGGAAATTGATGTCCTCCTGCTGCACGACGCGACTTAATGCGGCACGGACCGTCATAGAGATGTCATTCCCATGCAATAGTTTTCCTGTTCATGAATACCTACCTGCTCGTCATTCCCGTAGCCGCACTGAGCGTCTGGATTGCGTACCAGGCGCGGCTGCGGCTCGCCCTGTCGGCCGCCAAACACGGTTCGCTGGCGGGGCACGCCCGCTGGTCGCGGCGCATCGTGCGGCTGCTGCCGTTCTACGAATATTCCGAAGCGCGCTTCTTTTGCGCCGACGCGGCGCCACAAACCGTGGCGGATCAGCGCCGCGCCGGATTCAAAGCCTTGAGTGAATTGTTTGCCACACGTTTCGCGCGCTCTGCCGGTGTGACGGCCGAGGTGGCGAAGTCGGTGTCCGACATGCAGTTCACGGCGCGTTACCGCGTGCCTTTCCAGTTCAGCCGCATCGTGCGCGAAAACCTCAAGGGTGGCTCGTTCCTGCAGGCCTCCGCAGGCGTGCGCCTGACCGACCTGGACGGCAATCAATTCTACGATCTGGCCGGATCCTATGGCGTCAACGTATTCGGCTACGATTTCTACAAGCAATGCATGGCGCGGGGCGCGCAGCTGGTGGGCGCGCTGGGTCCGGTGCTGGGCACCTATCACCCGGTCATGGCCTACAACGTGCGGCGGCTGCGCGAGCTCTCCGGCCTGGATGAGGTGTCCTTCCACATGTCCGGCACCGAGGCCGTCATGCAGGCGGTACGGTTGGCCCGCTACCACACCGGGCGACGGCACCTGGTGCGCTTCTGCGGCGCCTATCACGGCTGGTGGGGCGATGTGCAGCCCGGAGTGGGAAATCCGGCGACGGCGCATGACACCTATACGCTCAAGGACATGAGCGAGCGCAGCCTGAAGGTGCTGCGCATGCGCCGCGACATCGCCTGTGTGCTGGTCAATCCGCTGCAGGCTCTGCACCCGAACGCCAACGCGCCCAGTGACGGTGCGCTGGTGGACAGCGGGCGCCACGCGGCTTTCGATCGTGCCGCCTATAGTGCCTGGTTGCGGCAACTGCGCGCAGTGTGTACGGCGCGCGGTATCGTGCTGATCTTCGACGAAGTGTTCGTCGGGTTCCGCCTGGCGCCCGGTGGCGCGCAGGAATATTTCGGTGTGCGTGCGGACCTGGTCACGTACGGCAAGACCCTCGGGGGTGGCCTGCCGGTCGGTGTGGTATGCGGAGGTGCGCCGCTGATGCGTCGCTATCGTGAAGAGCGTCCGGGAGATGTCTGTCTCGCACGCGGGACCTTCAACTCGCATCCCTACGTCATGGGCGCCATGCACGAGTTCCTGGAGCGTTTGGCGAGTGAGTCCGTGCAGTGCATGTACCGCGATCTCGATATGGTGTGGAACCGTCGCGCGGCTCAGCTCAATGAGCGTCTCGCGGCCGAGAAGCTGCCGGTGCAGGTGGCCAATCTTTCCTCGATCTGGACGGTCGGCTACACCCGCGCCTCGCAGTACAACTGGATGTTTCAGTACTACCTGCGTGCGCACGGGCTTGCCCTGAGCTGGGTGGGGACCGGTCGCTTCATCTTCAGTCACAACTACACCGATGAGGATTTTGCGCAAGTTGCCGAGCGGATTGTCGCGGCGGCGCGTGACATGGACCGCGACGGCTGGTGGTGGTCCGATCCGACCCTCACCAACCGCGCGATCCGCCGCAGATTGCTGCGCGAAGTTCTTCAGGCCTGGTGGAGCGGCTCCTCATCGACCGCTCCCAACGTCACATCATCCATCGGATCGATGAGTTCGCCGCGCAGCAGCGCCAGCGGGGCCCGGTAGTACAGCATCACATCGTGGAACGGGTCGGTGATGATTTTGGTGATCCACACCAGACCTGTCTGCACATCGCGGATGAAGAACAGCTGCACCGTGCGGAATAGGAGACCGCCGATTCCGACCGACAGCCACAACACCCCGACGTTGCTGATGAACTCGGCCCTCGTGGTCGGCGCCTGGAACAGGCCGAACAGCGTGGGGCTGAACAACAATACGGCCGGGGCGAGTGCCCAGATGGCCAGCAGCACCACCTTGCGCCGCAGGTTGTAGCCCACTTTGATGTCTTCCTTGTGCTCGTGGGTGGCGTGATTGATCTTGTCGTAACCCTTCGGTTCAAAGAAGAAGTGACCCGACTGGCGGCTTACCATGGCCACCAGCCACCCGAGCATGGCGGCCAGGGTCGGGCTCTTCCACACGACGGCGTAGGAGGCCAGGAAACTCAGCGCGCTGACCAGGTGCAGCGACTGATTGATGCGGCTGTGGTGATAGTAGCGATGATCGTCCCAGCGCTGGGTTCGCAGCGCCTGCCAGAAACTTTGCATTCCAATACCTCTGCTTTGCTTAGACAGTCTTTCAGACACCGGCATGAAGCAGATATCTCAAAATATTTACGGGAACATGACACGGCGCGGTTTAGGGACGCTTAACCTGCGAAATGTGAAGTGAAGCCGCATTTTGGCGCGATCAGTCATCGAATCGTCACGATTGCGGGCAATCATGCCCCGCGCATGAAGATCCTCATTGTCACGGATGCGTGGCGGCCACAGACCAACGGCGTCGTGAGTACGCTGTCCCACACGGTCGATTGCCTGCGTGCCTTCGGGCATCAGGTCGAACTGATTACCCCCGTCGGATTTCGCACCGTTCCGTGTCCGAGCTATCCGGAAATCCGTCTGGCCCTGTTTCCGGGTGCGAAGGTTGCGCGCGCCATCGAGGCGTTTGCACCCGATGCGGTGCATATCGCCACCGAAGGTTCCCTGGGGGTGGCGGCGCGTCGTTACTGCGTGCGCCGGGGCCTGTATTTCACGACCTCCTATCACACGCAGTTTCCCCAATACCTGCGCTCGCGGCTGCCGATTCCATTACGCCTGACCTATCGCTGGCTGCGACATTTCCACGGCGCCGCGCGCGCCTGCATGGTCAGCACCCGGACCATGCAAAGCGAGCTGGAGCAATGGGGATTCCGCAACGTGACGCGTTGGCAGCGTGGGGTGGATACTCGGCTGTTCCGTCCGCAGGCCAAGCAGTTTCTGGATCTGCCCCGTCCCATTGCCGTCTATGTCGGAAGGCTCGCCGTCGAGAAGAATATCGACGCATTTTTGACAATGGCGTGGGCGGGTTCCAAGCTCGTGGTGGGTGATGGTCCTGAGCGGCTGCGTCTGCAGGCGAGTTACCCGGACGCGGTATTTGCAGGCTATCGCTTTGGCGAGGATCTTGCGGCGCATCTGGCCGCTGCCGATGTATTCGTATTCCCGAGCCGCACGGACACCTTCGGCCTGGTGAATCTGGAGGCCATGGCCTGCGGGCTGCCGGTGGCGGCCTTTCCGGTCACCGGACCGATTGATGTCATCGAGGATGGCGTCACCGGTGCGCTGGAGGAGAATCTGGCGCGGGCCGCGCACCGTGCGTTGCGGCTGGATCCGGCGGCGTGCCGGGCGCGTGCCCTGCGTTCGAGCTGGGAGAGCTGTACGCGTGAGTTTGAACGCAATCTCACATCGCTA
>DASYER010000080.1:0-30030 GCA_036498905.1 Steroidobacteraceae bacterium | reverse complement strand
TCCTGCGGTGCTGGCGCTGGCGGACGGTTCGATCTTCCGCGGCCAGTCCATCGGAGCACCAAGCAACACCACTGGCGAAGTCGTTTTCAATACTGCAATGACCGGTTACCAGGAGATCCTCACCGATCCCTCCTACGCCAGACAGATCGTAACGCTCACCTATCCTCACATCGGCAACACCGGCACGAACCCTGAGGATCTCGAATCGTCGCAGATTTACGCCGCAGGTCTGGTGATCCGCGATCTGCCCGCGCATGCCAGCAGCTGGCGCACGGTCGAAACCCTGTCCGAATTTCTCGCCCGCGGCAAGATCGTCGCCATCGCCGGCATCGACACGCGGCGTCTGACGCGCCTGCTGCGCGAGAAGGGAGCGCAGTCCGGCTGCATCGTCACCGGCGAACAGGTCGACGCACAGGCCGCCGTCAAACTTGCCGGCAAGTTTCCGGGACTGAAGGGCATGGATCTGGCGAAGGTCGTGTCCACCAAGCGCCCCTTCCAATGGAATGAAGGCAATACCTGGCAGGACACGGGACGCCAGAACATCCGCGCCCACCAGCGCCTGCATGTGGTCGCGTATGACTTCGGCATCAAGCGCAACATCCTGCGCCTGTTGTCCGACTCCGGTTGCCGCATGACCGTGGTACCGGCGCAGACCACCGCGCGCGAAGTGCTGCAGCTGCAGCCTGATGGGGTGTTTCTGTCCAACGGCCCTGGGGATCCGGAGCCGTGCGACTATGCGATCACCGCGACGCGCGAATTGCTGGAGGCTGAGATGCCGATCTTCGGCATCTGCCTGGGCCATCAGCTCATGGGACTGGCCGTGGGCGCGAAGACCGTGAAGATGAAGTTCGGCCATCATGGCGCGAACCATCCGGTCCAGGACCTGGAAAGCGGCCGGGTCATGATCACCAGTCAGAATCACGGTTTCGCGGTCGATGAGACCACGCTGCCGGACAATGTGAAGCCGACGCATCGTTCACTGTTCGACGGCTCGCTGCAGGGCCTGGCGTTCAAGGATCGTCCGGCCTTCAGTTTCCAGGGTCACCCGGAAGCCAGTCCCGGTCCGCACGACGTGAAGCCCCTGTTCGAACGTTTCAACCAGCTCATGCTCAGACGGTTGCAGAACCAGCTGCGGCAGAGCGAGCAAAACCCGCGGCGCTAGGCTGCAGGAGCTTCGAGAATTGCCTAAGCGGACAGACATCCACAGTGTCTTGATCATCGGCGCCGGTCCCATTGTCATTGGCCAGGCGTGCGAGTTCGACTATTCGGGCGCGCAGGCCTGCAAGGCGCTGCGTGAAGAGGGCTTCCGGGTGGTCCTCGTGAACTCCAATCCCGCCACGATCATGACCGACCCGGAGATGGCCGATGCCATCTACATCGAGCCGGTGAACTGGCGCACCGTGGCGCGCATCATCGAGAAGGAGAAGCCCGATGCGCTGCTGCCCACCATGGGCGGCCAGACGGCGTTGAACACGGCGCTCGACCTGGTGCGCGAGGGTGTTCTGGAAAAGTACGGCGTGGAACTGATCGCGGCCTCCCGTTCGGCCATCGACATGGCCGAGGATCGCGAGCAGTTCCGCGATGCCATGCGCGAGATCGGCCTGGAGACTCCGCGCTCGCGTATCGCGCACAACCTCGAGGAAGCCAACGGCGCCATCGGCGATATCGGCTATCCGGTGGTGATCCGACCCTCCTTCACCATGGGCGGCAGCGGCGGCGGCATCGCCTACAACCGCGAGGAGTTCGAAACCATCCTGGCGCGCGGACTCGATGCCTCGCCCACCAGCGAGGTACTGCTCGAAGAGGCCGTCATCGGCTGGAAAGAATATGAGATGGAGGTGGTGCGCGATCGCAAGGACAACTGCATCATCATCTGCTCGATCGAGAACTTCGATCCGATGGGCGTGCACACCGGCGATTCGATCACGGTCGCGCCGGCGCAGACGCTGACCGACAAGGAATACCAGCGCATGCGCAATGCCTCCATCGCGGTACTGCGCAAGATCGGAGTGGAGACGGGCGGCTCGAACGTGCAGTTCGCCGTCAATCCGCAGGACGGACGGCTGCTGGTGATTGAGATGAACCCGCGCGTGTCGCGTTCCTCGGCGCTGGCCTCCAAAGCGACGGGATTCCCGATTGCGAAGATTGCCGCGAAGCTGGCGATCGGCTACACGCTGGATGAGCTGCGCAATGACATCACCGGCGGGGCGACCCCGGCATCCTTCGAACCCTCGATCGACTATGTCGTCACGAAGATTCCGCGCTTCACTTTCGAGAAATTCCCGGCCGCGAACGATCGGCTCACGACCCAGATGAAGTCGGTGGGAGAGGTGATGGCCATCGGCCGCACTTTCCAGGAATCGCTGCAGAAAGCACTGCGTGGCCTTGAGACCGGTCTGGATGGTCTGGGTGAGCAGGTGACGCTGCCGCTCACCGAGGAGGCGGCCTCGAAGCTGGAATACGAACTGCGCGTGCCCGGTGCCAACCGGCTGCTGTTCACGGCGGACGCGTTCCGTGCCGGCTGGTCATTCGAGAAGATCCAGAAGCTCACGCATATCGACCCGTGGTTCCTCGCGCAGCTGGAAGATCTGGTGCTGGAGGAGAAGCAGGTCGCCGAGCGCGGCATGAGCGGTCTGTCGGCCGAGCGCCTGCGCGGCCTGAAGCGCAAGGGCTTCTCGGACAGCCGCCTCGCGCGGCTGGTCGGGGTGGTCGAAAAGGCCGTGCGCCAGCGCCGCCATGAACTGGGTATCCGTCCGGTGTACAAGCGGGTGGATACCTGCGCGGCCGAATTTGCGACTTCGACGGCCTACATGTACTCCACCTACGAGGAGGAGTGCGAGGCCAATCCCACGCAGCGGCGCAAGATCATGATCCTGGGCGGCGGACCCAACCGCATTGGCCAGGGAATCGAATTCGACTATTGCTGCGTGCACGCCGCGCTCGCGCTGCGCGAGGATGGTTTCGAGACCATCATGGTCAACTGCAATCCGGAGACGGTCTCCACCGACTATGACACCTCCGACCGGTTGTATTTCGAGCCGCTGACGCTTGAGGACGTACTGGAGATCCTCGAGAAGGAAAAACCCGAAGGGGTGATCGTGCAGTTCGGCGGCCAGACGCCGCTGAAGCTGTCGCGCGCCCTGGAGGAGGCCGGTGCGCCCATCATCGGCACCAGCCCCGATTCGATCGACGTAGCCGAGGATCGCGAGCGCTTCCAGCTGCTGGTGCGCAATCTCTCCCTCAAGCAGCCGGCGAACGCGACGGCGCGCACCGAAGACCAGGCCGTGCGCCTGGCACGCGAAGTCGGTTTTCCGCTGGTGGTGCGGCCTTCGTACGTGCTCGGTGGGCGCGCCATGGAAGTGGTGTTCACCGAGGAGGACCTGCGCACCTACATGACGGTCGCGGTGCGCGTCTCCAACGACAGTCCGGTGCTGCTTGATCGCTTCCTGGACGTGGCCATCGAGGTCGACGTGGACGCCGTGTGCGACGGTGAGCAGGTGCTGATCGGCGGCATCATGGAACATGTCGAACAGGCCGGCGTGCACTCCGGGGACTCGGGCAGTTCGCTGCCTCCATTCAGCCTCTCGTCCGCGATCCAGGATGAGATCCGCGACCAGACCCGCAAGCTCGCGATGGCGCTGAATGTCGTGGGCCTGATGAACATCCAATTCGCGGTGCAGAACGGCGTGGTGTACGTTCTGGAAGTCAATCCGCGCGCCTCGCGCACGGTGCCGTTCGTGTCCAAGACCATCGGTCTGCCGCTGGCGAAGATCGCCGCGCGTACCATGATCGGTCGCAGACTCACCGAGCTCAATGCAACCATCGAGCGGGTGCCGCCTTACTTCTCGGTCAAGGAAGCCGTGTTCCCGTTCGCGAAGTTCCCCGAAGCCGATCCGATCCTCGGGCCGGAAATGAAGTCGACCGGCGAGGTCATGGGCACGGGTCGCACCTTTGGCGAGGCGTACGCCAAGGCGCAGTCCGCCTCCGGTGTCACCCTGCCGCGCAACGGGGTGTGCCTGATCAGCGTGCGCGAGCGCGACAAGGCCGGCGCCGTGGATCTGGCGCGCCGACTCATCAGTTACGGGTTTACGATCGTCGCCACCACCGGCACCGCCGCCGTGCTGGAGGCTTCCGGGATCGTCTGCCGGCGCGCGAACAAGGTGCGCGAGGGTCGCCCGCACATCGTCGACATGATCAAGAATGATGAGATCGATCTGATCGTGAATACCACCGAGGGCAAGCAGGCCATCCAGGAATCCAATTCGATCCGCCGTGAAGCGGTCCATCGCCGCGTGACCTACTACACGACGCTGGCCGCGGCGCTGGCGACCTGCGAGGCCCTCGAACATATCGATGAAGTCGAGGTCAATCGGCTCGCCGACCTGCATCAGGAGATCCACGGCGTATGAAACGTACACCCATGACCGTGCGCGGCGCCGAAGCGCTGCGTACGGAGCTGAAGCGGCTGAAGTCGCAGGACCGCCCCAATGTGATCAAGGCGATCGCCGAAGCGCGCGCCCATGGGGACCTGTCGGAAAACGCCGAGTACCACGCGGCGCGCGAGCAGCAAGGATTCATCGAGGGCCGGATCCAGGAGATCGAGGCGAAGATGTCGACGGCTGAAATCATCGACCCGAGCACGCTGCCGAAGGATGGCCGGGTGGTGTTCGGCGCGGTGGTGGAGCTTGAGGATCAGGACAGCGGCGCGCAGGTGAGTTACCAGATCGTCGGTGAGGACGAGGCGGACCTGAAGGCCGGGCGGATTTCGGTGACTTCGCCGATCGCGCGGGCGCTGGTGGCGAAGTCCGAGGGCGATGTCGTGGACGTGGTGACCCCCGGCGGGACCAAGTCCTACGAAATCGTGGCGGTCAAAACCTGAAGGGTCAGCTCTTCGGGTCCGGAATGATCAGCCCGGGTTTGGCGGCATTCGCCCGGTACAGCACGGCGACGTGCCCGATGCGGTGGACGAGGGCGCTGCGGGTGCGTTTGGCGAGATCCGCGAACATGGCGTCCCGGGCGACCCGGTCGGCGCCCACGGCGCGCACCTTGATCAGTTCATGGTCATGCAGGGCACGAGCGGTTTCGGTGGCCACCGCGTCGGTGAGGCCCTTGCCGCCGATCTGCACGGTGGGTTTCAGGGCATGCGCACGGCCGCGCAGAAAGCGGCGCTGATTTTCGGATAATTCCATGGCGGCAATTGTAACGGCTCAGGTGACATAGCGGTGGCCCGGCGCTCCAAGAGCAGTGACCGCTGGCTGCAGGAACATTTTGCCGATCCGTTCGTGAAAAAGGCCCGGGCGGCGGGTTTTCGCTCGCGCGCCATCTACAAGCTCGAGGAGCTCGATCAGCGCGAGAAACTGCTGCGGCCGGGCCAGTTGTGCCTGGACCTCGGAGCCGCGCCCGGAGCCTGGAGCCAATATGCCACCCGCAAGGTGGGCCGCAACGGCCGCGTGGTGGCCACGGACATCCTGCCCATGGATCCGATCGTGGGGGTGGAGTTCGTCCAGGGCGACTTCCGGGAAGATACCGTGGTGGCCGCGCTACGAGCGCTGCTGCCGGAGCGCGGGGTGGACGTGCTGCTGTCGGACATGGCCCCAAACTTGAGCGGAATCGACGCGGTCGATCAGCCCCGCTCCATGTATTTGGCGGAACTCGCTCTGGATATGGGCGGTGAGGTCTTGAAACCGGGCGGGACGGCCCTGATCAAGGTCTTCCAGGGATCCGGGTTCACGGAGCTTTTGGCTGCCACCCGGCAACGATTTGCAAAGGTCCGGATGCTCAAACCCGAGGCATCTCGGGCCCGCAGTCCGGAGCTGTACTTGCTGGCGAAGGGCTTCACGATAGTGTAGGTTCGATGAATGACCAAAATTAGAGTTTTTATAAGGATCAATCCTTGAACGATTTGACGAAAAACATCCTGTTATGGGTGATCATCGTCGTCGTCCTGCTGCTGGTATTCAGCCGGTACCTGCCGCCGGCGAATCAGCCGCAGGAAATCGACTACTCCGTGTTCCTGGATGATGTGAAATCAAACAAGGTGGAGTCGGTCGTACTGCGGGGGGACCAGATCCTGGGCTCCTTGAAGGACAAGACCCAATTCAAGGCCTTCAATCCCGAGACGGATTACACGGCGCTGATCGGCGAGTTGCAGAAGAGCAACGTCGATATCAAGGGCGAGCCGCCCAAGCAGCCGAGTTTCTGGACCCAGTTGATACTGCAGCTGGCCGCGCCGGTGCTGCTGCTGTTCTTCTTCCTGTACATGCTGCGTCAGATGCAGGGTGCCTCCGGAGGCCGCGGCGCGATGTCCTTCGGCAAGAGCCGGGCGCGGCTGCTGGGCGAGGACCAGGTCAGTGTCACCTTCGCCGATGTCGCCGGCGTCGATGAGGCCAAGCAGGAAGTCGCCGAAATCGTCGACTTCCTCAAGGACCCCGGCAAGTTCCAGAAGCTCGGGGGCAAGATTCCGAAGGGCGTGCTGATGGTCGGCTCGCCCGGCACCGGCAAGACCCTGCTCGCCCGCGCGATTGCCGGCGAAGCGAAGGTGCCGTTCTTCACCATTTCCGGCTCGGACTTCGTGGAAATGTTCGTCGGCGTCGGCGCCTCGCGCGTGCGCGACATGTTTGAGCAGGCCAAGAAGCATGCGCCGTGCATCATCTTCATCGACGAAATCGATGCCGTCGGCCGGCACCGTGGTGCGGGCTTGGGCGGCGGGCATGACGAGCGCGAACAGACCCTCAATCAGCTGCTGGTCGAAATGGACGGCTTCGAAGGCAATGAAGGCATCATTGTCATCGCGGCGACCAATCGTCCGGATGTGCTGGACCCGGCCTTGCTGCGCCCCGGTCGCTTCGACCGCCAGGTCGTGGTGCCGCTGCCGGATGTGCGCGGTCGTGAGCAGATTCTGCGCGTGCACATGCGCCGCGTGCCGCTGGGCGAGGATGTGAAGCCGCAGCTGATCGCCCGCGGTACGCCGGGCTTCTCCGGTGCGGATCTGGCGAACCTGGTGAACGAGGCGGCGCTGTTCGCCGCGCGCGCCAACAAGCGCATGGTCAGTATGGAAGAGTTCGAGCGCGCCAAGGACAAGATCATGATGGGCGCCGAGCGCCGATCGATGGTCATGACCGAGGACGAGAAGCGCATGACCGCCTACCACGAGGCGGGCCATGCCATCGTGGGCATGACCGTGCCGGAGCACGACCCGGTCTACAAGGTGACCATCATTCCGCGCGGCCGTGCGCTGGGTGTCACCCAGTTCCTCCCCGAGCAGGATCGCTACAGTCTTTCGCGCCGCCGCATCCAAAGTTCGATTGCGACTCTGTTCGGAGGTCGTATCGCCGAGGAACTCATTTTCGGCCAGGACGCGGTGACGACGGGCGCCTCCAACGACATCGAGCGGGCCACCGACCTGGCGCGCAACATGGTCACGAAGTGGGGCCTGTCGGACAAGCTCGGACCTCTGACCTACACAGAGGAGACCGGCGAGGTGTTCCTGGGTCGCAGCGTGACCCAGCACAAGCAGGTCTCGGACGGTACCGCGCACGCCATCGATGAAGAGATCCGCAATGTCATCGAGACCAACTACCAGTGGGCCAAACAGATCCTGGTGACCAACCTCGATCGGCTGCACAGCATGGCCGAAGCGCTCATCAAGTACGAAACCATCGACGATGGGCAGCTCAAGGACATCATGGATGGCAAGCCGCCACAGCCGCCCGCCGGCTGGGATGATTCGCTGCCGACCAACAAGCAGCCGCCGGCCCCGAAGCCGGCCGGCCAGCCCGGTCCGATCGGTTCTCCTGCCGGACAGCACTAGACCGCCAATTATAATTCCGCCGTACTAGGGTCGCCTCCTGCACAGGATGCGACCCTGTTTCGTGGTGCCTAAAATGCAGCTGCGCTGTGGTTCAACCCTGCTTGATCTGAGTCGCCCAAAGGTCATGGGCGTACTCAATGTCACGCCTGATTCCTTCTCCGACGGCGGCCGTTTCGTGGACCACGCGCGTGCGCTGGAGCAGGCGCAGCGGATGATCGAGGCCGGCGCCGCGATCATCGATGTGGGCGGAGAATCCACCCGACCCGGTGCACCCGCGGTGAGTGTGGAGGAGGAGTTGCGCCGCGTGATTCCCGTGGTCGAGCGACTGGCGCGCGGCGGCCATGCCGTCGTGTCGGTCGACACCAGCACTCCTGAAGTCATCCTGGCCGCGGTGGCGGCCGGTGCGACCCTCATCAATGATGTGCGTGCCCTGCAGCGCCCCGGCGCACTCGAGGCAGTGGCCGCATCGGACTGTGCGGTGTGCGTGATGCACATGCGCGGTGAGCCGCAGACCATGCAGCAGCGCCCCGAGTACTCCGATGTCGTCGCCGAGGTGAAACTGTTTCTGCAGGCACGCGTGGGCGCCTGCGAGAGTGCCGGCATCGATCGGGAACGAATCCTCATCGATCCGGGATTCGGCTTTGGCAAGACAGTGGCGCACAATCTGGCGCTGGTGCGGCAGCTGCCGGAGCTGTTGGCGCTGCGGCTGCCGGTGATGATGGGCATGTCCCGCAAGTCGACGATTGCCGTCATCACGGGTCGGCCGGACGGGGGACGCCTGGCGGGGAGCCTGGCGCTGGCCGTGGCGGCGGTGCTGCGCGGCGCGCATATCATCCGGGCCCACGATGTGGCGGAGACGGTGGACGCATTGAAGGTTGCACACGCGGTGCAGGCAGGAGTGTAAGTCTTGGCACGGCAGTTCTTCGGCACCGATGGCATACGCGGCCGCGTGGGACAGCATCCCATGACGGTGGATTTCGCCTTGAATCTCGCCAGCGCCGCGGCCCATGTGCTCGCCCCGCAGGGCGGCAAGGTGCTCATCGGCAAGGACACGCGCCTCTCGGGGTACATGTTCGAGTCGGCATTGGAAGCGGGCTTCGTGGCCGCCGGGGTCGATGTGCTGCTGATCGGTCCGTTGCCCACTCCCGGAATTGCCTACCTGACGCGCAAGTTCGAGTGCCGCTGTGGCGTGGTGATCAGTGCCTCGCACAACGCCTACGATGACAATGGCATCAAGTTCTTCGATGCCGATGGCGGCAAGCTCTCCGACGAACTCGAGGAGCAGATCGAGACCCAGCTGACGCGCGGTCCGGTGACGCGTGAATCGGGGCTGCTCGGGCGTGCGGCGCGCGTGGACAAGTCGCGCGTGGCCTACCAGGAGTTCTGCGCCGGCACGATGCCCGCCGGGGTCGACCTGGCGGACCTGAAGATCGTCATCGACTGCGCCAATGGCGCCGCCTACAAGGTTGGCCCGCGGGTGCTCACCGATCTGGGCGCCGAAATCGTACCGGTGGGCTGCTCGCCGAACGGCCGCAACATCAATGATGGCTGCGGCTCGATGGCGCCCCAGCTGCTGCAGCTGACAGTTCCCGGCGTACGGGCCGATGTCGGCATCGCCCTGGACGGGGATGGCGACCGGCTGGTGATGGTCGATCATCTGGGGCGCGTCGTGGACGGTGACCAGCTGCTCTACATCATGGCCTGTGCCCGCAAGCGCGAGGGGCGCCTCGCCGGTCCGGTGGTCGGCACGGTCATGAGCAACTTCGGGCTCGAACAGGCTCTGAAGGTCCAGGGCATTGATTTTCAGCGTGCGGCGGTCGGGGATCGCTACGTGCTGGGTCTGCTGCGTGAAACGGGGGGCGTACTGGGCGGGGAAACCTCCGGACATATTCTGTGTCTGGACCAGACCACCACCGGCGATGCCCTCATCAGCGCCCTGCAGGTGCTCTCGATCATGAAACGCACCCGCCAGAGCCTGGCGGAGCTGGCCGCGGGTATGCAGCGCTTCCCCCAGGTGCTGCTGAACGTGAAGGTGGCGCAGCGCTTCGACCCGGCCACGGTGCCCGCCATTCAAAGCAGCGTCCGCAGTATCGAGTCGCGACTGGGCGGGGAGGGGCGGGTGGTGCTGCGACCCTCCGGTACCGAGCCTGTCATCCGGGTCATGGTCGAGGGCCGGGACGAGCGGGCGACCCAGGCCTACGCCGATGAGCTCGCCGCCGTGGTGCGCGCCGCGGTCGCCTAGCGCCCAGGCTCAAGTTGTTTGCAACGCAGTGAGCGCATAGCTATGATCGCGCGCCCTTTTTTGAGGCGCACCGCCTGAGGCGGAGGATAGGACATGCGACAGCCATTGGTGGCCGGCAACTGGAAAATGCACGGCTCGCGCGCCGAGAACGCCCGGCTCATCGAAGCCCTTGCGGCCGCATTCCCGACGACGGCGGTGGAGTGCGCCGTGTGCCCGCCGCAGGTGTACCTGGCGCAGGTCGGTGGCCTGCTGCGAGCGGCCGAGCTGCCGATCGCCCTGGGGGCGCAGAACGTCAGTGCCGAGGCGAAAGGGGCCTTCACCGGCGAGGTGTCGGCGGCGATGCTGCATGACCTGCAGTGCACGTACGTGATCGTCGGGCATTCCGAGCGGCGCCAGGGGCAGGGCGAGGACGACCAGCTCGTGGCGCGCAAGTTTGCCGCGGCGCGTGCGCAACTGGTCCCGATTCTGTGTGTCGGGGAGCGTCTGGCGGAGCGCCAGGCCGGGCATCAGCTGGTCGTGATCGGGCGGCAGCTGGATGCCGTGCTGGAGCGCTGCGGAGCAATAGGTTTCGGCGGGGCCGTCATCGCCTATGAGCCGTGCTGGGCCATTGGTACGGGCATGACCGCGAGCCCGGAGCAGGCCCAGGAGGTCCATGCATTCATCCGCGGGCACTTGGCGCGGCAGGATGCTAAAATTGCGGGCGAGGTTCGTATCCTCTACGGCGGCAGCGTCAACGCTGGTAATGCGGCGCAGCTGTTCGCGATGCCCGATGTCGACGGTGGTCTGATCGGGGGCGCCTCGTTAAAGGCAGAAGAGTTTTTGGCCATCCTGGCAGCGGCCGGCCGCTGAAGGGATTGGCGGCATGTCGGCCGCTTGTGGAGCAGGTTCGTAAATGTTGCATATTGTTTTGTCTGCAGTGCAGTTCATCAGCTGCGCTTTCATCATCGGGCTGGTGCTGATCCAGCGCGGCAAGGGTGCCGATGCGGGCGCGGGCTTTGGCGCAGGCGCGTCCGGTACGGTGTTCGGCGCGCGCGGCGCGGGCACGGCCCTGTCGCGTGCGACGGCGGTGCTCGTCGCCGTGTTCATGGTGAACAGTCTGGCGCTGGCCTACATGGGGACCAAGAAGGCCGAGGCACCGAAGACAATTTTTGATACGGCGGGCGAGAGCGCGCCGGCGGCGTCAAGTCCGCTCACCTTCACGGTGCCCGGCGCCAGTATAGGTTCGGGACCTGCGGCAATTTCCGCACCGGCAGCGCCCGCGGCTGCAACGGGAAGCGCGCCGAAATAGTTTCTTTGCGATCATTGCCGACGTGGTGGAATTGGTAGACACACTAGCTTGAGGTGCTAACGCCGCAAGGCGTGCCGGTTCGAGTCCGGCCGTCGGCACCACATCTTTGGTTATGGCTGGTACAATCGTTGCAGCATTTGGCTGTGCAGATTTAAGAGCATGCTGGGTAATTACCTACCGGTCCTGATCTTCCTGATCATTGCCTCGGGCCTCGCGGCAATCATGCTCGGCCTAGGCTCACTTCTCGGCCGCCTCTCGACCCGTTCGAAGGCAGACAAGGAGAAGCTCTCGCCTTATGAGTGCGGTTTCGAGCCGTACGAAGACGCGCGCATGCGATTCGATGTGCGCTACTACCTGGTCGCCATCCTCTTCATCGTTTTTGATCTGGAGATCGCGTTCCTGTTCCCCTGGGCGGTGGCCCTGGCAAAGATCGGCCTCTTCGGTCTGATCGCCATGGGCATCTTCCTCGGGATACTCGTCGTCGGCTTCATCTACGAGTGGAAGAAAGGAGCGCTGGAGTGGGATTAGAGACGCAGGACGGACCGGAGGGCTTTGCTCAGCGCGGGTTTCTGACCACCCAGGTCGACAGCCTCGTCAACTGGGCGCGCACCGGCTCGCTGTGGCCCATGACCTTTGGTCTGGCGTGCTGCGCCGTGGAGATGATGCACGCCGGCGCCTCCCGGTACGACACCGACCGCTTCGGGGTGGTATTCCGCCCCAGCCCGCGCCAGTCGGACGTCATGATCGTCGCCGGCACCCTGGTCAACAAGATGGCCGCGCCGCTGCGCAAGGTCTATGACCAGATGCCCGAGCCGCGCTGGGTCATCTCGATGGGCTCCTGCGCCAACGGCGGCGGCTACTATCACTATTCGTATGCGGTCGTGCGCGGTTGTGATCGCATCGTCCCCGTGGATGTGTACGTTCCCGGATGTCCGCCCACGGCCGAGGCGCTGATCTACGGCATCATCCAGTTGCAGAAGAAGATCCAGCGAACCAGCACCATCTTCCCAGGTGCGCGCGCAGCCAGTTAGATTGCGGAGTACTTAAGAATTGAGCGAGCAGATTGAGGCTCTCGCGCGCCACGTGGACGCGCAGCTGCAGGGGCGCGCTGCGCGCGTTCCGAGTCTGGCCACGGAACTGACGATCGAGGTGGCCGCCACCGCGCTGCTCGATGTCGCCCGTACCCTGCGCGATGGGCCGGAGCTGAAGTTCGAGACGCTCATTGATGTGACTGTGGTCGACTACTCGCAGTTCCGTCTGGAGACCTGGCAGACCCATTCGGCCACCGACACCGGTTTCAGCCGGGCGCGCATTCAACCGCTGCCGGCCGAGGAACATGCCCCACCGCCGCGCCCCGCCGCCGGCTGCCGCTTCGCCGTCGTCTACCACCTGCTGTCGGTCAGCAACAATCAGCGCCTGCGGGTGCGGGTGAAGTGCGAGGACGAGGAGGAGCCGGTCGTGGACTCCGTGGTCGGCATCTGGGCCAGCGCCAACTGGTTCGAGCGCGAGGCCTTCGATCTGTTTGGGGTGTTCTTTCGCGATCATCCGGATCTGCGGCGCATCCTCACCGACTACGGTTTCGTTGGCCATCCGTTCCGCAAGGATTTTCCGCTCATCGGCAATGTCGAGGCGCGCTACGACGCGGAGCGCAAGCGGGTCGTCTACCAGCCGGTGAGCATCGAGCCGCGCGTGCTGGTGCCGCGGGTCATACGCGACGACAACCGCTACAACCCCGCGCTCAAGGATGCGCCGTCCAAATGAGCGAGATCCGCAACTACACGATGAATTTCGGTCCGCAGCATCCGGCGGCGCACGGCGTGCTGCGGCTGGTGCTGGAGCTGGACGGGGAGGTCATCCAGAAGGCCGATCCGCATATCGGCCTGCTGCATCGGGGCACCGAGAAGCTGGCTGAGTCCAAGCCCTACAATCAGTCGATCGGCTACATGGATCGCCTCGATTACGTGTCCATGATGTGCAATGAGCACGCCTACGTCATGGCGATCGAGAACCTGCTGGGTGTCTCCATTCCGGAGCGGGCGCAATACATCCGTGTGATGTTCGATGAGCTCACGCGCATCCTCAATCACCTGATGTGGCTGGGCGCGCACGCCCTGGACATCGGCGCGATGACGGTGTTCCTGCTGGCGTTCAAGGAGCGCGAGGAACTGATGGACGTGTATGAGGCGGTGTCCGGCACACGCATGCACGCCACCTACTACCGTCCCGGCGGCGTGCACCGCGACCTGCCGCAGACGATGCCGCGCTATCAGGCATCGAAGTGGCGCAGCCAGAAGGATGCGGACCGCTTCAACGCCTCACGCAGCGGCACGATGCTGGATTTCATCGGAGCCTTCGCCGAGCGCTTTCCGAAGAGCGTCGATGACTACGAGACCCTGCTGACCGACAACCGCATCTGGAAGCAGCGCACCGTCAACATCGGCGTGGTGACACCGGAGCGCGCGCTGCAGCTGGGCTTCTCCGGCCCGATGCTGCGCGGATCGGGCATCGCCTGGGACCTGCGCAAGAAGCAGCCCTACGAGGTCTACGACCGGATGGATTTCGACATCCCCGTGGGCGTGAACGGCGATTGCTACGACCGCTACCTGGTGCGCATCGAGGAGCTGCGGCAGTCAACCCGCATCATCCTCCAGTGTGTGGAGTGGCTCAAAGCCAATCCGGGGCCGGTGATGGTCGCGGAGCGCAAAATCCGTCCGCCGCGCCGCGAAGAGATGAAGGAAGACATGGAGTCGCTCATCCATCATTTCAAATTCTTTACCGAGGGTTACTGCGTGCCCGAAGGGGAAACCTACGCGGCCGTGGAAGCCCCGAAGGGTGAGCTGGGCGTGTACCTGGTTTCCGATGGCGCCAACAAGCCCTATCGCCTGAAGGTGCGGGCCCCGGGCTTTGCACACCTGTCCGCGCTGGATGAAATGGTGCGCGGTCATATGCTTGCGGATGTCGTGGCCGTGATCGGCACTCAGGACATCGTGTTTGGGGAGGTCGATCGCTGATGCCTGCCGTCGGGAGCCATGCGGCGCTGCTGTCCGAGCACACGCGCCAGGAAATTGATCATTGGGTGGCGAAGTTTCCGCCTGATCGCAAGCGCTCGGCCGTGCTGGCCGCGCTGCGTTTCACGCAGGAGCAGAACGAGGGTCACCTGACCACCGAACTGATGGATGCGGTGGCCGAATACCTGGAGCTGCCGCCGATCCAGGTCTACGAGGTCGCCAGTTTCTACTCGATGTACGAGCTGCATCCGTGTGGGCGCCACCACGTCAGCATCTGCACGAACATCTCCTGCATGCTGCGCGGCGGGGAGGCCCTCGTGGCCCACGCCGAGAAGCATCTGGGCATCAAGCTCGGCGAGAGCACCGCCGATGGACGCATCCTGCTCAAACGTGAGGAGGAGTGCCTTGCCGCCTGTACGGGCGCACCCATGATGATGATCGATCATCACTTCCACGAGCACCTGACGCCCGAAACGGTCGTCAAGCTGCTGGATGAACTGAAATGAGCGCAATCCGCGATCAGTACGCCGACAAGTTCAACTTGAACCTGTTCGAGTCGCTGCACCTGCCCAATTCGTGGACCCTCGACACCTATCGCCAGATCGGGGGTTACCAGATCTGGGAGAAGATCCTCGCCGGTGGGATGACCCACGAACAGATCATCGACCAGGTGAAGGCTTCGGGCCTGCGCGGGCGCGGTGGTGCGGGTTTTCCGACCGGCACCAAGTGGAGCTTCATGCCCCGCAGCTCGCCGATCCAGAAGTACGTGGTCTGCAACTCCGATGAGAGCGAGCCCGGCACCTGCCACGATCGAGACATCCTGCGCTTCAATCCGCACGCGCTCATCGAGGGCATGGCCATCGGCGGTTTCGCCATGGGCGCCACCGTGGGCTACAACTACATCCGCGGCGAGTTCCTCGGCGAGCCGGTGCCGCGCTTTGAAGCGGCGCTGCAGGAAGCCTATGACGCGGGTCTTTTGGGCAAGAACATCAAGGGCTCGGGCATTACCTTCGACCTGCACACCTTCATCGGTGCCGGCGCCTATATCTGCGGTGAGGAGACGGCGCTGCTGGACTCACTGGAAGGCAAGCAGGGCAAGCCGCGCTTCAAGCCGCCATTCCCCGCGAATTTCGGCCTGTACGGCAAGCCCACCACCATCAACAACACGCAAAGCTTTGCATCCGTGCCGGCCATCCTGCGCAAGGGCGCGCAGTGGTTCGCGGGCTTAGGACCGAAGAACGCCGGCGGCACCAACATTTTTTCGGTGTCCGGGCACGTCAACAGCCCCGGCAATTTCGAGCTGCCGATGGGCGTGCCGTTCCGCGACCTGCTGGAAATCGCCGGCGGGGTGTGGAAGGGGCGCAAGCTGAAGGCCGTAATTCCGGGTGGCTCCTCGGTGCCGGTGGTGCCGGCCGAGCTCATCATGAACGTGAACATGGACTACGATTCCATGAAGACGACGGGCTCCTCGATCGGTTCGGCCGCCGTCATCATCATGGACGAGACCACCTGCATGGTGCGGGTGCTCGAGCGTATCTCGCGCTTCTACATGTCCGAGTCCTGCGGACAGTGCACGCCCTGCCGCGAAGGCACCGGCTGGATGAATCGCATGCTCAAGCGCTTCCTGGCCGGGCAGGGACGCCGCGAGGAGCTCAACCTGCTGGTGGATGTCGCCAACCGGATCGAAGGGCACACAATCTGCGCCCTGGGTGATGCCGCCGCCTGGCCGGTGCAAAGCTTCGTGAAGCACTACCGGCACGAATTCGAATACATGATCGACCACGGCGGCCGCAGCATCGTCGAGAGTCAGGGCCTGGCGGCAGCGTAACGAGTCTTAATCTATGGCTGAAGAGTTCGTCAATATCGAAGTGAACGGCGTGCCGGTGAAGGCGCGCAAGGGCGAGATGATCATTCGCGCCACCGACGCGAATGGGGTCTACGTCCCGCGTTTCTGCTACCACGACAAGCTGTCGATCGCGGCGAACTGCCGCATGTGCCTGGTCGAGGTCGAGAAGGCGCCCAAGCCATTGCCGGCCTGTGCCACGCCGGTGGCCGAAGGCATGAAGATCTTCACCCAGTCGCAGAAGGCGACCGGGGCGCAGCGCGCGACCATGGAATTCCTCCTCATCAATCATCCGCTTGACTGCCCGATCTGCGATCAGGGCGGGGAGTGCGAGCTGCAGGATCTGGCCGTGGGCTTCGGTCGGGATATCTCCCGCTTCGCCGAGCGCAAGCGCGTGGTGGCCGATGAGTCGTTGGGCCCCCTGGTGTCCACCGACATGACCCGCTGCATCCAGTGCACCCGCTGCATCCGCTTCACGCAGGAGATCGCCGGTGTGCAGGAGCTGGGCATGGTGGGCCGCGGTGAAAACAGCTCGGTGCGCGCTTTCGTCGAGCGCACCGTGGATCACGAGCTGTCCGGCAATATCATCGACCTGTGCCCGGTGGGCGCACTCAATTCCAAGCCGTTCCGCTTCAGCGCGCGTGCCTGGGAGATGATCGCCCATCCGCTGGTGTCGCCGCATGATGGGGTCGGCACGAACCTGTTCGGGCACGTGCTGCGCGGCAAGTTGATGCGGGTCGTCCCCCGTGACAACGAGGCCATCAACGAAACCTGGATCGCCGATCGCGACCGTTTCAGTTACGAAGGCGTATACAGCGCCGACCGCATCGGCGCGCCGCTGGTGCGCGAGGGCGGCAGCTGGACGCAGGTGAGCTGGGAGTCCGCACTCGCGGTCGCCGTGGATGGCCTGCGCAAGCACGCCGGCAGCTTAGGCGCGCTGAGCAGCGCATCGGCCACGACCGAAGAGTCGTATCTGCTGAACCGCCTGATCCGCGGCTTGGGCTCTGCCAATATCGATCATCGTTTGCGCCGCCGCGACTTCTCCGATCAGAGCGGCGATGCACTGCATCCGAACCTCGGCATGCGCATCGCAGAGGTGGAGCAGCTGAACGGGCTGCTCATCATCGGTTCGAACCTGCGTCGCGAAGTACCGGTGCTGGCGCATCGCGTGCGCAAGGCCTCCCTGGCCGGCGCGGCGGTGGCCTTCGTGAACCCCGCGCACTTTGACTACAAGTTCAAGGTTGCCGCATTCCTGGAATCGGCCCCGGCGGCGCAGGTGGCCGACCTTGCCGCGGTGCTGGCGGCAGTGGCGGCGAAGACCGGCGGTGCGGTACCCGCGGGCCTTGCCGCGGTTGCGGGCAAGGCCACCATCGAGGATACCCATCAGGCCGTGGCCGCGGCGCTGCTGTCGGGCCCGAAGCGCGCCGTATGGCTGGGAGCCCTGGCGCTGCGCCATCCGCTGTACGCCGACCTGCGTGCCCTCGCGGGTGCCATCGCTCAGCTCGCCGGCGCCTCGCTGGGTGAGCTGGCCGAAGGCGGCAATGCCGCCGGCGCCTATCTCGCCGGCTGCGTTCCGCACCGCGAAGCCGGTGGCAAGGCGCTCAGCGCCGCTGGCCGCAACGCCGCCGAGATGCTGCACACGCCGCTGCGGGCCTACGTCCTGTTCGGCGGTGTTGAACCTGAGGCTGATTCGTTGAGCCCGCAGAGCATGAAGGTGCTGGCCGAGGCGGATCTGGTGGTGGCGATCACGCCGTACATGACCGAGCAGCTCAAGCAGGTCGCCCATGTGGTGCTGCCGATCGGCACGTTCGCGGAAACCTCGGGTACCTATGTGAACCTGGAAGGGGTGTGGCAGAGCTTCACGGCGGCCGCGCGCGGTCACGGTGAGTCGCGTCCGGGCTGGAAGGTGCTGCGCGTACTGGGGACGGAGCTGGGTATCGAGCGCTTCGAATACCAAACCTCCGAGGAGGTCCGCGATGAGCTGCGCCGCATCTGCGCCGAGGGCCTGCCGCCGCCGTGGATGGGATCGCGATCCGTGACCGGCTCGGCTACGCAGGCCAGCACGGTCGATGTTCCCATGTACCAGGTTGATGCGGTGGTCCGGCGTGCACCGTCACTGCAGCGGACCGTCGAGGGGCGCAGTGTGCCCGCGACCTACTGAATCTGAGGCGCGATTGTGCTGAATAACCTGACAACAGCCTGGAGCTCTCTGCCGGACATCGTGCGCTCCACGACGATTTCGACATTGTGGATCCTGGCGGTCACCATCTGCCTGATCCTGCTCGTGGCCCTGACCACGCTGTGGGAACGCAAGGTCATCGGCTGGATGCAGCTGCGCCGCGGCCCGAATCGCGTGACGATCCTCGGCATGGTCCCGGGCCTGGGTCAGCCCTTTGCCGACGTCGTCAAGCTGATCACCAAGGAGGTGATCATTCCGGCGCGGGCCAACAAGTTCCTGTTCGCCCTGGCGCCGGTCATCACTTTGGTGACGGCGTTCGCCGCCTGGTCGGTGATGCCGCTGTCGCCGGATCTGACCATCGCCAATGTGGATGCCGGCCTGCTGTTCCTGCTGGCACTGACCTCGGCCGGCGTGTACGGCGTGATCCTGGCCGGGTGGGCCTCGAACTCCAAGTACGCCTTCCTAGGCGCCATGCGCTCGGCCGCGCAAATCGTCGCCTACGAGATCGCGATGGGTTTTGCGCTGGTCGGGGTGCTGATGACCTCCGGCAGCCTGAACCTGGGCGCAATCGTGCGGCACCAGCAAGGCGGCATGTTTACCTGGAACTGGACCTGGCTGTTTCCGCTGTTCGTGGTCTATTTCATCTCCGGGGTCGCGGAGACCAATCGCGCACCGTTCGATGTGGCCGAAGGCGAATCGGAAATCGTCGCGGGTTTCCATGTCGAATACTCGGGCATGGCCTTCGCGCTGTTCTTCCTGGCCGAATACGCCAACATGATCCTGATCTCCTTCCTCACGGCGATCTTCTTCATGGGCGGGTGGCTGAGTCCCTTCGACGGCTGGCCGGTGCTGGGTCAGACCGTCCTTGCAACCGCAAGCTTCGGCTGGCTGTTTCTGAAGGGCTTCCTGTTCCTGTTCCTGTTCCTGTGGTTCCGCGCGACCTTCCCCCGCTATCGCTACGACCAGATCATGCGGTTGGGCTGGAAGGTGCTGATTCCGGTGACCATCGTCTGGATTTTCGTCGAGGGGGTCCTGTCCTGGGCTCACATCGGCCCCTGGCACACGACCTGAAGGACGCACCATGGCTACCCAACTGCTCAAGACCCTGCTGCTGCCGGAACTCATCAAAGGCATGGCGGTGACGTGGCGGATGTTCCTGTCCCCCAAGTACACGCTGAACTATCCGGAAGAGAAGACCCCGCAGTCACCGCGCTTCCGGGGTCTGCACGCCCAGCGTCGCTATCCGAACGGCGAGGAGCGCTGCATTGCCTGCAAGCTGTGCGAGGCGGTGTGTCCGGCCGTTTGCATCACGATCGATTCGGAAGTGGGCGAGGATGGCACGCGCCGCACCAGCCGCTACGACATCGACCTGTTCAAATGCATCTACTGCGGCTTCTGCGAGGAGGCCTGCCCGGTGGACGCGATCGTGCTCACGCGCATCCATGAGTACCACATGGAACATCGCGGCGAGAACATCATGTCCAAGGACAAGCTGCTCGCGGTCGGCGAGCGTTACGAGGCAATGATCGCGGCCGACAGGGCTGCGGATGCGCCGTTCCGGTAGGCGTACGGCGCAACAGATTCGACGGGGAGGGCAGCGTGCTCGTTCAGATATTGTTCTACGCCTTTGCGGTGGTGCTGGTGGCATCCGCGCTGGGCATGATCATTTCGCGCAATCCGGTGCACGCGGCGCTGGCGTTGGTCATGTGCTTTGTCACCAGCGCGGCCATCTGGCTGCTGATCGGCGCGGAGTTCCTGGCGGTGGTGCTGGTGCTGGTCTATGTGGGCGCCGTGATGGTGCTGTTCCTGTTCGTCGTCATGATGCTCGACATCAACATCGAGGAATTGCGCGAGGGTTTTACCCGCTTTGCATGGCTGGGATGGATTACCGCAGGTGCGGTGATTTTCGAAATCGTCGGGGTGATCGTTGCACGCACCCTGGGCCCGGATGTGACCCAGGGTCCGGCGGCGCTACCGGCGACCTACAGCAACACCACGGAACTGGGGCAGGTGCTGTACACCCGCTACGCCTATCCGTTTGAGCTGGCGGCAATCCTGCTGCTCGTGGCCATCGTCGCTGCGATCTCGCTGACCATGCGCAAGCGTCGCGGCCTGAAGGTTCAGGACGTGGACAAACAGGTGGCCGCCCGCGCCGGGGACCGGGTCCGAATCATCAAAATGCCGGCCGAGAAGCGCTCATGATCACCCTGGGACAATTGCTGACCCTGTCGGCCGTGCTGTTCGCGATCGCGGTGGCCGGCGTGTTCCTCAACCGCAAGAATGTGATCCTGCTGCTGATGTGCGTGGAGCTGCTGCTGCTGGCCGCGAATTTCAACTTCGTGGCCTTCTCCCGTTTCATGGGGGACATCCACGGCCAGATATTCGTGTTCTTCGTGCTGACCGTCGCCGCGGCGGAGTCCGCCATCGGCCTGGCTATCCTGGTGGTCCTGTTCCGCGAGCGGCGCAGCATCAATGTCGAAGACCTGAGCACGCTCAAAGGGTGAGCTAAGACGATGAATCCGACTCTGCTGCTCGCCATTCCCCTGCTGCCGCTGCTGGCCGCCGTCATCGCCGGTTTGGCCGGCAAGCTGATTGGGCGTGCCGGTGCGCATACGATCACGATTGCGGGCGTGGCGATCTCCTGCGTCCTCTCGCTCATCATCTGGCGGGAGCTGGTATGGGGCGGGGCGGCCGTATTCAACGCTCCGGTGTACACCTGGTTGGTGAGTGACGGCATCCACTTCCAGGTCGGCTTCCTGATCGACAGGTTGTCCGCGCTGATGATGGTCGTCGTGACCTTCGTCTCGCTGTGCGTGCACGTGTACACCATCGGCTACATGGCCGATGACCCGGGCTATCAGCGTTTCTTCAGCTACATTTCGCTGTTCACCTTCTCGATGCTGATGCTCGTGATGTCGAACAACTTCATGCAGCTGTTCTTCGGCTGGGAAGCGGTCGGCGTGGTCTCCTACCTGCTGATCGGCTTCTGGTACACGCGCCCCTCGGCGATTTTCGCCAATTTCAAGGCCTTCATGGTCAACCGCATCGGTGACTTCGGCTTCGTGCTGGGGATAGCCGGCGTCGTCTACTACACCGGATCGCTGGACTACCAGGCGGCCTTTGCCGCCGCCCCGCATATCGCCGCGCACAGCATCGGTCTTACCGCAACCACGAGCGTGCCGGCGATGACGCTGATCTGCGTATGCCTGTTCGTGGGTGCCATGGGCAAGTCGGCGCAAGTGCCGCTGCATGTGTGGCTGCCGGATTCGATGGAAGGTCCGACGCCGATCTCGGCCCTGATCCACGCGGCCACCATGGTGACGGCCGGCATCTTCATGGTCGCGCGCATGTCGCCGCTGTTCGAGCAGTCCGACCAGGCGCTGTCATTCGTACTGGTGATCGGTGCGACGACCGCCTTCTTCATGGGCCTGCTCGGCGTCGTCGCCAATGACATCAAACGGGTGATCGCGTACTCGACCCTGTCGCAGCTCGGTTATATGACCGTCGCGCTCGGGGTGTCCGCCTACGGCGGGGCGATCTTCCACCTCATGACACACGCCTTCTTCAAGGCGCTGCTGTTCCTCGCGGCCGGCTCCGTGATCATCGGCATGCATCACGAGCAGGACATGCGCAAGATGGGGGGCCTTGCCAAGTACATGCCCTGGACGGCCGCCACCAGCTGGATCGGTTCGTTGGCCCTGATCGGCACGCCGTTCTTCGCGGGCTTTTATTCGAAGGACGCGATCATCGAGGCGGTGGGCGAGTCGCACCGCTGGGGCGCAGGCTACGCGTATGCGTGCGTGCTCGGCGGCGTCTTCATCACCGCGCTGTACACCTTCCGCATGCTGTTCATGACCTTTCATGGTCCCGAGCGCTTTCACGAGGCCCTCGCGCATGGCCATGCACAGGACCATGGACACGATGCTCATGCCGAGCCGGGCCATGATGATCATGGCGCCGTGCCGCACGAGACCGCCTGGGTGGTGCGCGGACCATTGGTCGCGCTGGCGATTCCGTCCATCGTCATCGGCGCGCTGTGCGTGAAGTCAGTGCTGTTCGGCGGCTACTTCGGGCATTCGATCTTCGTGCTGCCGGCCAATGATGTGATGGCAAAGGTGGGCGAGGAGCTGCACGATCCGGTGTGGTTCAACTTCGCCCTCAAGGGCTTCATGGCGCCGGCGTTCTGGCTCGCCATGTCGGGTGTCGTCGCCGCCTGGGTGTTCTTCCTGAAGCGGCCCCAATGGGCCGATGCCGTCGGCCGCGCGCTGTCCCCACTGCGCACCTTGCTGGTCAACAAGTTCTACTTCGACTGGTTCAACGAGAATGTGGTGTGCGTACTGGCGCGCGGGCTGGGTAAGGGCCTGTGGCGCGGGGGGGATCAGATTCTTATCGATGGCGGCATGGTGAACGGCACCGCCAATACAGTGGGCTGGCTGGGTGGGTTGATGCGGCACCTGCAAAGCGGCTTTCTGTACACCTACGCGTTCTGGACCATGATCGGACTTGCCCTGTTGCTGGGCTGGTTCCTGGTCCGCTAAGGCTAAGGGCGGTCTCTACATGCACGGTTTTGGTCTTCTGTCGGTTCTGATCTGGCTGCCCATCCTGGGTGGAGCGGTGGTGCTGGCGCTGGGCGAGCGCTTCATCGTCCTCGCACGCTGGGTGGCACTACTCGTGGCGCTGGCCGCCTTCCTGATATCGATTCCGGCCTACACGGGCTTCGATACCGGCACGGCGAGCCTGCAGTTCGTCGAAAAGCTGTCCTGGATTCCCTCGCTGAATGCCTTCTACGGCATCGGCCTGGATGGCATCTCGCTGCCGCTGGTACTGCTGACGACATTCATGACCATTCCGGTGATCATCGCGGGCTGGACCGTGATCGATCAGCGGCCCGCGCAGTACTATGCGGCCTTCCTGATCATGGAAGGACTGATGATCGGCGTGTTCTGCGCCACCGATGCACTGCTGTTCTACTTCTTCTGGGAAGCGATGCTGATCCCGATGTTCCTCATCATCGGCATCTGGGGCGGTCCGCGGCGCGTATACGCGACCATCAAGTTCTTCCTCTACACCTTTTTGGGTTCCGTGCTGATGCTGGCGGCGCTCATCTACATGTACGTCAAGGGACATGACTACTCGATCGCGGCGCTGCAGTCACTGCCGCTCACCCTGATCGAGCAGCGCTGGATCTTCCTGGCGTTCCTGCTGGCCTTCGCCGTGAAGGTGCCGATGTGGCCGGTGCACACCTGGTTGCCGGACGCGCACGTCGAGGCGCCCACCGGCGGTTCGGTCATCCTGGCGGCCATCATGCTGAAGATGGGCGGTTACGGCTTTTTGCGTTTCAGCCTCCCCGTCACGCCGGATGCGAGCCGGGAACTGGTGACGCTGCTCATTGCCCTGTCGCTGATTGCCGTGGTGTACATCGGCTTCGTGGCGATGGTGCAGCAGGACATGAAGAAGCTCATTGCCTATTCATCCATCGCGCACATGGGCTTCGTGACTCTGGGCACCTTCGGTATCTACGCGGTGATCGCGAGCACCGGCAGTCTGAGCGGTGCGGTGCTCGGCGTGGACGGCGCCATCGTGCAGATGGTCTCGCACGGGCTGATCTCCGGTGCGCTGTTCCTGTGCGTGGGCGTCCTGTATGACCGGATGCACAGCCGCGAGATCGCCAGCTACGGCGGAGTCGTGAATGTGATGCCGTACTTCGCAGCCCTGATGGTCTTCTTCGGCATGGCGAACTCGGGCCTGCCGGGCACTTCGGGATTTGTCGGGGAGTTCATGGTCATCCTCGCCGCCTTCAAGGCCAGTTTCTGGTATGCCTTCCTGGCCGCTCTGACGCTGATCCTGGGTGCGGCGTACACCCTGTGGATGGTCAAACGCGTCGTGTTCGGGCCGGTGACCAACAGCCATGTCGCGGCGCTCAAAGACCTCAACGGACGCGAATTTCTGGTGCTGGGCGTGCTCGCGGTGGCGGTGCTGCTGCTGGGAATCTACCCGGCACCCCTCCTCAACATCATGGAAGTTTCGGTGCACCACCTGGTCCAGCAGGCCGTGCATTCCAAGCTGCCGCTTTGAGCTGATATGCCAGATACCACAATGACCTGGGCTTCGGTTGCTCCCGCCGTCGGGGAGATTTTTCTAGCCTTCGCGATCTGCGCCGTGCTGATGATCGATGTGTTCGCCGGTGGCAAGCGCCGGGGCCTGACACCGACGGTGACCTTGCTGGCGCTGGCGGTCACCGCTGCACTGCTGGTGGGCGTGGGCGAGGTGAGTGGCCGCGTGGTGTTGTTCGATGGGCTGTACGTCGCCGACCCGGCTGCCTTCGTGCTGAAACTTGCGGCGCTGCTGTTCGTCGCCATCACACTGCTGTACTCCCGCAGCCACATGAGCCAGCGCGGCACCGACCGTGGCGAGTACTACGTGCTGGCCCTGACGGCCCTGTTGGGTATTTTCGTGCTGTCCTCGGCCAACAGCATGCTGACCGTGTACATCGGCGTGGAGCTGCTGGCGCTGTCGGTCTATGCGATGGTGGCCTTCGATCGCGACAATGGAATCGCGGCCGAGGCGGCCATGAAGTATTTCGTACTGGGGGCCATCGCCTCGGGCATGTTGCTGTACGGCATGTCCATCCTCTACGGCATTACCGGCACCCTCGGGCTGGATGAACTGGCGTCGCGTCTGGGGACGATCCACAGTACCGGCGCCGTGCTGGGTCTGGCCTTCGTGATCGTCGCGGTGGCCTTCAAGCTCGGCGCGGTGCCGTTCCATATGTGGCTGCCGGATGTATATGAGGGTGCCCCGACCAATGTCACGTTGTTCATTGCGACCGCACCGAAGATCGCGTACTTCGCGCTCGCACTGCGCCTGCTCACGCACGGCCTGTCCGGTACCGAGCACGAGTGGTCGCAGATGCTGGGGGCACTCGCGGTACTGAGCCTGATTCTGGGTAACGTCGTGGCGATCGCGCAGAGCAATCTGAAGCGCATGCTGGCGTACTCGGCGATCTCCAACGTCGGGTTCATCCTGCTGGGCTTTGTCTCCGGGACGCAGGCCGGCTATGCCGCCTCGCTGTTCTATACCCTGGCGTACGTCCTGGCGACGCTCGGCACCTTCGGTGTCATGCTGCTCTTGTCCAGCAAGGGTTTCGAGGCGGATAAGCTGGATGACTACCGTGGCCTGTACAGCCGCGATCCGCTGCTGGCGCTGGTGCTGATGGTGTTGATGTTCTCGACCGCCGGCGTGCCGCCTTTCATCGGCTTCTGGGCCAAGCTGTCGATCCTGACGCAGCTGTGGGCCACCGGCCATATCTGGCTGGTGATCATCGGCGTGCTGGCCTCAGTCGTCGGTGCGTTCTACTACCTGCGCATCGTGAAGCTCATGTACTTCGATCAGCCCGGTGCCGGGCAACCGTTGC
The DNA here is from genome assembly GCA_036498905.1 of Steroidobacteraceae bacterium. GTDB lineage: Bacteria > Pseudomonadota > Gammaproteobacteria > Steroidobacterales > Steroidobacteraceae > DAIDKA01. Next base: position 4,246 of record DASYER010000080.1, on the reverse strand, counting down.
CCACGTGGCAGCCGGGCGTGCGCCTGATCGTCGCAGTCAACGCTGTGGCGGTGTTCGTGCTCGGCATTCTTCCCGGGCCGTTGCTGGCATTGTGCGACCGGCTGCTGCACTGACTTTTTAGAATTTGTAACCCACGGCCAGTACGATGGCCCGCGGGTTGAACTCCACGTGTGAGGTGCGCAGGACACCCGCGGTGTTGGTGGTGAGCCGCGAGTTCACCCACGAGGCCGAACCGGACAGGTTCACCACCACCCGATCGAACGCGCGCCACGACACGCCGACCGTGCCCACGGGCCCGACGGAGACCGGCAGCGACAGTGAGGTCGGGCCGCCGCTCACGGCTTCACCGGCTGCGGTGATCTGGCGTGAGTAGAATCTCGTGTAGTTCACCCCGACGCCCAGGTACGGGCGCAGCATCGCCTCCGGACTGAAGAAGTAGTACTTGGCCAAAAGGCTCGGTGCCAGCCAGCGCGCGGTGGCAATCGTCTGTCCGTTGTAGGGTACCGATCCGACCTGCGCGGGTCCCTTGGCGACGGTGCGGGTCAGCGGCGGCACACCCAGCGCGAGTTCCACATCAAAATGCGGAGTCAGGCGCCGCATGTACGCCAGATACAGCGTGTTGACGCTGGGATTGCGGACGTTCAGGCCGGGTGGCACGAAGGGGCCTGTGATGTCATCGGCGTGAACGTGAAAGCTGACCTGGTACAGACCGATCGCCACCAGGTTCGGGTGATCACCGGCGCCAGTTGCGTCGTCCGCACGCGCCACCCGCGCGCCCATGGCGGCGAGCAGACCGAGGCCGATGCACAGGGCGGTGGCGGTGTTGTTGGTGACTGCCATGTTCAAACCTCAAAACTGCGCGAAAAATCCGCGTGCTACGGCCGTGCAGAATGGCGCCTCGGTGGCATGAATGGCCTGGACCGCGGCACTTTGGCCCTGCGCGGCCGCGATACCGGCGATGGTCGTCTGATAGCCCACCTTGGCGGCGGCAAAGGGATCGTTCGGACTGGTAACCGCCGCATTGATGTCGACCACGGTGATCGCACCGGCGGGCAGGCCGGCCCAGTACTGCTGCATGACCTGGGTATTGACGCTGAAGAATACGGTCGGATCCTGGTCACCGCCGCACATCAGTACCGGGCGCTGCGGGGTCCAGTTACGCAGATCGTTCATCTTGAACGCCAGGCGCAGCGGATCCTGGGGGTTCGCCGCCACGGCAACGCCGGCCATGGGGACCGGTACGGCGCCATCGGGACTGGCCACCGCATCCAGCACATAGGCCAGGCGGAAATTATTGGTCACCAGGTTGTTGGTGCCGAAGCCCGAGGCAAAGATGGGATTGGCGGGCACCGCCAGCGCGGCATCGAGCGGCGCATTGCCGGTGACGGGAGTGATTGCATTGAACAGCGCCGACTCAGGCAGTGTGCCATTCATGAACAACGTGGCGAGGGGCGTGGTGCTGGGCAGTACGTCAGCCATTTTGGGCGCGTAGCCGGCTTCGTACACATCGGTCAGATTTTTATAGATGTTCCCATAGGCATGCTGGTAGCTCGTCACCAGCAGTGGGGTAAAGACGGTGGAACCGATATTCACCTGTCCGTAGAACACCGCATCCCCGAAGGCTTCCAGGGCATAGGGACCGGACATGGGCGCCGAGGCGGTGACCGTCATGCCGGCGGCCTGCATGGCGCGATGTGTGGCCATGGCCACATAGCCGCCTTGCGAATAGCCCGTTATGAACAGCTTGCCGCCGTCCGTGGTTTCGGTCGTCAGGGTGTGGGGCAGGGCGGTGCGCGCCGCGACCAGCGCATCGATCATGTCCTTGGATTGCTGGTCGGCATTCAGATAAGGGTGATAGGAGAGGTTCGAGAGGTCGTAGCCGGCATAGTTCGGCGCCACCACGATGTAACCCTGCGCAGCGAACATCGCGGCGATCAGCGCTCCTTCGGTGTTGCTCGTGTTGGTGATGTCAGCGATGTTGAGGGTGCGGTCCGTGTTCGTGCCATGCCCATACAGCACGATCGGCCGTGCACCACTGCATTGCGGGGTCGAGCCGGTCGGCACCATCAAGGCTCCCGATGCGGTCGTGGCCTCGGCTGACCCTCCTACTGTGTTGTACTTCAGGTAGTAAAAATCGACACCGCAGCTGGGTTTGCCGGCGACCGCGAGCAGCTGTGCACCCGAAGCGCTGGCGCCGAGTTCGGCGCCGAACGTCACGGCATCCAGCGAGGCGATCCGCAGCGGTGGGTCCTCGATCAGGCTGCCGCGCGCCGTTGAGGTGGGCATCGCGCTGGTCATCGAGTCACTGCCGCAGCCGGTCAGCCCCAGGGTGAGCGCACCCATGAGGCACAGCGCCCGGGCGCGATCCGGGCGATTCCGTCGGGGCATCTGTGACATGGCGCTCTCCGATCGGCTTACTTAGGCCAGCTGCAATTGCGCCCTGCGGGCGCCGGCTATTTTGCCGCCGCCCTCTTCACCGTGATATTGACCGGCTGGCCCTGGAAATCCAGGGTCAGCGCGATGCTGTCCGCGGCAACTACGCCGGTATATTTCAAAGTCATGGCGGTACCGCCGAAGTCGACGTCTACCGCGAACGAAATGTTGGCGCCCGCGACCTTGCCGTCCTTGATGACGAGCTTCATGCCATCAGGTCCGGTCGTGCTGCCGGTCAGTGCGGCGCCGTCGGCCTTGAAGGTATAGTTCATCGTCACCGGGCCATTGGGTGAGTCGATCGAGCCGGCCCAGTCGCCATCGACATTCGCCGCGAATGCGGGCGCGGACACCAGCAACAACGCCAGCAGTAATCCCGTGAGCTTGGTTTTCATATTCCCCCCGTCCGTCGTTTTTTGATCTATGCAACAAACGATAGCATAGTTGCGCCCAGTCGCAGCAGCGCTGCTGTTGCGCAATCAACGCATTGCCTTTGTCGGATTGGCCTGACAATACTGTGGGTCGCGCTGCGGCAGCGCGTCATCGGATGGCGGAGCATGTTTGAGGGTTTGAAAGGCTGGACGGCCGTGGAACGCAAGGTCGTCACGGCCAGCTTTCTGGGTTGGACGCTGGATGCATTTGACTTTTTCCTGCTGGTTTTCGTGCTCGATGATGTGGCCCGGGATTTTCGCACGACCCGCGGCTCGGTGGCCTGGGCGGTAACGCTGACTCTGGCGTTGCGGCCAGTGGGCGCCTTTGTTTTTGGCCGCCTGGCGGACCGCTTCGGTCGACGCCCCATTCTGATGCTGGACGTGGCGCTGTATTCGTTGATGGGACTGGCCAGTGCCCTGGCGCCGAACCTGATCACCTTCCTGATCGTACGGGCATTGTTCGGGGTCGCAATGGGCGGCGAATGGGGTATTGGTGCCTCGCTGACCATGGAGACCGTCAAGCCCAAGGCGCGCGGCCTGGTCTCAGGGCTGTTGCAGTCCGGGTACCCGACCGGGTACCTGGTCGCCTCCGTCGTCTTCGGGCTGCTCTATACCAGCATCGGCTGGCGCGGCATGTTCGTGGTCGGCTTCCTGCCGGCGCTGCTGGTGCTGTACATCCGCCGGCATGTGCCTGAATCACCGACCTGGAAGGTGGCCTCTTCACAGCGCGCTTCGCTGTCGAAGCTGCTGGCGCAGAACTGGAAGCTGGCCCTCTACGCCATCCTGCTGATGACCGCGTTCAATTTCTTCAGCCATGGCACTCAGGACACCTATCCCACGTTCCTGCGGGCCACGCATCACTTCGACGCGCACACCACGAGCATGATCGCCGTGATCTACAACATCGGCGCGATCCTTGGCGGGTGGTTCTTCGGTTCGTGGAGCCAGCGCATCGGCCGCCGCCGCGCCATGATGGTCGCCGCACTGCTGGCCATTCCGCTGACCTATCTGTGGGCATTTTCCAGCGGAGTCGCGCTGCTGGCCGTCGGCGCTTTTCTGATGCAGTTCTGTGTCCAGGGTGCGTGGGGGGCGGTGCCCGCGTATCTGATGGAGGTCTCCCCGCCGGAGGCTCGCGCGACGTTTCCCGGGACCGTCTACCAGATCGGCAATTTCATCGCCTCATCGAATGCGGTGCTGCAGACCTGGTTCGCGACCCAATTGGGCGGCAACTACAAGGTGCCGATGTCCTGCGTGTGTCTGATTGCGGCGATCTCAATCGCCTTATTGTCATGGCTGGGACGGGAGACGGGCAGCCCGCAGGGGCCGCTCGCTTAGCCACTCGGAGGCAAACGCATTGACTTCACAAGATGACGAGCAAGCCGCGC
>DASYER010000079.1:0-34262 GCA_036498905.1 Steroidobacteraceae bacterium | reverse complement strand
GATTCCGTGAGCACCAGGCACAGAATACGTGGGGATGAAAATCCGATCGCCTTCAGAACGGCAAGCTCACCTTGGCGCTCGCGCACCGATTGCATCATCAGCGTCCCTGTCGCAACGAGAAGAGACAGAAGTCCGATAATGCTGATCGCACGCGCAAGGAAACCGATGTCACCAATACTTTGAAAATACCCCTGTGCGACCTGCGAGTCGCTCGCCGTATGCGTCGGGCTGGCGGAGTTCTCGGACGTGGCGTCGATACTCCGCGCGATATCAGCGGCTTCCGAAGGCTGCTTAACCTTGACGCCGAAGATATTCACCTGATCACGATCGATCGACCTGGACTCATTCAGGTATGTGTAGTTGATCAAGAGTACGCTGGAGAATTCCGGCTGTTCAGTCTGCGAAAAGAAACCGACGACATCGAATGTCCACGTCTTCGACCCGTCCGTCTGCGGAACGAAACACTGAAGCGATACATGGTCGCCCACCTTCCAATGAAGACGTTGCTCGAGTACCGTGCCGACGAGCACGCCGGTTCGGGTTTGCTCTAAAGCCCGGAGCTGTTCGGGTGTGGTTTTGTATTCGCCGTAAACGGCAAAATAATTCGCCGGCTCGATGCCAAGGCCAAAGACGGAGTCCTTCGCGCCGTGATATGAACAGGGCAATTGCGACTCGAAGGCGACCTTTGAAACGCCCGGAACCTGTTGAAGGCGAGCTGTGAGTGCAACAGGAAGCAAATCTCCCCGGCCCATCACGAATAAGCGGTCCGCATGGGCGTGGGCCATCGCAAGCTCCATGCTCGCATTCAGCCCCTGAAGTGTGCCGAAGAGCATGAATATGAAGACCACTTGCAGCAGGACCAGAGCAAAAGCCGTCCAGTTGCGTGCGATTCCGGCAAAGGCAAGCGGTAGGAATTTCACTGGCGCAGCCAAAGCAGCGCGGTTCGCTGCATTGGCAATTTCCGGTTCAGCGAAGGAATTGGCATCTGTATTCGTATAGCTCGAAAAGACGCCGGTTACCAGAGTTTAGAGGCGTCGAAAGCAGCCACGAGAGATCGCTGTTCTTCATTCCTGGAAAGTCGCTTCGAAGCCCCCGCCTGCTTCATGACGCCGGGCGACCCAACCGACAAGCACCGCCAGCGCCGCAGCAACAAGCGGCGCGACGCCGTGCGCGTATTCGCCGTGGAGTGTCACGGTTGCAAGTGCCGCCAACATCACTGTGCAGCCGAGTGCCGAGCCCCATACCCGTGTTCTTGGTCGCACCAGCAAAACAGCGGTCGTGAGTTCGAACGAGCCGGTTATGAAATGGAACCAGCTCGGATATCCCCAATGCAGATATTCCCCGTAAATCGATGCCGGGGCGAAGATGTTGCTAAGCGACCCCACGACGAAGAACGCGGAAAGTGCCAAGGCCGAGACCTGGCGCCAGGAAATCTTAGACATTTGCCCACCTTGTTTGATGAGGGCGCCGCGGGGCGCCAGTGTGGCAGCCTGGTCGGGCAGGTGGCCGATCGCAGCGGATTGATGCGATCCGAACAGGTGATCTACAGGACCAGGCTTAATCAGGATGATCTACGCGCCGGCAGCTTTCTGGGCAGCCGAGAAAACCTCGCGAGCGGACGTTGCGCCAACGACGTGCTCCGTACCCTCTACCCCCAGGTCCATCCATCCGGCGTTGACGGCCTCAAACATCGCCTCGGCCGCTCCGGTGTGACCCTTTGGAATGCCGAGCTGCTCGAATGCTGCAGGCCACGCGGCCCGCGGAACGGCAAAGGCTTTCACGTCGAGGTTCATCACTTCACCCATTTGCGCAGCGACTTCATCCGCGCTGACCATCGAACCGAGTTCGATGACCCGATGCCCCGACCACGGCGGTCCGCTCAGAAGTGTTGCGACCTCGGCGCCAATGTCGTTGGCCGCGACCATGGTCGATTTCCGGTCTGTCGGGTTGTAGTAGACCGGTAGCGCGCCGCCCTGAGCGGCTTGCAGGCCGTACAGGAAATTTTCGAAAAACCCTCCGGCTCGCACATATGCGACCGGTAATGTCAGACCACGAAGGCTCTGCTCCAAAAGCGACAGGGCCGTGATCATCCCCAGCCCGCTGGTTCTGTTCGCGCCCATTGATGAGAGCGCGACGACCCGCGGCACGGGTACTCTGGTCAGCGCCTCGAGATAGTTCGCGATGACGCTCTTCGCTTCCCTGAAATCCGGCGAGGGCGCCCAGACGGCCGGCAACATGACGAACGCACCGACGACGCCCTCGAGCGCCCGCTCGATGACGACCGCATCGTTCCAGTCGCCATAAACCAGTTCGACGCCCTGCTCCGCCCAACTCGCCGCTTTCGCGCGGTCGCGGACGAGCGCTCGCACCTTTTTGCCTTGGGCCAATAAATGCGTCGCCGTCGCGCCGCCAACCTTTCCCGTAATTCCCATGACTAAAAACATACGTTTTCTCCTAGTCCTTTATGGTCTATATTCGAGACCAGGTCGAATATAGAGACCTCCTTCCTGCCCCACAAGGAGGCAGTTTTTTGTTACCTGGAGAGACCAAGGGAACCGGCAATGAGCACCGCACTGACCGCAATCGAGCGATTCAGCCGATATCAGTCGGACGATGCCCAGTCAGCAGGGCCAGTGCATTGCCCCGTGCGCGACGTGCTCGATCGCATCGGCGACAAGTGGAGCATTCTGATGATCATGACGCTCGCGATGCGACCGCAGCGCTTCAGCGAGCTTCACCGCACTATTCGCGACATCTCAAAGCGCATGCTCACCCAAACCCTGCGCGACCTGGAGCGCGACGGGCTAGTCACACGTCATGTTTTTCCAACCAAGCCGCCGAGCGTTGAATATCGTCTGGCTCCGCTGGGTCAATCCCTGCTAGAGCCGATGGCGAACCTCATCGATTGGGCCGACCGTCGCTATTCGGATATTCACGCCGCGCGCGCCACATTTGATGGCGCACCGCGTGACATCCCACGCTAAACCCCCAAGTGATCGAAGCGCTCCCGATTTGTCCGGGGCGTGATCGTTATATTTGTGCAAATATTTTACTGCATATATATTCCAAGGTTCTCCCATCGATCGGGCGCTTTCACACCCGAGCTTGGTTAACCAAGGAGGCGTCCCCGACGTGACAGTGTTCGCATCCAATGAAGCCGCGCGGCATGCCGGGCAGTCTCTCCTGTCCTTTCAGCGCTGGAAGTCGCGAATGATCCTATGGACGGCTGGCGCAGCGATCGGCGCCGCAGCGGTCGGCTTCGCTACGATGGCCGACTTTGCGCAAGGCCTTCAACGGCGCGTGCTCGCTCATTCCTCGTGGTGGACGTGGGCGCTTGCACCATTCGGATTTGCCGCTTGTGCCTGGATCACGCGCCGATATTTTCGTGGCGCTGAGGGTAGCGGGATCCCACAGACGATTTTCGCCCTGCGAGGAGATGCCGGCGAGGTAGGCCAGGAATTTCTGCGACCAAAAGTCGCGATTGGACGCATCGTGCTCGCCGGAGTTGGTTTGCTCTCAGGTGCCTCCGTCGGGCGTGAGGGCCCGACGGTCCACATCGGTGCGTGCATCGCCCGCGCATTCGCCCGCTTCATGCCGCACGGCGACGCGGCAGCTCAGCAGCGGGCACTAGTACTGGCGGGAGGCGCGGCCGGGGTCGCCGCGGCCTTCAATACGCCCCTGGCCGGTATCGTATTCGGAATCGAAGAACTCGCCCGCTCATTCGAAGAGCGCGCCAGTGGGACAACCTTGACGGCGGTTGTGTTGGCGGGCGTCGTAGCAATTGCCATGGTCGGGGACTACACGTACTTTGGACAGCCGATGCTCATTGGTCGACAGGATCTCATCACCGTGGGGGTTCTTTCTTTAGCGTTGGCCAGTGGCCTGGCAGGCGGCCTGTTCAGCCGAATTACGCTCCTCGCGGTCAATGGTTTGCCTGGCGTTTTGGGAACGTTTCAGCGCAAGCACCCCGTCCTGCTTGCACTCCTGTGCGGCATTCTGGTCGCAGGTCTCGGATTTATCTCGGGCGATCGTACTTATGGCACCGGCTATGTGGAAGCCCGCTCGATCCTGGAGAGCAACGCCCACCTGCCGTGGTTTTACGCACCGGCCCGCGCGCTGGCCACGCTCGTGGCCTATTTAAGTGGTATCCCGGCGGGCTTACTCGCGCCCTCGTTGTCGGTCGGGGCAGGTCTGGGCCAGATGATCGCGGACCTGACCGGCCAGGCGGGTCCCGTCCCTTTCGCCATTCTCGGCATGTGCGGCTATCTTGCCGGTGTCACTCAGGCCCCATTGACGTCATTCGTGATCGTGATGGAAATGACCACTCAGCATGCCATGGTACTACCCCTGATGATGACCGCCACGATTGCAACGGCCGTCTCCAGAACGATGACACCCTCCTTATATCGAGCGCTCGCGCAGCGCTATATCGCTGTCGCATCGCCCCGCACGCTCTCCATGCCTGCCTTGCAGGAAACTCCGCGGAGCGATCCATGAGCAAGCATTCGAGCCATGTACCGACTGCCCGCGCAAGCCTGGCGCTTCAGGCCCTGCAAAACTTGCGGCTGGTGTTTGGATCGGCGCGCAGCCATGACGCGCAGGTACGCCGGAGCGAAAGGATTTCCGGATCGCAATTGTGGGCTCTGTCGGAGATTGCGCAATCCGATGGAATGAGCGTCAACTCGTTGGCCGAATGCATGGCCCTGCACCAAACGACCGCCAGCAATCTTCTCAAGACGCTGATGGCGCGCAGGCTGGTGAGACGGGTGCGCGACCCGCGTGACCACCGGGTCGTGCAGCTGCATGTTTCCGCCGAAGGGATGCGGCTTCTTCAAAAAGCCCCTCCTCCCGCGGCTGGCCTTCTAGTGGATGCGCTGCGCGCCCTGGATTCAAAGCAGTTGGCAAAACTGAACAGCATGCTGATAATTCTGCTTCGACGCATGCGCGACACCGCACCGGCCGCTGCAGGCCAAACCTTGCTCGGCGAGTAATAATGTTAGAACTCTATCACCACGAATCGTCCGCATGTGCTGCGAAGACGCGATTCGCCCTCGAAGAGAAGGGAATTGTCTGGACGGGGCATATCGTGGATATTCTGCGCGGCGAACAATTCAAGCCGGACTTTCTGGCGATCAATCCCAAAGCGGTCGTCCCCGTGCTGGTGCATGACGGCTCTGTCATTCCAGAGTCCACGGTGATTTGCGAATACCTGGAGGAGACATTCCCCCAACATCTGATATTCCCGATGGACCCCAAAGCCCGGGCGCAGGTTCGACTGTGGACAAAGGCCGTGGACGAGGAGCTTCACCCTGCGTGCTCGGCTGTCACCTACATCGTGAGTCACCGCCATACGATATTGCGAAGCGGAGCCGGAACTTTTGAGCAGTTCGCAGGCAATGGAGCGGCGGAAGGTGCTGCGACCCGGAAGCTTAAATGGGAGTGGATTCAGCGTGGGATTGAGGCACCGGGTGCAGCGGAGAAGATTCGCCTCTACGATACCTTCCTGCACAAGATGGAACGCGCCCTGAGTACGAGCATGTGGCTCGTGCAGGATCAGTTCTCGATGGCGGATATTGCGATGGCACCATACGTCAATCGACTGGCGGCGCTCTCCATGGAGGGAATGTGGACCCATGGGCGGCTGCCGCGAGTTCAGGACTGGTTCACTCGCATGCGTTTGCGCCCTGCTTTTCAGCGCGCATTTGTTGAATGGATGCCGGTCGCTCTAGCCGCCGAGATGCGGCAAAACGGGGAGAAAACCTGGCCGCAGATATGGGCGCTCCTTCAGAACCGCTAGCTGCATCGATGGTCGTACCGCACCACTACCATTGTGACAGCGAGACGGCAGGTTTACCGGTGAGGCGCTGAAGGATGTGCTGGCCTATGGTATCTGCGAAGCTGCCGTGTGCAGTCTCGGACATGTTCACCAGCACGATGCCCGCATAGCCGGCCTCAGGATTGAAGAAGCCATAGCTGGTGTAGCCGCCCGTAGCTCCGTTGTGCCAGTACAAGCCGGTGGCCGTGTCGTGCAGCCAGGCGTAGGCGATACGCATATTCGGTCCGGCATCGTCCTGTAGTTCGTGTGAGCGCTTGAGCGCCGCCCCCAATGTACGTCCCCGGGCGCCTCGTGCTGCGATGTGTGCCGAGTCGAGTTGTGCCTGAAGGTAACGCAGCATGTCAGCGGCCGTGGAGCGCACCGCACCCGCGCCGGCGAAGGCATTGAGGTCCCAGGCGTGCGCCGGAGCCAAGGCGCCAGTATGGCCGGCGATGAACCGAGTCTGCTGTGCAGGTGTAAGCGTGATGACCGTGTCCGTGAGCCCCAGGGGCTGCAGCACCTGCGCGGTGAGCAGCTGCGGATAAGGCTCATCTGCCGCCCGGCCGAGCGCATAGCCGAGCAGCCCGAAACCCAGATTACTGTAGAGAAACGAGGCATCTGCAGGCCGGGTGACACCGTGCTTGCCGATGAAAGCCTGCAGGCGGACGGCATCGTAGTCGGCATAGGGATTGGCCGGATCTCCGGGCTGGAAGTTGTCGGGCATCCGCGGCAGGCCTGAATGCTGTGTCACAAGATCCAGCAATGTGATTTCGCGCCCCGCGGGCTTTACCACCACCCCCGGGGGCAGAAGTTCGCGCACCGGCGTGGCGGGCGTCACTTTCCCCTGCTCGATCAGTTGCGCCAGCGTAAGGCCGGTAAAGGTCTTGGTGATGGAGCCAATTTCGAACAGCTGATCTGGCCGAGCCGCACCCAGGGCGAACACCCGGCGCCCAGCCTTCGTAATCACTCCCACCGTGACCCCGATGCCCTTGCCTTGCGCCAGCACGCCTGCGGACAGCGTCCGAGTGAGGTCCTGGCGTAACACCGCTTCCAACTGCGCGACCTCGACCGGGGCTATCGCCGGCTCGAAGGTAACAGGAGTGCGACGTGCGGGCTGAATGCGCTTGTCCTGTCGCGCGAAATTCAGCACAACTTCGGGCGACTGCTTACCGCCGGCATCGATCGCCTGCGACCACGTACCTGTAAGGGTTCTGCCGTCTTGCGAGAGGCGGCCCTTCCAATGCCCCTGCACCACCGGAATCTCCAGGGAGAAATCCGAGTTGTCGAATTTCGCGTTCGTGCAGGCAAGATTGAAGGCGTTCTGATCGATGCTGTCGGCGGCACAGACGAATTCGCCTTTACTGCCGCTGCGGACCACGATTTGAACGCGCAGGGGCTGCGGCCCCTGCACCGTGCCCAGCCAGATCCCGTCCACTGCTGATGGCTTGGCCGCGGGCGCAAAAGTATCGCGCGCGAACACCAATGGCGCCGGAGTGCCCTGTGACCAGGTTCCGGTTAGCGTTGCGCCATCGGCACTCACATTGCCGGTCCACGAGCCGCTCACGACGGGCACCCGGAACGACAGTGCCGTGCCGTCCAGATGAAAATCCGCACAAACCAGGCCGTTGGCACCTTGATTGGGACTGTCCAGAGTGCCGGCCAGGGTACCGTCGGCGGACTTTGTCAGGTGAAGGATCACGGTCAATGGACCGAGCTGGCCGTTGAAATCACCCTGCGGCAAGGGCCTGCCCTGGGCGACGGCCTGCCCGCTCAACCCGGCGGCAGCGGCGACCAGTAGCGGCAAGATCAGGGCACGCAGTTGAGCAGCGCTCATAATCATTCCCCCCTCTCCGTTTATCACTGACCAACGCCGGCAGTTTGGACGACTGTCCGCATCGGCTGCGGCTAAAATGTAGCATGCTGGAGAATTGCACCGTTACTGGCGGCACTTCGTGAAGTATTTTTCGCTGATCTGGGCAGGTCTGCGGCGTCGGCCGACCCGCCTCGTCTTCACCGGCCTGTCCATTGCGACCGCATTCGTGCTGTTCGGCATGTTGGAGGGTCTGAATGCCGGCTTCGCCAAGGCCCTGGAAGATCAGGATCTCAACGGCTTGATGACCGACATGAAAATTCCCGGTGGCGAGGGAATTCCGATCTCCGCCATGACGAAAATCGAGCGAATCCCCGGGGTGACCGTGGTGGCGCCGCGCTTCTACTTCATTGGCGCATATCAGCAACCCAAAAATCTGGTCGCAGCCCTGGCAACGGAGCCGCGGCGCTGGTTTGCACTGCGGCCAACGTTCACGGTGTCCCGGGCGCACCTCGCGGCCCTGGCAACCACCCGCACCGGGATGCTTGCCACGCCGGGGTTGATGCGGTTCTATGGCTGGAAAATCGGTGACCGCATCCCGCTGACCTCGAGCATCCCCAAGACCGATGGCACCAATGTGTGGACGTTCGATTTGCTGGGAACCTTCGACACGCGCAGCGACCCCGGCAAGGCGACGCTGGCTCTGATCAACTATGACTATCTGGACGCCGCACGCGCAACCGAGAAAGGGACCGTTGACCGTTATCTGGTGCGAATAGCCGATCCCACGCGCTCCGTCGCGGTTTCCAAGGCCATCGACGGAATGTTTGCCAATTCGGCACACGAAACCCGAACTCGATCCGAGAAAGAGTTCGCACAGTCGCAGATGAAGCAGATCGGGGATGTCAAATTGCTCACCAACGCCGTCGTGGGGGCAGTCCTGTTCACCCTCCTCTTCCTGACTGCAAACGTCATGAAATACTCCGTCCACGAGCGCATTTCCGAGTTCGCCGTTTTGAAGACGATCGGCTTCGCCAACTCCCAGGTCGCCGCGCTCGTACTGAGTGAGGCGTTGCTCTTATGTGTGATCTGCGCTGCTCTTGGTCTCGCCCTCTCCACACTTGCAGCACCTTTCATGGTCAACGTACTTGGGAAGGTACGTGTGTCCTGGACGGTTGTCGCGGACGCCGGCGTGATTGCGGTGCTGATGGCGATCATCAGTGCCGCCCCACCCGCCTGGCGCATGCACCGACTGCGAATCATCGAAGCCCTCGCGGTGCGGTGAGCCGCCTCAACATGCAACTCCTTGCCCTGAGCGAACTGAACCTACGTAGCCTGCCGCGGCGGATCGGCAGTTGCCTGGTCATCGTGATCGGAATCGCAGGAGTCGTGGCGGTCTTCATCTCCATATTGTCGCTGGCACTCGGATTTCGAAATACCATTACCAATACCGGTCAGGCGGATCGGGCAGTCGTGACGAGCCGAGGCACGACCGAAGGCTTCAGCAGCCTCTCACGCGATGACGTGCGGGCGATCGCGGGCGCGACCGGCGTTCGGTCCGATGCGGCCGGCAATCAAATCGCCTCGGCCGAGGTCGTGGTCCTGACTGCGGTATCCAAGAAAAGCAATCAAGCCGACGCGTTCGTCACTGTTCGAGGCATCGGACCGGCCGCCTTTCTCACTCGACGTGAGTTCAGGCTTGCCACCGGCCGCATGTTCAAGCCGGGCTTTCATGAACTTCTGGTCGGCGCGGCCGCCCAACGGCAATTCTCGGGGCTCGACATCGGGGACAAGGTGAAGCTCAGTGACGGTGACTGGACCGTAGTCGGATCATTCTCCAGTGCGGGTAACTCGCATGAGTCCACGTTACTCACCGATGCCGATACGCTCCTGGCAGCGTACAAGCGAAACACTTTCAATAGCGTCACGGTGCTGCTGGACTCGCCGCAGTCGTTTGACAAATTCAAGGCCGCGCTCGGCGCGAATCCAACGCTGCTCGTTGACACGTGGCGTGAACCGGAGTACTTCGCATCCATGGGGCGGCCACTCAATCGGCTGCTGAGTCTCATCGCGTACGTCATAGGCGCAATCATGGCGATCGGCGCCGTGTTTGCCGCCTTGAATACTCTGTATTCCGCCGTCATCTCGCGAAGAACGGAAATCGGAACACTTCGGGCCGTGGGCTTCGGCGGCTTCGCGGTAGTCGGCTCGGTTCTACTGGAGGCTTTGTTGCTTGCTCTGATCGGAGCAGCCATCGGCATCGCGGCGGTTTTTGTCTGCTTTGCTGGGCGCACGGTCAGCACAGTCGGCGATGCCGTCGGCTATAACCCGCAGCTGGTATATACGCTGACCATCAGCCCGATGGCGGTCGGCCTCGGAGTTTTGCTCGCCTGCGGGATCGGTCTTCTGGGAGGGATTTTCCCGGGTCTTTGGGTCGCCCGCTTGTCCGTTGCGGAGGCGTTGCGATCCGCCTAGCTGCCCTGATCAGCGCATCGGCCACAGCAGTCGCAGAATCTGTTCCTTCAATTGAGCCGGCATCGGCTTCGTCAGCGAGCGGATCAGCTGACTTCTGATGTGGTTTTGCAGCTCAGGGGATAAGGTTCCCAACATTCCGCGACGGTCGACCGGCAGATAAGGGACTGGATCTCCACCGGTCCGAAACACATAGTGCTCGAACATCATGCGCCAGATTTCGCGGCGGCTGGCCGATAGCGGTGTGATGGCCATCAGCCCATGCGCCATCGCGGCAAAGGGCTCGGCCATCTCTGGCGCGTCGAGCCACCAGTAGTTCACTGAAAGGTTCACCGGATCGAGTGACTCGACGTTGTGCCACCACAGGTTCGGGATATAGATCGCATCTCCCGGCTCAACGTCTACCGTTTCTGCGGCAGCAAATGCCTGCGCGAAGCGCGGAAAGCGTTCCAGATCGGGAGCGGAGACCCTCACCATGCTGGTAGGCTGGCCGCCTGGGGCCAGATCCAGTGGCCCGATATACAGATTCGTGAGCTGGTCCGGCGGGAAGAACGTGAAGCGCTTACGGCCGGCGACCATGCAGTTGACCCCGTCCATATTGTCGTAGTGGGTCGCTGCAGTCACCGCATTGCCCAGCCACATCCTGGGTCGGGAAGGCCGGTCGAGGATCTCCAGAGTATTTTCCTCAGCGACCTGCGGACAGGTGTCGGACACCAGCGTCGCGCCCGTATAGATGGCCGGCGCCTCCGGGTCGTTCTTGCAGGCGAGTATGTTCGCCAGCGTAGCCTGAAACGACTGCTGTCCAAACTCGAAGTTCAAGCCGCTCATATCATCACGGAAGAAATAGACGCCCTTGATGTCCGGCTTGCCCACCAGGATCCGGATCGGACGTCCCTGGTCACGTGAGCGGATGTAGTTCAGGAGCGCCACGTCGGATTCGGCGCCAGCGCGCACCATCGGCCAGTGCTTGACCAATCCCTTCAGAACTGCCGGCCGGTCGCGAGGGATGATCTCGCCGCGAAACGTTTTCAGATCGACATTGCGCCACTCAGCAGTCTTCGGCAGCGAATTGCGATCCAGGAGCCCAGCAGTTGCCATGTAGAAGGATTCCCAGTCAGCGTTCGAAAAAGGGCGATGCATGTTCGACATGCGCCGTGAGCCTACTGGCGTCATCTGCCCGTCGCAACGGCGATAATAATATGCAATATTGTACGATGGATCTGGGAATTCGCGGCCGTAATGCCATCGTCAACGGCGCCAGTGCCGGCATGGGCAAGGCTGCGGCATTCGCGCTGGCCCGCGAGGGCGTGAATCTGGTGCTGTCGGCACGCGGGGAGGCCAGACTGCGTGCGACCGCGGAGCAAATTGCGGCCGCGACGGGCGTGTGCGTCATCGCGGTCGTGGCCGATCATTCTGAGGCCGAAGGGGCCGCGCGCATTCTTGCGGCCGGCCCGGCACCGGACATCCTGGTGGGCACCTGTTCGCCTCCTCCCATGACCGAAGACTATCGAGCCATCGAGGCCGCGCAATGGCAGACCAGCCTCGACACCGGTCTGCTAAGTCCGGTGCACTTCATGAATGCCGTCCTCGAGGGCATGGTGGCGCGTGGCTGGGGCCGCATCGTGAATATCGCCAGCATTGCCGCCAAATATCCGCTGGAACTGCGCATCCTCTCCGGTGCGCCGCGCGCGGCGTTGATCAACTATGCGGGCGCCGTCGCGCTGCGCGTGGTAGAGCACGGCGTCACGATCAACAACGTGCTGCCCGGCATGTTCCACACCGCCTTTACCCAGGAGCAATTTGGCGCGCGGGCGATTGCCAACGGCACCAGCTACGACGAAGAGGTTGCCCGTTTCAGCGAGTCCTACCGGATTGCCGCGCGCCGCTTTGGAGATACCCAGGATGTCGGTGCGCTGGTGGCGTGGCTGTGCAGCCAGTTTGCCGGTTACATCACCGGTCAGAGCATCGTGATCGACGGCGGCGCGACGCGCTCCACATTTTGAGATTTGGCGGTCATCGCTACACGTAAGGGCCGCCGATAAACTCCGGGTCGGAGTCAAAGTCGAACGGCAGATCGAGTGCCGAAACCCAGCAACCGTGCACCTGCATGTGCAGTCGAAACGGCAACTTGACCCTCCCGATCGGACCTGCCGCGAGGTCCTGCGCGTCCGCAATGACCAGTTCGCTCTTCATGTTCGTGTAGTCGTCGGCAATGCCGATGAGATAACCGTCGCCTTCGCGTGCATCGGGCCGTCGCGGGACGAACTGTGGTTCGGAGAGCCCGTGTGCATCGCCCGCCGAAAATCGGTCGATTCGTCCTGACTCGTAGTCAAGGCGGGACCAGAGGTTCGGAGTCTGCCCCCGCCCTGCCGGATCCGTCAGCAGACTGAAGCTGTAGCGAAATGGCTGTGACAGGTAGCGATCGTCTATGCGCGTGAAGCTGGTAGGTTTGATCTCCGGAAAGAGCAGTTCCTCCTGCCAGGCGTCATCCCCCTGCTTGGACAGATCGAAGGTCCAACGGCGAATCGTGTTACGACGCGCCTCCTCATCGAACGCGGAGCCATCGAGGTTCGGGAATTGCGGGTTGAAGTTGCCGCGCGCCACCGGCGCATCCACGATCACCTTGTTGCCCTCGCTGCGGGCATTGGTTACATGGATCAGCATCGCGCGATCGTGCGGCCCCTTGAACCAGCGCACGTCCTCGGCGTTACCCTCGCGAGGCAGGATACCGACCCATGCGGGCATATTCCGATCATAGGCCCAGTGGTTCAGGCCCTGCTTGAGTCGCTCGAGGCTCGTCACCATGGCTGTCGTCGGCAGGATCACGTGCCGTTGCGTGACGGCAAAATCGTGCATCATCGAAACAACCGGTGATTTGAACCAGATCTGGCGCATCAGGCAGCCTTTGGGATCAAAGAACTGCACCGAGATGTCGTCAGTCAAGTCGCCCTTCGCCTCATATGAGAAGGCCACCATTTCCCCGCTGATCGGATCGATTTTCGGGTGCGCGGTAAAGGTCTTCGCTTCAAGCCGACCGTCGAAATCGTACTCACCGAGTGTCTGCAACGAATGCGGATCCAGAAGCATCGGCGGACTGCTTTCCTTGAGGCAGTAGAGCTTTCCAGCATGGACCACCGGCGTCGTGTTTCCCGTGTTCATGGACAGGCCGGCGACGCTTGGGTCATTCGTATATTTGTTTCGATACACGCCAAACAGGGCGCGGCGCGCCGCCCGCTCGGCAACGTAGCGCGGTGTGCGAATGTACCGGGTGCGGAAGTCGACATGTCCGTTGCGGAATCGGAACAGATCCACAGCCCCGTCCGCATTGTAGGGAACGTCATTCGGCATCCGCTGTGGATAGCGTCTGTCGATGCAGGTCCGGTAGAAGGAGCCATCGAGCTGCGCCGGAATGCGCCCCTCGACCTCACAATCGTGAATGTCCGCTTCAAAACGCATCGGCGCAAAGAAGCCGGTGTGAAATGGATCATGAAAAGTAATGGCCATTGCATCCCCCGGACCTGATGGCAAATTGTATCGGCATTCCCAGGGTCGCGGAGTACACTTCGCCAGGGAACACCCTGGCGGCAGCCGGCTTGCGGTGTGGCCGCAATTGTGGAGCCAAAGAATATGAAGCTGTACTATTTTCCGGTGTCGACGTTCTCGCGGCGAGTGCGCATCGCGCTGCTCGAGAAGGACATTTCCTGCGAGCTCGTCGAGGTGAATCTACCCGGTGGAGCGCACAAAGAAGACTGGTATGCGGCGCTCAATCCCTACACGAAGGTGCCGACGCTCGTTGACGGCGGGCTTACGCTGTATGAGTCTTCTGCGATCCTGGCATACCTTGAGGCCATCCATCCCAACCCGCCCCTCGTGCCGAACGATGCAGCTGGCCGCGCACTCACCGACATGCACGTGCGCCTGTGCGATGCCCACCTCGGACGCTATGCCGGTGCGATTCTGGTTCCGAAGCGCTTCCTGCCGGAAGCAAAGTGGGACCATCAGGCGATGCAGGCCGCCCGAGCAGAGATCGACCGTCACCTGGCAATCATCGAACGGGAGCTTGGCGACCGGCATTATCTGGTGGGGCGATCCTTCACCCTCGCGGATATTGCCTATCTGCCGTTCCTGCACTTCCTGGGCATCATGGAGGTTTCAGCCGGTCCGCGGGTGAAAGCCTGGGCCGAGCGGATTCTCGCCAGACCCAGCGCCCAAGCTACTGTGCCCGCGCGGTAACCGGCGGATCCTACGGGCCCTCGATCGTCTTCAGCATCTGATCGCGCATCTCCCCCTGCTCGAGATTGACCTTCATCTCGAGATTCGAGGAGTACAGCGCCTTCAGGTAAGAGGTATCAGCTTCGGTAATGCCCTGCGGTTTGCTTCTCTCGCCGCAGTCCCGGGAAAGTACGTCGATGATGCTGGGCAAGGGGTTGCAGCCATCGAGCGCCGTGCGGGTCAGCACGAGCATGGCGATGTAGTCCGCCACCTCGCGAGCCGGGAATTGAACTAAGGCATCGGCGTCGGCAATGACAGTGACCTGAATGAACTCACTTCTGAGGTCATTTCCCAGATAGCTGCCCGCTTGACCCATGACCCAGTTGTCTGAATCGACCGCCAGGCCATTCGCGCCGGGCGGGACACAATCCGCGCACTTGGCCGGGGCCTTCAGATCAACTGACGATCGGGTCCCGGTTACGTACCAAGCCTGAATGGAGTGACTGATTTTGGCAAGCTCACTGGGTCGTTGGGAGTAGCCCAGATACACTTTGAACTTGCTCGCGATGTAATCCAGCTGCGCCTGCGGATGAGGCGAAAAGATGATCTTGATGTCGCCGGCGCATTTGCCCGCGCGCTTGGTCGGGGCACCCACACTGCGTGCGACTTCGATGACCCGCTTGGAGATATATTCGTTGAAGGCAGGTTGCAGTCCGACCGTCTCGGGGCAAACCGCCGTGTACCAGCGGCCTATCTGGCCAATCCGCTCACTCGGCGTGCCGTGCGATTTGACGAAGCGCGGGAGCACGATGCGCTCCAAGGTCTTCTTGTCTATCAGCTTGCTCGCGCTGACGACGACCTCTTCGTGTTGCGTAGCGGCGGAGGGGACGGTGCTGGCTTGGGGATCGGCCGCGCTCGCGAGACCCCACCACGTCAGGGCGCACAGCGCGAGGACCGGACTAACCTGCGTTGGGGCGATCATTCGCCGGCGATTCTAGGCCGTGGGACGTTGCGGCGTCCACGTCAGATCCGAGCAATGACCATGGCGGACGGACCGGGTGTAAACTGCGCCGTGAGAGGGTCGGACCGCAAGGTCGCGGCAACACGGTGCGCACAATCATTCGTCCAAAAAAAGGGGGAACCCATGCGAGCTAGCCTAAGAATCGGCGTGATCTCGGCGCTGATGTTCAGTTGTGCCGGAATCGTCCATGCCCAGGATGCGGTCGTCGGAGTGCCTGATGCAGAGGCGCTTTTCCACAGCAAGAATCCCAAGCAGGAAAAGAACAAGCAGGCGGCCTACCACATCATGAAGGAGCTGCTGGAAGCGAACCACTGGGAATTGACTGACAAGTGGATCACCGAGCGGTATATCCAACACAATCCGCAGGCCGCGAACGGGCGTGCCGCTGTCATCAAGTTCTTCACTGAAGTGCGGAAAGTGAAGCCGACACCGATACCGGAAAAATTGGGCACGCCGATCGTCTCGGTGGTCGCGGAAGGCGACTATGTGATCGTGACTACACCGCGCACGATGAAGGATTCCAAGGATCCCACCAAGACCTACACCACCACCTGGTTTGATATGTGGCGGTTCGTTGATGGCAAGGCCGACGAGCACTGGGACCCGGCGACTCGCTAGCCGGTAGCAGCATTCGGGAGGGTGAGCGATGCGCTTGCCACCCTCCCAAGTGCCGCAGGCGGTGGTGCGTAGCACCATGTCCTGACCCGCCGCCGCCTCTTACAATCCCGGTGCGGGAAGTCTAAGCTCGCCTGCGGTAAAGACGGTCACGCAACAGTGACCGCACGCGAAGAATCCGGCGAGGGGGCAGCATGAAGTACGCCGTGTGGGTTGTGCGATTGATATTTGCGGCCTGGATGATTCCATCGGGCTTGAATCACTTTATTCCCCTCTTCGCGCAGCCGATGGGCACCAAGCCCTTGAGCCATGAACTGATCGTGGCGCTCCTGGACAGCCACCTGTTCGATATGGTCAAGGCCGTCGAGTTCTTGGCTGGCTTGAGCGTACTGACAGGGTTCTACACACCGCTCATGCTCCTGGTGTGCATGCCGGTCTCTTTCTGCGTGTTCTTCTGGGATACCCCGCTTGAGGGCTGGACCTCCCGTGCAGCGGTCTTCGGCTGTTCGGTGCTGTTCTGTAATGTCGTGCTGTGTCTGGTTCACATGCGCAGCTATCGCTCCATGTTCGCTTTGCATGCGCGGCCGCGCGCCATTGGTGCGCCGGCCTCATCGCCGGCCACGCAGCCGGCGGGTGCCCGCTCATGAAGCAGGTCATACTTCTTGGTCGCGTGATCTTCGGCGCCTGGATGCTGGTCAATGGCGCGAACCACTTCTTCTTCTCGCTGTGGCCGGCGCCGATCGGACACGAGCCACTCGCGATCGAGCTGATGGCGGCTCTCAGCCACTCCGGATTGCTCGGTGTCGCCATGGCGATCCAGCTGGTGGCGGGAGCGCTGATCCTGGTCGGGCTGTTTGTGCCGGTAGCGCTGTGCGTGGTCATGCCGATCTCGACCTGCGCGCTGTTCTGGTCGGTAATTCTGGATCACCAGCCGCTAGGCGCGCTGCTGGCCGCAGCCGCCTTCGCCCTCAACGGCCTTCTCATGCTCGCCTACCTCGAATACTACACAGGAGCGCTGCAGCGCCATGCGCTGATGTTCGGCGAGTTCTCTGACGCGCCCAACTCCTTTACCTTCCTGTACGTCAACCCCAATGGCCGCACCTCGCGTGACCAGTTCGTCGCGGCCCTGTTGGCGCTGCTGGCTGCGACGGCGTTCTACGCCTTCTTGGTGAAGGGCGCCACGGCGCATTGGGCCATGTTGATGTTGGTATTTGCAGGAGTCGTCCTGCATGCAAGGCGTCTGCACGACATGGGGTACAACGCCTGGTTGCTGCTCATTCCTGTAATCCTGACCCTCGCTGCCTTCGCCAACTGGCTTCACCTCATCAGCTTCGGTGCCCCGCTAAGCGCTGCCCTGGCCCCAGCCGCACTCGCCGCTTGCGCTGCCTTCGCGCTTTGGGGCTGCATTGGCAACGGCCAGGCCACAGCCAATCGTTTCGGGACGCCGGCATCGGCCTGATATGGAAGAGCATGCGTGCGCCGCGTAAAGTGCGTGCCATGAACACAACTCGAACACCTGGTCTGTCGCGACGCGATGCCCTGTGCGGCGCCCTGACAGTGGGCGCCAGCGCACTGCTGTCGATACCCGCTGTGGGGCTGTCCGCGCCCGCCCTACCCCTGATCACCAAGGCCATTCCGGCCACCGGCGAGCGGCTGCCGGCCATCGGTTTGGGAACCGACAAATTTGAGCTGGATGAGCGTGAGCCAATTCTGGCCGAGATTCATCGCATGCAGCAGTTGGGCGGGACGTTGATTGATACCGCAGCCGCATACGGTGACAGCGAGACGCTCATCGGCGAGGCCCTGGCCGGCAGCCGCGACCGGATGTTCATCGCCACCAAGCTTACCGCCAGTGGCGGAGGCTTCCGCGGCGGCGGCGTCAGTGGCCAGGTGAGCCTCGAGCGCTCCTTGATGCGGCTGCGCACTGCAAAGATCGATCTGTTGCAGGTGCACAACCTGGATGGCGTGGATGCACTGCTGCCGCAGCTGCAGCAGTGGAAGCAAGCCGGGAAGATCCGCTACTTCGGCATTACGACCTCGCGGGTCCGGCAGCATGAGGAAATGGTCGGCTTTCTGCGCAAGTATCCGCTGGACTTCATTCAGGTCGATTACTCCCTGGACAACCGGGATGCGGCCCGGACCATCCTGCCCCTCGCGCAGGAGCGGCACGTTGCCGTGCTGGCCAACGTGCCCTTCGGATTCGGCAGCCTGCTGCGTCAGGCGCAGGCGCGGAAATTGCCGGGGTGGGCAGCGGATATCGACGTGAGCAGCTGGGGCCAGTTCCTGCTCAAATACGTGATCTCCCACCCTGCAGTAACCTGCGCAATACCAGGATCAACGCAGGTCGCGCATTTGACCGACAATCAAGGTGCCGCGCGCGGCCGCCTGCCTGATGCGGCCATGCGACGCAAGATGGAACAGTTCTGGGATTCAGCGACTGGCTGATACGCCCATTGCGCCTAGGCCCGGCCACGCACTTTCGCGAACCACCAGCGCAGCCCGACGAACAGGAAGCGCCAATCGTGGAAGAACTCCGGTGGTTTACCCTCGACCGCGTGCCCGATGAACTGCAGTACCCAGCCGATCAAGAACATCGCCGCCGCGATGACCCACAGACCGTGAATGAACGCGGCTCCCACGAATACGGGCAACGATAGCGCAATCAGCGGGATCCCGAGCGTGTGGCAGAGGCGATTGAGCGGATGTCGATGGCTACTTCCATACTGGATGATCCACTCTTCCCACGATCGACCTAAGAACATGATTCCTCCCGAGCTGTTCAGGCAGGGTACTGGTCTTCGCGCACCCACCAACCATGAATCTGTGGCGATGCCTGAATGGGTAGGTGCACCGTTGCGATCGGTCCGTCCTCGATGTGTTCAGCATCCAGCACCAGCAGGTCGGCGCGCAAGTTCTGGTCCAGGTGCCAAGCCACACCCAGAACGTAGCCTTCCCCTTCCGCGGCAGCGGCGCTCTTGGGTGCGAACAATGGCTCCCCCAGTGAGACCGTGTCCGGCGCCTTCCACAACACGTGGGTGCGGGTGTGATGATCGACACGTGCATAGCAGGCGGCCTTCCAGCGCACCGGATCGGCCGGATCAGGGCAACCCATGAATCCGTAGCGATACGGCAGGGTGTTATATCGATCGTCCTGCCGCGGCAACGGAGCAATCAGCGAGTACATCCGTTCAATGTCGTAGTGAGTGTTGCGTCCGTTCAGGTTCACCGAAAGACGATGCAGGTAGCTGATACCGGCCTCCGGATCGTAGGGTGTCCCGTCCTTGTTCGGAATTACCGGATATGGGTTCGCCGCCGTAACCTCGCGATCGAGGTACAGCCTGCCGCGCTCCTCGAAAGCACCGAGCGTGTGACTGCCGCCACAGGCCGGCCCCTCGATCCAGTGCAGGTCCTTGCCGTCGCCGTGGCGGCGCAGGAAGCCGAAATATGATTTCTTGTCCTGGTCCCATGACCAGTGGATGCCACCGCGTTTCATCTGTTCGTGGTCGATCGCCAAAGGGGTCAGGAAGAATGCGATATGATTTTCCGTCACCGCGAAATCATGTACGCCGCTGACATAGGGGGCGCGGATTTCGGTGCCCCACACCTTCTTGCCCTGTCGGTCGATCTCAAACACCGCGATGATGTTGCTGCCGAATTCACGGGCCTCATAACCGAAGGCGACGATGTTGCCGCTCGATGAGCAGATTTTCGGGTGAGCCGTAAATGGCTGATCGCGAGGCAGCTGGCCATCGAAGGTGTACACCGGCGCAATTGTCTCCAGGGTGTTCAGGTCCAGCGCAGTCGGCGCGCTGTCCTCCTTGAGCGCAAGGATCAGATTCCGGTGATGAATGACGTGCGTGTTGGCCGTGCTTCGGCTCAGTCCCTTCACAGTGGGATCATCCATCGCGGGATTGCGGTACATGGGCATCAGATTCCGGCGTGCCGCATCCTGCGCCATGTAGCGCTCGGTTCTGACGTAACGGCTGCGGTAATCGACGCGACCGTTTTTTATGCGGAACAGGCGAATGTGGCCTTCCCCGTCGAAGGCGATGTTGCCCGGGGCAAGCGGATACTGCGGATCGGGGCCCACGGCGTAGAAGCCACCACTGAGAGCTGCGGGCAGCTTGCCTTCCAACGAGCAGTCCCGCACGTCGACCTCCGCGCCCATCGGGGCATAGGTCGCGCCGAACCTGGGCGTTGCGGTCATCGGGTCATTTTTGCGGGTTGTCGCCGGATTGCAGTACTGCCCGAATGCTGCCATCAGGTGCGATCGGGTTGCGGTTGTTCTCCAGACACACGTACGGCTCGATCTCAAAGCCTGCCGGCGCGCGCTTGAAAGTCTTGGTCACGGTCCAGGGCTTCACCAGAGCGACCGGGTCAACGAGCGTGAATTCATCGCGCAACGTGTTGTCATCGGCCAGCCAGATTCGTTCATAGGCGATCGCCTTGTCGCTTTTGGGCAATCCTGAAGATTCCATGTTGGTATCCAGCCGAAACCCATAGGCCGTGGAGAGCAGGAAGTTGCCCTCCCAATGGCCCACCGACTCGCCGTTGTAGGTCGGATCCGGATCGACTGGCAGTGGTCGGCCGTCCGTGAAAATGCGCCGCACCTGCTCGTCCCATTCCGCGTAGATCATGATGCGGTCAGTGCCCATGGTGATTTCCATGGGGTAGGTCATGGTCATGAGGCGAGGCATGCCGGGAGGCAGACAGTTTGCCGTCGGGTCCCCCGTCGGCCGGCCCGCCGCCGCATCCGCCAGATGGGTGGCGAACATCTTCGCGTACGCGGGTGTGAGCGGTGGATTCTGGCGGCGGCCCGGCGGGATACCCGGTGTCCAGCCGATGCCGCCCTGATTGATCCAGATACCCGTCAGATCGCGCCGGTCCTTGGGACGATACTGGACGGCATCCCATTTCGGATTGACCGGCTGGGTCTTCGCCGCTTCTGCGAAACTGCTCGGCAGTTTCGAACTATCCCGAACCGGCGGCTGTACCCCCTTGTTCGTATCCAGATCAACGGGCCGCCCGATCAGATCCGTTGCGACCGGCGGTGCACGCTGCGCAAGGGATGGGGCCGCAAAGCAAATTGAACAGACAGCGATAGTTACGGCCGCTGCGTGAGTGTTCATCAAGGTCATGGCTGACTCTCCTTGCTTGCCGCCAAGTGTAGGCCGTCCGCGAATGCTTTGCATCGGGGTGCGTGGTGGCCTGCTTCCGAGAGGACTACTACGCGGATAGTTGACAAGCGCCGTGAATGTTCTACTATCAACTACGCACGTAGTACTCAAGGCAGAAACATGGACGTAGCACTCACCGATCGCGAAGCCGAATTCATGCAGATCCTGTGGCGGCACGGACCCTCGACGGTATCCGAAGTACGCGAGCGGCTCGCCGACCAGCCGGCCTATACCACGGTGCTAACTATTCTGCGCAATCTCGAAGCCAAGGCTTACGTGGGCCACATGGAAGAAGGCCGCGCACATCGCTACAAGGCGCTCATCGACTCGGACATTGCCCGCGCCAGCGCGCTGCAGGCACTGGCACGCAAGCTTTTCGACGGTTCTGCAGAACTGCTGCTGACGCACCTGGTATCGGACCGACGCCTGAGCAGCGCGCAACTGCGACGTATCCGGCGCCTGCTCGATGCCAAATCGAAACGGGAGGGTGGCACATGATCGCTGCATTGATGCTCTACATCACGCTGTTCTCAATGCTGGTGGGTGTGGCGGCGCTGGCCGTCGAACGCGCGCTCGCGCTGGGATCCTGGCCCCGTCGCGGATTGTGGGTTGGCGCCATGGCCCTTTCGCTCATTGGTGCAACCGGCATGACGCTTGGCGGGCATGCTCCACGAATCGTTACTGGCGAAACCCACACTCTCACCACCGCGAAACCGGCATCAGGGCTGCTACCCATACCAGCCTCTCAAGCGCTCACTCGACCGCTGCCGGTGCGCCGCACCGCAGCCGCTGTCGCTGGCCAATTCCTCGGGGCCCATGCCAAGTCCGTCTGGATCGGCACATCGGTGCTGCTACTGGGAATCTATGCTGCCGGCGCCTTGCGTCTGAGAAGCGCGAGGAAACGTTGGCAGCGGCAGACCGTCGGAAAATACCCCGTGTTTATCACCCCGGACTTAGGACCGGCTGTATTCGGATTGCTCAGACCGGTGATCGTGCTGCCCCGCTGGCTTCTCAACGAACCTCCTGAAACCCTTGATGTGGCACTGGCTCACGAAAATCAGCACATTGTCGCCCGCGATCCGGCCTTGTTGCTCGCTGCTTTGCTGTTGCTGGCCGTAACAGCCTGGAACCTGCCGTTGTGGTGGCAGCTGCGGCGGCTGAAGCTGGCAATCGAGATCGATTGCGACACCCGCGTACTACGTCAGGGCGTGCAGCGCCGGCCTTACGCGGATGCGCTCCTGCGGATCAACCGGTACGCTGGCACGATGCCGCTCGAAGCAATCGCGATCGTCGGACATATTTCCCAGCTTGAGCAGAGGATTCGCGCCATGATGACCGAGCGTCCGCGGCACTTGAGAATGTGGGTCGCGGGCTGGACTGTGGTGGCGATGCCGCTGCTGGTCGGCGCAACGCAGCTGGATCCACCTTCGCGCCCGCCCTCAGCCGATAGCGCGACACAGCGAGTCTACCTGGGGATTGGGCTGGCCGACCTGGACGTCAACGCAGGCGCGGCATCCGTCACTGCGGCCCGTCATGGCGCGATCGTCACCTACGTCAATTCGGGGAGCGTGGCCGAGCACGCGGGCATAAGGCGAGGCGACCTGATCGTCGAATTTGCCGCTACACCAGTGACCAATGCGCGCGCTTTGGCGAAGGCCGTTGCACAGCTAGCCCCCGATGCGCGCGTCCCCGTGCTCATCGAGCGTGCCGGTGTGGATCAGACGCTCACGGCGGATTTCTCCATCTTACCGCCGCCGCGGGTACAGACCGCGCAGCCAATAGATACATCGGACTGGGATGCGTTGCGCGATGCTCATTTGCCGATCGCCCAGCCGCAACTGCGCGACGAGTTGATTCAGATGGCGCAGCTGCCCGCGTTCGACCAATTGCTGAAGGCAGTCAGCCAAGGTGCGCCACTGCCTCCGGATACCTCAGGCATCAGCGTCGGACCGCGGATGGAGCCCGGCAGCAATGAAGCCCATGTGCGCAGACTCAAGGCCATCATCGACCAATACGGATGGCCAACGGTATCGATGGTAGGTGTGAGGGGCGCGACGGCGGCCGGCATGATCGCCTCGGCGGCCCGCAATGATCCGGCATTCCAGGCCGAAGTGCTGAAGCTGATGGAACCTTTGCTGCGGCGTGATGAGGTTCCGACCATGTACTACGCGGGAATGTTCGACGCCGTGCACATGCCGCAGCGATTTGGAATGCTGTCCGAATGCGTGAACGGTGAACTCAAGCCGACCAAGCCGATCGAGGACCCGCAACATCTTCAGGAGCGGCGTTCGGCCCTTGGTTTGCCAAAGCTGGCGAAGTTCTGCATCGGGCCGCCGGTCAGTGCTCCAGCGCCTTGAAGTTCGTCTGCAGCAGTGCGAGCCGCGTCTCCAGTGAACGATCCGCAGGCGTGCCTTCCGCCGAAACCGTAAGTCCGTAGCGCACCTTGATGTCGGCAGCGGCCATGCCATTGACGGTTGCAGCCGCATTGACGTGCGAAGTTCCATTGTTGGTGACGCGATCCCCATTGAACGGGAACCCGGCGGTACTGAGCTTCTGCCAGGTGTTCTGGAATGCATCCGGGAGCGTGGGCAGTGGCAGCGGAACCCGGCGCAGCTGGACCAGATTGCCCTTGGTTTTCGGATCCAGCAGATCGATGCCGCCCAAGTCCCACACCACCTCGCCACCATCCCGGTAGAAGCTGAAGTCCAGCGACAGGACCACATCCGAACGCAGCGCCTGCAATTCTGGTGTCACCGCAAGCTCCAGGCGCTTTGAACGCAGCTGCAGCGTCTTGTCAGGCTCGATGCTCAGATGCAGACCGGCGAGGCCTTTGGGCTGGATGCCCGGCAATGCCTGATACTCATGCCAACGCGCCAGCGTTCCTTCCAGCGTGACGAACTGATAGTTGGTCGATAGTTCCTGCTGGTTGATCATGACCGCCCGGGTCCGGGTTGGCCCCAGCGCAATCAACGCTGAATAGCCTTCGGGCGTCGGCATGTTCAGCGTCACCAGTATGGCGTCGTCAAATGGCAGCGACCACTCCATCACACGCCAGAGCCGCCCGTAGTTATCTGTGTAGTCGCTCTGCTCCATGGCCTTGCCCAGGGACACCACCTTGACCGAATCGGTGCCGACCTTGCGATGCAGCGGCAATGCGCTCTTCAGCAACAGGTCCATGTAGAGCTTCGAATCGCCATACAGCGTAGCCAGCGCAAGCCCGTCCGGCGCCTTGAGGCGCAGGGCTCCGCCGGCGGACACCACCAGGCCGTTGCCGTCCAGCTGGGAGGACTTGGCCTGCGGCGCCGCGATTTCCCACCGGCCGTCTGATGACTGGTGGATGGCGCGCGGCAATGGTGAGCGAGATACCTCATGGAGCAGTTGCTCCGAACCCGGGCCTTTCGGAAACAGGTGATCGGCATTGTGCTCCATGAGTTGGTGGTCCCCGGTGGTGAACAGCGCCAGCACCGCACGGTTCATTGCCGTGTAAAGGTCTGCAAGCGAGCTGGGCAGCGGAGCGTTGCTGCGGGCATCGATGATCTCCGAGGTGTCCATGATGGGCAGACGAAAGGATGTACGGCTCCCCACATCAGCCGACTTCTCGGATGCGGCACCGATCAATGAAAAGGGGGCCGCATAGTTCAGGTTCTCGGATTCGCTCTTGCGCAGCACGATGCCGATGACGGCGCCTTGCTGATCGACCAGCGGACCGCCGCTGTTGCCGGGCGATGCCGCCGCCGTGAAACGCAGCCACTGCCAGCGCCCCGCTTCCTCTTCCGGCGTCTCCGAGGTGAATACTCCATCGCGGATGACGATGCCCTCGCCCAGCGCGTTGCCAACGGCATAGATGGGGGCGTTCAACGCGGGTTTGGCGCCGACACTCAACGCCTGCACCTGCGGTGCATCTTTCAGCGTGAACACTACAAAGTCCTGGCTCTGCGAGTACTTGAGTATCTGCGCGATGGAATACACGTGACCTGCGGCATCGCGCACTTCGGGCGCACCGAACTGGCTCCCCAGTCCCACCGCCAAGACATGCGCCGCGGTGACGAAGCGATGGCCGTCAATGGCGAAGGCTGTGCCGATCGAGCGGTATTTGTCGTTGCGCTCCTGAAAGGGAATCAGGTCCAGCGGCAAGGGTTTTTCATAGCTGAGCGGGTCAACTTCCGGTTTTCGCTGCACCACTTCGAAAGTGGCAGCGCGGACCCGCGCTTGGGTCTCCACACTGAGTCCGTCAGCACGCGCAACCGCCGCGAGCGCGAAGCTCAGGCCCAACAACACCGCCGACCATCGCAACCGCTCCGACTTGCACGCTAACCTTGGCTGCCGTGTCACGTTGCGCCCCCTCATTTCTTTATTGACGCGGCCGTTTCGGTGGCCGAGCCGCGGCCGATTGCGGCCACGAGCGGATATTTCCACTAGACTATGACCGTCGCAAGCGATCTTGTGCTTAAGAAATTGACACAATGACGGTAGGGGCAAATGCTTGGCGCGGTGCAGCACGAAGCGCCACATTGCGACACGCTGCAGCGGCGTCCCCGCCCTATACTTGCGGTAACGAATAACAGGGGTGGAAACCATGCGAATTGCAGGACAGATTTTGGCTACCGCGGCGCTTGCCGGGCTGGCATTCCAGGTTGGCATCGCAGCGCCGCGTAACGGCGCCGAGACCTGGATCGGGGTCTGGGGCTACGTGATCGCACCGCCGGCCCCGGGCCCTCCCCCCGCACCGTTCGTGTTTCCCGCCCCACCTGTCACACCGCTGGGCACTCCTCCCGCGCCGGTGGCCCCGCCCACGCCACGCGCCTTCCCGGCGCCGCTGCTCGAAAATCCAGGCAATGTCCCCGTCGATACCACGGTGGCTGAGATTCGCAATACGACGGTGCGGCAGCTGGTACGCGTCTCGGCGGATGGTTCGCGCCTGCGCCTGCGATTCTCCAACGAGGATAGCCCCGATGCGCTGACGCTTGGCCCCGTACATGTCGGACTGGCGGCCGCCGATGGCACCATCGTTGCGGGCACGGATCATGCCGTGATGTTCAACGGCCACTCCGAGGTCGTCATGCCCCCCAGCTCACCGGTGTTGAGCGATGCGATCGACCTGCCGACCAAGGCGCTGGACAAGCTTTATATCTCCATCCATGTCCCGGGTTCGATGTCGTTGCGGGCAGGACGATCTCTCTTCCAGTATGTCGCCGGAACGCCCGGCGACTTCACCGGCGCGCCGTCGTTGCCGGACGTGCGCCTGATGCGAGTTCCGGTGCTGGTCACGCTGGTGGAGTCACAGCCGACCGCGCCGACCAACGTGCTGGTGACACTGGGCGATTCGATCACCGAGGGCGCAGCTTCCACGGCCAATGCCTTTCGTGGCTGGCCCGACCGCCTGGCCGAGCGCCTTGCCGGTCATCATTGGGCCGTGGTCAACACCGGCATCAGCGGCAATCGCCTGCTGCGCTACGGCGCCGGTCCCAGCGCTCTGTCGCGGCTCGACCGCGACGTGCTGAGCGTGCCGGGGATCAAGGCGATCATCCTGCTGGAGGGTATCAATGACATCGGCCGTGGCCTGGGTACGCCAAATTCCACCGAGCCGGTGACGGCGGAGGCGCTCGAGGATGCCGACAAGCAGATCATCGCGCGCGCGCACGAGCATGGTATCCGCGTCATCGGCGCGACACTGACGCCGTACCAGGGCGCCTCCTACGCTTCCCCGGCCGGTGAGACCGCACGCGAAGCACTGAATACATGGATCAAAAGCAGCGGCGCATTCGATGGTGTGATCGATTTCGCGCCCGTGGTGGCTGATCCGGCCAATCCGCTGACCTACTCCAAGGCGTTCAACGACCGCGACCATCTGCATCCCAATGACGCGGGGTACAAGGCGATGGGCGATGCCGTTGATTTGGCAGTCCTGGGCAAATAGCCGGGAGGGGGCAGTCTGTGCCGATCCCTATGCCTTACCGTAGGTCGGCACGATTGCGCCCCGCGTGACCTTGTTCTGCGGGGAGGCCAGAAACAGTATTGTTGCTGCGACCTCCTCGACCTTGGGCCAGGCATTGAAGTCTGCATTCGGCATGGATACGCGGTTCGCCGGTGTGTCCATGATCGACGGCGCGACGGCGTTCACCAGAATGCCTTCCTTGGCAACCTCCTCGGCCAGGGCGATCGTCAGTGCAACGACACCCGATTTTGCCACAGCGTAGGCCGTCAGATTGGCCCCAAGGCGCGACTCCAGCGCCTGCCGTGCGGCAATATTGACGATCCGACCGCCACCGCCGCCACGCCTGAATGCTGCGATCGCCGCGCGACTGCACAGATAAGTCGAAATCAGATTGCTCTCCAGCTGGGTCATCAGCACGGATTTATCACTCTGGGTGATCGGCGCGAAGGCAAAGCCACCGGCGACATGAATAGACGCCCAAAGCTTGTCCAGGCCACCGTACAAGGCGCTGACAGCCAACTCATCCGCAAGATCGCCGAGCGGGACCAGAGAGACCTTTGGATGGTCTCGATGCGGGAAGCGCCTCATTTCTTCATCGTTGCGATAGGGCACGTGACACACGGCCCCGGCTGCGAGCAGCCCACCGACAACGGCAACGCCCAGCGCGCCGGTGCCGCCTGTCACTACGACCTGCTGATCGTGGTAGTCCATGAGCTGCCTCCCAAGTATGCGGTGGCGGCTACCTTACGCCAAAACTAGTAGACGGGAGAGGCCTGACCCAGCCAGCGCGGCCAGCGGGTTCGCTGACTGTCCCGGCGCCGCTCGGCGGCCTGTTTGAAAACAGCTTCAGGTTTGAAACGTCGGCCGAGAAATGCGACGTCGTAGATTTCGGAAGAGTACGGGGTGAAATCGATGGTATGCGCCACGCTCAGATCCTCGCGCAACACAAACAGATGCGACTCCTTCGTGTGATTGTGGCGCCCTGGTCCGAGGAACTCCGGTACCCCGCGGATTTGGGCGCTCGAGCGTGAGCGGTCGCGCCAATGGCTGGCGCCGACCAGAATGTGCCGCTCGGTGTGCGCAATGCCACGGGTATACCCGCGCAAGGCAACGCGATGCAGCTCACGGGTGACCGGGTCGACGATGCACAGACAATTGCGCAATGACTCGCAGAAGGCGAGACGGCCGTCCCGCAGGCGTGTAAGGCTATGCGGGTCCATCAGCCCTTCCACGAGTGCTTCGCCGCTGTGAGCGTCCACGACCGCTCCGAGGTTGCGCACCTGGGAGCGTGGCCCGACGCCGAACATGGTGTACATCACCGAGTATCCGCCATCGACCAGCAGCGAGTTCAGATGAACCTCATCCTCCGTCCTCGAACCACAGGTGACATGAGCCTGCTCCGGACCGTGGAACTTCCCCTCAATACAGCGTACCGAGAGTACTTCATTCGAGCCCGACGACGCGTAGTACAGTCGGCCATCATGAATCGACAGCGAGTGCAGGTCGCGCGCCTTGGCAGAACTGAACACATCCACGGGTCGCAGCCGATGATCCAGACTGATAAGCCGTTCGTGCGCCCCCGGCACTGCCAGAAAGCAATGTTCAGCGGTCGCCGCGATTCCGGTTATCCCCTTGTCCTGCGTCGGGTCAATGACCGAATCGAGATCCAGCCAGTCGATCCCATCGGATGTAACGACGGCTACGCTATAACGCGAGCCGCCATGCCCGACATTGCAGCAGGACACGAGCGCTACTTCACCTTGGCTAAGAAACGCAGCGAATGGTTCCAATCAAACTTCCCTGAAAGATGTGCTTATCGCGCATGCATTTTTATTGCGCATGAGCATTCTTTCAGGAGACTAACATCGTAAATTTAGGCTATGTTTGCGAAGCGGATAGCTACTGTAATGAAACTTGTGCAACTGTAATGAAGCAACAATCCGTAACCTTCCGTAGCCAAGTGATCCTTAAATGTTTGAAATGGAAACGAGGAATCTCATGTCAGACCTGCAACGCATTCCGCTCAAAACTATCGACGATCAATCGACCAGCCTTGGCGCATACGCCGGTAAAGTACTGCTTGTCGTCAATACCGCTTCAAAGTGCGGCCTGACGCCGCAGTACGAAGGACTTGAAGCGCTGTACACCCGCTATCGTGATGAGGGATTCGTCGTGCTGGGTTTTCCAAGCAATGATTTTGCGGGACAGGAACCCGGGAGTGATTCTGAAGTCGCCAGTTTCTGCTCGACAAATTATGCGGTGGACTTTCCCTTGTTTTCGAAAGTCCGCGTCGTAGGCGCGCAAAAGCATCCGCTGTATGCATCACTGATTGCGCAGCAGCCGAAGGCAGCGGACAGCGAGTCTTTTCGAGAGAAACTCAAGGGTTACAAGATCACACCGAACCCCGAACCTGAAGTGTTGTGGAATTTCGAGAAATTCCTGATCGCCAAAGACGGCCGGACAGTGGCGCGCTTCTCCCCCGACATGGCCCCCGATGATGCCAGGTTGGTCAATGCGATCGAGAATGAGCTCAAGGCGTAGTTGAGGAATGGCAATGCAACAACGAACACTGGGAAGAAGCGCTCTGAAAGTCTCGGCGATGGGACTTGGCTGCATGGGCTTAAGTTTTGGCCTCGGGCCGGCCGTGGAGAAACAACAAGGTATTGCCCTAATCCGTGCTGCCGTAGAGCGCGGCGTCACCTTCTTTGATACTGCCGAAGTGTACGGTCCTTTCACCAACGAAGAACTGGTCGGTGAGGCGCTCGCGCCCTTTCGCGGCGAGGTGGTCATCGCGACCAAATTCGGCTTCAAGATGCAACCCTTGATGTCGCGGGATGCGGGGCTCGACAGCCGACCGGAGCATATCCGCGAAGTGGCCGAGGCCTCACTGAAACGGCTGAAGGTCGATGCACTTGATCTGTTCTATCAGCACCGGGTCGATCCGGACGTGCCCATTGAGGATGTGGCCGGAACCATCAAGGATCTGATCAAGGAAGGCAAGGTCAAGCACTTCGGGTTGTCCGAGGCCGGTCCGCAGACCATTCGCCGGGCACATGCCGTGCAGCCGGTGACGGCCTTGCAGAGCGAGTACTCATTGTGGTGGCGGGAGCCGGAGACCGACGTCATGCCGGTATTGGAGGAATTGGGCATCGGTTTCGTGCCGTTCAGCCCGCTCGGCAAGGGCTTTCTCACCGGCGCGATCACCGCGACCACGAAGTTCGACAGTAAGGATTTTCGCAATATCGTGCCGCGGTTCACCGAGGAAGCGCGCCGGGCCAATCAGACTGTGGTCGATCTGCTGGCGCAGATTGCCGCCGAGAAGCACGCCACGGCGGCGCAGATCGCGCTGGCATGGCTGCTGGCGCAAAAGCCATGGATAGTTCCCATTCCCGGGACCACGAAATTGCATCGCCTGGATGAGAATCTGGGGGCAACCGCACTGACCCTGACGGCGAATGACATTGCAAACATCAGTCGCAGTTTTGCGGCCGTGACGGTCGAGGGTGAGCGCTACCCGGAAAACCTGAAGAAAATGACGGGTCGCTGAACTGCTTGCGAGGCAATCGGAGATGAGCCGTTGTCCTACGGGGTCATGCGCAATGGCGGAATACCGCGTTGGAAATCCGCCATTTAAAGTTCGCTGAATGTTGGCATCGCTCTTAGCCTAATCCTCTCCATGCCAACGCCCTGGGGGGCATGTGAAGATAAGGTTCGGCTATGAACTGCTGTACTGCAATGCGCAGGTCACACCCATGGTACTGCTGCTTGCCGCGACACCCAGCCCGTCGCAGCGCCTGCTGGTGACCGACACGTTGCGTACCGATCCATTTGTTGCGTTCTCCCGCCATCGTGATGGATTCGGCAATCAGTGCGTCCGGCTGGAGGCCCCGGCCGGCACGCTGCGCATCAGCGCCAGTGGCCTGATTGAAGATCCCGGCACGCCGGATCCGGCTTTCTGGGGCGCTCGCGAAACGCCGATCGCGGATTTGCCGGCCGACACTTTGATGTATACGCTGCCGAGCCGGTACTGCGAGAGCGATCTGCTCGCAGCGGAGGCCCTGCGCCTGTTCAGCCATCTCGCTCCGGGCTGGTCGCGGGTGCAGGCGATCTGCGACTTCGTACGCCAATACGTGGACCTCGATCGCGCCTCGCCACGACCCACCAAGACGGCGCTGGAAACCTACAACGATGGTCAGGGCGGGTCCGCGGACATGGCGCATTTGGCCATCGCCTTTTGCCGCGCGATCAGCATTCCGGCCCGCTATGCAACCGGGTATCTTGCAGGTTCCAATCAGCGTGCGATCAATGCATCCATGGATTTCACCGGCTGCCTGGAGGTCTTCTTGGATGGTGCCTGGCATACCTTTGATCCGAGCAACAATGCACGGCGCATGGGTCGCCTGATCGTTGCACGCGGCCGCGATGCGGCCGATGTCACCATCAGCACTGGCTTCGAGCCGGCCACCTTGCAGCTCTACCGCGTATGGGCCGATCAGGTCTCGGACCGGCACCTCTTCGAGGCGCAGATACAAAAAGACAACTTTGTGCGCCAGGTGATTCAAGCCGCCTGAAGCACTTTGAGCCACCGCCCCGCCCCGGCCGATTGACTGGGACGGACACGGTGTCGCAGTATCGCGGCAGATCCCGGCGCAGGGCATTTCCATACCGAGGCGCTGACACGCGAATCAGGCATCGCGTACACCTTCTTTCGCAACAACCTGTATCTGGACATCGTGCCGACCGTGTTCGGCGGCGCGTTGGCCACCGCCACTCTGGCGCACAGCGGCGACGGGCGTATCGGCTTTGTCGCACGCGAGGATATCGCCGAAGCGCTCGCACGGTTGCTCACCAGCGCTGGGCATCTGAATCGCACCTAGCCAATTAACGTGAGCCGTGAATGTTATGGGTTACCCGAAATCGCCGCTGCGCTCGGCAACGCCGCGGGCAGGGACATCAAGTACCAACGGCTGGATACGGAGGAATTTCGAGCCGTCCTGGAGCGGGCGGCGCCGGCTGTGACGATGTCAGTGGCTTTGGGTGAGGCGGTTCGCGCCGGAGAATTCGATCCAAGCCATCCGGCACTGCAGACGCTGCTGGGGGCGCCCACCCATCAGCCTGCAGGATTTCCTGGCCAGGAACTTGAAGACCTGAGGCGCTCGAAGTCGATCAGCTTTTGATCAGCCGCAGCACGCTGGGTTGATTCGGCCCTGGATCCTGCATCTGCAGCATGTTGATACTGGCTTTGACGGTGTTGACGTGCTCACACATCAGGAACTCCGCACGCACACTCTGCCCGGCCTCCAGCGCGTCGCAAAGCGCGTGGTGCTGCATGTGGGCAAAGTACAGTGCATCGAACATCGCCTGCAGATCTGTCACGTCAAAGGCGATGGCGCCGGCACTGGCAAACGGGATGCAGTCATTGCTGGCAAGTGCGGCGCCGATGATCGGACTGTCAGCCGCCGCCAGCAGCGCGGCGTGAAAGCGGTCATTCATCGCTCCGTACGCGGCCTCATCGCTGTCGATGAGATGCCGTTTGCGAAAGATCCGGTCACCCTCCTCCAGGCAATCCCGCAGTCTCTGCAGCAGTGCCGCCGTCGCGCCGCGTTCGGCGATGCGCCGCACGGCAAAGCCTTCCAGAACCCCGCGCAGGTCGATGGCATCGAGGATGTCGCTGCGGGTGAACGTGCGCACCAGGTAGCCGCGGCCGCCGGACTCCACCAGCAGACCCTCCCGGGCGAGCACCGGCAAGGCCTGCCGGACGGGGGTCCGGGACATGCCGAGCAGCTCGGCCAGCATGATTTCCGTGACCCGCTGGCCGGGCTTGAGCCGACCGCGCAGGATCATTTCCCGAACGCTGACCGTCGCGCGTGCCAACTGGGTATCCATGGGCCGATCCTGCGACATTGGATCCCAAAAGGTCAATTGTTTGCATATGGCGCCCCTGGAGCGGTCCCGTCTTGACAGGATTGGATCCCAAGTCTCAAGATCGCAGTACGGTAGACAATGCAGCCTGAGGCGCGAAACGCGTGTGAGGAATTTCAAACCCTCACAAATTGCGCGTAGGCGAAGCTTTTTCTTTAGGATTTCGACGTTTTCAAAGAGGTAGGAAATGAGCCCGCAGAACCTGGAAAGTGTGTTGAAGGCAGCCGGCAATCCGGTGCAGTTGTTGCGTAACTCAAAGATCGGTGCCTACGTCTACCCGGTCGTGCCGAGCGAATACACCAACTGGCGCGACGAACAGCGCGCCTGGCGCGAGAGCGTCGTGCTGTTCGATCAGACTCACCACATGGCAGAGTTCACGGTCAAGGGGCCGGATGCCCTGAAGCTGATGTCGTACTGCACGATCAACAGCTTCAACAATTTCGCGGTCGGCAAGGCCAAGCAGATGGTGCCGATCAGCTATGACGGTTACGTCATCGGCGACGGCATCCTGTTCTACGAAGGCACCGACGAGCTGGTATTCGTCGGCCGCGCACCGTCTGTGAATTGGTTGCAGTTCCAGGCCGAGACCGGCAATTTCAAAGTCGACAGTATCCGTGACGACCGCTCGCCGTCGGCACCGAAAGGCAAGGCCGTCACCCGCCGCCGCTACCGCTTCCAGATCCAGGGCCCGAACGCCTGGAAGGTGATCGAGAAGCTCAATGGCGGCCCGGTGGTGCCGGAAATCAAGTTCTTCAACTGGAGCCACATCAACCTGGGCGGCCAGAAGGTCAAGGCATTGCGGCATGGCATGGCCGGCGCGCCGGGGCTCGAGGTCTGGGGTCCGTACGCGGACTACGATAAGGTCTTCAACATCATCATGGAAGC
The DNA here is from genome assembly GCA_036498905.1 of Steroidobacteraceae bacterium. Classification (GTDB taxonomy): domain Bacteria; phylum Pseudomonadota; class Gammaproteobacteria; order Steroidobacterales; family Steroidobacteraceae; genus DAIDKA01. The sequence continues at coordinate 398 of DASYER010000079.1, read as the reverse complement.
AGGCCAGGAGTTCGGTATCGCCGCCGTCGGAACGCGTGCGTATTCCTCGAACACCCTGGAGTCCGGCTGGATCCCGTCCCCGCTGCCTGCCGTCTACAGCGGCGAGAGCATGAAGAAGTACCGTGAGTGGCTCCCAGCCAACGGATACGAGGCCACCTGCTCGATCGCCGGCAGCTTCGTGTCCGACAAGATCGAGGACTACTACACGACGCCCTATGACCTGGGCTACGGCCCGTTCGTGAAGTTCGACCATGACTTCGCCGGCCGCGAGGCGCTCGAGAAGCTCTCCAAGCAGCCACACAAGAACAAAGTGACCTTCGCCTGGAGCGGCGAGGATGTGGCTAAGGTTCTGGCCTCGCTCTTTGTCCCCGGAAAACTGTCGAACAAGTATTTCGATT
>DASYER010000078.1:0-58540 GCA_036498905.1 Steroidobacteraceae bacterium | reverse complement strand
CGAAGCTCGCGGCGGCGAACGCCATGGGGGCGACCGGGATGCCCGGCGTCACGGACGCGATCGGGACCGCAACCGCGGCGGTCGCGACGGGCGCGGACGGGATCGCCATCGCGGTGGCGAACGCGATCGCAACGCCTCCGGAGATGACCGCGGCGCGGATCGCAATGCCGATCGCAGCGGCGGTGATCGGCCGCCGCGGGCTGAGCGCAATGACCGCAATCGCGACAACCAGGGCAATCGTCAGGGTGGCCGTGATGGCGGACGCGAATCCGCAGCGCGCGACCAAGGCGCACGTGACCAGGGCAACCGGGATCAGGGCAATCGCGACCAGGGTGGTCGCGACGGGCGTGACCGGGATCGACCCCGCGAGCGCGAGGCCGAACGTGAACCGGTGAATCCGGCGCAGTCAGGAGAACCGGCTGCTGCAGGCGGCAATGTCGGCGAGGGCGCCGCACCCGGGGAGGAATCGCGTAGCGGTGAACGCAGTGGTCGGGGCCGCCGCGGTCGCCGCCGCGGTCGCCGCGGTGGTGGCGGCTCTCGCGATGCCGGCGGTCAGGCCGGCGGCCAGCCGCAAGCCAATGGGGCGGCCGGCAATGGCAGCTTCGAGGATCATGATCAGCATCACGGCGAGCACGGCGTCAGTGAACCGGTGCGCCATGAGGCGCCTCAGGAGCGTGCGGCAGATTCTTCGGCCTATGAGTCGACGGCGCCTGCTTCGATCCCCTCCTACGACAGCACCCCGGCCTCCGGTTCAAGCCACGAAGCGGCACCGACCCCGGCACCCGCTCCGGCACCTGCACCTGCCGGTGAAGCGTCGCGACCGTACGTGTCGTGGTCATCTGCTCCGGCACCGGGCTCAAGCCCGGGACCTGCCCCGCAGGAACACGACGAGAACTGATCGGTGCTCAAGGCTGCTGCGCCTGCTCACGCAGGCGCAGCAGCAATCCCCGGGCCGCGACTTCGATCAGGTCCAGCACATCCTCAAAGCCACTGCTGCCGCCGTAGTACGGATCGGGCACTTCGCGCAATGGCTGTTCTGACGCGTAGTCGAGAAACAGTACAATCCTGTCACGCGCGTCCGGTGGCGCTCTCTCAAGCAGCTCCCGCAGATTGGCCCTGTCCATGGCCACGATCAGATCAAACTGCGCAAAGTCCGCCGCACACACCTGTCGCGCCCGCAAAGCGGAAAGATCGTAGCCACGCGCGCGCGCAGCGGCCTGCGAGCGCCGGTCGGGCGGCGCGCCGGGATGATAGTTCGCCGTGCCGGCCGAATCGACGGCGAGCGCCAATTCGGGCGCCTCGCGCGCGGCGATGCCGCGCATGACCGCCTCTGCGGTCGGTGAGCGGCAGATATTTCCCAGACAAACAAACAGGACCTTCACCGATCTAACCCTTCGCTACCGCATCGGTTGGAGCGTCCCGGTCGAACTGCTTGAAGCCGCTGTAGTTCCACGGACGCATGGCCAACACGAAGGCCGCACCGAGGCGCTCCTGGGTCGTGGTGCGGTCGCGCTCGATGATTTCGGCGCACTCGCGTGCGGCGCCCTGCAGGGCGCGTTTCATGCGCGCCAGGGCATCCGCGGATACCCGACCACCGTGGAAGAAGAATTCTTCGTTCGGCGCAGTGAAATGACTGGCGAAGAATTCACGCAGCAACTTCTGATCGATGTACTTCTGCACCGGGCCGCCGGGTCGCCAGCTGAAGTGCCGGCTGACCAATAGCTTCACGCGATTGCCGGGCTGCAGCTCAATGACCTTGAGCCGATCGAGCCGGATCAGGTACTTCAGCGCCTCGCGCTGCGTAAACCGATAGCTTTGCACCATCTCTTCGAACGGCGTGCGGATCAGCACCAGCCAGGTCATGAACAGCAGGCGCAGGTCCGAGACGATTTCGCCCTCCTGCGCGAGGGTGAGCTGGGTTGCCGGGGTCGCGCGTTCTCGGGCCCGGTCGAGGATCTCAATCAAGCCCAGACCGATGAGCTCGCAGATTGCATCGATTCGCGCCAGCGAAAGGTCCTCGCGCGAGAACAGTCGCTTGACGCTGGCGATGCTCAAATCGAGTTTCCGCGCGACGTGTGCATAGGTGTGCCCGCTGGCCCGCAACGCGCGTTTCAGTTCGGTCACGATCTGAGTGCGTCCTTCCATTAGAACAAAGGTATCATTTAGTGATACCAAAAGGCCATCCTGCCACGTCTTTGGCGATATTGGTGGCACTGGGAGCGGCTATCCCGAATGATCGTTCCCGCGGCATGGATCGCCGCCGTTGCAAGGCAAGAAAATGAACAAAGGCACTCTGGTCGCACTCGCAGCGAACGCATTACTGCTGTCGGGGTGCGCAATCATCGCCCCCCTGCGCAACACGCAAGTGCATTCGCGCAACTCGTCGAGTCTCGTCGAGTTCCTGTATCCGGATGGGCACTTGCCCGCCCCTGCGACCGAGCGACCGCAGCTGCCGATTCCGCTGCGCGTGGGGCTGGCTTTCCTGCCATCGTCCAACGCCCAGGGCGCAGGACTGGACCAGGCACACCAGGAGGCGCTGCTGGAGCGCATCAAGCAACACTTTGCCAGCCGCAGGTTCGTCAGCGATATCGTGCTCGTACCGGACTATTACCTCGCCGGCCAGCGCGGATATGCCGGCCTGGATGGCATCAAACACCTGTACGGACTCGATGTGATCGCCCTCGTATCCTTCGACCAGGAGACGCACCTGGATCAGACCGACTGGTCGCTGGCCTACCTCACCATCGTCGGAGCATACGTGGTGAAAGGCAGCCGCCACGATGTGTCGACGCTCATCGACCTCGCCGTCGTCGATCCTGCGACGCGACAGCTGCTTATCAGGGCAGGCGGCACCGATTTGCGGCACGGCAATGCGACGCTGATCGATGCGGATCGCCAGGCCCGCGAGGCGGACCTTCTGGGCTTCAGTGCAGCCACCGACCAGATGATCGGCCACTTCGATGCCGCGCTCCTTAAGTTTGAGGCGGATGTGAGGTCCGGCACGGCGCCGGTCCGCGTGGTATCAAAGAATGCCGTGGGCGGCTCCGGTGGCGGAGGCGGAGCAATCGATGATGCGTTCATCGGTCTGCTGCTTGCGGCACTCGCAATACGCGCCGCTTCGCAAGCTTGAGAGGTACCTGTGGCCAGCACCGACTTGTTCCGCTTCCGCCTCCTGCGCTTCGTGTTGCGGGCGATCCTGCGACCCCTGTTTCGCGTGCAGCTCAGTGGCGATCGCAGCGTCTTCGTCAACGAACGCACGCTGATAGTCGCGAACCATGAGTCTTTCCTGGACGGCGCACTGCTCGGCAGCTTTCTGCCGGTCGGCGCGACCTTTGTGGTCCACACGCAGGTCAAGTCGAAATGGTATTTCCGCTGGCTGCTGAATCTGGTGCCACACCTGGCGGTGGACTCGACCAGCCCGATGGCAATGAAGCTCATCTGCAGACTGGTCGAAACCGGCACCCCGGTCGTCATCTTCCCCGAAGGCCGGCTGACCATTACAGGTTCGCTGATGAAGGTCTACGACGGTGCCGCATTCGTCGCCGCGAAGACCGGTGCCACCGTGGTCCCGGTGCGGATCGAGGGCGCCGGCCGCAGCTATTTCGGCCGCCTGGCCGGAATCTACCCGCTGCGACTGCTGCCGAAGATCAGGATCATGATCCAGCCGCGTCGTTCGATCCCGATGCCGCAGCTGCCTTCGGCGAAGCTGCGGCGCCGACGGGCCGGCGAACTCATGCGCCACATGCTGCTCGACATGCTGGTGACCACACGACCACGGCGCACGCTGTATCGCGCGTTCCTGGATGCGCGCGCCACCTTCGGTTCCGGTTACCGCCTGGTGGAGGATGTGCGGCTGCATGAGGAGTCGTACGGCACGCTGTTGCGCATGGCTCTCGGACTGGGCCGACTGATGAGCGCCGACACTCAGGCCGGAGAGATGGTCGGCATACTCACTCCCAATGCAGCCCCGACTCTGGGCCTGGTCCTGGGGCTGTCGGCGACCGGTCGCGTACCGGCAATGCTCAACTACACCGCGGGACGGGATGGCTTGCGTGCGGCCTGCTCGGTTGCCTGCATCCGCAACATCGTCGCCTCACGAACCTTCCTGGAGCGGGCGCGGCTGACGCAGCTGGTGGAAGGCCTGCCGGGCATCAAGGTCCATTACCTGGAGGACCTGCGCGCCCGGCTGCGCGTTTCCGACAAACTGTGGATCCTCTGGCATCGCATCTTCCCGGCCTCCCTCGGAACGCAGCAGCAACCGGATGATGCCGCCGTGGTGCTGTTCACCTCCGGCTCGGAGGGACAGCCGAAGGGCGTGGTTCACTCCCACAACTCTCTGCTGTCGAATGTGGCGCAGATCCGCGCCATCGCCGACTTCAACCCGCTCGACAAATTCATGGTGGCGCTGCCCGTGTTCCATTCCTTCGGGCTGGCCTGCGGCATCGTCATGCCGCTGGTGTCGGGCTGCAAGGCGTTCCTGTATCCCAGTCCTTTGCACTACCGGATCATTCCGGAAGTGGTCTATGACCGCAATTGCACGGTGCTGTTCGGCACATCGACCTTCCTCGGCAACTACGGCAAGTTTGCGCACCCGTACGATTTCGGGCGACTGCGCTACGTGGTCGCCGGCGCCGAGAAGCTCTCGGATGAGGTGCGTCGCATGTGGATCGAGAAGTTCGGGATCAGGGTTCTTGAAGGCTACGGCGTGACGGAATGCGCGCCGGTCATTGCCGTCAACGTCCCCATGGCCTGTCGCATCGGCAGCGTCGGCCAGGTGGTTCCGGGAATGCAGTACGAGCTGGAGTCGGTGTCCGGGGTCGAGGGCGCCGGCATCATGCATGTCAGCGGCCCGAATCTCATGAAGGGCTATCTGCTGCACGAGCGGCCGGGTGTCATACAGCCGCCCGCGTCGCTGCGACCGGGCTGGTACTGCACCGGTGACATCGTCAGTGTGGACGAAGATGACTTCGTCCACATTCGCGGCCGGGTCAAGCGCTTCGCAAAAATTGCCGGCGAAATGATATCTCTGGAGGTGGTCGAGCGGATCGCCACCACGGCATCCCCAGGGTTTGCCCATGCCGCGAGTACCCGCAGCGATGCCGCCAAGGGCGAGGCCATCGTATTGTTCACGACCGATCCGAACCTCGCGCGTGAACAGCTGAGCGCTGCGGCGAAGAGCTTGGGCGCACCGGACCTGGCCGTTCCCAAAGCGCTGATCGTGGTCGCGGAAATTCCGCTGCTCGGGACCGGCAAGACCGATTACGTGCGCCTGAAGGCCATGGCCGAAACCGCCGTTGCATCCGCCGCCTGAGGTCATATGGATAGCAGAGTAAACCCGGTTTCCGAAGTCGCGAGTCTGTGGTCGCGCGGCATGATTGCCGTCCTGCTGGCCCAGTTCCTCTCCGCCATGGCGGACAACGCGCTGCTGTTCGGCGCGCTGGCGTTGCTGCGAATAGATCGCTATCCGGCCTGGACCGATCCGCTGCTGCAGGAGTTCTTCGTCGGCGCCTACATCCTGCTGGCGCCATTCGTCGGCCCGTTCGCGGATGGCTTGCCCAAGGGCCGCGTCATGCTGATCGCAAATGGCCTGAAGCTGCTGGGTGCGCTGGGGATGTGCGTCGGGCTCAATCCCTTCGTCGCCTACGGCCTGGTGGGCGCCGGCGCCGCCGCCTACTCGCCCGCCAAGTACGGCATCCTCTCGGAGCTGGTTCCGGCGAATTTGCTGGTGAAGGCCAATGGCCTGATCGAGTCTTCGACCATCGCCGCCATCCTGGCGGGTGCGATCGCCGGAGGAACGCTTGCCGACTGGAACGTCGCGGGCGCACTGGCCATTGTGACGGCCTGCTATGCCGCGGCGGTCGGTGCCAACCTGCTCATTCCACGCCTGCCCGCGGCGCATCCGCTGCATCGGATATCAGTCGGGGAAGTTCTGCGTGATTTCGGCAAGGCTCTCAAGGTCCTCATCCGCACCCCCGATACCCGATTCTCCATGACCGGGACCAGTCTGTTCTGGGGTACCGGATCGACGATGCGCTTTTTGCTCGTCGCTTGGGTGCCGATCGCACTGGGCATCACCAGCAACAGCATGCCGGCTTATCTCAATGCGATGGTGGCCGTAGGCATCGTCATCGGCGCAGCCCTTGCCGCAAAGTTCGTGGCGCTGGATCGCGCCGATCGCGTGCTCCCCGCAGGCGTTCTGATCGGCGTCGGGGTGTGCATCCTTGCCGGCACCACGCATGTACCGGCCGCCTTTGCCGTCATGGCTTTGATCGGCGCCTGCGGCGGTTACTTCATCGTGCCGCTCAATGCCCTGCTCCAGGAGCGCGGCCACCGCAGCGTCGGCGCGGGCCACGCGATCGCGGTGCAGAATCTGGCGGAAAACGGCGCCATGCTGCTGATGATCGGCCTGTACACACTGGCGGCGCGCGCCGGAGTCGCGGTGGTGCATATCGCCGCCGTGTTCGGGATTGCCCTCTCCGCCGCGATTGCATTGCTGTGGGTCTATCGGGTACGCAGCCGATTCGGGCAGTATCGCGACGAACAAGGTCAGGGGTATTGATATGGCCACCGTCGCGTTCCTCGGCCTGGGAAGAATGGGCAGCGCCATGGCAGGACGGCTGCTGGGCGCGGGCCATTCGCTGCATCTGTACAACCGCACCCCCTCGCGGGCCGATCCCCTGGTGCGGCACGGTGCGCGATTATTTGCGACTCCGGCGCAGGCCTGCGCCGGCGTGGACGCCATCTTCTGCATGCTGGCCGACGATTCTGCCTCCCGGGAGGTTTGGTGCGGCGCGCAAGGAGTCCTGGCGACCACCCCGAAGCCGAATGCCTTCGCCATTGAATGTTCGACCCTGTCGCAGCAGTGGGTGTTCGAACTGGCGGCCAGGGCGAATGCCGGCGGGCTGCGCTACATCGATGCTCCGGTGACAGGTCTGGCCAGCAGTGCCGCGGCCGGCGAGCTCACCTTGTTGGTCGGGGCCGACAGCGCCGACCTTGCCGCCGCCGGCGAACTGCTTGGCGCACTCTCACAGCGCATCATTCATTTTGGAGCAGTCGGCACCGGCACGGCATACAAGCTGATCATCAATCTGCTGGGTGCCGTGCAGATCGCCTCGGTCGCGGAATCCATGGCCATCGCTGAACGCGCCGGCCTTGATCTGAGTGCGGTGGCCAATGCGCTCGCGACCGGTCAGGCGGCCAGCCCGCAGGTGGTTCGCAATAGCCAGCGCATCGTCGCCGGGGACTACCGGCAGGATGTCATTTTCACGCCGCAGCTGCGACTCAAAGACGTGAGTTACGCGCTGCAGCTGACCCAAAGTCTGGGAATCGGCGCTCCGTTCGGGTCGCTCGCCGAATCAGCCTTCCGGCAGCTGTGTCAGATGGGTTATCAGGACACCAATGAGAGTTCGATCATGGAGGTCGCACGCATTCAGTGACTCTCACCATCGGGCACCCACTTGCCGGTAACCGGGTTCGGATAGTGAAAGGGCAGTTCCTGGAAGGCCGGGAATGGCCTGTAGTTCACGCTCGCGGGTCTGTCGGGCGGCAGGCTCTTGCTGGGTCCGGGTGCCGGCAATGCGCCATGCGCCCAGCCCTTTTCATAGTCTGCCAGGAAGGTCAGATACAGATGATCTGACTTGATCCGCCATACGCCATTTTCCTTTACATACTCGTTCTCGCGCGTGCCTCCGCCGATGTAGGCCGCAACGCCGTACTTACCCAGGATTGAAAGCTCGCGCACCCGGGCGCGAGCCGTGCGGCCATCCTCGGCCACGTGGATCACCGGCTGATAGAACGCGTGGTCGTTGACCTCACCCTGGTGCAGGCCCTGGGGACCGAATGCATCCTCGAGGCTGGCGCGGATGCGCGCCTTGCCGGCATACACCCCGCGCTGCGCCAGTTCGATCGTTCCGTGCTGTGCAAATAGCGCCGTGGCGGAATCCCACTGCCACTTGTCCAGATAGAACCCGTAGGCATTTTGCAGGTTCTCGATTTCCTCGGCATCCTGCAGTCGCGCCAGCCGCTGGGCCATCATCGCCAACTGGACGTTCAGGTCTGTGGCGCCGGAGGTTTGCGAGTCGGTCTTGCGCGTCGCCGGATATACCGGTTTGCCGGTCACGGGATTTTCGTAGTGCAGCGGCGCGACCAGGGTACCGGGGTACATCTCGTACACCGTCGTCGGCGGCAAATCCGGTGGCAGAGACTTCTCCGGATGGGTATTGGGAGTTGCGAAATTCTCCCAGCCCTGTTCCAGGTTCGAATACATCTCAAAATACGCATGCAGCTTTGAGATTTTCCAGACGCCATCTTCCTTGCGGTATTCGTTCTCGTAGATGCAGTCACCGATCACGCTGGTGGCGTTCAAAGCTCCGCCGAATACCAGCGCCCGCCAGCGACCCTTGGCCACCAGCCCATCCGGTGAGACATCGACAATCGGCTGAATCTGGGTGTGATCGTAGAGCTTGCCGTGTTGCGGCTTGCCCAACCACTGCAGATACTCAAGCACACGTGCCCGACCCACGAAGACTCCGCGACCGCCGATCTCCAAGGTGCCATCCTCGGTGTACAGATCCGCGATCTGCTTCCACAGGTTCTTGTCGACGTAATAGCCGTACGTGCGCTGGAGAACCTCGATCTGATGCTGGTCATCAAGCCGATCGACCTGCCATTTGAGCTGTGCGACGCGGCGCGCGGCCGCGGCTGCGGAGAGCTTCACCATGGGCACAGCTGTGGGCTGCAGCGGTGCGATCGCCTCCGGTCCGGGGTAGTGATAGGGCGGCAGTGATACCGCCGGCCAGGGCTCATAAACAAACGTACTCGGACGATCCGGCTTGGGCAGCGTCCGATCCGCCACATTGCTCTGGGTCATCTTCGTCTTCCAGCCGCCCTGCTCGGGCACGGTGAAGGTCTCGACCCAATGGATCTTGCTGATCTTCCAGACGCCGTGCTCCTTGCGGTATTCGCACTCGTACGGGCCGCTCTGCCAGCGCGCGTATTCGTGGAACTGGCCCAGCAGCATCAGCGCGCGCCAGCGACCCTTGGCGGAGTGGCCGTCGCTCGCCAGTGAGATAACGGGCTGCAGCTGCACATGCTCGCGCAGCTGCTGTGGGCGCAGCCCGGACTTGCCGTAGCCGATTGCATACAGCAACGCACGTGCATGCGCCTTGCCGACGAATACGCCTGCCGGCCCGTACTCCAGCGTCGCATCATCCGTCAGCAGATCGACGATGTTGTCCCAGTCGGAGCGATCCAGGTAGTAACCGTAAGCACGCTGCAGGCGCTTGATGGCCGCAATGTCGGCCAGCTGCGTGGCCTGCTGCTCCAGCTGCGCAATGTTGGGCACTTCCTGGGTCGGTTGCGCGCGGACCGCGCCGCCAAGTACCGTTGCGACCCCGATCAATACCGCCGCCGACGCACGCTGACCCATGATGTTCACTCCAACAGTGCCCTGATCCGCTCAAGATCGGCCGGGGTATTCACATCCACTCCGGGCCGCTCGGCCGCAATCGCGACCCGGATCTGCATGCCGTGCGCGAGCGCGCGCAGTTGTTCGAGCTTCTCGCGCAGCTCCAGCGGCGCCGGCGGCAACTGTGCGATGCGCAGCAGCGAGCGCAGGCGATAGGCGTACAAGCCGATGTGACGCAGCGCCTGCTGGTAGCTGTCGGGTCCCGGAACCGCGCCCACGGCACCATCGCGGTCCCAGGGTATCGGTGCACGCGAAAACAGCAGCGCGCGGCCATCCGCCGCCAGGACCACCTTGACGGCATTGGGATCGAGGAACTCCGCCGCCGACGTTATCGGCGCGGCCAGCGTGGCGATATCCGCATCCGGGTGCTCCTGCAGCACGCGTGCGACCTGGCCGATCAGCGCCGGTGGCATGAGCGGCTCGTCACCCTGCAAGTTGACGATGATGTCCTGCGGCGCCCACTGCAATGTGGCGGCCACCTCCGCGATCCGATCGGTTCCGGAAAGGTGGGCGCTGGAAGTCATGACGCACTCCACACCCGCCTGCACGGCTGCCGCCTCGACGCGCGGATCGTCCGTCGCCACGACGACCCGCTCGGCACCGGCTGCCAATGCCCGTTCGCACACCCACTGCAGCATGGGCCGGCCGCCAATCGGCAGCAGTACCTTGCCGGGCAGGCGGGCCGAGTCAAACCGCGCGGGTATGACGACGCGGAACATTGTTGCTAGCGGTCCAGCAATGGATCATCGGCGGCCAGCTGCCGCGCCTCCTCCTCGAGCATGACCGGAACGCCATCGCGAATCGGATAGCTGAGCCGGTCCAGGCGACATACCAGCACCTGTTCGCTGCGGCGGTACTGCAGCGGACCCTTGCACACCGGGCAGGCCATGATGTCCAGAAGTTTGGTATCCATGGCTCACACTTTATCCGGTTCCGGTCGCAGCGGCACGAACGCAGCGGGCATTGACCTTCACCAGCAGGGTCTGCGCATCTTCCGGGGAAAACTGTGCCGTGACCGGCACGAAGCCTAAGCGCTCACTGGCGAAGGCCGCACAGCGCACGGCATCCTTCTCGGTCATCAGGATGGGCAATTTCCCCGGCAAATCCAGGTCGCGGGCCGTGAAGGCGTGATGGTCGGCGAAGGCATGCGGCGTCACCTGCAGGCCGTACGATTCGAGCAGGTCGAAGAACCGCCTCGGGTTGCCGATCCCGGCCACCGCGTGCACTCGAGCGCCACGCAGATCCTCGAGCCGCTGGCCCCATAACGCCGCGCCGGGTCGCTGCTCTTCCGTGCCGCGTACCGGCTCCAGCGCCGAAGGAACCATGCGCATGAACAGCGGTCGAGGCGCTCCCAGCCCCCGCAGGGTCTCGAGCAGGCCCGGTTTCGGATCGCCGTTGATCACGATGGCATCCACCGTTTCCAGACGTGCGGCCGATTCGCGCAGCGGACCGGCGGGCAGCAACCGGCCGTTGCCGAGTCCGCGCGCGCCGTCGATGACCACCAGTTCAAAGTCCCGCGCCAGACGCAGATGCTGCAGCCCATCGTCACTGACGATGACCTCGGCGCCCAGTCCGATGAGGCGCTGCGCGGCGGCCACGCGATCCGCATCCACGACCACCGGGACGCCCGTGCGCCGGCGCAGCAGCACCGGTTCGTCGCCAAAGATGCGCCAGTCACCCGCCGGATCGACCTCCTGACCCCCGAGGCCCGCCGAGCCGTATCCGCGCGAGGCAATGCCGACCTTCCTGCCGAGCGTGCCCAGCTGCCATGCAAGCCATGCGACGACCGGCGTCTTGCCGGTGCCGCCAACGGACAGGTTGCCCACCACGACCACCGGGCAGGACACGCGCGTCGCCATCCGCGTACCGGAGGCAAAGGCGCGGCGTCTGGCGGCCGCAACCCGACCGTAGACCCACGACAGGGGCATGAGCAGGCTCTGGCCGAAGGCGGCGTCGTACCAGATCCGGTTCAAACGCTCCTGCATCGGCATATGCCGTCGCCTCAGCTCGTGAACTGCAGTGCGTGCAACTGCGCGTACAGCCCGCCATGCGCGAGCAGCTGCGCGTGAGTCCCGGTCTCAATAAGACGGCCGTTCTCCAGCACGATGATGCGGTCCGCCTGCTCCACCGTGGACAGTCGATGGGCAATCACGAACGTCGTGCGGTTGCGAACCAGCTGCGCGAGCGCCGCCTGGATGTGACGCTCGGCCTCGGTGTCCAGAGCCGAAGTGGCCTCGTCAAGAATCAGGATGGGCGCATTCTTCAACAGCGCACGGGCGATGGCGATGCGCTGGCGCTGCCCGCCCGACAGCAGCACGCCGCGGTCCCCGACCATGGTGTCCAGGCCCTTGGGCAATGCATGCGCGAACTCCAGCACATGCGCAGCATCGGCGGCGCCCTCGATGGCCTGCGCATCGGCCGTGCGGCCGAACGCAATGTTGTTGCGGATGGTGTCATCGAACAGGACGACTTCCTGGCTGACCACCGCGATCTGCTCGCGCAGGCTGTGCAGGGTGTATTCGCGCACATCGTGGCCATCGATGCGCACCGCCCCCGCCAGCACGTCATGGAAGCGCGGCAACAGGCTGACCAGCGTCGACTTACCGCTTCCCGAGCGACCGACGATCGCGATCTGCTGCCCTGCGGGCACATCCAGAGTCAGATCCTCCAGCGCAGGCCCCTTGCCGCGCTCATAGGAGAACGACACTTTGTCGAACTGCACATCACCGCGCACCCGTCCGAGGACGATCCCACCGGTTTGCGGCTCAGCCGGTTCATCCAGCAGCTCGAACAGATTCTGCGCCGCGGCGATGCCCTGCTGGGTTTGACCGATGACACCGATGAACTGCTGCACCGGCTGCGAAACCTGCGCCAGGGCAACGATGAATCCAAACAGTTCGCCGAGCGTCATCCGGCCGTGGACGACCGCGGAAATCGCCAGTGCCAGAACGAACGCCATGCCGATGGAGTTGATCGTCTGGACGATCGGATTCGACAGCCCCTTGGTGAGGATCAGGCGCATGTATGAACGGCGATTGTTCTCATTGACGACGCCGAACTGGCGTCCGAGATGCGCCTCGGCGTTGTAGATCTTGATCAGTCGCGGCGCCTCAAAGCTCTCCTTGGCAACCCGGGTGACATCGCCCATCGAGTCCTGGATACGTCGGGCATAGCGCCGGAAGTAGTGATTGATGCGCGAGACCAGCCAACCCATCACCGGCGCCATCACCAGGGCCATGATGGTGAGTTTGTAGTTCAGGTACATCGCGTAGCCGAGCACGATGCAGATCTGCATGGCAGAGCGCACCATCATGACCACTGAGTCCGATGTAGTCGTGCCGACCTGCTCGACGTTGAACGTCAGACGCGACAGGAGGTGGCCGCTGGAGTTGCGGTCAAAGTAGGCAATCGGCAGGCGCTGGATGGCGTCAAACACCTGTTGGCGCAGATTCGTGACGACGCGGCGCGAGACATATCCGGTGAAGTAGGTCTGGGTGAAATCCCCGATGCTGCGCAGGAACAGCAATCCAACCGCGGCTACCGGCAGCCAGATGATGGTGCGCGGATCACTGTGGGTCAGTGTGCCGTCGGTAAAATGCCGGGCATACGGGGCGAAGGCCGCCATGGCGAGCGCGTAGGCAAGTCCGCCGGTCATGCCGAGCGCGAACGCGCCGCGATAGGGTTTGACGTAGCGCAGCAGCCGCAGATAGACGGTCAGCGGGCGGGTCTGCTCCGGCCCCGAGTCCTGCGTCATTTCGTGTCCGCTGCAGGTGCGACATCCTGGCGCACCGTTGCGATATTCAGTTCCGCAAATCCCAGCCTGCCCAGCACATCCATGGCGGTGATCACCGACTGGTGGGTGGTGCGCGCATCCGCGCGCAGGGTTACCCGCATGGTGCGATCCGTGCCGGCTTCCTTCAGCAGCGCCGCGCGCAGCGTATCCGGACTGGAATTGATCAGTTCGTGACCATTAACGAGGTAACTGCCCTGCTGGGTGACCGACACCACCAGCGGCTCGGCCGGTGGCTTGCCGGTGGGCACGTCCCGGGCCTGCGGCAAATGCACCTTGATGCGCCCCTCGTCCACCAGCGAACTGGAGAGCATGAAGAACACCACCATCATCAGGACCACATCGATCAGCGAGACCAGGTTGATCTCCGGGTCTTCGACGCGCCGCGGGCGCAGGTTCATCGGCCACCTGAACCGCTGGCCGCGATCGGTCTGGGCGCGGGCGCCGTCTCCTGCAGGGGCCGATCCAGGGCCGGGCGATCCTGGCCGCCGTGTTCGCGTCCGGCGCCCTCCACGACATCTGCCAGGCGGATGGCGGCCTTCTCCATCTCCACGACGAAGCTCTCGACCCGGCCGCGCAGGTAGCGGTAGGCGATCAGAGCCGGTATGGCGACGCACAGGCCCGCTGCGGTGGCGATCAGGGCCTCGCCGATGCCTCCTGAGAGCATGCGCGGATCGCCCGCGGCCCCGGCCTGCAGGGCGTTGAAGGACTTGATGATGCCGGTCACGGTGCCGAGCAGACCCAAGAGCGGTGAGGTGCTGGCGATCGTGCCCAGGGTGTTGAGGAAGCGCTCCAGATCGTGCACGACATGCCGGCCGGCGTCCTCCAGGCGCTCCATCATGATTTCCCGACTGCGGTGGCGGCTGGCCAGCCCTGCGGCCAACACGCGCCCCAGGGGCGAGTTCTGCTCCAGGGCGGCGATCACCTTCTCATTGACCTGATCGGCCTCCACCAGCTGGCGTACGCGCCGGATCAGGTCCCGCGGCAGCACTCGCTGTTCCTGCAGCGTCCACAGCCGCTCGAGAATTATGCCCGCGGCCACCACCGAGCACAGGACGATCGGCCACATGAACGGGCCGCCGGCCCGTACGATTTCCCACATCCGATTGCATCCCTCGCCCGCCAAACTGATTCGGCGTCACATCATACCGGAGCGCCCCCCGGGCTCAAGGCGGCTCTGCTAGAGTCGCGACCCGATGCCCCGTCAGTGGATCAAGAAGTTCATGCCGGACCCGCACACGCTCCTGGAGCGTTGGCCGCTGCGGGTATTCGGGCCGCGCATCTCGGATCCGAAGCTGTGGACCCTGCACCGACGCGGTGTCACCGCCGGGTTCGGCGCGGGATTGGCCATCTGCTTCATGCCGCTGCCCGTGCATCTGCCGCTGGCGGCCCTGGTGGCCATCACCTGGCGCATCAATTTCCCGACCATCATCGCCACGACGCTGCTGGTGAATCCCGTGACCATGGTGCCCATCTACTACTGTGCCTACCGGGTCGGGGCCGCGATGAGCGGGGCTCCGGTGCACCGATTTGGCTTTCGACTCAGCTGGGACTGGCTGCAGCACGGTCTGGGGCCGATGTGGAAGCCCTTCCTGATCGGCTGCCTGGCGTGCGCAGTGGTGTGCGGCATCTGTGGGTGGCTGACCTTGGAGTTCATCTGGCGCCGGCAGGTACTGCACCGGCGCAGCATTCGGCACACCCAGCGCACGCCCTCGCTCTAGGTCGTCTCGCGCAGGACGCCCCCCTCGATGGTCAGAATGCGGTCCATCCGGGCCGCCAGGCGCGGGTCATGGGTCACGACCACCAGGCTCGTCTGCCGCTCGCGGTTCAGTTCGAGCATCAAGGCGAATACCTGTGCGGCATTCACGCCATCCAGATTGCCGGTGGGCTCATCGGCCAGCACGACGGCCGGCTCGGTCACCAGCGCACGGGCCACGGCGGCACGCTGCCGCTCGCCCCCCGACAGCTGATGTGGGCGATGCGTCAGGCGCTGTCCCAGTCCCACCCGCTCCAGGATCGTGCTTGCCCGACGGCGCGCTTCGGCGACGGCGGTCCGGCGCACCAGCAGCGGCATGGCAACATTCTCGAGGGCCGAAAATTCCGGCAACAGATGGTGGAACTGGTAGACGAAACCCAAGGACTGGTTGCGCAGCCGACCCCGTTCACGCTCGCCCATCTGATGAATGTCGCGCCCTGCGACCAGCACCCGCCCGGAACTGGGCTTGTCGAGCCCACCCAGGATCTGCAGCAGCGTCGTCTTGCCCGATCCTGAGGCGCCGACAATGGCGAGACGCTCGCCCGCGGCGATGTGCAGGCTGGCACCGGCGAGGACGTTCAAAGTTTCCGGTCCCTGCCGGAAACTCTTGCACACTTCAATGGCCTGCAATGCCGCCTCAGTCATGTCGCAAGGCCTCCGCGGGTGCGGTTCGCGAGGCTCGCCAGGCCGGGTACAGCGTGGCCAGGACGCATAGGGCAAGTGCCACGGCACACACCCGTATCACATCGACGGGCTCAACATACGCGGGCAGATCACTCATGTTGTACACACTCGCGTCGAGGAAATGCGTGCCGAGCAGATGCTCGAGGTCGTGGACCCAGTTCTCCAGATTATGGGCGACCACCACGCCGAGCGCTGCGCCCAAGACCGTTCCGGTAAGCCCGATCAGCACGCCTTGAATGGCGAATGTGGTCAGCATGTTCATGGGCCCCGCACCCAAAGTACGCAGGATGGCGATATCGGAGCGCTTTTCTTTGACGATCATGACCAGCGTCGCAATGATATTGAACGCCGCGACGCCGACGATCATCAGCAGAATCACGAACAGAATCGACTTCATGACGGTGATGGAACTGAAGAAGTTTTCATGGCTGGTGGTCCAGTCGCTGACGTAGACCCCTCCGCCGAGGCTCTCGGCCACCTTTTTCACCAGCACGGGCGCCCGCCACGGATCGCGAATCGCCAGGCGCAGACCGGTGACATTGTCCCCCATGCGGTAGATGCGCGCCGCATCGTGAATCTCAATGAGCGCAAGTCCGCGGTCGTATTCATACATGCCGGAGCTGAATATGCCGGTGACCTGAAAACGACGCAGGCGCGGCTGCAGCCCGCTCGGCGTGGCGGTCGCTTCCGGTGCCATCAGCACCACTGAATCCCCGACCTTCGCGTCCAGCGCCGCGGCCAACGCCGATCCGAGCACGATGTGATAGCTGCCCGACTGCAGCTGATCGATGTTGCCCTGGGTGAAACGCTGCGCAAGACCGGTGGCTGTGCGCTCAAGCTGCGGCACGACACCGCGGATCTCCGCGCCGATGACGTGCTTGCCATGCGGATTTGCCAGCATGGCCTGCGCACGGATATACGGCACCGCCGCCAGCACCTCGGGATTGCGCATGGCTTTCGCGCGCGCCGCTGGCCAGTCCGAAAATGTGCCCTGCAGGCCGCTGATGGTCGCGTGCCCCGTGACGCTGAGGATCCGGCTGCGCAATTCGCGCTCGAACCCATTCATCACCGACAGCACCACGATGAGCACGGCGACCCCGAGCACCAGGCCCAACACGGACATCACGGCGACGAAGGAAATGAAGCCCTGCCGGCGTGCGCCACTGAGATAGCGGGTGCCGATCAGCCATTCGTAGCCGGGACTATTCATAGCGCAGCGCCTCCGCCGGGGGCACGCGCGAGGCCCGCAGCGCCGGATACAGCGTCGCGAGCAGGGTCAGCACCAGGGCCGCGACCGCAATCCACACCACGTTGCGCACCTGCAGATCGGTCGGAATGGTCGTGACCGCATAGACCGCCGGATCAAAGAGATGAAATCCGAACGTGTGCTCCAGGAACGGCTGGACATGGTCCATGTTGAGGGTGAGCAGCACGCCCAGCACCACGCCCATCGCGACACCCACCCAGCCGATGACCAGGCCCTGGGTCATGAAGACGCCCATTACGGTGCGCGGGGAGGCCCCGAGCGTACGCAGGATCGCGATATCGTTGCGCTTGTCCGTGACCGTCATGACCAGCATGGCCACGATGTTGAAGGCCGCGACCGCCACGATCAGCAGCAGGATCAGCGACATCATGGTCTTCTCGATGCGGATGGCCCGGAAGTAACTGGCGTTATCCACGGTCCAGTCGATGATCTGCAGGTTCGCGGGCAGCAACGGGCGCAGCGCCAGACTCATGGCCGGTGCGGTCATCGGATCCGCGTAGCGCAGGTGCAGCCCCATGTCGCTGGCCGCCGCACCCATCGCGCGTACATCGGTGAAGTTCGCGAGCAGCAGCGCGCCGTCCTGCTCCTGCACGCCGGCATCGAAGTCCCCCGCCACCCGCACCTCGCGCAGTTTTGGCGATGGGGTGCCGTCTGCGGAGATCATGGGAACCAGAAGTGTCAGCGCATCACCGCGCGCAATCCCGAGCTGTCGGGCGATCACCTCTCCGATCAGTACATGATCCTCCCCGACGCCAAGATCCTTGAGGCTGCCCTCGCGCAGCACCTTGGCGATATCGCTGACCGAACTCTCACTTGCCGGGTCGATGCCCCGCAATACCACCGGCAGCATGTCCGGCGGATGCACGGCCAGGGCCTGAACCTCAACGTAGGGGGCGACCCCGACCACCCCGGGCGCGGTGCGCAGCCTGGCCGCCATGGCATTCCATCCCGCCTCGTCTTCCGGCCCGTTCGCCCCCGGCGCCGGAACGACCCGGGCGTGGGCGCTCAGCTGCAGCAATTGGTCGCGAAGTTCACCCTCGAAGCCGTTCATCACGGAGAGGATGACGATCAGCGCGGCCACCCCCAGTCCGACACCGAGCAAAGACACCCAGGTGATGAAAGACACGAAAAATTTGTGGGTACGGGCGCGCACATAGCGCAGTCCGACGTACGGCGCAAAGGGGTGAAACACCCGCTGCATTTAACCACAGCGGCGCCCCTCGCTGGTGCAGCTGGGGACCTGTGTCACAAATCCGGGCCGGCCCGGCTGCCGCCGGCTTTAACAGATTGCCCCCCGGTGCTATAGTTACCCGGGTCGGATGATGGAGCTGCCATGAAAATCCATGCCCTGGTTTCCCTGCTGTGTCTCACCGGCGCAGCTGGTTTTGCCCACAGCCGCGTGGCGCATGCCGAACTTGTGGTCGATGACGGCAAGGTCGCGGTGGCCCCGACGAACACGCCCCAGCCGGCCCGCGGGGCGCTCATGAAGACCGTCGAAAAGCAGTTTGGCCCCCCGGCCAATCGCCATCCCACGGTGGGCAAGCCACCCATCACCCGCTGGGATTATCCGGGCTTTTCGGTATTTTTCGAGGGTGATCGCGTCATCGACACGGTCGTGACCGGCAGCTGATCGAGGCCTCCCGGCCCCCAATCGGGCCTTGTATACGCGCCCGCGCCCGGTAAGCTGCCGCGTTCTGCGCTGCGCCATGGCCTTCGATGTCATCCCTGCTCAAACTTCTTCGACCCAATAGCGGCCGGCGCCACGTGCGCTGGCAGCAGCTGCACGGCAGCGCGACCGCCCTGGCCCTGGCCGAGTGCATGCACAATGACTCGCGCCTCTACGTCGTGGTGACCGCCGGCGCGCGTGAAATGGAGCGCCTGGCGGCGGAAATCGCCTTCTTCCAAGGCGGCAAGGCCGCCACCCAGGCGCTGATGCCCCTCCCGGATTGGGAGATCCTGCCCTACGACCTGTTCTCCCCCCACCCGGACATCACCTCACGGCGGCTGCAGACCCTGTTCGAGCTGCCCGATGCGCGTGGCGGCTGCCTGATCCTGGCGGCCGACACCCTGTTGCAGCGTCTGCCGCCGGTCGCCTATGTGCGGGGCCGCGCCTTCGACCTGGCGGTGGGCCAGACGCTCAGCGTCGAGCCCTTTCGGCAGCGATTGGTCGATGCCGGCTATGCCAGCGTCGGCCAGGTGACGGCGCCGGGCGAATTCGCGGTACGCGGCTCGCTGCTGGATGTGTTTCCGATGGGCACCGAAGCGCCGCTGCGCATCGACCTGTTTGGTACCGAAATCGAGGCCATCCGCAGCTTCGACCCGGAGACGCAGCGCTCCTTGGATTCAGTGCGCAGCGTGCGGATGCTGCCGGCGCGGGAAGTGCCTCTGGATCCGGAGAGCATCAAGGGCTTCCGGCGCCGCTACCGGACGCGTTTCGAGGGCGATCCAACCCTTTCCAGTGTCTATCGAGGCGTGAGCGAGGGACTGGCCCCGCCGGGCGTCGAGTTCTACATGCCGCTGTTCTTCGACACCACCGCCTCGCTTTTCGATTACCTGCCGCGCGATGCGGTGATCGTGCACGACAATGGCGCCGTGCCGGCCCTGCAGCAGCTGTGGAGCGATATTGAGCATCGCTACGAAGAGCGCCGCCACGACATCGAGCGTCCGATTCTCGCGCCGCACGAGCTGTTCCTGACGCCGCAGGAACTGTCGCAGGCCGCCGAACCGCTCACCAGCATCACCCTGGAGAGCTTCAAGGCCGACCTCGCGCTGCATCCTGATGACAGCGTCATTAATCTGCCGACCACGCCTCCTCCCGACCTGCGCATCGATCCGCGCGCCGCCGAGCCGCTCGCGCCGCTGGCCAGTTTCCTCAACGGCTTCGATGGCCGGGTGCTGATCGCGGCGGACTCCCCGGGTCGGCGCGAAGTACTGCAGGAGATGCTGCGGCCACACACCACCGGTGTGACCGTCGTTCCCGACTGGGCGAGCTTCGCGAACGGGGAGGCACGCCTGGCACTGGCCGTGGCACCGGATGTCGGAGGGCTGCAGCTGCAGAGCCCGCGCATCGCCGTGCTGTCCGAGTCGCAGCTGTTCGGCGCGCGCGCCAGCCAGGAGCGGCGGCGCCGGCGTTCAGCCTCGGATCCGCAGGCGATCCTGCGCGATCTCACCGACCTCAATCCCGGCTCGCCGGTGGTGCACGAGGAATATGGCGTCGGCCGCTTCGTCGGCCTCATGGCCATGGAAATTGCCGGCAATCCGGGGGAGTTCCTGGTCCTCGAATACCAGGGTGGGGATCGCATCTATGTGCCGGTGCACGCCCTGCACCTGATCAGCCGCTATACAGGCAGCGCACCCGAGAACGCGCCGCTGCACAAGCTCGGCACCGACCAATGGGCCAAGGCCAAGAAGCGCGCCGCCGAGCAGGTGTGCGACATCGCCGCGGAGCTGCTCGATCTGTACGCGCGCCGCCGCGCCCAGAAGGCCGCCAGCCTTGCGCTGCGCGAAATCGAATACCAGGCCTTCGCCAACGCGTTTCCATTCGAGGAGACCGAGGACCAGACCGATGCGATCCGCAAGGTGCTGCAGGACCTCGCCATGTCGCAGGCCATGGACCGCATCGTCTGTGGCGATGTCGGCTTCGGCAAGACCGAGGTTGCGATGCGTGCCGCATTCGTCGCCGTGCAGGCCGGCCGCCAGGTCGTCGTACTGGTGCCGACCACCCTGCTCGCACAGCAGCACCTGGCCAACTTCCGCGATCGCTTCGCCGACTGGCCGGTGCGCATCGAAGCGCTGTCGCGCTTTCGCACGGCCAAGGAAAGCGATGCGGTCATCGAGGGCATCGAACAGGGCAAGGTCGATATCGTCATCGCGACGCATCGCCTGCTGCACGCGAACGTGCGCTTCCGCGAGCTCGGACTCATCATCATCGATGAGGAGCACCGCTTCGGCGTCCGTGACAAGGAGAAGCTCAAGGCGTTGCGCGCCGAGGTGCACGTCCTGACCCTCACGGCGACGCCGATTCCGCGCACACTGAACATGGCATTGGGCGGCCTGCGCGACCTGTCGCTGATCACAACACCGCCGGTCGGGCGGCTGGCCATCAAGACCTTCGTTTCAGAATGGCAGGATGCGACCATCCGCGAAGCGCTGATGCGCGAGCTGCGGCGCGGTGGACAGGTGTACTTCGTCCACAATGAAATCCGCGATATCGACAAGGTCGCGGCCCGCCTGCGCGCACTGGTGCCGCAGGCCGATGTGCGCATCGCGCACGGACAGATGCGCGAGCGCGAACTGGAACAGCTGATGGTGGATTTCTACCATCGGCGCTTCAACGTCCTATTGTGCACGACCATCATTGAAAGCGGTATCGATGTGCCGACGGCCAACACCATCATGATCGACCGCGCCGACCGCTTCGGCCTGGCGCAGCTGCATCAGCTGCGCGGCCGCGTCGGCCGCTCGCATCACCGCGCCTACGCCTACCTCATCGTACCGCCGCGCAAGCAGCTCACCGCCGATGCCGTCAAGCGCCTCGATGCCATCGAGTCGCTGGAAAATCTTGGCGCCGGCTTCGTCCTGGCCACCCATGATCTGGAAATCCGCGGCGCCGGCGAGTTGCTCGGCGAGTCCCAGAGCGGTGAATTGAGCGAAGTCGGCCTGGCGATGTTTCTCGACATGCTCGAGCGGGCGGTCGAGGCCCTCAAGGACGGACGCGAGCCGCAGCTGGACAAGCCTTTGGCGGCACGCACCGAGGTCGAACTGCACGTGCCGGCTTTCCTGCCCGATGATTACGTCGCGGACGTCCATGTCCGACTGGCCCTGTACAAGAGGATTGCCGCGGCGGATGCCGCGGGCCTCGAGGAACTCACCGCCGAACTCGTTGATCGCTTCGGCGAACTGCCCGCGGCCGCCGGCAATCTGCTCAAGGTGGCCCGACTGAAGCTGCGCGCGCGGGAACTTGGGGTGCGGCGCCTGGATCTGGCCGCCGGCGGCGGCCACGTGCTGTTCGAAGAGAAGAATGCGCTCGACCCGGCGGTCGTCATCCGCCTGATCCAGAAGTTTCCGAAAGAGCTGCGCCTGGAGGGCTCGCTGAAACTGCGGGTTACCTCACAGCTTGGCGAGGTTGCGAAGCGTTTCGACTATGCCCAGGATCTGCTGCAGCGCTTCAGCGGCCGGAGCGCATGATACGATTCGACCCATGAGACTGCGAGACTTCTGCCTGGCCGCATGCCTGTTCTCCTGTCAGCTATGGGGCATCAGCCAGGCGCAGCAGCCGGCACCGGCCGAGCCGCATCCGGCGCCGGCTGCGGCGCCCGCCGGACCCACGGTCTATAACGTCGAAGTCATTGTCTTTCGCACCAACGCCACGCTTGGCACGCCCGAGGATTGGAGCGGCGAGGCGGCGCGGGCTCCGGCGGTGCCGGCTGCTGCGGAGGGGGAAACCGGCGCGCCGGCAAGTGACACTGCGGGCCCGGCGCCGGCTACCCGATTCGTCCGCGCGCTCACGCCAGCCGAATTCCAGCTCGGAGATCTTGAGGCGCGCATCAAATCCAGTGGTGCCTATGTCCCCATCGCACATCTGGGTTGGGCACAGACCGCCAGTCCCTGGGGCGCGCATGAGAGCATGAGCCTGCAGCAGCTGGGATTTGACAACCCTATGCTGGCCGGCACCGTGACCTTGGAGCGTGGCCAGTTCCTGCATCTGGGCTTTGCGCTGAACCTGACGGTCGCGATGCCACCGGCAGGTCTGGGAGCTGCGCCCGACACGACCTTTGTGCTGAACGACAACCACCGGGTGAAGTTCTACGAACGCAACTACTATGATTCACCCGCCTTCGGCGTGATCGCGCTGATCGTGCCCGCCCAGGGGGCGCGGCGCGCCGGGCGCTGAAGGCGCCTTCAGATCGCCGCAGCGGCAGCCGCCTTGGCCGCAGCACCCGCATCCTGGGATTTCTCGAAGTCAGCCGCCTCGCTCGCACAGGCCGTGTTCTTGCCCTTGCCCTTGGCACGCTGCATGGCGTTGGCACAGGCATCGATGAACGCCGGCAACGACAGGTCGCGCGGTGGGACCAGCGTGCAGGCACCGGCACTGAGGGTCACATACCGGCCGCTCGCGGTGGCCCTGGGATGATGGATCAGCAGGTCACGGACCCGCTGCAACACCACGCGCGCATAGTCATCCGCCGTGACCGAAGTATTGGCCTGGGTCAGTACCGCGAACGTCCCGCCGTTCCAACGACCGATCAGGTCGCCGCTGCGGCGATAAGAACCGGTAATCACTCGCGCAACCCGGCGAATGCAGGCATCGCCGCTGGCCTTGTCAAAAATTTCGTTGTACGTGCCCAGGTCGTCGATATCCAGAAACGTCAGACCGATTTCATGGCCCTCGCGCTGCGCGACATTCCAGTCCCGCTGCAGCAGCTCTTCGAAATACGCGCGCGAATGCAGACCCGTCAGCCGATCCTCGCGCATCCATGCCGGAAGACCCGCCAGCGGCAGCTTCTCGGCCGTGCGCAACCGTTCGCGCGTATCACGGTGATAGCCGATCCATTGGACCAGCTTACCCGACGCGTCACGCACCGGCTGGATCAGTATTTCGTTCCAGTACTGCGCGCCATCGGGTCGATAGTTGCGCATGAGGACACGGCACGGTTCCCCGCGCGACAGCGCTTCACGAATGCGCTGGCGACCTTCCTGATCCAGATCGCTTCCCTGCAGCAGTCGCAGATTGCGCCCCATCAGGGCGGTCAGTGGATAGCCCGACAACTGCAGGAATGCCGCGTTGGCATACACCACCGGGCAGTCCGGCGCGGTTGCATCGCACACAACGATGCCCTCCGGCGACTGATCGACGATGTCGCGCCAGCCGCTTTCGGACACAGTGCTCATGCGCCCGCCGCCGTGAGCGACAGAACCGGAGCCGCAGCCAGCCGGCTGAGCAATTCCTGGGCGGCGCTCCAGGCCGGCAAGTCGCGCAACTGGCCGGGCGAAAGCCGCTCGCTGCCGCGCATGCGCACCAGGCGCAGCTGCGAGGCCGGATCGGGGCTCGCCGTGAGGCCCGCCAATGCCTGCGCGCGTGATGCCGGATCATTGCACACCAGCAACATGTCGCAGCCGGCGGTGAGCGCGCGTTGGCAGCGCTCGACAATGCCGCTGCCGACGGCCACCGCGCCCATGCTCAGATCGTCAGTGAAAATCGCACCCTGAAAGTTCAGCTCAGTGCGCAGCACCCCGCGGATCCAGCGCGCCGAGAGACTGGCCGGCGCTGCCGCATCCTCGGCTGGCAGCAGGATGTGCGCGACCATCACGCCGGGCAGCCCATTGGCGATGAGCAGACGGTACGGCGCCAGATCCTGATCCAGATCGGCCAAGCGGCGACGGTCGACGGGCAGTGAAACGTGTGAGTCGGCGGCGACCGCGCCATGACCCGGAAAATGTTTGGCCGTCGCCGCCATGCCGGCATCGCGCATTCCCATCATGTACGCGACCGCCAGCTGCCCGGTCACCTCGGCCGTCGAATGCAGTGCGCGATCACCGATGGCTTCATTCAGTCCGTAGTCCAGGTCCACGGTGGGCGCGAAGGACAGATCGACACCATGCGCGCGCAGCTCCGCTGCCATCAGCCAACCCATGCTGCGCGCGGCGGCGAGGCCGCTGGAGCGGTCAGTGTCAAACAGCTGACCGATACGACGCGCCGCCGGCAGAGCTGAGAAGCCGGTGCGGAAGCGCTGCACGCGACCGCCCTCGTGATCGACCGCGATGAGCAGCGGCGGACTGCGCACGGCATGAATGTCGCGCGTCAACTGCAGCAGCTGCTCGGGATTTGCGTAATTGCGGGCAAACAGGATCACCCCGCCGACGAGCGGATGCGCGAGCATGTCGCGCTCCTCCGGCAGGACGTTGAGTCCTACCAGATCGATCATCAGCGGACCGAGCGTCATGTCGTCATTGCCTCGACTTACCTTTTTGGCGGCGTCAGAACCGCCAGCGACTCCACATGGGTGGTGTGCGGAAACATATCCAGCACCCCCGTGGCGCACAGCGAAAAACCGAATTCGTGAACCAGCACAGCGATGTCCCGCGCGAGGCTCCCCGGATGACATGAAATGTAAGCGACTTTGCCCGGTGCGAGATGTGCGATGGTTGGCATTACCTCCAAAGCCCCCGCGCGCGGCGGGTCCAGCACCACATGACTGAAACCCTGCGCCAGGTACGGCGCGCTCGGCGGTATTGGTTGAGTCAGGTCCGCAGCTACAAATTGCGCGTTGGTCAGGCCATTCATCTGTGCATTATGTCGTGCCCGCGACACCAGGGCGGCGTCGCCCTCAATCCCGAGCACCGCGCCGGCGCGACGGGCGAGCGGCAGGGTGAAATTGCCCAACCCGCAGTACAGATCCAGCACCCGGGATTGCGAATTCAGTTCCAGCAGCGCTATCACCTGCGAGACCATTGCCTGATTGATCGCGGCATTGATCTGCACGAAGTCCGTTGGCGCGAAGTCATAGACCACGCTGAACTCCGGCAGTGAATAGCGGAGCGGTTCGATATCGGCGCCGTCGTCCAGGGGTGCCACGGAGCCCGGGCCACCGGTTTGCAGGTAGATTCGCAATGAATGCTGCTTTGCAAAATCCCGCAGCGCAGCAATATCGCCCTCGGGCAGCGGGCACAGCACCCGGAAGACCAGCGCGGTGGTGTTTTCGGCAATGGCGACTTCGATCTGCGGGATCTGCTCGCGGCTCGCCAGGCCCGTCAGCATCACCGACAGGGGTTCGATGAGCGTGCCCAGCGGAGCGTCCAACACCTCGCAGTGATCCAGGGCCGCGATCAGGGGCGCGAGCCGCTCGCGAAATCCCACGACCACGCGACCCTTCTTGGTCACGTACCGCACGCCCAGCCGGGCGCGACGTCGATAGCCCCATTGCGGGCCGCGCAACGGCGGCAGCCAGCGTTGCGGGGTCGCCTTGGCCACGCGTTCGAGAGCATCGCGAAGCTCGCGCTCCTTGGCTTCTATCTGCCGATCCGCCGACAGATGCTGCAGGGCGCACCCGCCGCACACGCCGAAGTGGCTGCAGCGCGGGATGACGCGATCGGCGGAAGGTTCGATCACTTCCAGCAGCTGTCCCTCATCGTGGCCGCGGTGACGGCGCATGCGTCGGAATCGAATCACCTCCCCGGGCAGTGCACCGCCCACGAACGCCGCCTTACCCTCGCGAACGATGCCTTCCCCCTCATGGGTGAGCGCCGCGACCCTGCCCTGCTCCGGCTCGGCCACGATCTTCGCCCGCCGGCTCATGCGAGAGCCTCCCAGGCACGCAGAAACTCGACGAAGTGCGGTTCAGTGCTGCCGCCCAGCAGCGTCTTCACCCGCGCAACCTCCTCTTCGTAGTGTTGCGGGGTGAACCGACCGCGCATCAGTTCAAAGCGCAGGTAGATCAGATAGGTGTTCAGTACGTCGGTTTCGCAGTACTGGCGGATGCGGACGATCTGCCCGGCCTGCCAGGCATCCCAGACCTGGGCGCCGGAAAAACCGAGCTTGCCGGGCAGACCCAGCAATGCCGCGACTTCAACCAATGGCGCCCGCGCGCGCCCCTGGAAACCGGCCAGGATGTCCATCAGGTCCATGTGGCGCCAATGAAAGCGCGACAGGTAATTGTTGTAGCGGAATGCGGTATCCGACTCGCCGGTCTCCCAGTAACGCTCCGCGCGAACGCCGGCGTGCAGCGCGCGGTACTGCAGCACCGGCAGATCAAAACCGCCGCCGTTCCAGGACACCAGGTCGGGGGTGAAGCGTTCCAGTCCGTCGTAGAAACGGCCGATCAGCTCCGCTTCCGAGGAGTCCGGATCACCCAGACTCCACACCTTGAGTCCTTCGCGGCTGCGCAGTGCACACGAGATCGCCACGATGCGATGCTGCGGGTGGGCGAGAAAATCGTTGCCCTGCGCCTGGCGCCGCAGCGTGAACATCGCCTGCGCGACCTGCGCGTCGGACAGTCCGGTGAGGCCATGCAGGCGGCGGCCAAGATCCGTGTCGGGGATGGTTTCGATGTCGAAGACCAGGACGTTCACACGCGCGCCGCCATCATCAGTGCCTTCATGTCCCGCACCGCACTGTGCAGTCCGTCGAAGATCGCGCGCGCAATGATCGCGTGGCCGATGTTCAACTCGACGATTTCGCGGATCGCGGCCACCGGCTGCACGTTGTGATAGTGCAGCCCGTGGCCGGCATGCACCGACAGGCCCAGCCGTGCACCCAACTGCGCACTCGCCAGCAGGCGCGAAAGTTCGGCAGCCTGGGCCGCTCCGGAACTTTCGGCATAGGCGCCGGTATGCAGCTCGATGGCCGGCGCCCCGATACGCGCCGCGGCTTCGACCTGTCGCGGATCCGGGTCGATGAACAGCGACAGGCGCACGCCCGCTGCGGCCAGACGCTGGGCCGCCTCCTGCAGGCGTGGCAGCTGCGAGGCCGCATCCAATCCACCCTCGGTCGTGACTTCGGTCCGCTTCTCCGGAACCAGGCAGCAGTCGGCGGGACGCAGTTCGCAGGCGATTCCGAGCATTTCCTCGGTGACGGCCATTTCCAGATTCATCCGCGTCTGAAGCAAGGGGCGCATGCTGCGTACGTCCCGATCCTGGATATGACGACGGTCTTCGCGCAGATGCACGGTGATGCTGTCGGCGCCGGCCTGCTCGGCCAGCAGTGCCGCATGCACCGGGTCAGGATAGGCCGCCCGCCGCGCCTGCCGCAGCGTCGCGACGTGATCGATGTTGATCCCCAGACGAATGGTTGAATGATTCATTTGTGCACCTCTGCCGGATGGGGAACCAGCGCGGTTCCCACACAGGCACGCGCGACGGCGCGCGTGGCAATCGGCCGACCCTCCAGACAATGTCCCAGCGCCGCCGACAATACCTTGCGGGCATCGGCCAGTTCGCGCCCCTCGTGCAGCTGGCCGGCGCACAGGTGCAGCAGCGAGCGGCCCTGCAGCGCCCCGGGATGATCGGCGGTGGCCGCAAACAGGCCATCGGCCGCCCGGAAATGATAGTACCCCTGCGCGGTGACCGTCCCTCCCGACACCGTGTGCAGCAGATCCAGTCCGTAGCCCAGCTCCTGCAGCAGGTGCAGCTCGAATCTGCGCAACGGCGGCTCCTGCGGCCCCCCGTCCATCAAGGCCAGCAGCGCTGCCTGATAAGCATCAAACAGAGCGCTGTTCGGGTCATGGCGCACCGTCAGCTTCATCAGCAGTTCATTGAGATAGAAACCCGACAGCAGCGCCGCCGGTGGCAATCCGCCGGTCAGGCTGCCGGCATGAGTGTGCGCTTCCCCCACCGCCGCACTCTCCGCACTGATCAGCTGGCCGGCGTCCCCACGCGCGGTAAAGGAGATCAGCAGCGGCTGGAAGGGCTGCAGGAGTGCGGCGAGGCGGGCCTTCGGGCCACGCACACCCCGGGCAAACACCGACACCCGGCCATGTTCGCGGGTGAGCACTTCGAGAATGCGGCTGGTATCCCGAAAGGGCTGAGTGTGGAGGATGTAGCCCTGCGCCAGCAGAATCCGGCGCGCTCTCATTCCAGGCCCAGTTCGGTCAGCGCCCGGGCACTGTCGGCCCAGCTCTCGCGGACCTTCACCCACAGCGTCAGATGCAGGCGCTCGCCCAGGACATGATTCAGTTCCAGGCGCGCCTTGCGACCCACGCGCTTCAGGCGCTCGCCGCCGGCGCCGATCACGATCGGTTTCTGACCGGCCCGATCCACCCAGATGGCCGCGGAGACATTCAGCTGGCCCTCATCCTGGCCCATGGCCTCCACCTCCACCGCGATGCCGTAGGGAAGTTCCTGATCCAGTTCCAGGGTCAGCTTCTCGCGGATCATCTCGCTGATGCGGAAGGCCAGATCCCGGTCGGTCACCTGCCCGCTGGGGAACAGCGGCGGCGACAGCGGCAGCAGTTTGGTGATGGCGCCGATCAGCGGCGCCAGATTCACGTGCTTGGTGGCGCTGATGGGAATGATTTCGGCAAAGGCATGCCGGTGCGCGAGTTCCGCCAGAAACGGCAGCAGGCGCTCACGCGGATGTACCTTGTCGACCTTATTGACGGCAGCGAGCACCGGGCGCCCGGCGCGAACCAGGTGCTCCAGCACCAGGTCATCCTCGCGTGTCCACTGCAGCGCCTCGACTACGAACACACACACGTCGGCATCCGCCAGCACCGTGGCTGCGGTCCGGTTCATGGCCCGGTTGAGGGCGCGCTTTGCGCCCTGGTGGATACCCGGCGTATCGACGAAAGCGATCTGGGCTGCGTCATCCTCGTGCAGGCCCAACACGCGATGCCGCGTGGTCTGTGGTCGTGGCGTCACGATGCTCAGCTTCTGGCCGATCAGCGCATTCAACAGTGTCGACTTGCCGACATTCGGGCGTCCGACCAGCGCGGCGAAGCCACAGCGAAAATCATCATTGGGCGTCATGGTGCAGCCTTGCCGCGGGCCTCGCGGCCGGCAGTCTGCAAAAGTTCACCCAGCAGCAATGCGGCAGCTTCCTGCTCGGCGCGGCGCCGGCTTAAACCCTGTCCGGTGGCCGCAAGACCCAAGGTGCTCACCTCGCAGCGCACCCAGAAGGTCTGGGCATGGATCTCCCCCTCGGTACGCTCGACCTCGTAGGCGGGCAGCGGCAAGCCCTTGGCCTGCAGCAGCTCCTGCAGGCGGGTTTTTGAATCCTTGAGCGCATCCGTCTGCGGCATATGGGCCATGCGTTCGGCGAATAGCGCGAAAATCACACGCTGCGCCTCAGGCAGACCTGCGTCCAGATATACCGCGCCGAACAGCGCCTCGAGGGCATCGGCCAGAATGGACTCGCGCCGGAAACCGCCGCTCTTCAGTTCACCGGACCCCAGTCGCAATACCTCGCCCAGCCCGATTTGCGCAGCCGTTTCGGCCAGCGGCGGCCCACTGACCAGCCAGGCCCGCAGGCGGCTCAGATCCCCCTCGTTGGCCTGGGGGTTGGCGCGAAACAGATGTTCGGCAACGCTCAGATTGAGCACGGCATCGCCTAAGAATTCCAGTCTCTCATTGTGCAGCCGTGCGGCGCTGCGGTGAGTCAGGGCTGCGCTGAACAGCCCCACATCGCGAATCTCGTAGCCCAGGCGCTCGCGCACCCAGCGAACCGGCCAGTCATTCTCCTGGGACATCAGCCTATCTTGCCGACCTTATCGAAGTCGACCACCAGCGAGATGTTGCCGAATATCGGCGCCGAATCTTCAAATTTGGCCTCAATGACCCAGCCGCTACCATCACGCATCACGGTCACATCCTTCACGTCCGGAAATGTGATGCTCTCGATGTCGAAATGCCGGGCAATCGCCGCACGAATGAGCAACGGCGTCAGCGTCGCCACGTCATCATTCTTCAGTTCGATAGCCGCCTGCTGCACCGAATGCGCCACGCGCATGTAGTTCAGGTAAATCGGCGCGAGCCGGATTGCGACGTATCCGAGCACAGCCACGGGAACGAGTAGAAACAACCAACCGATGAATGTGACGCCGCGTTGTCGCCTGATCATGAGACCCCCGCTTGCAGTGTGTGCACAGATTATTCGATGCGAGACCCTATTCGGCTCCAGACCGGTCCGCCCTTGCGGTGCCAGTCCCAATTGAACCAGATCCGGGTCGCTTTGCCGACCAGATTCGCCTCGGGTACAAACCCCCAGACACGCCCATCCGCGCTGTTGTCGCGGTTATCGCCGATCATCAGGTAGCTGTTGGGCGGCACGATGATCGGCGCCGGCGTATCGCCTCGATCCGGCTGCCCCGGAATCTGCTGTGCGACGCAGACATAGCTGACGGGCGGGTTGCGGGTGCAGGTGGGTAGCGGCTCGGCTCCGATTTCGCCCGGGGTCGGGCAGAACAGGATCTGGTGGTGATGCTTGCCCAGCTGTTCGGCCGACAGATGCATCCCCTCATAACAACCATCGTCGTACTGACCCAGATCGGTTGTGCCCACCGGCTGGCCGTTGATGATCAGCTTGTCGTCCTTCACCTGCACGTGGTCGCCGGGCAAGCCGACGAGCCGCTTGATGTAGTTGATATGCGGGTCGGGCGGATAGCGGAACACAACCACATCGCCGCGCTGCGGCTCACCGATCGCCACGAACTTCCGATCAATGACCGGCAGCCGCAGTCCGTATGCAAATTTGTTGACGATGATGAAATCCCCGTCCACCAGGGTCGGCATCATCGAATCGGAGGGAATGCGGAAGGGCTCGAAAATGAACGCGCGCAGCACCAGCACGGCCAGCGCCACCGGGAAGAAACTGCGTGCATAGTCCACCGTACCCGGCTCGGGAATATCAGCCAGGGACTTGCCGGTCGCCCGCGCGGCATTCTCACGGAAGCGGCGAAACACCGCCAGGTCCACCAGCCAGATCAGACCCGTCACCGCGGCGATGACCAGCAGCACGGCACTGAAATCCAGCTCCTCGGCACTCAGCAGCGCGAACACGCCGCAGATAATGAGTACCGGCAGCGCGTAGTACACCGCAGCGATGAAAGGGGGATCACGGGCAATCTGTGGCGCTACCGCCAGCTGGCGCCGGGGCCGCAGAAACCAGTCATCCACCACGCCGATCAAGGTCGCCGGAATGGAAAGCCAGGCCAGAAAATCGATTACTTGCATCAACATTTTTTCTTGCGTCCTATTCTTTGCGCCCGATCTGCAATACGGCCAGGAAAGCCTCCTGTGGGATCTCCACGGAGCCGACCTGCTTCATGCGCTTCTTGCCCGCCTTTTGCTTTTCCAACAGCTTGCGCTTGCGGCTCAGATCGCCGCCATAGCACTTGGCCAGCACGTTCTTGCGCAGCGCCTTGACGGTGGCGCGGGCAATGATCGCGCTACCGATCGCGGCCTGTACGGCGACTTCGAACATCTGTCGCGGAATCAGCTCCTGCATCTTGTCTACCAGTTCACGGCCGCGCTGGTAGGCGTGGTCGCGGTGAACGATGATCGACAGCGCATCCACCCGATCCGCGTTGATGAGGATATCCAGCTTCACCAGCGGCGCGCTCGCGAAATGACTGAATTCATAGTCGAAGGAGGCATAGCCGCGACTCACCGACTTCAGTCGGTCGAAGAAATCGAGTACCACTTCGGCCATCGGCAGCGCGTACTGCAATGACACCTGCGTACCCAGATACAGCATCTTCTTCTGCGCGCCGCGCTTGTCAGTGCACAGCTTGAGCACCGCACCGACGTAATCGGGGGGCACCAGGATGTTGGCGAGAATGATGGGTTCGCGCAGATCCTCGATTTCATTCGACGGCGGCAGTTTCGCCGGATTGTCTACATACGCGAGCGTGCCATCGGTGCGCGCCACCTCATAGACAACCGTCGGCGCACTGGTGATGAGTTCCAGCTCGTACTCGCGCTCCAGGCGCTCCTGCACGATGTCCATGTGCAGCAGGCCGAGGAAGCCGATCCGAAATCCAAAACCCAGCGCGCCGGAGACTTCCGGCTCGTAATGCAGCGCCGAATCATTCAACTTCAGCTTCGAGAGCGCATCGCGGAACGATTCATAGTCTTCGGAGTTCACCGGGAATAGTCCCGCGAAGACGCGTGGCTTGATCTGCCGGAATCCCGGCAGGGCCTGGGTGGCCTGGCGATGTTCCAGGGTGATCGTGTCGCCCACCGGGGCGCCGTCGATCTCCTTGATACCGGCAATGACGAATCCGACCTGACCCGCGGCCAGCTCCGGCTGCGGCACCGACTTGGGCATGAAGCGACCGAGCTTGTCAGCCGTGTGGCTGCGCCCGGTCGACATCACGCGAAACTTGTCGCCGACCTTCAGCGTGCCGTTGACCACGCGCACCAGCGATACGACACCCACGTAGTTGTCGAACCAGGAGTCGACAATCAGCGCCTGCAGCGGCGCCGCGGGGTCGCCCTTGGGCGCCGGGATGCGCCGGATCAGGGCTTCGAGCAGATCAGGCACACCCTCGCCGGTCTTGGCGCTGACCCGCACGGCATCATCGGCCGTGATGCCGATGATGTCCTCGATTTCCTTGACCACCCGGTCAGGATCCGCCGAAGGCAGGTCGATCTTGTTGATGACCGGCAGTACCTCCAGACCCTGCTCGATGGCGGTGTAGCAGTTGGCGACGCTCTGCGCCTCCACGCCCTGGGAGGCGTCCACGACCAGCAAGGCCCCATCGCAGGCAGCCAGGGAACGGGAAACCTCGTAGGAGAAGTCCACGTGCCCGGGGGTGTCGATGAGGTTGAGCTCGTAGCGCTCACCGTCCTTGGCGTCATACAGAAGGGTGACACTCTGGGCCTTGATCGTGATGCCACGCTCACGCTCCAGATCCATCGAATCGAGCACTTGTTCCTGCATTTCGCGGGCCTCGAGGCCACCGCAGAGTTGGATCAGCCGGTCCGCCAGCGTGGATTTGCCGTGATCGACGTGCGCAATAATTGAAAAGTTACGTATAAGCCGCATGAAAAAAATGACTATCCGCCGCGCGGAGAGTCTTGCGGCCGGGGCGCATTATATAGAGGGTCGGCCCAGTGTGCCGGGTCACCTACCGGGGGCGCAGAATCCTCAGCAATTCAGGTGCATCCAGCCGCTGGCGGCACACCACGGTGCCATCCAGAAGCAATACGGGCACATTCAATCCATGACGGCGCTGCAGGTCGGGGTCCGCGTCCACGTCGACCACCTCGATGGGTGGCAGCGCCTCGCGTCTACCCAGGGCGGTCAGCTGCGCGATCATCTGATCGCACAGCTCACAGTCCTCGCGATGCACCACCGTGAGGCGCTGGCTCACCGGCCGAGGCCCGCCTGGGTCGCCGACTGGTGCAGCAGCGAGTCGATAATGAAGCGGACGGTTGCCGGCGGCACCTCCCCCAGCGCCACGAACTTGTGCCCGGACTGGATCGAGGTAAAGGCCGATGAGGATCCGACCTGGGCCATGCCCGCGCGCACCTGGTTGGGCGCGCTGCGGATGGTTTGCGTCTGGATGAACACCGACACCGTCGCGATGCCGTCGCTGAACACCAGGTGGGTCACCGGTTCCACGATACCCGGCATCATTTGAGCGGTCTGGGCCGCCAGATGGAACCCGGGTGGCAGTTGGGTGTTGCTCCAGACACCCGGGTCCTCCGCCGTCACCGCCGGGCCGCCATCATCGCGCAGCCAGTTGAAGCCGGTGGTCACCAGCTGCGGTTTCAATTCATCATCGGCAATGTGGTGTCGCATCACCAGGCTCGAGAACACCACCTGCTCGATGACGCTGCCCGTGGTATCGAGCAACTCGGTCTTCAGGGGCATGCCGGTCGAGCGCTGGATCCACAGGCGGTAGCCATAGCGAAAACCGTCGCGCGGCGTGACCGTGATGACCTGGGCTTTCTGGCCCATCTGGCGGATCGTACCCAGACTGTCCAGTTGATAAAATTCGGCCGTGGCGTCACCGAACTTCGGCAGTTCGGCCGGCATCAGGCTCTGCGGCGCCTTCTCCACCAGCACGGTGCGCCGATCGGGCAGGTAACAGGTCAGTTCGGAGCCATTGTTGACGAGCTGCCGACCGGAACCATCGAGGGACTCGAGCCGTTCGGTCACGGCCCCATCGATGACCCGATGGACGATCCGCAGGGTCTCGACCTGACCGCTCTGCCAGTGGGAAAACACACCCTCGTAGTTGCGAGTGGTGAGCGCGACGTTCATGCGGTTCAGCCAGGACTGCGGCGTCTCCGCGGCCACTGCCGTGGCGGCCGTCAGAGTCATGACGAGCCATAGCAGTGGTTCGCGCGCCGCTCGCCGCGAAGTCATTTGCCTGTCACGACCTTCGCGGCGATGGGCTGTGCGCTGACCTGCGGCGTCGCGGAATCCTCACCGACCAGCGCCGAGAGTGCGTTCCGGCGCATCAACGGCCCGGAATACATGCTGTGGGCGACGATGTAGTTGGCAAGTTCGGCCGGTGGCACCAGTGCCGGACCCTGTGATATGGCGGCCGGAACGACATAGCTGTCGGGCTCACCGGATGAGTGCGGGCGGGTCGTCGTGGCGGCCACTTCCGGCGTCCTGACCTGAACTTTGGTCGCCACCGCCGAGTTCGGCGCCGGGCCGGACTGCGCGACCACCACGGGGCCTTGCGCACGAATCCACAGTATGGCCACCGCCGCCACGCCGGCCGCCGTTGCGAGTCCGGCCAGCGAGGTCATCCAGGGGCTGATTCCCTGCCGGCGAGGCTCCTTGGCGGGCGCCGCCGCTGCTGCCGCCTCCTCCTGCGTGAGCGCAGCGCTGACCTTGCTGGCCAGGGGCACTCCGAGTCGAACTCCGTGCTCACCGCGGATGCAGGCACCGATTGCGGCGTAGCGCCCCCACCGCCCGCGCAGCTGCTCGTCCCGCGCGAGGCGCCGCGCCAGCAGCTCGCATTCCGTTGCCGGCAGCTCGTCATCGAACATCGCCGAAAGTTGGCTGTCCAGCTCTTCGTTGCTCATCCAAGCTCCTCCGCCCGACCCAGTCCGCCCTCAAAGACTTCGCGCAGGCGGCTGTCGATGGCCTCGCGCGCCCGGAATATTCTTGACCGGACCGTGCCGACAGGACAATCCATGGTGGCGGCGATCTCCTCATAGGAGAGCCCTTCGAGCTCGCGCAGCACAATCGCCGTGCGCAGATCTTCCGGCAGATTCGCGATGGCGGCATTGACGGTGGTGCGGATTTCATCCGTCAGTACCAGCGCCTCGGGGGTCTCTGAATCCTTCAGTCGGCCTTGCATTTCGTATGACTCTTCGTTGTTGGTCATGTCCAGGTCGAAATCGACCGGGTTACGGTCGCGTGCAACCACGGCGTTCTTGGCAGTGTTGATGGCGATGCGATACAGCCAGGTATAGAAGGCGCTATCGCCCCGGAACTGCGGCAGCGCGCGGTACGCCTTGATGAAGGCGTCCTGTGCGATGTCTTCGGCTTCTGCAGGATTGCGTACATAACGCATGACCAGCTTGACCACTTTGTGCTGGTACTTGAGGACCAGCACATCAAATGCACCTCGGTCCCCGTGTTGCACACGTTGGACCAGACTCAAGTCGCTTGCGTCGGCAGTCATTCCCTACACTGTACTCTCGCCTACGGGACGGATTGCCTCGCCGTGCCAGGATAGACCCGCAAGCCTCCCGAAAGTTCACGGATGACCGTCACCAGATCCGGGTCGGTCGGGGCCCCGTAGCCCAGCAGCAGGTCGGCGATTTCCGGATCCGGCAGCCCCAGGAGGGCCTCGAAGGCGGCCTGCTGCCCTGCCGGGGCGGCCAGGTAGCGTTCCCGGACATAACGCGACAGGAGTACATCGAGCTCCTTCATGCCCCGGCGACAGTGCCAGAGCAGACGCCCCAGCGGGACACCGGGCACTGCAGCATCCGGCGGCGAGGCGCTCAGTGCTGTCGCTCCAGCATTTTCTTCTTGATCTCGGCAATGGCGCGCGCCGGATTCAGATCCTTCGGGCACACATCCGTACAGTTCATGATCGTGTGGCAGCGGTACAGCTTGAACGCATCGTTGAGCTGATCGAGCCGCTCACCGGTGGCCTCATCGCGGCTGTCGACGATCCAGCGATAGGCGGCCAGCAGGGCGGCCGGCCCGAGGAAGCGGTCGGCGTTCCACCAATAGCTTGGACAGGCGGTCGAACAACAGGCACACAGAATGCATGCCGCAGGGCGATCGATGCGCACCTGGTCCTGCTTGGACTGCAGCCGCTCGCTATCCGGCGACGCAGGCGTCCGCGTTTTGAGCCACGGTTCCACCGAAGCGTACTGCGCGTAGAAGTCGGTCAGGTCCGGCACCAGGTCCTTCACCACCGGCATGTGCGGCAGCGGGTAGATCCGAATCTGCGCACCCAAGTCCGCGATGGCGGTGGTGCAGGCCAGCTGGTTCAGGCCGTTGATGTTCATGGCACACGAACCGCAGATGCCCTCGCGACAGGAACGGCGGAAGGTGACGGAAGAGTCGACCTTGGCTTTGATGTGAATGAGCGCATCCAGAACCATCGGTCCGCAGGACTTGGTATCCACCTCGAAAGTATCCAGGCGCGGATTCTCGTCCGAATCCGGATCGAAGCGGTAGATGCGGAAGGTCCGCACCGCGGCGCCACCCTGGGCGAGCTTGTGGACTCGCCCATGCGGATTCACTTTGGAGCCAGGAGGCAGTGTCAGCTCAACCATTGATCCTTGAACCTCATTAGTACGTACGCGCCTTGGGCGGAACCGTCTCGACTTCGTTCGTCATGGTCTGCATGTGCACCGGCCGGTAATCAAATTTCACTCTGCCGCCGGCATCGACCCATACCAGCGAGTGCTTCATCCAGTTCACATCATCCCGGTTCGGAAAGTCCTCACGCGCATGCGCGCCGCGGCTCTCGGTACGATTGACCGCCGAATTGATGGTCGCGGTGGCCTGCACCAGCAGGTTGTCAAGCTCGAGGGTCTCCACCAGATCGGTATTCCACACCAGCGAGCGGTCGGTGATCTTCACATCCGCCATGGTCGAGAAAGTGGCCTGGAGCTTCTCCACCCCTTCCGCGAGCGTCTGGCCGGTGCGAAACACCGCGGCGTCGGTTTGCATGATGCGCTGCATTTCCAGGCGGATTTCGGCGGTGGGTCGAGAGCCGTTCGCCTGACGCATCCGCTCGAGACGCTCCACGGCAGGCGTTGCGATATCGGCCGGCAGCGGCCGATGGCGGGCGTTGGCGGTGAGCACTTCGGCGCAGCGGCGTGCCGCCTCGCGCCCGAACACGACCAGGTCCAGCAGTGAATTCGAGCCGAGGCGGTTGGCACCATGCACGGAGACACAGGCCGCCTCCCCCACCGCCATCAGACCCGGCACCACCGCCTCGACATCGCCGTCGCGCGGACACAGCGCCTCCCCGTGGTAGTTACAGGGAATGCCACCCATGTTGTAGTGAACGGTCGGTAGCACCGGAATGGGTGACTGGGTGACATCCACGTCGGCGAAAATGCGGGCGGTCTCGGCGATGCCCGGCAGGCGCTCATGGATGACCTCGGGTCCGAGATGCTCCAGGTGCAGATGGATATGATCCTTGTGCTCACCGACGCCGCGGCCTTCGCGAATCTCGATGGTCATCGCACGGCTGACGACATCGCGTGAGGCCAGATCCTTCGCATTCGGCGCATAGCGCTCCATGAACCGATCATTGGCGGAATTGGTCAGATAACCGCCCTCGCCGCGCGCGCCCTCGGTGATCAGACAACCGGCGGTGTAGATGCCGGTGGGATGGAACTGCACGAACTCCATGTCCGACAAGGGCAGCCCGGCGCGCAGCACCATGGCGTTGCCATCACCCGTGCAGGAGTGCGCCGAAGTGCAGGAGAAATACGCGCGGCCGTAGCCGCCCGTCGCGAGGATGGTGCGATGGGCGCGAAAACGGTGCAGTTTGCCCTCGGTCATGTCCAGCGCCACGACCCCGCGGCACTCGCCGTTCTCCATCATCAGATCGATGGCGAAGTACTCGATGAAGAAAGTCGCCGAATGCCGGATCGACTGCTGGTACAGCGTATGCAGCATGGCATGACCGGTGCGATCTGCCGCCGCACAGGTTCGCTGTGCCGTGCCCTTGCCGTAGTGTGTGGTCATGCCACCGAAGGGCCGTTGATAGATGCGGCCCTGCTCGGTGCGCGAGAACGGCATGCCGTAGTGTTCGAGCTCTATGACGGCGGCCGGAGCCTCCTTGCACATCAGCTCGATGGCGTCCTGATCACCCAGCCAGTCCTAGCCCTTGACCGTGTCATACATATGCCAGCGCCAGTCATCCGGTCCCATGTTGCCGAGCGCGGCGCTGATGCCGCCCTGCGCCGCCACCGTGTGACTGCGGGTGGGAAAGAGCTTGCTGATGCAGGCGGTGGACAGACCGGCCTCGGCCAGGCCGAGGGTGGCGCGCAGGCCGGCGCCGCCGGCTCCCACGACGACTACATCGTAGCTGTGGTCGATGAACTCATAGGCACTCAAATCGGGCTCCCGAAGGCGACGCGCAGCACGGCAAAGACACCGAGCGCAGCAAGGAGGGCATGAACAAATCCTGACAGCACCAGGGTTACCGTCTTCAAGCCGTGGTCATGGACATAGTCCTCGATGATCACCTGGACGCCGAGGCTCGAGTGCCAGCTGGCGGTGAGGACGAACAGGGTCAGCAGACTTGCGGTCCAGGTGCCCCCCATCCAGGAGGCGACGGTCACGAAATCCAGGGACGGCAGTGTCACCAAGGACACCAGCAGCCATGCACCCAGCGGCACGAGGGCCACCGCGGTGAGGCGTTGCATCCACCAGTGATGCACGCCGTTGCCCGCGGAACCCAGACCGCGGACCTTGCCAAGTGGGGTTTGCAGGTTCATCACAGGCCCTCGCGGGCGCGCAACACCCACCATAGCGTCACGGCGGTCAGTACCACCGCGGCGGCGATGACCAGCCAGGCGCTGCGCTGGGACTGCGCCTTTTCCATGCCGCGGCCGCTGTCCCAGATCAGATGGCGCAGGCCTGCCACCAGGTGGTAGGCGAAGGCCGCGATGAGCGCGGCATAGAGTAGCTTGGCGATATCCGACCCCAGCACTTCCTGTGCGCGAGCGTAGGCACGGGCACCGCGCGCCAGGCAGGTCAGCCAATAAATCAGCCCCAACAGACCTACGCTCAACACGCCACCCGCGATGCGATTGGCGAAGGAGCTAATGAGGGTGTACCGGGTCATCCGGTAGATGGATAGGTGCGGGGACAGGGGGCGGGCGCGCATCGAGGGCTCCTGTCGGTTAGAAATCAATGCAGCGACCCTTGCGCTCCCAATCACCGAAACGGGTAGGTTCCGGACCCGTCGGCCCACCGATTTCGCGCGGGCGCAGCACCGGTGCAGCGGCCACGGGGGTGGCGACCGGTACAGGTGCCTGAGGGGCTTCGACAGCTTCGGCGGGAAATTCTTGAGTAGCCTGCATGGACGTGCGGAAGTCTGCCAGAATTCGCCTCAACAGGCCACGAAAGGTCAGGAAAAACATCATCATGCGGAACGGATGGCGCGTCATTGCGGGACTTGACTTCGGCGTGCTGCGTGCCCGCGGGCCGGACGCGATCACTTTTCTGCAAGGTCAGTTGTCCAACGACGCGACGCGTATCCAGGCCGGCCAGTGGCAGCTGTCCGGCTACCACACACCGCAGGGTCGCGCGATCGCATTGCTGCGCCTGACGCTCCTGGCGCCCGATGAGGTACTCGCCGTCCTGCCGCTGGAGCTGCTGACGGGCGTCGTGACACGCTTGAAGCGCTTCGTGTTGCGCGCGAAGGTGCAGATCACGGACGACTCCTCGCAGTGGCGGATACTTGGGTTTGCCGGACCCGCGCCTGCCCTGCCCGCCGGTAGCGTCGCGGCGCCCTATGGCCGCTCGCGGCATCTGGCTCTGAGCCCCACCACGGTCGCGGCGCCGGAACCGGTAGCGCCTACGGGTACGCGTGCCGACTGGGTGGCCTGCGACATCGACGACGGTCTGCCACAGGTCTATGTGGCAACCAGCGAAGCGTTCGTTGCCCAGATGCTGAATCTGGATCTGACGGGCGGCATCGCCTTGGACAAGGGCTGCTATACCGGACAGGAAATCATTGCGCGCGCGCATTATCGCGGCCAGGTCAAACGCCGCATGCAGCGCTTTGCCTCCGCGACGCCGTGCACGATGCTGCCCGGACAGTCAGGCACGCTGAGCGATGGCCGAAGCTTCAAGGTCGTGGAGGCGGTTGGCACGCCTGATGGCCGCAGCGAATTCCTCGCGGTCACCACGGCGCCGGCCGGCGCGGAGGATACCGAAGCAGATGCGGCGGCAGGCACACAGGTGATCATCGCGGCCCGGCAGTTGGATCTGCCCTATGAATTGCCCGCGGGCCGCGCCTGAGGTCGGCCCTAGAGGTCGATCAGTTCGATGCGCCGCGCATCGATCGTGCGGCCCAGGAAGCGGCTGCCGACTCGCGCGAATCGTTCCGGACCATCCGTGGCCATGAACTGCAGGGACTGTGAACCTGTGGTGCGGGCGATGCCGCCGGCCAGCAGCTGCTCGCGCACCGCGGCGGCCGTGGTCAGGGCCGAATCGACGATGCTGACCTTCGCGCCCAGCACTTCACGGATGGCCGGCGCCAGCACCGGAAAATGCGTGCAGCCCAGCACCAGGGTATCCGGCGGATCCTGCGCGAACAGCGCGGCCAGGTAGTAGCTGACGACCCCCGTGGCCACCGGCCCGTCCACCAGGCCTTCTTCGGCCAGTGCGACCAGCAACTGGGTCGGAAGCTGCAGTACGAGGGCATCCGGGCGTCGTGTGAGGATCGCCCGTTCGTAGGCACCGCCGCGCACCGTTGCCTCGGTGGCAATGACGGCAATGTGGCCGGTGCTGGTGGCTGCGCAGGCGGCCTGCGCCCCCGGCTCGATTACGCCGACAACCGGCACAGCGCCGACGCGCGCGCGCACCGCATCCAGGCCCACCGAGGCTGCCGTGTTGCAGGCCACGACCAGACATTTGACATCGTGGCGCACCAGGGCCTCGGCGGCCTGTACGGCATAGCGGGCAACACTGTGCGCGCTCTTCGTGCCGTAAGGCAGACGCGCCGTATCCCCCAGGTACATGAAGCGCTCATGCGGCAGCGCCTTCATCAGCGCCGCCAGGACGGTCAGGCCCCCGATACCCGAATCGAACACACCGATGGGCGCGTCCACACGGCCCATAAGGCTTAGGCTTCAGGCCGCAGCTGCGGGAAGGCGATCACATCGCGGATCGAGGGCGAGTCGGTGAAGAACATGACCAGCCGGTCGATGCCGACGCCGAGCCCGGCCGTCGGCGGCATGCCGTATTCCAGTGCGCGCACGTAGTCGGCGTCGTAGAACATGGCCTCCTCATCACCTTTGTCCTTGCGCGCGACCTGCGCGGCGAAGCGCGCAGCCTGATCCTCCGGGTCATTGAGCTCGGAGAAGCCGTTGGCGAGTTCGCGGCCGGCGAGAAAGAATTCAAAGCGATCGGTGATGAACGCATCCTGGTCGTTCGAGCGCGACAGCGGCGACACCTCGACCGGGTAGGCATACACG
Organism: Steroidobacteraceae bacterium; assembly: GCA_036498905.1. GTDB lineage: Bacteria > Pseudomonadota > Gammaproteobacteria > Steroidobacterales > Steroidobacteraceae > DAIDKA01. Next base: position 16,491 of record DASYER010000078.1, on the reverse strand, counting down.
AAAGTCGGTTCCATCAAGGTCTGCTCGACGGTCTTCTCGAAGATCTCGATCTGCAGCTTGCCCGGACCATCGCGATCACTGAACGCAATGGTCAGCCGGTCGCAGATGCGCCGCAGGCTCGCCAGATCCCGCAGCTGTGACGGATCCAATTCCGGATTGCGCTCGAGGATCGCCTGCTCCACCGTCAGCCGGCGGAACGGCTGTCCGAGGTCGTAGCTGCGGCCCTGGTACTCGATCACACAACTGCCCTTGATCGCCTGCGCCATGCCGCGCAGCGCCTTCTCGGCCCAGTCCATCAGATCGCGGTACTCCCCGTACGCCAGGTACAACTCCAGCATGGTGAACTCGGGGTTGTGACGCGTCGACAGACCCTCGTTGCGGAACACGCGGTTCAACTCGTACACGCGCTCGAAACCACCGACCACCAGACGCTTCAGGTACAGCTCCGGGGCGATGCGCAGGTACATGTCGATGTCCAGCGCATTGTAGTGGGTGCTGAAGGGCCGGGCCGCGGCACCCCCGGGTATGGGCTGCATCATCGGCGTCTCGACTTCCAGGAAGTCGAGTGAATCGAGAAAGTCGCGCAGGTAGCGCACGATGCGCGAGCGGGTTCGGAACACCTCGCGGCTGGCCTCGGTCATGATCAGATCGACGTAGCGCTGCCGATAGCGCATATCCACATCGGCAATGCCGTGCCATTTGTCCGGCAGCGGGCGCAGCGACTTGACGAGTACGCGCAGTGCCGAGACGCGCACCGACAACTCACCGGTCTTGGTCCGAAACAGCACGCCTTCGGCACCGAGGATGTCACCGACATCGGCGGTCTTGAAATCCTCGTAGGCGCTGCCGAGGCCTTCCGCCTGCAGGAACAGCTGGATCTGGCCGGTGCGATCGGCGAGCTTGGCAAAACTGGCCTTGCCCATGACACGCTTGAACATCATGCGGCCGCCGACTTTCACCGTCGTCGGATTGGCCACCAGCCAGTCATCATCGCGCGCGCCGAAGGCGGCATGCAGATCCCCGGCCAGCGCGTCGCGCCGGAAGTCATTGGGGAAGGCCACGCCGGCGGTCCGCAGCTTCGCAAGCTTGGCGCGCCGCTCGGCGATCAGCGAATTCTCATCTTCCATCAGTTCACACCGGCCTTCAGGGCCGCCTCCAAAAACTGGTCCAGGTCACCATCGAGCACGGCGGCGGTATTGCCGACTTCTACGCCGGTGCGCAAATCCTTGATGCGCGACTGGTCAAGCACATACGAGCGGATCTGGTGTCCCCAGCTCACATCGGACTTGGAGTCCTCGAGCACCTGGGCCGCCGCGTTGCGCTTGTTGACCTCCAGCTCGTACAGCTTCGCCTTCAGCATTTTCATGGCCGTCGAACGGTTCTTGTGCTGGCTGCGCTCGTTCTGGCAGGCCGCGACGATACCACTGGGGATATGCGTGATGCGTACGGCCGATTCGGTCTTGTTCACGTGCTGGCCGCCCGCGCCGCTGGAGCGGTACACGTCGGTGCGCAAATCCGCCGGATTGATATCGATCTCGATGTCCTCGTCGATTTCCGGTGAAATGAAAACGGAGGCAAACGAGGTGTGGCGGCGGTTTCCCGAATCAAACGGGGACTTGCGCACCAGGCGGTGCACGCCCGTCTCGGTGCGCAGCCAGCCATAGGCGTACTCGCCGGTGACCTGCACGGTGGCACTTTTCATCCCCGCCACTTCCCCGGGATTCGAGTCGATGACTTCGCAGCCAAATCCACGCGCGGCCCCCCATCGCAGGTACATACGCAGCAGCATCTGCGCCCAGTCCTGGGCCTCCGTGCCGCCCGCGCCGGCTTGGATATCCAGGAACGCGGAGTGCGAGTCCATCTTGCCGCCGAACATGCGCTTGAACTCAAGCTTGCGCACTTCAACTTCCAGACGCGCAGTCTCCCCCTCGATGTCGCGGGCGGCGGACTCATCGTTTTCCGCTTCCGCGAGGTCCAGCAATTCGCCGGCATCGCCGATGCCGCGGGTGGTGCGGTCGATGACGTCCAACTCGGTCGTCAGTCGCGCGCGCTCCTTGCCCAGCTCCTGTGCCTTCTGGGGATCCTGCCAGATCGCCGGGTCCTCAAGCTCCAGCGTTACCTCTTCCAACCGCTCTTTCTTAAGGTCGTACTCAAAGAAACCCCCGAAGAGAGCCGATCCGCTCCCCTAGGTCTTTGAGCTGCCGCCTGAGCTGATTAAGTTCCATTGCGCCTTGGGGGTCCGCGAAAAAAGGAGGCGCATTCTAGCAGCTTCGCGCGACCAGGACCTTATCCACCAGCAGCTGCAGGCGGCGCTGATTCTGGTATTCGTTGATGTCCAGGCGGTATACCAGATGCACCTCGCCGCTGGGCAGTGCGACCGCGCCGCCGGCATCCGCTGCGTCAAGGAAGTTGAAAGCGATGGCATCGAAGGCACGTCCGGTGTGCGGTACCTCCACCCACATTTTCACGTGCCGCTCACCGACGATGCGCGTATTGCGCACGTTGAACACTCCATCGAATGTCGGTTCCGGAAACAGCTGTCCCCAGGGCCCCCCGGCGCGCAGCGCCGCTGCGGTCTCCAGCGCCAGCTCCGCGACGCTCAGTTCGCCGTCGGTTTCGATGCAGGTCGAGAATCCGCCCCCCTGCGCCCAGCGACTGACCTCCTGATCGAAGGCGGCCGCGAATTCATCGAGGTTGGCAAACTCCAAAGTCATGCCCGCGGCCATCGCGTGACCGCCGAAGCGGGCGATGAGTTCGGGCCTGCGGGTTGCGATGGCGTCGAGCACGTCACGAATGTGCAGTCCCGGAACCGATCGGGCCGAGCCACGCAGCACCCCATCCCCGGCGCGCGCGAAAGCGATCACCGGTCGGCCGGTCCGATCCTTGATCCGGCTGGCGACCAGGCCGACGACGCCCTGGTGCCAGCTCTCATCAAACAGGCAAAGCCCATTGCGCTGGCCGGCTCGGTTCAGCGGATCGTCAAATCCACGCAGCGCGGCCAGTGCGTCCGCCTGCATCCGCGCCTCGATCTGGCGGCGCTCACGATTGATGCCATCCAGTCGCGTGGCCAGCGCCGTCGCGGTGTGCGCCTCATCCGTGAGCAGGCACTGGATGCCGATGGTCATATCCTCCAGGCGTCCGGCGGCATTGAGCCTCGGGGCGACCGAAAATCCCAGATCGGTGGCCGTCAGGTCCGCGCGCCGCCGCTGCGCCACCTCCAGCAGCGCGGTGATGCCGGGAACGCAGCGCCCGGCACGGATGCGGCGCAGGCCCTGCGCCACCAGCACGCGGTTGTTGGTGTCCAGCGGCACCAGGTCGGCCACGGTTCCGAGCGCGACCAGATCCAGAAAGTCCGCGACGCCGGGCGCACCAGGGGGACTCAGATTGCGCTCATCCAGGGTGCGCTTGACTGCCGCCAGGACGTAGAACGCGACCCCGACTCCGGCCAGGCAGCGGCTGGCGAACTCATCCCCACCCGCATTCGGATTGACGATGACATTGGCCTGCGGCAGTTGCTCGGCCGGCAGGTGATGATCGGTGACCAGCACGTCCAGCCCCAGGGCCCGTGCGCTGGCCACCCCGGCGATGCTCGATATTCCGTTGTCGACCGTGACCAGCAGCGTCGGGTTGCGGGCGGCCGCCACGGCGACGATTTCCGCAGTCAGGCCATAGCCGAACTCGAAGCGATTCGGCACCAGGAAGTCCACGTGCGCGAAGCCCCAGGCGCGCAGCGCCCGCAGCATCAGCGCCGTACTGGTGGCGCCATCGGCGTCAAAGTCTCCGATCACCAGGATGCGACCGCCTTGTCGATGGCCCAGCAGCAGCTCCACGGCGGCGGCCACGCCACCGAGACTGCCCACGGGCAGCAGGCGCGACAGTTCCGTGGACAGCTGTGCCGGCTCGCGGATGCCGCGCGCGGCATAGGCGCGCCGCAATACCGGATGCAGCGTCTCACCCAAGGCACTGTGATCACTACTGACGGGACGGCGGCGGATTTCCGGCGTCATTGCAGCACGGCCCACGGTCCGCGTGAACGGCGCCAGAAGCGCAGACCATCCCGGGCGTTCAGAACACTGCAACGGCCGTTGGCGATCAGGGTCAGCTGGCGGATCATGCCATCCTTGAGTGCCGTGACCACCGGTGCCAGCACGCGCTCATCGAGGTGCTCCAGAAGGTCCATCAGTGTGGCCGGCTGAGGCTGATCGGTGTGGAACAGCTCTACGACCGCCGCCGTACGCGCCGCGCCGCAGTTGAGGATGTCATGGGCATTCGCAGCCGGCGGGCGCTGCCGCGCGCCGCTGAGCACGCACAGGCCTTCGATCACAGGGTCCGCGCCGAAAACGGTCATGAAGGTCGACTCCGGATGTGCCGGCGGCAGGGGTGGCGCCACGCGCGGGGCCGGCATAGGTTCACCGCCGCCCCACAGCCACAGCGAGGTGAGCGGCGGCTCGCGGCGGCGCGCGCGCGCCGCATTCAACGGATGAGCGTGCAGCCACATTTCCACTTCGGCGCCCAGCCTCAGCAGCTGCGCCGCGCCCGCTCCTTGCACCGTGCTGCCGGCGATGCCCCCGCCGAGGAGGCGGGCTGGATCGTGCGTCAGTGGCACTTGCGCGAAGTGCGGTCCGCAGGCAATCAGGCCGCCGCTGTCGAGCTGCTGCAATGAAAAGCCGCGTTCGGCAAATTCGGTGTCGAAGTCGCGGCACAGGATCTGCAGCGTGGCCTCATCGAGCTTCAGCAGGCCACGATAGTCCAGATGCACGCTGCTCAAGCCGGCGACCAGGTGCAGCGGAGTGGCGAGCCAGACGCTGCCGGTGTGCGCGGGCAGCGAGCCGGCCGCGGTCAATGCTGCCGCCGCGACCACCGCCGGTGTGGCATCGCAGGCTGCGGCGAGGTCACCGCGCCCAAGCCACGCCGCAAGCCAGGCGCGCCAGTCCCCGGCGAGCGGGCTGACGCCCGCGAACCGCGCAATGCGGGTCAGGGCCGGCAGCACATCCTTCGGTAATGACCCATTGGCTGCGAGATACAGATCCGACAGAATTATTGCCACTTCACTCATGGACGCTATCGTACACACATGAAGTTCACGCTCGACTCGCGCAGCGACATCAATCTCATCCGCGGCTACAGCGACGGGGAAGTGCACATCAACGAACTGGTGCAGCGTGCACCGTGCATCGTGACCGCGCAGCAACTGGTGCTCGACTGGCAGGCGCGCACCATCGCCACACTCGCACCCGAAGATCTGGAGCGGATTTTTGCCCTGCAACCGGATGTCGTGCTGCTCGGCACGGGACCGAAGCAGATCTTCCCCGACCGTGTGATCCGACAGGCCTTTGCGGCGCGCAAGGTGGGACTTGAGGTGATGGATCTGGGCGCCGCCTGCCGGACGTACAACATTCTGGTGCAGGAGGAGCGGCGGGTCGCAGCGGCGCTGTTCCCAGCCGGTTAAAGGCCCACCGTCATCTAAGGCGGGCCGCAGGACGCTGACAAAGAGGGCACCAGGGCAGAAATCCAGTCCGACAAGACCATTATCCGAAGCTGACAGACTCGAACAAAAGTCCCTTAGTTATTGTTATCCCATATCTTTTTGTTGCTTTTTTCACGTCTCTACGCCTGGTGCCCTCTTGTCAGCGTCCTGGCGTCGCAGTGCGGCGACATGTTAAACACGCCGTGGTTCCCCACGCAAGCTCTTGATTGCACCAGAATATGCGGGCGCCTGAGTCACCCGCGCGTTTGGCGCGACATAAGTAAAGTAAGTTTATTGTTAAAGCATGGAGTTACGTGATTAACATCACGTAGATCCGCAGCTTCAGGCCGTGACCCCGTTGAGCAGCGGCACGAAGGCCACTGGACCCAACGACTGGCGGTCAATGCGATTTTCCTTGCGGGTGAAACGGATCAGCTCCTGGTGACCCTCGGCTCCTATCGGCACGATGAGCCGGCCGCCGACCTGCAGTTGTTTGAGCAGAGCTTCCGGTACCGAAATCGGCGCCGCCGCGACCAGGATGCCATCAAATGGCGCCAGGCTCTTCCAGCCGAGAATGCCGTCACCGTGTTTGAGCCGCACGTTGCGCAGATCCAGTTCATCGAGGCGCAGCTTGGCACGCAGGTACAACGGTTCGATGCGCTCGATGCTGTAGAGCTTGGTGACCAGCGGGGCGAGTACCGCCGTCTGATAGCCGCATCCCGTGCCGACCTCCAGTACTTTGGACAGCGGGCCGGCAGCCAGCAGTGCCTCGGTCATGCGCGCCACGATGTACGGCTGGGAGATCGTCTGGCCAAAACCGATCGGAAGCGCCGTGTCCTCGTATGCACGCGTGCCGAGCGCCTCATCGACGAAGATATGGCGCGGCACGTTGCGGATCCGGTCCAGAACCGCCGCATCCGTAATGCCCTGATCGCGCAATCGCTGCACGAGCCGGTCGCGCGTGCGCGCGGAGGTCATGCCGATGCCGGACATACGAACATCAATCATGGAGTCACTTTTCCAGTCGCAGTGAACAGTGCGGACTTGGCCAGCCAGGCGGCCACGGTATCGAGGCCACTGTAGCGAGTCAGATCGATCAGCAATGGCGTCACCGAAACATATCCTTCCGCCACCGCCTGAAAGTCGGTGCCCTCCCCCGCGTCTGCGCCGGCACCAGCCGGTCCGATCCAGTAGACCACGCGATTGCGCTGGTCGCGCGCCTCGATGACGGGCTCGGCCGGATGCCGCTTGCCCAGGCGCGTCGCGCGCACGCCGCGCAGCTGCTCGAACGGCAGGTCCGGGATATTCACATTGAGGATGGTTGCCCGCTCGAGCGGATGCTCGAGCAACTGACCGACCAGCATGCGGGCCACGCGCGCTGCGCTTGCGAAATGGCGGCCACTGGTCTCGGTGGTGCACAGGGACACCGCCAGCGTCGGCAGTCCTAAGAAGCGCCCCTCCATCGCCGCGGCCACCGTGCCCGAATACAACACATCATCACCCAGATTGGCGCCGTCATTGACGCCCGAGACCACCATGTCGTGCCGATAGTCGAAGAAACCCGAAATCGCCAGGTGCACGCAATCCGTCGGCGTGCCCCCCAGGACGCAGAAGACCTCCGGCTCGGTCTGCTGCACGCGCAGCGGCATGTCCAGCGTCAATGAGTTGCTGGCGCCGCTGCGGTTGCGGTCGGGCGCTACAATGGTCACCGGACCTAAGTCCTTCAAGGCGTCGGCCAGGGCCCTGATGCCATCGGCCCGGTAGCCATCATCATTGCTGACGAGAATTTTCACGCGCGCCAATATAGCGGTTGGGCGGCCGCTTCGGGAGATCTCAGTGAAGCCCAAGTCCGATGATGATGAGACGGCGCTGTTTCGCGAGGCGATCCGTGGGGTGAAGCCGTTGTCCTCCACGGTCCGAGTCAGTGGCGATCCACCCAAACCGCGCCCCCGCGCCCGCTTCGCGCGCGCCGAGCGGCGGCTGGTGCTTGAGGAGATCCTGCACGGCAGCGCGGATGAACCTACGCTTACCGCCGCCGACCCGACGCTCTTCACCCGACCCGGCGTTTCCGCAGCGACGCTGCGTAAATTGCGGCGGGGCCAGTATCGGGCCCAGGGGGAGCTTGATCTGCACGGGCTCACCGTCGAGGCGGCGAAAATCCAGCTGCGCGAGTTCCTCGGCGCAGCTGTGCACAGTAATGCCACCTGTTTGCGCATCGTGCACGGCAAGGGGTTGCGTTCCGGTCCGAAAGGGCCGGTCCTGCGACAGCTGGTCAACAATGCGCTACGGCGAACCCGTCAGGTGCTCGCCTTTGCCTCGGCCCGGCAGGTCGATGGCGGGACTGGGGCGGTGTACGTACTGCTGGACCCGCACGCCTAGGCATCATCGGCATCCACCTCATCGCCGAGCAGCTCGCGCAGTACCGCCGTCGCAAAACTGCCGCTGCGCAGCCAGAAGCCCAGCTGCACCCCGTCGGCCCCCCACTGCCAGGTCAGATCCCGCACCTTGAGCCGCAGACTGCGCCGTTCCTGGCGCAACCCTGCATCGCTTAGCAGCGCACAGGCCTCGACCAGCTGCGCGCCGATGCGCTGCTCCAACTCCAGCACCGCGCCGCGTGACATCAATTCACCCACGCCCCACATCGGGCCGGTGGGATGCAGGTCCTGCTGCGCCAGGCGCTCGGTCAGCTCCGGCGTCACGTCGGTCACGGGGAAAACACTGCCGCGGCCATCCAGATTGGCCACATCGCCCGGCTCAAGCCCGGCCCAGCTGCCCTGACGCACCCGCTCCCCGAGTGCGGCGTTGAAAATCAGGCTGCGGGCCGCCGACAGCACGAAGCCGTCCGGCCGACCCGGGCGGGGCATGGCCAGCCGGGACAGATTGCCGGCCTCACGCCCGAAGCGCTGCGGACCGAAATAATTGGGCACTCCGTCGCGTGCCATCGACTCACAGCGCGCCTGTAACTGCGAATCGGCACCGGTGTAGTTGCGGATGCGGATGGTGAAGCGATTCCCCGCCAGCGCGCCGCGCGGCAGCTTGCGGCGATGAGAATGCACCTCGAGCACCGCAAACTCCGGATTTTCCAATCCCGCGGCTTCGGCCATCGAGCGCGGCGTGGCGGGGAGGGAAAACCACTGGATCGCGACCGCGCGCCGATCCTTGAGGCCGGCAAAGCCGACATCGCGCACGTGGCAGCCCAGCGCGCGCGCCAGTTCCTGCGCCACCCAGCCGGTATTCGCGTTGCGCTTGCGGACCTTGAGCAGCAGGTGGGAGCCTGCGCCATCCGGGGCGAAGCCCAGATCCTCCTCGACCACGAAATCCTCGGGCGTGGCGCGCAGCGTGCCGGTGGCCTGCGGCGCAGCGCCGGCGCGCGGCGCATTCAGCGCCAGCTGCCGCCAGATCTGCAGTGTCAAAGTCTGGATCTCAGGCTGCGGCGCGCAACAGCACGACGGCCTGAGCGGCCAGGCCCTCGCCGCGACCGAGAAAACCCATCTTCTCGGTGGTGGTCGCCTTCACGTTCACGCAATCGGATGGCACCTCCAGAAGCGCGGCGATACTGCGGCGGATCTCCTCACGATGCTTGGCGAGGCGCGGCGCCTCGGCGAGCACCGTAATGTCGGCGTTCACCACGGCCAGGTTGCGCTCCTGGAGCATTGCCAGCACCCCGCGCACGAATCCCTTGCTGTCGGCGCCACGCCACTGCGGATCATCATCGCGAAAATGCTGACCGATGTCGCCCAGACCCGCGGCCCCGAGCAGGGCATCACACAGCGCGTGCAGAATCACATCACCGTCGGAGTGGGCGATGACACCGCGGCCGTAGGGAATCCGCACGCCCCCCAGCATCACGAAGTCCCCCTCGCCAAAGGTGTGGACGTCAAATCCTGAGCCGATACGCATCGCCTTCTCCACGCTTCCCAATATCGCCGCCGCCACCACCAGGTCCTGTGCCGTGGTCACCTTGATGTTCGCGGCCGATCCTTCGATCAGCAGCGGCCGTCCGCCCACCCATTCGAGGGCCTGGGACTCATCGGTCGGCGTGCGCCCCGCATCATGCGCGGCTTCCAGCGCCTTGCGCAGCGCGCCTAAGCGGAACATCTGCGGGGTCAGCGCTCGCCACAATCCAGTGCGATCCACCGTGCGCTCCACTGCGGCCGGCACTCCGCCCGGGCCGAACTTGAGAGTATCTGCCCCGGGCACTGCCAGCAGACCGCCACTGTCGCCCTCCCCCAGTGTGACAAGCAGCGCCGCCAGATCCTCTGCCGGCAGACAGGGCCGGGCGGCGTCGTGCACGAGCACCCAGTCACGCTCTGCGGCCACGCCGGCCAGGCCCCGCAGCCCTTGTAGCACCGATTCGCTGCGCTGCGCGCCTCCGGCCACGGTCACGATCCGCGCCGGCAGACGCGCGGCAAGCTTTGGCCACCACGGATCCTGCGGTGCCAGGGCGACGACGATGCCCGCGCATTGCGGATCGGCAACGAAGGGGGCGAGCGCCCACTCGATGACCGTCCTGCCCGAAAGCTGCGCGTATTGCTTGGGGACCTGCGTACCGAACCGGCGTCCGGAACCCGCCGCAGGCATGATGAGCCAGTAACGCACGTCGACGCTTCGCTTTAGCGCGCAGCCACTTGTGCCGCGGGCGGCCGGGGAGCTGGGCCGGGTTTGGCTGGCACGACCTGGTAGTAGGTTTCATTGCTGGCGATCATGCCCAGCTCACTGCGGGCCCGCTCCTCGAGCGCGGCCATTCCGGTCTTCAGATCGCGCACTTCGGCCGCCAGCTGCCGGTTGCGTTCCACCAGCAGCGCATTCTGGGTGCGCTGCTGAGTGACGGCACCCTGCATGCGGGCCAGTTCACGCACCCCGCTGTCCGACAGCCACAGCCGGTACTGCAGGATCGCGATGACGACACCCAGAGCAATTGCCAGCCATTTCACGAACGATAGCCTACAACTTTACCGGGAACGCGTCGCGGCCGGCGTAGCGCACCTTGCCCAGTGCCATCTCGATGCGCAGCAGCTGGTTGTACTTGGCGGTGCGGTCCGAGCGCGACAGTGAACCGGTCTTGATCTGGGATGCCGCGGTGGCCACCGCCAGATCGGCGATGGTCACATCCTCGGTCTCCCCCGAGCGATGCGACATGACGGATGCGTAGCCGGCCTGCTCCGCCATCGTGATCGCGGCCAGGGTCTCGGTCAGGGTGCCGATCTGATTGGGCTTGATGAGAATGGCGTTGGCGGTGCGCTTCGCGATGCCTTCGGCCAGAATCCGGGTGTTGGTGACAAACAGATCATCTCCGACCAGCTGGATACGATCACCAACCGCGCGCGTCAGCTCGGCCCAGCCGGCCCAATCGGCCTCGCTCATGCCATCCTCGATGGTGATGATGGGATAGCGGGCCGCCAGATCCGCTAAGTACTTGGTGAATTCGCTGGCCGTGAAGCGCCGGTTCTCGCACTCGAGGTCGTAGCGACCGTCCCTGTAGAACTCGGAGCTGGCCGCATCCAGACCCAGGTAGATGTCCTTGCCGGCCTTGTAACCGGCCTTGTCGATGGCCTGCAGAATGACTTCCAGGGCCTCTTCGTTGGATTTCAGATTCGGCGCGAAACCGCCTTCATCGCCCACCGTGGTCGACAGGCCCCGATCCGACAGTATTTTCTTCAGGGCGTGGAAGATCTCGGCCCCGTAGCGCAGTGCCTCGCGGAAATTCGGCGCCCCAACGGGCAGGATCATGAACTCCTGGATGTCCAGACTGTTGTTGGCGTGTGCGCCGCCATTGACGATGTTCATCATCGGCACCGGCATGACCGGTTCGCGGACCTTGCCTAAGTACTTGAACAAAGGCAGCTCTTCGGAGTTTGCCGCGGCATGGGCGGCGGCCAGGGAAATGGCCAGCAGCGCATTGGCTCCGAGGCGACCCTTGGTCTCCGTGCCATCCAGGTCGATCATGATTTTATCGAGACCTTCCTGGTCACGCGCATCGCGGCCCAGCAACGCCTTGCGCAGTACCGTGTTCACGTGCTCCACGGCCTTCAGCACACCCTTACCGCCATAGCGCTTCGGATCCGCGTCACGTAGCTCCACCGCCTCACGCGTACCGGTCGAAGCACCCGAGGGCACCGCGGCCCGGCCCAGCGCGCCATCCTCGAGGATGACTTCCGCCTCGACCGTGGGATTGCCGCGCGAATCCATGATTTCGCGGCCGCGGATTTCGACGATACGACTCATAGCAGCGATTCCTCGAAGGGTCTTGTCTTGACGGTGCGATCCAGCTCGACCAGCGTCTCCAGCAGCGACTGCATGCGCGCGAGCGGCCACGCATTCGGGCCATCGGAGAGTGCCTTGTCAGGCTCAGGATGGGTCTCCATGAATACTCCGGCGACTCCGGCGGCGACGGCGGCGCGCGCCAGCACCGGCACGAACTCGCGCTGACCTCCCGAGGCATTGCCCTGCCCGCCGGGAAGCTGCACGGAATGGGTGGCGTCAAACACCACCGGGCAGTCGGTCTCGCGCATGATGGCCAGCGAGCGCATGTCGGTGATGAGATTGTTGTAGCCGAATGAAAAGCCGCGCTCGCACACCATGATGCCGGCGTTGCCGGTGCTGCGCGCCTTGTCGACCACGTTGCGCATCTCCCACGGCGACAGGAACTGGCCCTTCTTGATGTTGACCGGTTTGCCCTGCGATGCGGCGGCGATGATGAAATTGGTCTGGCGGCACAGGAAGGCCGGGGTCTGCAGCACATCGACCACGGCGGCCACCTCGGCCAACGGCGTATCCTCGTGAACATCCGTCAGCACCGGCACCTTGAATGTCTTGCGCACCGCTTCGAGCACGGCCAGGCCGGCGGCCAGGCCCGGCCCACGGTAGCTGCTGCGCGATGAGCGATTGGCCTTGTCGAAGGAGGCCTTGAAGATGAACGGCACGCCAAGCTTCGAGGTGATCTCCACCAGCCGTCCGGCAATCTCCTGAGTAAGAGTCGCGCCCTCGATGACGCACGGGCCGGCGATCAGGAACAGCGGCTGATCCGGACCTACGCTGTGGCCGGCGAGCTTCATGCTCCCGCGGCAGCGGGCAGCTGCGATGCACGGTGGGCGCGCGCGGCGCGGATGAATCCGGCAAACAGCGGATGCCCGTCGCGCGGCGTGGAGGTGAACTCGGGATGGAACTGGGTCGCCACGAACCAGGGATGATCGGGCAGCTCGATGATCTCGACCAGATCATCACGCGACATCCCCGCGAACTTCAAGCCCCCCCGGGTGTAGCGGTCCATGTAGGTATTGTTGAACTCGAAGCGATGCCGATGGCGCTCGAAAATGGTATCGCGCGCGTACAGGTCACGCACATGGGTGTGCGCGCCGAGCAAAACTTCCTGTGCGCCCAGGCGCATCGTGCCGCCCTTGCCTGACTTCTCATCGCGCAGCTGCGAGCCTTGCGCCGAGTCCTGCCACTCGGCGATCAGTGCAATCACCGGGTGTGGCGTGGCGCGGTTGAATTCGGTGCTGTTGGCATCGGTAAGGCCCAGCACATGGCGACCGAACTCCACGATCGCGATCTGCATCCCCAGGCACAGGCCCAGGTAGGGAATGCCATTTTCGCGCGCATAGCGAACCGCCGCGATCTTGCCTTCGATACCCCGTTCGCCGAAGCCGCCGGGCACCAGGATGGCATCCATTCCCGCCAGCGCGCGCGTGCCATGCTGCTCGATGTCGGTGGATTCGATGTAGTGCACGTTCACCCGGGTACGGGTCTTCAGGCCACCGTGCGTAAGCGCCTCATTGAGCGAGATGTATGAGTCGCGGGCCTGCACATACTTGCCGACCATCGCGATGTCGACCTGCCCGTCGGGGTTGGACTTGGCCGCGACGACCTGGCGCCATTCGGTGAGGTCCGTCTGCGGCACGGACAGGCCAAGCTTGTCGACGACGATGTCGTCGAGCGCCTGCTCGCGCAGCAGCAGCGGGATTTTGTAGATGTCATCGGCATCGACGGCCGAAATCACCGCGCGCTCCTCGACGTTGGTGAACAGGGCTATCTTGCGTCGCTGCTCTTCAGGCAAGGGGTGCTTGCACCGGCACAGCAGTATGTCCGGCTGGATGCCGATGCCGCGCAGTTCCTTGACCGAGTGCTGCGTGGGCTTGGTTTTGATCTCTCCGGAATCAGGTCCGCCGACGATCGGAACCAGGGTCAGGTGCATGAACACGCAGTTGCTGCGCCCCAGTTCGACACCCAGCTGGCGGATGGCCTCCAGAAACGGCAGGGATTCGATGTCGCCGACCGTACCGCCGATCTCGACCATGCACACGTCGGCCTCGTTGGCGCCGAGTTTGATACTGCGCTTGATCTCATCGGTGATGTGCGGAATCACCTGCACCGTCGCACCCAAGTAGTCGCCGCGGCGCTCCTTGGCAATCACCCGCTCGTAGATGCGGCCGGTGGTGAAGTTGCTGTGCCGCCCGGTAGTCGTGCGCACGAAGCGTTCGTAATGCCCCAGATCCAGGTCGGTCTCAGTCCCGTCCTGGGTGACAAAGACTTCCCCATGCTGGAATGGGCTCATCGTCCCCGGATCGACATTGATATAGGGATCGAGCTTCACCATGGCGATCGTGAGGCCACGGGCCTCGAGGATGGCGCCTAAGGATGCAGCGGCGATGCCTTTTCCCAACGAGGAAACGACACCGCCAGTTACGAAAACGAAACGGCTCATGGGCAGATGGGGATTCCGTCGGACAAAAACTAAATCCTGCAGGTGTGCAGGCTCGACGGGCGAACAGACTATCAAATCACGCGGGTCTGTGCCAGATGAGTCGCAGCCGTTTTGCGGTTTGCGCACCCGCCTGCCAGCGGGCATCCACCCACAGGTCCCCGGCGGCCACCAGGTGATCGCCGGCGAACAGCAACGGCACAGTCTGGCGCTCGCTCAGAGAGATTCCCTCACTCTGGAACAGACTCTTGAGGGTCCGCGAAGGCCCGCCGCTGCGTGGCCGCAGCCGCTCCCCCCCACGGCGCGACCGGACGGTCAACGGCATCGGCAGCGCCGCCGCGTCGATATGCCCATGCACTGCCGGCACCAGTTCCAGCCGCCCGCCCGCGGGCAAGGTGAGCCGGGGTGTGCGCTGCGGATTCCAGGTCAGTTCATAGCCGGCTGTGGCTGGCCGCAGCGCGTGCAGCGTGAGGCGTCCGGCATGCCGTTGGACGGTGGCCGTGCCCCAGCTCACTACGGGGTTGGCCCCCGCCCGTGCCGCGAGCAGCGTCACGGCAATCTCCTCCAGGCGCGCCGCATCCGGCGCCACGCGACCGGATTGGCTGATCCAGAACCTCAGGGCATTGCGCCGCCGCTGCAGTGGCAGCGCCCGCAACGCGGCCACCGACAAAGCCGCCCCATCCACGGCGCGCGCGACATCGGTGCGCGCCAGCATGTCGAGCAGGTCCTGCGCCGCGGCGATATGCCGTGCGCTGCGGGCCACGGTGCGTGCAGCGCCTGGCCAGCGCTTCACCATGACCGGCAGCACCTGGAGACGCAGGTAGTTGCGATCAAAGGCCTCGTTCGAGTTGGAGGGATCCTCCAGGCAGTGCAGGCCACGTGCCTGCACCAGCGCACGCAGCTGCGCGCGCGCCACGCCCAGCAGCGGTCGTACCAGCACCCCGGCACCCAGCGGCGCGACCGCCGGCATCGCCGCCAGGCCCGCCGGCCCCGCCCCGCGCAGCAGCTGCAACAGCACCGTCTCGAGCTGGTCTTCCAGATGATGAGCGCTCAGCAACACCTCGCCCGGCCGCAAGATGGCGGCCAGCGCGGCATAGCGCGCCGCGCGCGCCAGCGCCTCGAGCGATTGCCCCTTGGTGCGCGCCAACTGCAGGCGCCGCGTGACAAAAGGCACGCTCAGCGCCCGACAGCCCGCCCGGCAGACACGTGCCCAGGAGCGTGAGTCAGGGTGCAAGCCGTGATCGATGTGCACGGCGCGCAAACGCGCGCGCGCCGCCGGCACTTCGGCGAGCAGGCTCAGCAGCGCGGTGGAATCGGCGCCACCACTGAAGGCCACGCACAGCGGCGCCGTGGCGGCCTGCGGATGCAGTTCGAGCAGCTGCGAATAGACCCAGGCGGGGCGGCCGAGCGGGTCCCGCGCGCGGCGCAATTACTCCGCCCCGTCCTCGGAGAACTCGCCGAAGCCGGCAATTTTCTCGGCGCGACGGGCAAGCAATTCTTCCTTGCTCAAGGTTTCAAGCTCATCCAGGTGGCGGATCACGGCTTCCTTCAGCGACGCGGCCGTCGCGACCGGATCACGATGCGCCCCACCCAGGGGCTCTTCGAGCAGTTCGTCGATGAGGCCCAGCTGCTTCAGACGCCCGGCCGTGATCCCGAGCGCCTCGGCGGCCGCCTCTTTCTTGTCCGCGCTGCGCCACAGGATCGAGGCGCAGCCTTCGGGCGAAATCACCGAATAGGTGCTGTACTGGAGCATCATCAGCCGGTCGCACACGCCAATCGCCAGCGCGCCACCGGAGCCGCCCTCGCCCGTCACGACCGTGACGATGGGCGTTGCCAGCACCGCCATTTCAAACAGATTGCGCGCGATCGCCTCGCTCTGGCCGCGCTCCTCTGCGCCGATGCCCGGATAGGCGCCGGCGGTGTCGATCAGTGTGATGACCGGCAATCCGAAGCGCTCGGCCAACTCCATCAGTCGCACGGCCTTGCGGTAGCCCTCGGGCTTCGCCATGCCGAAGTTGTGGCGGATGCGGCTTTCCGTGTCGGAGCCCTTCTCGTGGCCGATCACCATCACCGAGCGGCCACGGAACCGACCCAGGCCGCCAACGATCGCCTCATCCTCGGCGAAATAGCGGTCGCCGGCCATGGGAGTGAAATCCTCGACCAGCGCATTGACGAAGTCGAGGCAATGCGGTCGCTCGGGGTGGCGGGCAACAAGCGTCTTCTGCCAGGGCGTAAGCTTGGCATAGGTATCGACCAGCGCCGATTTCGCCTTCTGCTCGAGCTTTTTGATTTCGTCGGCGATCGACACCGGCCGATCGTCGCC
>DASYER010000077.1:0-102792 GCA_036498905.1 Steroidobacteraceae bacterium | reverse complement strand
GCCAGGCGCGCCAAGATTGGTCTCGAAGGCATAACGCAGAGGCTTCTCGACGCGACGAAAGCCAAGCGCGCGGGCGTTCTTGAAGTGCAGATCGCCGGCACCGATTCAAAGGGTGGCGCAGCCTGCGCAACAGTGCCGCTGCTGGGCGATGGCTGGTACGTCGCGTGATGCTTCCGCCATCTAACAATCAGTTTGAGCAGACGCGCGGATCGGTTTCATTGGGGGTTGGACGAATGGACGACAAGGATAGATTTACTTCGTTGCATGTTGGGCGGTGCGCCGCACTAACTAATCGTTAGGTGGCCATAAGCGCCGCGCAATAATTGCTGCTAACTCCCGATTTGACGCACCTAGTGCCAGTGGCGATCGCAATAGGAGATCAAGGGACACCGTCGGATGCCCAGCCTCCATCTGTCTGATCTGACATATTTGCAATAGGACCCCTAACCATCGGTTTGAACGGACCGCCCATGAATAAGCTGCCGATTGCTGTCGCCGACGCTCCCCAGTGACGGGCCGCGCGGCCGATCAACTCGGACGTTAGGCGGATAATGGCGGCCATTCCCTCAAGGCCGAATCCTGTGGCAACTTGCCCATCAAAAATGCAAATGTTCGCGCGAATACTGCGTCAACAGGACTAAAATCGTCAGGACACCAAGGATCTAGGTGGTCGCTATGAAGCGCTTAGCGTCTGTTCTGACTTCCATGGGCTTGGCCTTGGTCCTAGGCGCGTCGGTTACGACGCAGCTCGCCTCGGCACAAGACACCCAGATACTCGTGCAGGACCTGAAGAGGCTTCGCGTCCCTGGGAGGATTTCCGCAGTACTGTGGACTCGTCGCAAGGAGTACTTCACCTTGCAGATACTATTCAACAATGCGCCGACCGCGACGAAACACATGGACGCGCAGATCTGGCTGCTGCGAGCGGACGGTAGTAATATTTCGCCGACCGGACGCTGGGAAACACCCCCGTCTAAGAAGAATTGCGTTCGCTGCCTTGGCTATGAGGTGGAGTATTCGTTTCCGCTTTCCGGCAGCAGCGAGGCAGTGGCCGTTGCTATGGGCGTCAGCGACAATTTCTTCATAGAGAAATTGGATCGCTTTCCCGAGTAGTTGTGATTCGGGAATCACGGATAGATGGCGCACGCCGCTCAACCTAATCGTTAGACCCGCAACCCGCCATGGTAGGCAAGCATCCCAAACGCATCCCTCGCCAGGTATCGATGGGCTAGGCCGAACTCCATTGCACTATGCCGCCAGTGAAGGGAATTTCATCGAAGTGTCCCGCCTTTTGGCCCAAGGAGCCGATCCCAATGCGCAGGATGACAACGGGTGGACATCAATGCATTTTGCCGCACAAGCAAGCTCGTTGGCGTGCATCCGGCGTCTGCTTGACGCCGGAGCAAATCCGGAATTAGTCGACGCGCACGGGAATATTGTCCTCTTGGGAGCGGTCTTCGCCTCGGGCGGCAATGGCGAAATTATCCGCCTCTTACGTGCTACCGGGGCAGATTCCTATGCGGCCAATGCAGCGGGGTTACACCTGTCGCTCTTGCACGAACTATCGCGAACCTCGATGTGGCCCAGTTTTTCACCGACCTTCCGTAGCCAATTTCTATGTCCAACATCCATTCGAGCAAACGCGCTGTGAATAGAGTGCCGGTGAAGTCCAAGAGCTCGAAATGTACGATGAGCCGGTGCCGCGCCGCTCATCTTTGGCGTTAGGCTTGAAGTGGGTACAGCAACTCGAGTTGGTGTTATCTCTGACACCCACGGACTTCTCCGGTCTGAGGCGGTGGAATTCCTCAGGGGCTGTGAAATGATCATTCATTGCGGGGACATCTGCGATCCGTCTGTAATGGAGGCCTTGTCCCTCATCGCACCGGTGAACGCGGTACGCGGAAACAACGACAGAGGAGCCTGGGCAGACGTATTGCATGAATCGGAGATTATCCGCGTCGGAGAGATCTTCGCGTATGTCGTCCATGACATCGCGAAAATGGATATAGATCCTGTGGCGGCAGGAGTTTCAGTGGTGCTGTCTGGCCATTCACACAAACCGAAGATTGAGTGCCGCGACGGCGTTACCTATATCAACCCGGGCAGTGCCGGCCCGAGACGGTTTAAATTACCGATCTCCGTCGCAGAGCTAATTGTCGAGGGCAATTCGTTCGTGCCGAGGATTGTTGAAATCGATGGTGGCAGCCGTGCCTAACAATCGGTTTGAGCGGCCGCGTGGTGGCCTCGTTTGGGCTGGAGGGATGTCGATCATGTCGACGAAGCAGCTTCGTCTCGGCGGTGCGCGCGCCGCACAACCTTACCGTAAGGCGGCTTCGAAGACGTCGGGGAAGACCCAATGAGCAAACCGTTCCCGAGCGCAGCGCCAGAGATGCCGGTCAGCAACGTAACGAGTGCCGCCCTCTACTATGAGAAATGCCTTGGGTTCCATTGGGACTGGGGTACAGAGGGAATAGGCCAAGTTTCCAGAGGGGACTGCAGGCTTTTCTTGACCGACACTGCCTTCCGTACGGGCGGAGTTGCCAGGGTTCCCGTAGTGATCTGGATCAACCTCAATAGCAAAGCTGAGGTCGATGCTTTGCACCAGGCGTGGGGTGCCAGCGGGGCACGAATCCTTTCCCCGCCGGAATCCAAACCTTGGAATTTGCACGAGTTCACCGCTGCAGACGTGGACGGCAATCTGTTCCGAGTTTTCTACGATTTCGCGTGGGAACTTCCTGCTCGAGGAGGCCGCTTGGATGACGCCGACGATCAAGCGGCGGCCCGAGGCACCCACGAATAAACTACTGGATGGTGTTATCGAGCCGAAAGAGCACGACACTATGATTAAGGCCAGCTGCCTTTGTGGAAGTGTGTGTTAAAGGTGTCGATGATGTGGGTAAAGCAGCTTGGATTGAACGGGGCATTCGCCGCACGACCTCAATGTCGGGCGTTCCTCATCCTATGACCACCGAAACCCTCCGCTATGCGGGCTTTTGGCCCCGGCTTTGTTCGAGTTTGCTGGACATTGTGATCTGTCTGCCGATAGGTGCTTTGGAATTCTGGGGAACTTCGAAATATCGCCTGTTTGACGCCTATTTCTTTGCTCCGGGAATTCTGTTTGGGATTTTTTACAACGTCTATTTGGTGCACCACTACGGCGGGACACCGGGCAAGCTGCTCGTCGGTATTCAAATCCGAAAGGTGAATGGAAAGGCGGTGGGCTATCGCGAGGCGCTCCTCAGATATAGTGTGGATTGCATTTTATCAGTGCTCATGTTCACTGCCTTGGTGATCCCGACGCTCAAAATGAGTGACAGCGAATATCTTTCGTTGTCGTTCACGGCCCGGAGCGATCAGCTGGTGGCACTCGCCCCTGCGTGGTACTCAGCACTGAAGTGGGTTCAGAATGCATGGGTGTTCGGCGAGCTTGCCGTGTTACTCACAAATCGGAAGCGTAGAGCACTGCATGACTTTATCGGTGGCACCGTCGTCGTGCATTCATTATATAACTCCGCGCCAGAGGCCAAACCGCCTGAGGTTGCGGCCTTAACTTGATCTTCAAATCGAAGGGCCCTGATCTCGGTCACTGCGTTAATGTGGACCTTTGATGTCCGTAAGTCAGCTTCGCTAGGGTTTTGCGCGCCATATAATCGTATTGACAGTCCCGATGCCCATCATTGTCGCAGTTGCCGTTGCTGGACTCTTTGTGTGTCTTGGCTTGATCCATCTGTACTGGAGCCTGGGCGGAAGAATTGCCGTGGCAGCGGCGATTCCGGAAATCAATGGCAAGCCAGCGTTCACGCCGTCGCGCACTGCAACTTTTCTGGTTGCGGTTGGCCTCTTTGGTGCAGGCTATGTCATCTCCGTGGCGGGACACATCGTTGCCAGCCCGATTGGACCATTTTCCCGCCTCATGGCTTTCGCCCTGTCGGCGTTGTTCCTTGCCAGAGCGGTCGGGGACTTCCGACTCGTTGGGTTCTTCAAGCGCGTCCGGACGTCCCGCTTTGCGAAAATGGACACGGTATTCTATTCACCCTTATGCCTGAGCCTGTCGCTGGGAACAGGCTTCGTCGCGTACTGGAGTGCCTAACTGTTTGTTTAATCGACATCGTTTTACTGATGCGTGGGCTGCAAAGCCTTTTCGTTGGGTATCATAACGAAGCGAATTTCAGGAACAAGGAACACCATGACTCGAGTACGCGTTGCAAGCTTCACCATCTCGCTCGATGGATATGGCGCAGGTCCGAATCAGGATCTGGAAAATCCATTGGGCGTGAACGGAACAGATCTGCATCAGTGGCTGATCTCGACGCACACCTTCCAGCGGACCTTGTTTGGCAAGGATGGCGGCACGACTGGCATCGATGACGACTTCGCCGCGAGTGGCTTCAGGAATGTCGGTGCCTGGATCCTCGGCAGGAACATGTTCGCACCGAGTCGTGGTCCATGGCTGGACGGGGATTGGAAGGGGTGGTGGGGAGACAACCCGCCTTATCACGTTCCGGTCTTTATCCTGACCCATCACGCTCGGCCGCCGATACAGATGGAAGGCGGCACGACGTTCCATTTCGTGACGGGCGGCACTCGCGAGGCGCTTGATGAGGCGCGCAAGGCGGCGAACGGCCAGGACGTGCGCATTGGTGGCGGAGCGAACACAATTCAGCAATACCTTCGCGCCGGCCTTATCGATGAGATGCATTTTGCCATATCGCCAGTTCTGCTCGGGCGGGGAGAGCGACTGTTCGAAGGCGTTGACCTGCGAACGCTCGGATACGAATGCGTGCGATTCGTGGCGTCGGAGAAGGCTACCCATACTGTGCTGCGGCGGCAGTCACGCGGGTAGTGCCCAACAATAGCGTTAGGGGACTTGAATATATGAAACTCTCAGAACTTCATGCGCAGCTCGAAGCAGCCGGTGACGTGCATGCCTTTACAGCCTATCTGGCTGCGCCGGACGCGGATGGGGAAGATGTCGATTTGGCACCGGTAGGTCGCGTAGAGGTCGACGATGAGAATGGAGAAATCCGCCTCTATCCTGCATCCACTGCCACCGACGTTGATTCTGTGGATCCCGAGCCTTATCTGGGGATGATCCTCGACCAACTGCCCAGCGATAGCTCCAGTGACAATGATCCGCGGCTACTGGTGGAGTTTCCTCTGTTGCGAGACGAAGCCGAAGCTGACCAAATCAGCCTGGTGGAGCTTTCTGGAATTCACATTGGTACAACTTCAGAAGAGGTATGGCTCCTGGTGCGACCCGCGGCCGACTTTGCCGATGGTTTGCTGCCGACCTAGCAATCGGCTTGAGCGGACACGCAGCGCCTTGTCGCCAGGCCTAAGGAGATGCTGATGCTCAGTTCAATTGGTCACATTGCGCTCGTCGTTCGTGAGCCTGCGCGAACGGCCGAGCTGTTTGGAAAGCTCTTCGATTGCAAGACCGTGTCTCGACGGGATGCTGACGGCCATGATGAGACGTTCGTCAAGCTCGGAGATACCTGGCTTGTGCTCGTTCAAGCCGATGTGGAGAGGACTCGGACCGGTGATCACATCGCCTTCAAGGTGAGCAAGGCGACTCTTGAGGCAATGGCGCAGAAGCTCGAAGCATTGCGGGTGGAGCATATTCGGGCAAGAAGCGGTACATCGGTCTACTTCTTCGACTACGACAACCATGTCTTCGAATTGGACACCACCACTATGGAAGAAGAGCTCGGATATTGAGGGCTAATCAAGGATTTGGCGGATGAGCCTGCCGAACCAGATATCGTGACTTTGCCAGTCTATTGTTAGACAGCTATACGTTCAACTACTCGACGACCCGTGGCGAGCTGTGACAATCGGTTCGAGCCGCGCGGCAGACCTGTAAAATTCTCAAATACGGGAGGTGTCCATGGAAAGTCTCTCTGCAAGAACCGTCTTCTTCGTCCGGGACACGCCGCGTGCGATGGAGTTCTATACGAACAGTCTCGGGTTTCATCTGGACTGGACATACGAGGAGAAAGGCCGGCCGTATGTCGTGCAGGTCAGTCTCTTTGGGCTGCAGATCATTCTGAACCAGGCAGAGAGTCCCGAAGAGGATCGTCCCGGTCATGGGCGGCTCTTTGTCGGTCTCGACGAAGCGCAGACGCTGGCTGTATTGCAACACATCAAGATCAAGGGAATATCGGCCACGTATACTCATTGGGGTGCTCCCACGATGGCTATTTTCGATCTGGATCGCAACGAACTCTTCTTCTGGCTATCAGAAGCGGAGCGGGCCAAGTGGCAGCAGACCCATACGGGCCCGAACTAGTTTGCGTTCAAGCGGGTCTATCTGATGCCTCCAATGGACGAGTCGGCGGAAGATCTGAAGGCGCACCGCGACTGGCTGCTGTCGTTTGTGCGACCCGCGGATGACATGGCCGTCGTGGATCTGGGCTGCGGTACCGGGGAAGATCTCCTTGCCATGGCGAAGCGAATCCCCAATCGGACAGCACGCTTCATCGGAGTCGATGCGTCTGAACAGAAGCTGTCTGCGGCTTCAGAGCGAGCCGGTCACGAGGACCGCATATCGTTTCTTCAGCATCGCGTCGGGGAGCGACTGCCCTTCGATGATGCGACCTTCAACGTCGTGTATTCCAGCAATCTACTGGAGTGTCTTGATCATCCCGAGAGTTTTGTCGCAGAGGCCGCTCGCGTTCTGCGCCCCGGTGGAATGGCTGTCATCGCGCACTGGGATTGGGACTCTCAGCTGTTTGACGCAACCGACAAAGCCCGGCTTCGTCGGCTCGTCCAGGCATTTTCAGACTGGCAGCAACCCTGGATGGACCATTCGGACGGCTGGATGGGCCGCCGTCTCAATGGGATCTTTGGCGCAACGCGCCTCTTCGACGGGGCGACTCACACCCGCGTCCTCACGAATACGATCTTTGCCGCGCCGTGGTATGGTCACGGGCGTGCTCAGGATTTCTCCGCGTTGGTAAAGCAAGAGTTGGTAAGCGCCGAGGACTACGCGGGTTTCCTGAAGGACCAAGCCGCCCTCCACGCTCAAGGACGGTACTTTTACAGCATTACCGGTTTCGCTTATGTAGGGGTCCGGGTCACCTGATAGTCGGGACGCGCAAAGCGGTGCGGCTCGCCAGCCGGGGTAACCGCCAAATGGAGGGGCCATGAATTCGCGTGAAACGTCACCCAAGTTGTTCGGCCGCCGTCGTTCGCATGAGTGGATGGTCATCGAGGGCGTAGTCGTGCTCTCGATATACCTGCTGGTTGTAACGATTGCCTGGACGAATGATCCAGGTTCACCCTGGCGCCTCGGCATCGCAGCCGTGTCGTGGGTCTTGGTGGTTTTCGCCGTGGTACGCGGAATGCTGGCGAAACGCCGTACGCGCCTTCCTACTTAGGCGCGAACCTGTGGGCTGCATGACGTGCGTATCGCATTCACCAAGATCTCAGATGAAAGGCACGCGGTGACCATAACGCGCACCGACGGCACCGCTGAGCGCGTCGAAGTCGAGACCCGCGAATTTCTACGCCACGATCTGGCGCACTATGCGATCGAATTCGAGAGGCCGATCCGCAAAGGGTTCTGGGGGAGTATCGCCTCCGGGGCCTCGCTTATCGGCGATGGGATCACCGGCAGCGATGCACAGCTCTCCGAATCGCTCGCCGGCCCTATCCAGACGCTGATCCGGATCGACGCCGGCCAGGATGCCTATTTGGAATTACTCAAGCGCTTCGCGGCGACGAGCGACGCGCAAGATCTCGCGGCCCGCGTCCACGAACGCGTCCGCCAGCTTCGAGGTCACTGGAAGGCCACGCCGTTCGGGGGTGAGATGGAACTCGAGTGGCCGGAATAGTCGTTTGATATCATCGACTTCTGGAGAGCGCAATGCCGGACGACACGACCGATCTTCTACAGAACTATTTGTTCCTGGACCCTGACGGGACGACAGCTCCCCTTCCAGGTGGCGGCGAGTTTTGGCGTCAGTTGATGTCCGGTAACGCATCCGATCCTGGCATCAAGCGCCTGATGGGTAGCGAGAAGGGGCGGCTGCTGTCGGTCCTGAATACGGGCGCCGATTGGACCCACTGGGAAATGCACCCGGCGGGTGATGAGATCCTGTTCATGCTCGAAGGCCACGCGACCTTTGTTCTGGAGCTTGCCGACGGTTTGCGGGAGATCACTCTCAACACGGGACGCCTGCTGGTGGTGCCGAAGGGTGTGTGGCACACGGCCAAGGTGAGTGAGCCCTCCCGCCTGCTCGCGGTCACCGCCGGCCAGGGCACTCAACACCGCCCGGCATAACGCTCACCGCACTCATGCCTGCCTACGAAATTACCTGCGACAAGAGTCGCCTCGATACGGAGGCGATCCACAGCTTCTTGACGCAGTCTTACTGGTCCCCCGGGGTCCCTCGCAGCATCGTCGAGCGCGCGATAGCCAACTCCCTGTGCTTCGGCGCTTTCCACGAGGGCACGCAGATCGGCTTTGCTCGCGTCATAACGGACAAGGCCACCTTTGCCTACCTTGCCGATGTTTACGTCCTTCCGGATCATCGCGGCAAGGGCGTTTCACTGCGCCTCATGGAAAGGGTAATTGGGCATCCCGACCTGCAGGGTCTGCGCCGCATGTTGCTTGCCACTCGAGACGCCCACACTTTGTACGAGAAGTTCGGGTTCAAGGCACTGGGCGCTCCGGATTTCATGATGGAAGTGCACAAACCGGACGTCTACCGAGCAGCGCCGCCGGGGAGTGCGCCCTAAGGTATGGTGGAGCAGGCCCGATGAGACCTTCTCCGGAGGTGGTCCGATGGATCAAGGACGCGCTGACCCTGCATATGGCGGGGCGGATTGCCGAAGCCGAGCCGCTCTATCTGCGCTCGCTCGCCGTCGACGCGGATCTCCTTCCCGCGCTGCACGCGATGAGTTTGATCCGCATCCACCAGGGCCGTGCCGCGGAGGCGCTTGCCTATATCGACCGCACGCTCGCACTCGATCCGCTCAATGAGGATGCCTTAAGCAATCGTGGCCTGAGCCTCGTTGCGCTCGGTCGACCTGATGAGGCGCTGGCAAGCTATGAGCGGGTTCTCGAGCGTCGACCGGATGCCTGGCAGGCCCGCTACTATCGCGCGGTCGCGCTGAAGGAGGTGGGGCGCCCTGATGATGCGCTCACCGAACTTGACCGCGTGCTGCAGATCAAGCCCGACCAAATCGAGGCTTGGGTCGTGCGTGCGAACCTGCTCTGGCCGATGGGTGCGGTCGAACAGGCGCTGGAAAGCTATGGTCGCGCGCTCGCGATCGATCCGAACATGCCCGAAGCACTGGCGAGCCGCGCCAATTGCCTGTGGACACGCAGGCAGGACGTGCCGGGAGCGCTCGCCGATCTGGAACGACTGTCTGCGATACGACCCGGCTTTCCTTATACGAGGGGCGCCCTGCTGCACATGCGGATGTACGCGGGGGACTGGCGCGATGTGGCTGATGGGCGCGCGATGCTCGACACCGGCGTGCGTGCCGGTCAGCGTGTGGTCGAGCCCTTCGCCTACCAGGCCCTCACCTCATCGTCCGCTGATCTGCTGGCATGCGCCCGGATCTATGCCTCGGACAAATATCCACCCAGATCCGCTTTGCATCGGAAGACAGATCGCAAGGGCAGGATTCGGCTCGGCTATGTATGCGGGGAGTTTCGGGCCCAGGCCACCATGTACCTCGCGGCCGGTCTTTTCGAACATCACGACCGTTCCCGCTTCGAGGTGACTGCCTTCGATAACACCCGCGACGACGGCAGTGCGCTTCGCCGGCGCGTGCTTGATGCCTTCGATCATGTCGTGCCCATCGAATCGCTTACTGACCGCGAAGCCGCGAACCTCATCGCAAACGCCGATATCGACATCCTGATCAATCTCAATGGCTACTTCGGGGCGCAACGCATGGGCGTTTTCGCGCACCGCCCGGCGCCGCTGCAGGTCAACTATCTGGGTTTCCCCGGTACGCTCGGGGCTGACTACATGGATTACATCCTGGCAGATGCCGAGGCGATTCCTGAGGCTGAAGATCAATTCTACAGCGAGCAGGTCGTGCGCCTTGCCTGCTCATACCAGATCAACGACAGCAAGCGTCTGCGACCGGCGGCCGATTCCCGGGCTGCTCATGGCCTGAGGGAGACGGACTTCGTCTTCTGTCATTTCAACTATTCGTACAAGATCGCGCCGGAGATGTTTGCGTTGTGGCTGAGGCTCCTCAAAAACGTACCCTCGAGCGTGCTGTGGCTGCTGGAAAGCAATGCCCAGTTCGCCGCGAATCTGCGCCGCCTGACGGCCGAGGCCGGCATCGATCCGGCGCGTCTGGTGTTTGCTCCACAGATCGAGAATTCCGCGCATGTCGCGCGTCTCGCGCTGGGAGATCTGTTCCTCGATACTCTCCCCTACAATGCCCACACCACCGCCAGTGATGCGCTGTGGGCAGGGCTGCCGCTCCTCACCTGCCGGGGGACGACATTTCCAGGGCGTGTTGCGGCCAGCCTGCTGCAGGCCGCAGGTCTGCCGGAGCTGATCACGAATACTCTGGAGCAGTACGAGTCCAAGGCGCTGCTGCTGGCCGCGGACCGTACCCTGCTCCAATCCTATCGCGAGCGCCTCACTCGCGACCCCGCGCGGCTCGCCTTGTTCGATACCGCGCGCACGACGCGACAGATCGAAGCGGCGTATGAGCAGATGATGTCTCGCTGGGCAAACAACTTGCCGCCCGCGAGCTTCACGCTATCAGACAGCACGAAATAGGCGGGATACGGCCGTGCCGCAGCGTGAGCGTGGCCAACCCGTTGCTCGCTCCGAGCGCATGCACGCACTGCGTCTGCTACAACAGACATATTCTTTATTGAGTCGTTATGCACTATAGATAGCCGCCTTGGTGATCACGATGCGTTGACACGTATCCAAAAGGCGACGGCATGAGAAAGGCGGCAGTGGTTTGTTTGTTGGCTTCGATGGCGCTTTCGGCCTGTGGCGGCAGCAGCGGTAGCACCAGTTCCGGTAATCCCGGTGTCTCGAGCACCGGCGCCGGGACCAGCACGAGCACGAGCACGAGCACCAGTACCAGCAGTGCGCCCCCGAGCGCCAACAGCACGAGCAGCGGGGGTACAAGCGCCAGCACCAGTGGCACGACCAGCGCCGCCACGACAACGACCACGAGTACATCCGGCACTGACATGGGATCTGGCGCCAGTACGTCGACTGGTTTCGTGAGCTTTGCGGATAGCCTGCCGGGGGCCGGGTCCGCCGGAACAGATGCGATTCCCTCAGGCGCCGGCCTCGAAGACACATCCAAGCCCGATCACGTGATAGGCAGCGGCACGGCGGCAAGTTGTACGAGTGACGCGGTCGTGGCGGCCGTGGCCGCAGGCGGCATCATCACATTCAATTGCGGCTCGGCGCCCGTCACCATTGCGATGACTGCGACGGCCCAGATCTTCAATAACGCCGCAACCACGACGGTCATCGACGGCGGTGGCCTGGTCACGCTGAGCGGCATGGGGCAGCGTCGGATTCTGTACATGAACACCTGCGATCAGAATCTGGTCTGGACCACTTCGCAGTGCCAGAACCAGGAATATCCGCAACTCACGGTGCAGAATCTGACTTTCGCCGACGGCAATGCCAGCAGCGAGGCCCTCCCCGAAGGCGGCGCCATCTACGAACGCGGTGGTCGTCTCAAGGTAGTGAACTCGCGGTTCTTCAGTAATGTCTGCGCCAGCACCGGACCCGACACTGCCGGTGGCGCAATCTACTCAACCAGTCAATATCAGAATCTGCCCCTATATGTGGTGCACTCCACCTTCGGCGGAGATTCGACCCTGGGGAATTCCTGCTCCAACGGCGGGGCCCTCGGCAGCATCGGCGTGTCCTGGAACGTCATCGACAGCCTGCTCAGCTACAATCACGCCATCGGCAACGGCGGTAATCCCGCTGCCGCCGGGACGCCCGGCGGTGGGAGCGGTGGCGCAATCTACAACGATGGCGACACGATGGTCCTGACGATCGATGGTTCGCAGCTGAGCTACAACCAGGTCAATGCATTCGGCTCCGCAATCATCTTCGTGTCGGACGACCTCACGGGCAGTATGGCCATTGCCGATTCGAACATTACCGGCAACATCGGCGGCTCCTGGTACCCCACCTACCCGCAGATCTCCAACGAGGCCAGCACGCCGATTGTCGTGACCAATTCGAATATTGCCAACTGAGCGCGCACGCTTGCCAGTGTTCTCCTTCACGGAATGGCTTCGTCGACTTACGCGACCAGAACGGCGCAGCGAATACCATAGATCATGCGCAATCTGATCCTGCAGATGCAGACCTCCGTGGACGGCTACGTGGGGCGCCTCGGCAAGGGCCCCGGCTGGCAGGTCTGGGATTGGGGGCCGGCGTGCCCCTGGGATGAACCGCTCAAGGCGCGCTTCAACTCGGTTTTCCGCGACATCGACACGATTCTTCTTAGCCGCAGAATTCTGGAAGGCGGCTACCTCGACCACTGGATTCAGTTCGCGAGCGACTACGGCGATGATCCGGATTTCGCCTTTGCGCGGCGCATCGTAGCCGCCCGCAAGCTCGTGTTCTCCAGGACACTCAAGGAAACCAAGTGGCCGCAAACCGAGCTCGCCCGCAGACCTCTGGCACAGGAGGTCGCTGCCCTCAAGAGCGAGGCAGGTGGCAACCTGATCGCGTTCGGCGGCGCCGGTTTTGCCTCGTCCTTGATCGCAAACGACCTGGTCGATGAATTCCAGTTCTACGTGAACCCGGTCGCCTTGCATGAAGGTCTTTCGATTTTCGAAAATCGTGGCGGCGCATTGGATCTGGAACTGCGTGACGCCGAGGCCTACGGGTGCGGAATCGTCGTCACCCGATATCATCGCGGCAAGGGCGTGCGGGCAAAGGCGTAAGCTGCATGTTGCGATGCGGGGTAGTGCCGCGCAACCTGGACCCGCGGTGCGCTTTGCGACCGATCGCCGCGAGCCGGTGGGTGTGCGCATCGCAAATCGGTGCCTGGGCGCGATCTGGAACACCTTTGATACGCATGGCATTTGTCCCCCCTGCAGCTGCAAGTGGGAGAACCAGTCCTGCCTTGCTGCGATTTCAGGATTGTCCTAGGCTGTCTCCAAAGTAAAACGCAGGGGGATGGCTTATGAAGACTTTCGCGAAGCATTGGAGTCGGGCCTGGATAGGGGTGCTGGGCGTGACCTGGTGCCTGGTGCTCACGTCCGCCTCGGCCGCGCAGGCGCCGGAGATCACCGCGCGATCGGTGATCGATCGCGCGCAGATCCAGGACCTGATCACGCACTACTACTACAATTTCGGCAAAGAGAATGCCGAAAGCTTTTCGGACTTCTACGCCGATGATGCCGAGCTGATCCTCGGCACCACACACTACAAGGGCAAGGAAGGCATCGCGAAGGCCTATGCGCCGCGACCCGGCGGCGGCGGTCCGTCCCAGAACGCGTATTCCTTCAACGTGACGATCAGCAATCCGCTGATCATCGTGCACGGCGATACCGCGACCTCGGAGCTGATCTTCACGGAGTATCTGATGGACAAGCAGGGCGATGTCCCGCACATCAGGACGCAGGGTCGGGAATACGCCACGTTCGTCAAAGTGAAGGGACAGTGGCGCTACAAGTCGCGCCAGATCCAGGGTGGCATGAAGCCGCCGGATGGCTGGAAGGAGTAGCGCCGCCTCTACACGACGCGGTTGCGCGTGCCGCCCTTGAGAAAGTCGGCGATGTTCGCGGCAACCTCGTCGAGGCAGCGCTGCCGCGCTTCCTTGGCGGCCCAGGCAATGTGCGGGGTCAGGATCAGGTTCGGAATGCTTGGGTCCACCAGCGGATTGCCGTCCACCGGCGGCTCCTGGGGCAACACGTCGATCGCCGCGCCGCCGATGGTCCCGTTGCGCAGCGCCGCGACCAATGCCGCCGAGTCGATCAAGCCGCCGCGGGCGGTGTTCACCAACAGCGCATCGCGCTTCATCAGCCCCAGCTCGCGGGTGCTGATCAGGTTGGTGGTCTCCGGTGTCAGGGGACAGTGCAGGCTCAGCACATCGGCTTCACGCAGCAACACGTCCAGGTCCACGCGGCCTGGCGCGGCCGCCTGGCCGGGGCGACCCGCGATCATCACCCGCATGTCGAGCGCCGCCTGCGCACCCTGGGCCACGGCCCGTCCCAGCGCCCCGTAGCCGACGATACCGAGCACGCGCCCGGAAAGTTCGCGGATCGGGTAATTCAGCATCGTGAACTGCGGGGTGCGCGACCAGGAGCCGTCCACCGCCAGGCGTGAGAACTCGCGCACGCGATGCGTGTGCGCGAGGATCACCGCCAGGACATGCTGCATGACCGAACGGCTGCAGTAGTCGCGGACGTTGCAAACCGCGACCGTGTGTTCGCGCGCGGCCTCCAGGTCCACATTGTTGGTGCCCGTGGCCGACACGCCCACGAAGCGCAGCTGCGGGTTGGCCTCGATGAGCGCGCGGCTGATGCGCAGTTTATTGGTCAGCACCATGTGCGCGCCCGCCATCCGCGCCGGGATGTCGGCATCCGGCGTGACGTCGTGCAAAACCACGTCGGGAAGTACGCGCTTGAGCGCGCTCATGTCAAGATCGCCATTGCTAACGGTGGCGAAATCGAGGAATACGGCTTTGACTGTCATGACCCGCATTATACGGGGATGTTGCGTTTCGGTCCTGATGCTCGCAGCGTCACTGCCGGCGGGCGCGGCCGGTTTTGATGTGGTCGATGACACCGGCAATCATCTCAGCCTGGCCGAACCGGCCCGGCGCATCGTCAGTCTGGCCCCGGGTGCCACCGAAATGCTGTTCGCGGCGGGCGCCGGAACACAGGTCGTGGCCACGGTGGCCTATGCGGATCAGCCGCCCGCCGCCCGCGCGGTTGTGCGCATCGGTGACAGCAATGCGATCGACATGGAGCGGCTGCTCAAACTCAAACCCGATGTCATCGTGTATTGGCCCGGGGGCAACAACGCCGCGCAGATCGCGCAGATCAGACGGCTGGGCTTGCGCCTGTATGGCCAGCAGGTGAACCGGCTGGCCGATCTTGGCGTCTCGTTGCGGCGGCTGGGGCAGCTGGCCGGAACGGCGCCGGCGGCGCAGCGGCGTGCCGACGAGGTTGATGCGCAGCTGTCGGGACTGCGAGGGCGGTATTCAAAACGCCCGCCCCTCACCGCGTTGCTGGAGACCTGGAATCAGCCGCTGTACACCGTCGGTGGTCAGCAGCTGATGTCCGATGCCCTGGCGGTGTGCGGTGCCGTGAACGTATTCGGGGATCTGCCGCAGTTGAGTCCCGCGGTGCAGGTCGAGGCCGTCCTGACGCGCAATCCGGACCTGATCATCGCCGCGGCGCCCCCGGGGCAGGGCGCGCAGTGGCTGCAGGCGTGGCGCAAGTTTCCGTCTTTGAAGGCCGTGCGCTCCGGCAATCTGCTCGACTTTGATGACCAGGCCTTGAGCCGACTCGGCCCCAGCGTGCTGGATGCGACGGCCAACCTGTGTGCGCGGATCGATGCGGCGCGCACCCGCCACTGAAGCCGCTCAATCGCGAAAATTATTGAACTGCAGTGGCATGTCGACCTTGGCCTTGCGCAACAGCGCCATCGCGCTTTGCAGATCGTCGCGCTGCTTGCCGACGATGCGCACCTTCTCACCCTGCACACTGGCCTGAACCTTGATCTTCGAGTCCTTGACCAGGCGCACGATCAGCCGCGCGGTATCGGCATCGACACCCTGGCGCAGGATCACCTCCTGCACCGCCGCCGCCAGGTTGACGACCGGGTCCTTGATCTCCAGGCACATGATGTCGACGCCGCGCTTCGTGAGTCGCAACTTGAGGATCTCCAGCATCTGTTTGAGCTGGAATTCGACCTGCGCCTTCACGGCAACCGTCAGGCCGTTCAACTCGAACACGGCCCCGGTGTCCTTGAAATCAAAGCGTTGACCCAGCTCCCGGTTGGCCTGATCGACCGCGTTGGTGACCTCGTGGGAGTCGAGCTCCGAAACCACATCAAATGAAGGCATGCCGATCCTCGGCGCGGGGCGATAAAGTGGGCATGACGGCATTGTAAGCGAATTGCGGCATGCCGATTGAGCGGAGCGCGGCGGCGCTTCTTGACTGCCTTTGGGCTTCCGGCGATACTCGGTACCGATGTATACGCAGCTTCGCAACGAGCTTGGATCCTACTGGTGGCGCACTTCCTGACGGAGTGGGCCCTGGTTGCTGCCGCCTTAAACTTTCCCTAAAAGACTCGAGCGTCGCCAGAACCCATCTCCGGAAATGTCCCGGGATGGGTTTTTTGTTGTCTGCGTGATTTGAAGCCAGGAATCGAATGAAAGCGCCTTTTGATATTGCTGGTGATCTGGATACCCCGGTCTCCGCCTACATGAAGCTCGCGGCGTTCAAGCCCTGCTTCCTGCTCGAGAGTGTCGAAGGCGGCGAGCGGCTCGGACGTTACTCATTTGTCGGATTCGGTGACAGCCTCGAGGTCAAACTCGACGCCTCGGGTCTGCAGGTGGGCTCGCGGCTGCATCCGCGACCGGGCAATGCCGGTGAACTGTTGAATCAGCTGCGCGCCGCCCTGGCGGTCGCGCCGCGACCGGAACCGGAAGTCGCAGGCGTGCCGCTTGCCGGGGGCCTGGTCGGCTTCGCCTCCTACGATGTCGTGCGCTTCTTCGAGCATCTGCCCAAACGCATCGCGACCGCCGATGGCGTGCCGGCGCTGCACTACGTGGCGCCACGCTCACTCCTGGTGTTTGATCACCTCACGCGCGGCATCGCCCTGCTGCATGCCGGCTCGGCATCCGAGCGCGCCTCGCTGCGTAGGGAGATCATCCAGGCATTGCGCGGTGGCCTGCCGACGGTTGCGCGCGTCGGCCGTTACCGGCAGCCCACGCCATCGATGACCCGCGATCAGTACATCGCCGGCGTGAAGCGCGTCCAGGAATACATCGCCGCCGGTGATGTCTATCAGCTGGTGCTCGCCGCGCGCTTCAGCGGGCAGCACCAGCTTGATCCCTTCCAGGCCTATCGCGCCCTGCGACTGATCAATCCCTCCCCTTATATGTACTACTGCGCGCTGGGCAATATCACCGTCGTGGGCTCATCGCCCGAGGCGCTGGTCAAACTCAACGGCGGCAACGCGCAGTTGCGACCCATCGCCGGCACCCGGCCGCGCTCGGATGATGCCGCCATCGATGTCGCCCGCGAGAGTGAACTTACGGCCGACCCGAAGGAAAACGCCGAGCATGTGATGCTGGTGGATCTGGCGCGCAACGATCTGGGGCGTGTCGCCGCGGCCGGCAGCGTGCACGTGGATCCCTATCGTCACATCGAACGCTACAGCCATGTGATGCACATCGTCAGTGGCGTGAAGGGCCGGCTCGCGCCCGGCAAGGATGCGTTCGATCTGTTTGCGGCGACCTTTCCGGCCGGAACCCTGGTGGGTGCGCCGAAGGTGCGCGCCATGCAGATCATCGATGAGCTCGAGCCGGTCGGCCGCGGCCTGTACGGCGGTACCGTCGGCTACTTCGGTGCGCGCGGCGACATGGATCAGGCCATCACCATTCGCACCCTGGTATTTCACGGAGATGAGTACAGTTTCCAGGCCGGCGCCGGCGTGGTCGCCGACAGCGTCCCGGAAGCTGAATATGATGAAGTGCTGGCCAAGAGCGGTGCCATGGTGAGGGCGCTGGCACTCGCCGAGGAGGGCCTGTGATGCCACATCTGCTGCTGATCGACAACTACGACTCCTTTACCTACAACCTGGTGCAGGCGTTCCTGGTGCTCGGTGCCCAGGTCGATGTCCGCCGCAACGATGAAATCAGCGTCGCCGCGGCGCTCGATCTGGCGCCTTCGCATCTGTGCATTTCCCCGGGTCCCGGCACGCCCTACGACGCCGGTGTCTCCATGGACATGATCCGTGCCTTCGCCGGGCGCGTGCCGGTGCTGGGCGTGTGTCTCGGCCATCAGTCCATTGTCGAAGTGTTCGGCGGCAAGGTGGTGCGTGCGGGCCGCCTCATGCATGGCAAGACTTCACGCATCGTCCATGACGGGCGCACGGTGTTCACCGGCCTGCCGCAGGATTGCGAAATCGGCCGCTATCACTCCCTGATCGCCGAACACTCGAAGATGCCGCCCGAGCTTGAAATCAGTGCGCGCACCCACGAGGACGAGATCATGGGTGCCCGGCATCGCGCCTTGATGGTCGAAGGCGTGCAGTTTCATCCCGAGAGCATCCTTTCCCCCGATGGGCCGCAGCTGCTGGGCAATTTCCTGCACCAAACCGGGGGCACGCGTGCGTAAGGCACTCGAAGCGCTGCTCGAGGGCCGGCATCTGTCGCAGGCCGAGGCGGCTGCGCTGCTGACCCGGCTCGCAGCGGCCGACACCCATCCGGCCGTGACGGGCGCGGTGCTCGCGGCGCTGCGCGCCAAGGGCGTCGTGGCTGCGGAGCTGCGCGGCTTTGCGGACGGCATGCGCGCGCTCGCCCTGCGTCCGCAGATCCCGGCCGGCACCCGCGCCATCGATGTCGTCGGTACCGGTGGCGATGCATCGGGCTCCTACAGCATCTCGACCGGAACGGCGCTGCTGACCGCGGCCTGCGGCCAACCGGTCGTCAAACACGGCAACCGCTCCATTTCCAGCAAGTGCGGCAGCGGGGATGTGCTCGAAGCGCTGGGGGTGAAGATCCCCATGGACGAGGCGACTGCCGGGCGCTGCCTTGCCGCCACCGGGTTCACTTTTTTGTTCGCGCCCTACTATCACCCCGCGATGAAGGCGGTGGCGCAGGCACGCGCCGCACTGGGCGTGCGCACCATCTTCAATATTCTGGGCCCGCTCACCAATCCGGCGGCGCCGCCGCTGTATGTGATCGGTGCCTACGATCCGGAAGTTGCGCGACTGATCGCGGATGCCGTAGCCGGCATGCCGATCGAGCGCGCCTTCGTCGTTCACGGCAGTCATGGCTGGGACGAGCCAACACCTGTGGGGCCCTTTATGCTGTTCGACGTTCATCAGGGTCATGTCAGCGAAACGGTTCGCGAACCGGCGGATTATGGTCTCACCCGTTGCCGCAACGAGGATCTGGCCGGTGGCGATGCGCAACACAATGCGCGCGCACTGCGCGCCGCGCTGAGCGGTGAAGATCGCGGCGCGCATCGCGACTGCCTGTTGCTCGGTGCCGCCCTGGCGCTGGAAGTCGCCGGGCGGACGCGCTCGGCGCGGGAGGGCATTGAGGCCGCCGCCGCCGCGATCGATTCCGGCGCCGCACAGCGCACCGTCAATGCCGTGGCCGATTTCGGCCGCCCCGCCGCCGGTGTCGCATGAGCAGCGGGGATTTTCTGCAGGCGATGGCGGTGGCCAGCCAGGAGCGGGTACTGGCGGCGCGTGCGAAGTTATCCGAAAACGGCTTGCTCAAGCAGGCACAGGCCACCGCGCCGCCGCCGCCGCTGCTGCGCGGTGCCGGCGGATTTGACCTCATCGCCGAACTGAAACTGCGCTCGCCTGCCGTCGGGCAGTTGCGTGCCACGGACAGTGAGGATCCTGCCAAGCGCGCGCTGTCCTATGCCGAGGCCGGCGCGGCCGCGGTCTCGGTGCTGACCGAGCCGAGCCGATTCGACGGATCGCTGGCGCATCTGAGTGCCGCGAGCAGCGCGCTGCGCGCGCGGCGCGTCCCGGCGATGCGCAAGGACTTCCTGGTCGATCCCTACCAGGTCGTCGAGGCGCGTGCCCACGGTGCCGGTGGCGTGCTCATCATCCTGCGCATGCTGTCGCGCCCGCAGCTGGATGAGCTGTGCTCGGCCGCGAAGGCCTGCGGCCTGTTTGCATTGCTCGAGGCCTTCGATGAGGCCGACATCGAACTCGCTCACGACATCCTCGAGGCGCAGGCCCATCAGGATCCTGAACCCTATCGCCTCGGGCCCAGCCGCAGCGCGAACAGTCGCAGTCGCCCGGGCATGACGCCGGTGCAATGGCTGGTGGGCGTGAACAGTCGCGACCTGTCCACATTGAAGGTCGTGCCGGGACGACTCGAGAAACTCGCGCCGCTGCTGCCCACCGGCGTGCCACGCGTGGCCGAGAGCGGTGTCGCGACGGCCGAGGACGCGCGCCGGATTGCCGCCGCCGGCTACGACATGGCCCTCGTCGGCAGCGCGCTGATGAGCGGCGCGGATCCGCGCGGCCTCGCCCACGACATGATCGTGGCCGGACGGCGTGCGCGCCAGCAGTGGATCTGATGTGACGCCCGCCAATCCGCAACTTTGGATCAAGATCTGCGGCCTCACCGATGCCGCCGCGGTGAACGCAGCGCTGGCCGCGGGCGTGGATGCCATCGGGTTCGTATTCGCGCCTTCGCCGCGCCAGATCGAGCCGGCGCAGGCCGCGCGCCTGGCGGCAAGCGCGCGCGGCAAGGCGCTGTGCATTGCAGTGACGCGCCACCCGAAACAGGAACTGCTCGATCAGATCCTGCGCGAGTTCAAACCCGACGGCTGGCAGACCGACATCAACGACCTCAGCGTCCTGCGCGTGCCGCGCAACCTGCCGATCCTGCCGGTGCTGCGCAGTGGATCCCCGGCGCTGGAATCCCCGCCGCGCCGCTTCCTGTTCGAAGGGCCGCTCAGCGGCCAGGGTGTCACCAGTGACTGGCGCGAGGCTGCGACGCTTGCCGGGCAGGCCCAGCTGATCCTTGCCGGCGGCCTGCACGTCGACAATGTGGGCGCGGCGATCGCGAGCGTGCGGCCGTTCGGGGTCGATGTGTCCAGCGGGGTCGAAGCACTGCCCGGGCGCAAGAGTCCGCAGCTGATCGCGGCCTTCGTGGCCGCGGCGCGCGCGGCTCACGAGCAACTCAGTGCGACAAACATGACGGAGAAACGACAGTGACCAGCGAGTTTTCCGCGGCCGAGAAGGCGCAGCTGCTGCAGGCCGCCATCGCCGGCCGGTTCCCGGACGAACGCGGGCGTTTCGGACCCTTCGGCGGACGCTATGTACCCGAGACCCTCATTCCGGCCATGGATCGTCTCGAGCAGGGCATGCGTGAACATCTGCACAGCCCGCAGTTCCAGCAGGTGCTCGGCCGCGAGCTCAACACCTGGGCGGGTCGACCCACGGCGCTGACGTATGCCACGACGCTGTCGCAGCGCTGGGGCGCGCAGGTGTGGCTGAAGCGCGAGGATCTCGCGCACACGGGTGCCCACAAGATCAACAACGCCCTGGGCCAGGCGCTGCTGGCCAAGCGCATCGGTGCCAAGCGCGTGGTGGCCGAGACCGGTGCCGGTCAGCACGGCGTGGCCTCCGCCGCGGCCTGCGCACGCGTCGGACTGCCCTGCGTGGTGTACATGGGCGAGGTCGACATGGAACGGCAGGCGCCCAATGTGGGTCGCATGCGCCTGCTCGGCGCCACCGTGACACCCGTGACCAGCGGCGATCGCACGCTGCGTGCCGCCATCGACGAAGCCATGCGCGACTGGGTGTCCGATCCGACCAATACCTTCTACCTGCTCGGGTCCGCGCTCGGTCCGCATCCCTATCCGTACCTGGTGCGTGAACTGCAGGCCATCGTCGGCCGCGAGGCGCGCGCCCAGATGCTGGAACAGACCGGCGCGCTGCCGGATGCCGTCATCGCCTGCGTCGGCGGCGGCTCCAACGCGATCGGCATGTTCCATCCGTTCATCGCGGATCGCAGCGTGCGCATCATCGGCTATGAAGCCGGCGGCACCGGCAATGGACTGGGCCAGAACGCGGCGACCCTGAGCTACGGACGGCCGGGTGTGCTGCATGGCTTTTACTCGATGCTGCTGCAGGACGCCGACGGGCAGATCCAGGAAACGACTTCGGTATCGGCCGGGCTGGATTATCCGGGCGTCGGCCCCGAGCACGCGCTGCTGCATGTGACGGGGCGTGTGCAGTACGAAGCCGTAGATGACAATGCGGCGCTGGCGGCGGTAAAGGAGTGCTGCGAGCACGAAGGCATTCTGCCCGCCATCGAAAGCGCGCACGCGCTGGCCGGCGCCAAGCGCTGGACGGCTGCCAATCCCGGCGCACGGGTGGTGATCTGTCTGTCCGGGCGCGGTGACAAGGACATGCCGACGCTGCTGCGCACCCTCCTGGCCCCGAGCGGATCGAATCCATCATGAGCGCAACTGCGAATCCTCCCGGTGAGCAGATCAGCGACGCCATCCGGCGCGCGCACGCCAAGGGCAATCCGGCGCTGATCGCCTATCTGACCGCCGGTTTTCCGAGCAAGGCGCGGTTCACCGAGCAGCTGCGGGCAATTGCCGCGGCGGCCGACGTGGTCGAGATCGGCGTGCCGTTCACCGATCCCATGGCCGATGGCGTCACCATCCAGCGATCCAGCCAGGTAGCCCTGCAGCAGGGCGTCACGCTGCGCTGGATTCTGGAGCAGCTGACGGGCCTGCCGAAGCTGGGCGCGCCGCTGCTGCTGATGAGTTATCTGAACCCGCTGCTGGCCTTCGGTGTCGACCGCCTGCCCGAGGCGGCCGCCAGGGCGGGGGTCAGCGGTTTCATCGTTCCGGATATGCCGGTGGATGAGAGCGATCTGCTCAAGGATGCACTGGCGGGGAAGGGTATCGCGCTGGTGCAGATGGTCACACCGGTGACCACGGCCGAACGGCTGAGCCGGGTGGTCGGCGCCAGCAGCGGATTTGTCTATGCCGTGACCATGACGGGCGTCACCGGCAAGAGCGTCGCGGTGCCCGCCGAAGTCATGCAGTACCTCGATCGGGTGCGGGCGCAGTCGCGCGTACCGGTGTGCGCAGGGTTCGGCATCCGCAGTCGTGAGCAGGTCCAGGCCCTGCGCGAGCATGTCGATGGGGTCATCGTCGGCTCCGCCCTGGTCGAGGTGCTCGAGCGCGGCGAGGATCCGGCGCGCTGGCTGGCGGCGCTGCGCGGGTAGTCAGACGATTTCGGCGCCGGCGGCCTCGGCCGCCGCCTGCGCGACCGCGGCCTGCGGCGTGATCATCCGCAGGGTGCGCCACTTGCCCCACTTGTAGTACGCCATGGCCAGCACGACGGCCAGGAACGAGGAGGCCGGGAAGCTCCACCAGATCGCATCGGCGTGCAGCCGGCCCAGCAGCGAGAGCGCCATGGGGAAGCGGAAGCCCAGCAGGCTGATGGCCAGGATGATGAGTGGCGCAAGCACCGCCCCGTTCGCGCGCACGACACCGAACAGCACCATCGAGATACCGAAGAACACGAAGCTCCAGGTGACGATGTTGTTCAGGTGCACGCCGATGGAGATGGCCTGCGAACCGGACGGCAGGAACAGCCCCAGTGCCGAACGGCAGAACACGTCCACGATCAGCACCATGGTGCCGGTGAGGATCAGCTGGTAGACGACGCCGGTGCGGGTGATGGTGCTGATGCGGTCCCACTTCTGCGCGCCGATGTTCTGCGCAGCCATCGATGAGACCGCCATGCCGATCGCGAAGGAGGGCATCTGGATGTAGTTCCACAGCTGCACGCCGGCGCCGTACGCCGCGGCGGTCTCCACGCCGAAGCCGTTCACCAGGCTGATCATGAACACCATGCTCAAGGACAGCACCATCATCTGCAGTGCCATCGGTACGCCCTTGCCGATGAGCGTGCTGACGATCGACCAGTCGATCTTCAAAAGCTTGATCTCATCGCCATGCAGGCACAGGGGATGCTTCTTGCCGTACAGATAGACGATGAGCACCACCAGGCTGATGGCCTGCGCCAGCAGGGTCGCCACGGCGGACCCGGCGATGCCGAGCGCGTGGATCGGGCCGACGCCGAAGATGAACACCGGATTGAGCGCGATATCCAGTCCGACGGACAGGAACAGGAAGTACAGCGGGGTTTTGGCATCGCCCGCGCCGCGCAGCGCCGAGGTGGCGAAGATGTACAGCACCATGAACGGCAGCGCGAGGAAGATGACGCGCATGTAGTCGACGGCCAGCGTCAGCGCCTGCGGCGGCGTCTGCATCAGGCGCAGCAGCGGCTCGCACACATACCAGCCGACGATTGCCATGATGATGGACAATGAGGCGGCAAAGGTGGTGCTGGTGCCGACCACGCGCTTCGCGTCATGCAGGCGGCGGGCGCCGAGGTACTGGCCGATGAGGATTGTGGCGGCCAGCGAGGCGCCGATCATTGCGCCCAGCACCAGGAACAGCACGATGCTGGCGTTGGAACTGCCGGCCATCGCCGCCTCACCCAGGTAGTGGCCGATCCAGAACGAATTCACCGTGGCGTTCAGCGACTGCAGGATGTTGCCGAGGAGGATCGGCAGCGTGAACAGCAACAGGCGTCGGCTGATCGAGCCTTCGGTCAGATTTTGGTGCTGTGGCATGGGAATGGTGGCGGGATTGGGCGAGGGGGAAAGGGGCGCAAGGCTAGCGCAGGCGGGTTGACATGTCTAACGGCTGCGTCCCACCAGGATCCACCCGGCGCCCAGCACCAGCATGCTCCAGCCCGCCCAGGCCGGCTGCCGGCCCAGGACCAACCAGAGCAGCCCGCCGAGCAGGATCACCGCACCGATGGTCACGACTTCGCGCCGCCGGGCCGAGCGTTCCAGGATCCTCTCCAGGGAGCGGCCCACAGACTCGTCCAGGCGCACGCCATTGCGCCCCGTACGCGATTGCCGCACCGCATCCTTGACCACGGCAGGAAGCTCGTTCAGCACTTCGAGCATGTCCGGCAGCTGCTTGCGGAAGTTGTGCACCAGGGCGCGCGGACCGACCCGCTCGCGCATCCAGCCGCGCAGCACCGGACCGGCCGTGCTCCACACATCCAGGTCCGGATACAGCTCCCGTCCCAGACCCTCGACGTTGATCAGGGTCTTCTGCAGCAGGATCAGCTGCGGCTGGATGACCATGTCGAAGCGGCGGGCGATCTCAAACAGCCGCAGCAGCACATGGCCATAGGAGATCTCCTTCAATGGCCGATTGAAGATCGGCTCGCACACGGTGCGGACGGCGGACTCCATGTCGGCCACGCGGGTGTTCGCGGGTACCCAGCCGGACTCGACGTGCAGGGTTGCGACCCGATGGTAGTCGCGGTCGAGGACGGCGAGGAAATTGCTGGCCAGGTAGTACTGGTCGCGCACGTCGAGCGTGCCGACGATGCCGAAGTCGATGGCCGCATAGCGCGGATTGGCCGGGTCTTCCACCAGCACGAAGATGTTGCCGGGATGCATGTCCGCATGAAAGAAATTGTGGCGGAAAACCTGGGTAAAAAAGATACGTACCCCGTTTTCGGCGAGCTTGCGGAAGTCGGTGCCGAGGGCGCGCAGCTGCTGCATGTCGCTGATGACGACGCCGTGGATGCGCTCGATGACCAGCACATCGACGCGGCAGTGGTCCCAGAACACCGCCGGCACATGCAGCAGGTCGGAGCCGGCGAAATTGCGTTTCAGCTGCGAGGCATTGCCGGCCTCGCGCATCAGGTCCAGCTCATCGAGCACGGTCTTTTCGTACTCGGCGACCACTTCCACCGGCCGTACCCGCCGGCTCTGCGGCCAGTATTTGTGCGCGAGGTGCGCCAGCGCGTAGAACAACTCCAGGTCGCGTTCGATCTGCGCACGCACCCCGGGCCGCAACACCTTGACGATGACATCCTGTCCACCCGGCAGGGTGGCCGCGTGCACCTGCGCGATGGAGGCCGCGGCCAGCGGCGACTCCTCAAACTGCTCGAACATTTCGGACAGGGGCCGCCCATAGGAAAGCTCGAGACTGGCGCGCGCCACGGAGCCGGGGAAGGGGGGCACCCGGTCCTGCAGTTTCGCCAGTTCGTCGGCGATATCCGGCGGCAACAGGTCCCGACGGGTGGAGACCGCCTGGCCGAACTTGACGAATATCGGGCCCAGCTCGATCAGGGCCAGGCGCAGGTTTTCCCCACGCGCACCACACCTTTGTCGGGCCCGCCACAGCCCCGGGGAGAGCAGCAGCAGCAGGCGCAGAGGCCGGTACAGATGCGTCGCCCGCACCAGGTCGTCGAGGCGATGCCGCAGCAGCACCCGCTGGATGCGCACCAGGCGCACCAACACCCGCAACTTCACGGCCCGGTGCGCTCGCGGCGTTGTTCGAGGTGCTGCAGACGGGCCTCGAAGCGATCCACGTCATCGCGCAGCGCATCGATCCCATCCAGCAGCTGGCGACCCTCGGCCTTGGGAATCAGGTCACAGCGCTCGTGCGCCAGGTACTCGGCAACGTTGTTCGCGGTGGTGCGCATGGCCCGATCGCCGAACCCCAGCGCGAGGCGCGCCAGTCGCCCCAGATGATGCGCCGGGGCGTCGCCGACCAGCTGGGCGAGTTCCTCCTCCGGCTCGGGCTTGAGCAATCCGAGCAGTTCGGCGAACTGCTGGGCCACCTCAGTGTCGCCGCTGATGGCCGCACCGCTGCGGGACAGTGCCTGGGTGTGGCCGCCGGCGAGGGCCAGCAGGCTGAACGGGCCGGCGCTGATGCTCGCGTCCGCGGGCTTGCCCGAACCGCGCTCGAGCCACAGGCGTTCGCCGCTGCTGGAGATCACTACCGGGCCGACGCCGGTGATTTCCACGGCCAGCGTGCGGCCGGCCAGGGCCGCAGCCAAGGCTTGGGCCCGCGGCGAGCGCGGCAGGGAGCGGTTCAGGATCTTTTCGATACTCGCCAACAACATCAATGAGAAGCTCATGGCATCACAGCGCCGAAGTGCCGGTGTACATTATCAATATCCGTACTCGCGAGGCGAGCAACCCTTTGAGCAGGCTTCCCGGACCGGCAGCTGTGGCCCTCACCCCGTTTGCAGCCGATCCTTCCGGCGCGATCCGCCAGATCGAGGTCCGCGTTGCCAGGCCGGCGCCGACGCGACTGCTGCTGGAGTACGAGCTGCGCGGGGAACTCGCCGGGGTGCTGCTCACCGAGGCCGGCCCGAAGGGCGCCGCCGGGGAGCCGGACGGACGCACTGATGGGCTGTGGCGCCATACCTGCATGGAGGCCTTCATCGCCAGCTCGCCCACAGGGCCTGGCCCCTACCTGGAATTCAATCTGGCCCCCGGCGGGCAGTGGGCGGCATACCGATTTTCCGGTTACCGTGCGGGCATGGCACCGCTGACCGGGATCCACCCACCACGCATCGAGCTGCGAACGCAGCCCGAGAGGCTGCTGTTGGCGGCAGAAATGCAGATTCCGGCGGATCTGGCGGCCAGGACACTGCGACTGGGCCTCACTGCGGTCGTCGAAGGCGTCCAGGGGCAGCTCGGCTACTGGGCGTTGCGCCATGCGGGTGAGCGACCCGATTTCCACCATCCCGACAGTTTCGAGTTCGAGATTTGAACCATGCGATTCGGTATCGACCGCTTTTTGACTGAACCGGCGCTGCGCAAACCCCTGGCCGGCCGGCGGGTCGCGCTGTTGGCGCATCCGGCCTCGGTGACCCAGCGCCTCACCCATTCGCTGGATGCCCTCGCGGCCTGCGGTGATCTGACCCTGTCCGCGGCCTTCGGACCGCAGCACGGCCTGCGCGGGGACAAGCAGGACAACATGATGGA
This sequence comes from Steroidobacteraceae bacterium, assembly GCA_036498905.1. GTDB lineage: Bacteria > Pseudomonadota > Gammaproteobacteria > Steroidobacterales > Steroidobacteraceae > DAIDKA01. Next base: position 75,264 of record DASYER010000077.1, on the reverse strand, counting down.
GTCGCCGGACTACCACGATCCGGTGCACGGTATTCCGGTGTTCAGCCTGTACGGCACGGTGCGCCGGCCCACCGCGGCGATGATGGACAGTTTCGATGTGCTGCTGGTCGACCTGCAGGATGTCGGTTGCCGCATCTACACCTTCATCACGACCCTGCGCTATGTCCTGGAGGCGGCGGCGGTCCACGGCAAGTCCGTGTGGGTGCTCGATCGGCCCAATCCCATCGGCCGACCCATCGAGGGTCTGAGCCTGCGCCCCAACTGGGAGAGCTTCGTGGGCGCCGGCGCCATCCCGATGCGCCATGGCCTGACCCTCGGGGAACTGGCCGGCTGGTTCGTGCGCACCTTGAAGATCAACGTCGATTTTGAAGTGGTGCCGATGGAGGACTGGATGCCGGCGCGGGCGCCGGGCTACGGATGGCCGCTGGGAGAGCGCGCCTGGGTCAATCCAAGTCCCAACGCCGCCAATCTGTGGATGGCGCGCGCCTATCCCGGCACGGTCATGCTGGAGGGGACGGTGTGGTCCGAAGGGCGCGGCACGACCCGGCCGCTGGAGCTGTTCGGTGCGCCGGATCTGCCGGTCGCCGAGCTGCTGGGGCGAATGCAGCAGCTGGCACCGCAGTGGCTGCGCGGCTGCCGCCTGCGTCCGTGCTGGTTCGAACCCACCTTTCACAAGCACGTCGGAGAGCTTTGCGCGGGTGTGCAGATTCATGTCGAAGACGGGGCCTATGAGCACGAGCACTTCAAGCCCTGGAGGCTGATGGCGCTCGCGTTCAAGGCCGCGCGCGAGCTGCGCAGCGATGTGCCGCTGTGGCGCGATTTTCCCTACGAGTACGAAGCGGGGAAGCTCGCCATCGATGTGATCAACGGCAGCGAACTGCTGCGGCAATGGGTCGAGGATCCCGCCGCGCAGCCCGGCGACCTGGAAGTACTTGCCGCGGCAGATGAATCGGCGTGGCGCCAGGAGCGCGGCGCCTTTCTTCTGTATCCGTAAATTCGGCCGGCCGTTTCGGCCGCGGTCAGTACTTGTAGCCGCGGTGTACCGCGACGATGCCGCCGGTGAGGTTGTGGTAGCGGCAATCCGCAAGCCCCGCTTCGCGCATCATGCCAAGCAGTGTTTCCTGGTCCGGATGCATGCGGATCGACTCGGCCAGATAGCGGTAACTGGCCGCATCCTGCGCCACCAGCTGCCCGAGCCGCGGCAGAATGTGGAACGAGTAGGCATCGTACAGCGGGCGCAGCGCGACCGCGGGCCGCGAGAATTCCAGCACGATCAGCTGGCCCCCGGGCTTGAGCACGCGGTGCATCGACTTCAGTGCCGCGAGCTTGTCGGTGACATTGCGCAGACCGAAGCCGATGGTCACGCAGTGGAAACTGTCGGTGGCGAACGGCAGTTTCTCGGCATTCGCCTGCAGGCAGCGCACATTGCCCACCAGCCCCTCGTCGATGAGACGGTCACGGCCCTGCGCCAGCATCGCCGCGTTGATGTCGGTGAGGATGACGAGCCCATCGGCACCCACCTGGCGCGCCATGCCCGCGGACAGATCCCCGGTGCCGCCGGCGACATCCAGCGCCTGCTGCCCGGGCCGCAGCTGCGTCAGCTGCAGGGCAAAGCGCTTCCACAGGCGATGCACGCCGGCCGACATCAGGTCGTTCATCAGGTCGTAGCGGCCGGCGACCGAGTCGAACACGCCGCGCACGCGCCGCGCCTTCTCCCCGCGGGGCACGCTCTGGTATCCGAAGTCAGTGGGTTCAGTGTCGTTCATGGTGTCGTCGCGCGGTCTACTGTAGAGATGTCAAGTGAGGTCTTGCAATCCGGTCGCACTCGGGAGCATGATTCGCCCCGTTTCTCCGGACTTGAAACGGGGGACAGAAAAATAGAACGGGGGTCTTGTTTTCCGGGGCCGGGCTTAACAGCTCGGCCCTTTTTTATGCGCCTCCGCCGCCGCCAGCTGTTGACGCGACAACCCGGGCCTGATAGCGCGCCCAGTTGTCCGCATAGTCACGGCCCAACTCGTAAAGATATTTCCAGGTGAACAGCCCCGTGTCGTGGCCGTCATCGAATACCAGTTTCACCGCGTACTGACCGACCGGTTCCACGGCGCGGATGCCGACCCCCGCCTTGCCGGTGACCAGCACTTCCTGGCCGGGCCCATGACCCTGGACCTCGGCAGACGGGGAATACACCCGCAAGTACTCGAAGGGCAGCTCGTATACCTGGCTGTCGGCGAAGGTCACCTGCAGCAGGCGCGAGGTCGTACGCAGTCGCAGTTCGGTCGCAAGCGGTGAATTCATGGGCACATTGTCTCACGCCGGCGCACGGGCGCTGCGGGCCACGAAGTCCTGGACCGCGGCCGGCTCCAAGGGCTTGCTAATGTGCTCACCCTGAAGCAGATCGCAACCCATGACCCGCAGCAGACGCAAGGAGCGATCGTTCTCGATGCCTTCGGCGACCACCGAAAGCCCCATGTTGTGCGCCAGTTCGATGGTCGATTTTACAATAGTGGCATCGGCGGGCCGCTCGTGGGCATGGGTGATGAATACCCGATCGATCTTCAACTGATCCAGCGGCAGCCGGCTCAACTGCGCCAGCGAGGAATGGCCGGTGCCGAAATCATCGATCGCGAAGCGGATGCCCGCGAGCTTCAGCAGGTGCATGTGGCGCGCGGCGAGTGCCGGATCGCGCATTACCGCGCTCTCGGTGATCTCCAGCACCAGGCGCGACGGTTGCACCGCGTGTTCCTGCAGGCAGGCCTGGATTTCCTCGACCAGCTGCGGATCCATGATGTCGGGTGCCGACAGATTCACGGCGACATTGATGTCCAGGCCCGCGGCCCGCCACTGCGCCATCTGCCGGATGGCGCGCGCCAGCGCCCAGCTGGTCAGCAGTCGCGCGCTACCGGTGTGTTCGGCGATCGGCACGAATTCGCTGGGCGACAGGTCCCCGAGCAGCGGATGTCTCCAGCGCACCAGCGCCTCAAGCTGCGTGATCGCGCCGCTCGTCAGGTTCAGCTCCGGCTGAAACACCAGCCGCAGTTCATCGCCTTCGATGGCCGTGCGCAGCCCCGCGGCCAGCTGCAGGCGCCGCCGCTGCTCTTCGTCACGGCCGGTGCGATAGGCCGACACCGGCTGGCGGGCGCCGAGCGCATCCTCCAGGGCGATCTGCGCCCGACGCATCAGCTCGCGGGAGGCCGCGCCGTTGTCCGGATGCTGGCTGAAGCCGGCCTGGATCTGGATATCCAGACTCACATCCGGCAGATGCAATCCGGCGTGAATGACGCCCACCAGCTGGCGCGCGAGCAACGCGGCCCGCTCGCTGCTGCAGCCATGCAGAATGATCAGGAACTGGCTGGCCGCGAGCCGCGCCACCATGTCGGCGGGAGCGGTGTTCTGGCGCAGGCGCCGCGCGACTTCGCGCAGGGCTTCGTCCCCCACCGGATGCCCGAGGGCGGCATTGATCTCGCGTACATTGCGCAGCTCGAGGATCACCAGCGCAAAGGGTTCAGCGCCCGGGGCGCGCAGCAAGGCATCGATGTGATCCTCGGCGCAGGCGCGGTTGGGCAGCCCGGTGAGCGGGTCCTCGTAGGCAACCCCACGCAGTCGCGCCACGACGCGGGCGGTGCTGGCGCGCAGTCTTGCCATCAGAGCAAGCACGATCACCGTGGCTAAGAAGGCCAGCGCGAGAAATATCAGGCGCATCTCTCCCGATGCCGTGCTGGCGGCCACGACGGCCAGCGCCAGCGACGCGGCGATCAGGCCGGCGATGACGACGTAGAGGTGGCGGGGAGGCCGGTCCATATCATCTGCCCAGGTTCGTTGACGTAAGGGGTGGTAGACTGCGCGGCTTCAATTTAAGTGATTTGGAGAGTTCGAGCATGGGCAAGGGAGATCCACGATCCAAGCGTGGCAAGATCTACAAGGGGTCGTTTGGCAAGACCCGTCCGAAGGATCCGTCCAAGAAGAAAAAGGCCGCAAAACGCGCGGTCAAGAAGTAGCGCTCGCCTGGCGATGCTGTGGCGGTGTGAGCCGGCCTGAGGCCGCCGCCGCCAGCACCTCTATGACCAGTTCGCGCTCGGCCGCCTGCACCCGGGCCGCGAGCGATTGCGCCGAATCCCCCGGCTCCACCGGCACGCGCGTCTGCGCGATCACCGCGCCGGTATCGTAGTTTTCGTCCACCCAATGCACGCTGGCGCCGGACTGCGCATGTCCCGCCGCCAGCACGGCCCGATGCACGTTCAAGCCGTACATGCCCTGACCCCCGAATTGCGGCAGCAATGCCGGGTGGGTATTGATGATGCGGCCCGCAAACCGCGCGAGCACCTGCGGCCCCAAGCGTTTCAAATAGCCGGCCAGCAGCACCAGGTCCGTCCCGAATTCGACCAGCGTGGTGCTCAGGGCCTGATCCTGTGCGCTCGTGCCGCCCGCGGACAGATGCCGCGTCGGCACCCCGGCGGCGCTCGCCCGCCGCAGGGCCCCGGCGCCGGCGTTATTGCTGATGACCACGGCCACCCGGGCCGCCAATCGGCCGCTGGCGCAGGCGTCCAGTACGGCCTGCAGGGTCGTTCCCTCCCCAGAGGCCAATACGGCGATTTTCATCGAATGTCCTTGCGGGCGCGGGGTCAAAGCCGCACGTCCGATTGCAACATGCGGGCTGTAACGTTGAATTCCTGCACAAAGCTGCCGTATCTTACAGCACCTATGCTGGGCATCGACTTGGACAAGGCCGATCACGGCCACCATTCCGATCTGCGCATTGCCCCCCATGGGACTCGCGGACTCTCCCAGCTCGTCCTGCGAACGGACATCGCCGGCATGCCCCTGGAGTGGATCGACTACCGGGAGGCGGCCCGCCTGTACCACCAGGAGCAGGTGGCCTACACCTGCGGATCCACGCTTTATCCGCTGTACGGCGGGGTCAATGCCCGCACCGGCCGGCGCACCGTGCTGGATGTGAATTCGATTGTCGCGACCATCGGCCATACCGGTAACCCCGGCAACTGCCGTCACGACTATGTGCCGCCCCTGAACAACCAGACCCTGTTTCGGCGCGACGCCTACCTGTGCCTGTACTGCGCGCAGCGCTTTCCCACCCGCGAGCTGTCGCGCGATCACGTGCGGCCCTTCAGCCAGGGCGGGCAGGACACCTGGATGAACGTGGTGACGGCCTGCCGACGCTGCAACAATCACAAGGCCTCGCGCACGCCCGAACAGGCGAAGATGCAGTTGATCGCCGTGCCGTTCACACCGACCTACGCCGAGTACATTTTCCTAAAGGGTCGGCGCGTGCTCGCGGATCAGATGGAATACCTGATCGCGCATTTTCCGCGCAGCAGTCCGCTGCACGATCGCATCCAGCGCTGGTTGTCTTAAGTCCGCCGCGACTAGTGGTGCGCCATCTGCCAGATCGACCAGCCGAGCGCAAATCCGGCAATCAAGGTCACCAGGGCGGCAATGGCAATCTGCACCACGCGGCGCCGTGCGTTGCGGGTGACCGGCGGTGCCACCTCGACCTTGATGGGAGCGGTATCCTGGGGCGGCTGCAGCGCCTTCGCGAGCAGCCCCGCGACCTCTTCCTGACAGCTCGCGCACGATGCCAGATGCGCTTCAAATTCCGCGATCTGCATCGCATTCATCTGCCCCGCTACCCAGGCCGCGGCGGCGTGATTTTCAGATGATGCGTTTGCCATGACTCGGTATCATCCACCGAACCGTTGCGCATCGGTACGTCTTCGAAGAATGACATGAATACTGACGGGAAAAACATCGATTCGGTGCTGCAGGAGCGACGCCTGTTCGCACCGGATCCGCAGTTCGTTGCCCGTGCGCAACTCAAAGCCGACGAACTGCAGCGTTTGCGAGACCGCGCCGCGGCCGATCCGCAGGCTTTCTGGGCGGAACAGGCACGCAAGGAGCTGGTCTGGCACCGCCCCTTCACGCGGGTGCTGGATGAATCGCGCGCGCCGAATTTCGAGTGGTTTGCCGATGGCCAGTTGAATGTGGCCTACAACTGCCTGGACGTGCATCTGCGCGATCGCGGGCACAAGACCGCGCTGGTGTTTGAAGGCGAACCCGGGGATTCGCGACGCCTGTCGTATCAGGAACTGCACGCGGAAGTGTGCCGCACCAGCAATGCCCTCAAGGGACTCGGCATCCGCAGCGGTGATCGCGTCGTCATCTACATGCCGCTGGTACCGGAGATCGTCATCGCGATGCTGGCCTGTGCCCGCATCGGCGCCGTGCATTCGGTGGTGTTCGGCGGCTTCTCGGCCCTGTCGCTGCGGGAGCGCATCGAAGATGCCGGTGCGCGCGTGCTGCTGACCGCCGATGGTGGCAATCGCGCCGGCAACATCATCGAGCTGAAGGCCGCGGCCGATGAGGCCCTGTCCCAGGGCTGTCCGACGATCGAGAAGGTCGTGGTTCTCAAGCGCACCGGCACTGCCGTACCGATGGTCGCCGACCGCGACATCTGGTGGCATGAGGCCGTGGAGGGCCAGTCACCGGTGTGCGAGCCGGAGTGGGTGGGCGCCGAGCACCCGCTGTATCTGTTGTACACCTCCGGCTCGACCGGCCGACCGAAGGGCATCCAGCATTCGAGCGCCGGCTACCTGCTGGGCGTGAAGGTGTCGACCCGCTGGATACTCGATGTCCGCGAGGATGATGTCTATTGGTGTACCGCCGATGTCGGCTGGGTGACCGGGCACAGTTACGTGGCCTACGGACCGCTGGCGCTGGGCGCGACGGTTGTGATGTATGAGGGCGCGCCGACGTGGCCCAACGGCGGACGCTGGTGGCATATCTGCCAGAAGCACGGCGTGACGATTTTCTACACCGCCCCGACGGCCATCCGCGGGCTGATGAAATTGGGCGATGCGATTCCCGCCAGCCATGACCTGTCGCGGCTGCGGCTGCTCGGCAGCGTCGGTGAGCCCATCAATCCGGAAGCCTGGATGTGGTATCACAAGGTGATCGGAGGCGAACGCTGTCCCATCGTGGATACCTGGTGGCAGACCGAGACCGGCGCCTTCATGATCGCACCGGTCCCCGGAGTGACCGCGACCAAGCCGGGCTCCTGCACGCTGCCCCTGCCGGGTATCGAGGCCGACATCGTCAACGAGGATGGCGAGCCGGTGACGCAGCCTGAAACCGGCGGGTACCTGGTCATTCGCCGCCCCTGGCCGTCCATGTTGCGCACCATCTGGGGCGACAACCAGCGCTACCTGCAAACCTACTGGGAGAAATTCCAGAACCGCTTCTACGTGGCCGGAGACGGCGCACACCGCGACGCCGACGGTTATTTCTGGATCATGGGGCGCATCGACGATGTGCTGAAGGTGTCGGGCCATCGCCTCGGGACCATGGAAGTGGAGTCGGCGCTGGTCGCGCATCCGCGCGTCGCGGAGGCGGCGGTGGTGGGGCGGCCGCATGACATCAAGGGCGAATCGATCTTTGCCTACGTGGTGTGCCGCGGCGAGCGGCCGGTGGGTGCGGAAGCCACCCAACTCGGCGCCGAACTGCGCGAGTGGGTCGGCAAGCAGCTCGGCGCCATCGCCAAGCCCGATGACATCCGCTTCGCGGATGTGCTGCCGAAGACCCGCTCCGGAAAGATCATGCGCCGGCTGCTGCGCACCCTGGCGCGCGGTGAGGAGATCACGCAGGATATTTCGACGCTGGAGAATCCGGCCATCATCGCGCAGCTGCGCGGCGAGGATACCGCCGGGCCCTGAGACGACCGGGCCTCTAATTCTCGGGTGGAGCGCCGAGCTCCTTGAGCAGGGCGCGTGCCGGGTATACAACGCGCAGCGCTTCGAGCAGCGCCGCCGAATCGACGGCCACCGCGCGATTGTTGGTCGGGTCGTACCAGAAGATGCCGGCGATGGAGTGGATGTTGCCGTCAAAGATCACGCCCACGATATTGCCCGCGGCATCGAGCACGGGGCTGCCGGAATTGCCGCCGACGATGTCATTGCTGGTGCTCAGGTTCAGCGGTGTATCGGATTTCAGTTTGTGCTGCGCCTCCAGCCAACGCTTCGGCAGCGCAAAGGGCGCGAAATCACCGGCGCGCGAAAACAGACCGCCCAGCTGCGTGAACGGGGCGACGAGCGCGCCATCTTCGCTCCATCCCTGCACCGTGCCGGCATTCAGGCGCAGCGTGAAATTGGCATCCGGGTAGTCGGTGGCGCCTGCGGCGGCGAAGCGCGCGCGGGCGAGTGCCTCGGAGGCCAGTCGCATCGGTGCTTCGACTTCATCCTCATAGCGTGCGCGCAGGGCGCGCGCGTCCGGATCGACGCGGCGCGCCAGTTCGATCATCGGATCGTGTGAGGCATCCACGGCCGCCGCGCCGCCGTTCCACAGCTGCAGGCGATACTGCGGATCGGCCAGATGGGTCTTGCGCACCAGGTTTGCCGCCAGGGTGTCGGGAGAGTCCCGGGCCAGAAGCGTGTGCACCAGCGGATAGTCCGGGCCGAGGAACTCACGCATCCGTTCCAGCGAGAAGGACAGCGTCAGCTGCTCCAGATCTGCGTACATCGGTACGTCCGCGCGCAGCAGCTGCTCGAGTCGCGGCAGCGCGGCGTCGGTGTATTCGCGCAGCCGTTCATCGTTCGCCTTGGGCCGCTCCGCGGCCGCGCGCACCAACGTGCGCGCATAGCTGTACAGCAGTGAGTCGAAACCGCCGCTGCCTTCGACATACAGGTACGGCAGGGACAGGACGCGCTTGCGCTGCTGGGCACGGGCGACCTGCTGCCAGGGATCCTCGCTTTCCTGGGTCGCGCCGGCGCGGGCGGCGAAGCGCGCACGCTGCTCGCTCTCCGCGCGCCGCAGGCGATCGATGGTTTCAGTCTCGTGCAGGGCGTCGAGTTCGCGGCGCCGTACCTTGAGCACGTTCTCCAGCGCCGTCAGCGGCATCTGCGCGATGCTGGCGTTCACCGGCTGCAGGCGTCCGAATTCGATCAGGCGGCCGCGCAGTTCGGAGTCGCGCAGGATCGCATGGGGCAGCTCGACATCGCGCAGCTCCAGTAACTGCGCGACGGTGAGCGCCCGATCGGTGGCGCCGGGATTGCCGACGACGAATACCGGCACGCCGGCCTTCGGGCCCTTGAAATCCACGTGCAGGAATTCCGGGGTGTGCGCAGGAGTGCCATTGGCGTCATAGGCCCGCAGCAGCGCCACGTCCAGGTCCCAGCGCGGGTACTGGAAGTTGTCCGGATCCCCACCGAAGCCGGCGACGGCCAGCTCCGGCGCGAACACCAGGCGCAGATCCGTATGGCGCTGGTAACGGTACAGGAAGTATTTACCCCCGGCATAGAGCGCGACCGTCTCGCAGCGGATCCGTGCCTGCGGATCGGTGATGAGCGACTGCTCCTCGCAGGCCTCCTCCAGGCGTGTGCTGGTTTTCTTGCGGGCGATATTGGCCGCGCGCGCGTCGAGATTGCGCGTCGCGGCCTCCAGGATCGCCGTCACATCCTGCGTATCCAGCAATACATCGGCGACCTGCGCACTGCACGGCAGCTCGCGCTCGCGTGCGGGCGCGAGAAAGCCCTCGGCGACCAGGTTGTGGCGCCGCGAGGAATGTTCGGCGAGGCAGTTGCGCACGCAGTGCTCATTCGTGAGCACCAGGCCATCCGCCGACACGAAGGCTGCGCTGCAACTGGCGAGGCGCACGCTGGCCGCGCGCACCCGGTCAAGCCACTGCGGCGACAGATCCACGCCGTACTTCTCGCGCAGCGCGGCGCTCGGCAGCAACTGCAGCGGCCACATGCCCTCATCGGCCACGCATTCGCCCGCACCGAGGGCGGCGCCCGCGAGCAGCCCGGCGATCAGGCAGGCGCGCAACATTTAAAGTGTCCCCGTCAGCAACAGCAGCAGCGTGCCTTCGGGCGCCTCGAGCATTGCCGCGCCATCCGGCGCCAGCGCTCGCGGCAGTTCGCCATCGAGCCGCCGGCCTGATGCGCGCAGCTGATCGATCCTGCCGTGCATCGCTTCCTCGCAGAACACCAGCGCCGGTGCCGGCAGCAGTTGCGGCGAATGCAGCGCCAGGTCGATGCCATCGCTGGTCAGACTGAGATGCTCGTAGGGATCCGATTCCGGCGGCATGGCCACGAAGCCCAAGGGCTCCCAGAAGGCCGCGACGGCGTCGGGAGCGCGCGCGGGCATGCCGTAGTGGCCAAAGTAGCCGCAGGCCGAACCCCCCCGGGATTCAGGATCGGCCGGGGAGAACGTCCGTGCCGCCAGCATGCGGATCTTCTGGCCGGCCGGGTCGCTGAACTCGATCCGGTTGAACAGCTCCGGAGCGGTGTGACGCAGCGACAGTTCGACGCCTGCGGCGCTGAGGGACTCGGCGACGGCCGTCAGGTCTGCATGGATGAACGTGAGGGCCGAGAAGTCCGGCGTCTCATGCAGTCCCAGCACCGCCCGTCCATCGGTGACCACCGCGTAGGGATGGGGCCAGGCATCCCCCGTGGGCGCCTGCCAGAACCCCAGGCCTTCATAGAAATCCAGCGAAGCGCGGATGTCTGCGGTGGTGATGCTGAGCTCGTGAAATCGTCCCGGCATGAAGGCCTAAGCGTGATCTTGGGTCAGGCCGGAGCGCCGCGCGGCTTGCGCGCGGGTCTCACATCCAATCCGGCATCAACCCAGCCTTGCACATGCTGGCCGATCAGATCGGCCAAGAAGCGCACCTGTCCGGCGCTGGCGTTCAGCGCCGGCACATACTCGAACTTGCGCCCACCCGACTGCAGGAAGCGCTGGCGATTCTCCATCGCGATCTCCTCGAGGGTCTCGAGGCAGTCGACGGCAAATCCCGGGCACACCACCGTGACATCGTCCACGCCGCGGGCCGGCAGGTGCGTCATCTGCTCGAACGTATACGGTTGCAGCCACTTGGAGGGTCCGAGCCGTGACTGGAAACTCACGCTCCATTCGCCCTCCTTCAGCAGCAGTTCATCGGCGAGCAGGCGCGCGGTGCGGTGGCATTTGAAGAAATACGGATCGCCCTTGTCGAAGTAGGCCTCGGGGATGCCGTGAAAGGACATCAGCAGATGACCCGTGCGCCCGTGCTGCTGCCAGTGCGCCAGAATCGACTCGCGCAGCGCCGCGGTGAAGCCCGGATGGTCATGGTAGTCGGCGACGAAGCGCAGCTCCGGCAACCAGCGCCAGCGCGCGAGCTCCTGCGTGACCTGGTCATACACCGCCCCGGTGGCCGCGCCGCTGTACTGGGGGAATAGCGGCAGAATCAGGATGCGCTGTGCCCCGGCCTGCTGCAGCTTCAAGAGCCCCGCGGAGACACTGGGTGTCGAATACAGCATGCCCAGCTCCACCGAGAATGGCGCCAGCGCCCGCTGCGCGAGGGCGCTGGCGAGCTGGCCGCGCAGTTCGCGCGACAGGCTCAGCAGCGGGGACCCCTGATCCGTCCAGATCCTGCGGTACTTGGACTGCGAACGGCGCGGGCGGGTACGCAGCAGGTAGCCGTGCAGGATCGGCAGCCACAGCCAGCGCGGCAGTTCGATGACCCGCGGATCGCTCAGGAACTTGCCCAGGTAGCGGCGGATGTCGCGCAGCTCGAGGCTGTCGGGCGTGCCGGTATTGACCAGCAGGATGCCGATGCGCTCGGCATCCTGCCTGAAGTCCGGTGAACTGATGTAGCGCAAGGGATGCCTGGGTGCGCGGCTACTGGGCTTCGCCGCGCAGGTGCTGCGCGAGGAAAGCCAGGGTGCGCTGGCGCGCCAGCTGCGAGGCTTCGGCATTGAAGCTGCCGCGCATGTCGCAGTTGAAACCGTGATCCGCCTCGGGGTAGATGTAAACGGTGCCGCGGGGATCGGCGGTCCGGATCTGCTCGACGTCGCTTGCCGGGATGTGGGTGTCCTTGCCGCCGAAGTGGTACAGCATCGGGCACTTGGGTGTGCGCGCCAGCTCCTTCGCGATCCCGCCGCCGTAATAGGCAACGCCACAGGCGACGGGCAGTTCACAGGCGCAAAGGTAGGCCATCTTGCCGCCCCAGCAGAAGCCCATGACGCCCACTCGTCCGGCGTGCTTGACCACGGCAATGCAGGCCGCCAGGTCCAGCAGGGTCTTCTCCGGCTGCAGCTGCTGCACGTAGCCGAAGCCCTCCTTCATGGTATCGGCGTTGTAGCCCAGCTCGATGCCCTTGCGCACCCGATCGAACAGCGCGGGCGCGATAGCCACGTAGCCCTCGGCGGCGAAACTGTCCGTGACCGCGCGGATGTGGGCATTGACGCCGAAGATTTCCTGGATGACGACGACCGCCCCGCGCGGCTTGCCGGCCGGCGCCGCCAACCAGGCATTGAATTCGTGGCCGTCGCGGGCCATGAGGGTCGTGAATTCGCTCATTGGGATACTCCTCAGCCAGGCCGCCAAGGATACCGCCGCAGTCCCCTCAGCGCACCACGCAGCGATTGCGCCCGCCGTCCTTGGCCTCGTACAGCGCACCGTCGGCCCGTTCAAAGGCCATTTCCGGCACATCTCCCATGCGGAAGGTCGTAATCCCGCAGGAGGCCGTCACCGTGACGGGCCGGTCACGGAAATGGAAGGCGATGGCCTGGATCCCCGCGCGGATCTTGTTGCAGGCCTTCAGCGCCTGCTCGGCGTCCATACCGACCATGATCATCAGGAACTCCTCCCCGCCGTAGCGCGCCAGGAAGTCCGTGCCGCGGACGCTGCGCGCCATGTGCTGGCCGAGGATGCGCAGGACCTTGTCACCGGCCATGTGGCCGAACTCGTCGTTGATGCTCTTGAAGTTGTCCACGTCCCATGCGGCGATCGTGATGGTGCCGCCGTGCCGCTGCCAGCGTGCGAACTCATGGGACATGCGGTCATCGTAGGCGGCGCGATTCGGTATTCCGGTGAGCGCATCGATCATGGCGGCGCGCTGCTCCTCCTGCAGGCTGTTCTGCAGGACGCGGCTTTCGCGCTCCAGCTCCTCGACACGGGCGCGCAGGCTCATGGTGCGGTCCACCTGTGCGCTCAGGCGCTCCTCCTCGCGATTGCGGAAGTCCTCCAGGTGGGTGTTGATGGCCACGAGGCGATTTCCGACCCGGCCGCGCAGCTCGTGCAGCGTGCCGGCCTGCGTCATGTCGCTGGAGATCTCGTTGACCTCGCCCATGACCAGCATGTTCAGCTTGGTGCTGCTCTCGCGGGTGTCGCTGCGATCCTGCTCCTCGAAGGAGAAGAATGCGGAGATCGCTTCGAGGCGCGAATCGATCTGTACCAGCATGTCCTCGATATCGCGCTTTTCGCGCAGCAGCGAGGTGCGCTGCTCGCCGATCAGGTTGGTGACCCGTTCGAGCCGTTCGGCGAGTTCATCCGAAGACAGGTCATCGAAGGTGCGGTCATGCAGGGCACTGATCGCCGGACGCAGTTCCGGCAGCGCCGAGAGCCGTTCGAGCATCTGGGCGAGCGCCGTGTGGATGCGTGTCGCCGGCTCGGTAGGGCCTGCGGCCGGCGCGCCCGGCCGCACCGGGGCCGGCATCGCGGGGGGAATCTTGTGGGTCTGGGTGGTCGAATGCAGCGCCCGCTGGGTCTGGGTCGTCGACAGCGGCACCGCGCCCTTCGGCACCGGGGCCGGCGCGGCCGGCCCTGGTCGATTGCCGGTCGTATCGCCCGCCGGCGAATCCGGCCCCCGCAGCATGTTGACCGTCTCCGAACTGATCTGATCCAGCGCCGCGACCGCCCGGGTCAGCGGCTCCAGGGCCGCATTGATCTGGGCGATCTCGAGACGATTTCGGGTGAAAGTCCCGATCTTGCGCAGCTCTTCATCGAGCCGGGCGTCGCGCCCGCGGCCGGCGAGGCACAGTCGCCCGATCAGCAGTTTCAGGACGCCTTCGAGCTGGCCGGATTGGGTTTCGTGCGCCTCCAGCTGCGCCAGGGCGTCGCGATATTTTTGACGCAGTTCTTGTTCAGATGCCATCGGTGAGTCGTGCGGCCCCCAGGGAGCAGGTTCGCATCATATCTTACGCGCGCTCGAGAATTGCGGTGACTCCCATACCACCTGCCGTACACACTGATATCAAACCGCGCTTGGCGCTGTGATCTGCCGCCAATATTTTGGCAAGACTCGCAACGATGCGCGTCCCGGTTGCCGCGAATGGATGTCCGAGGGCGACGCTGCCGCCTTTTACGTTCAAACGTGCCCGATTGATGCTGCCCAGGGCCTGCGGAAGTTTGAGTGCGGTGCGGCAGTATTCGTCGGACTCCCAGGCGGCCAGGGTCGCCAGCACCTGGGCCGCGAAGGCCTCGTGCAGCTCGTAGTAGTCGAAGTCACCCAGCCCCAGGCCCGCATCTTTCAGCATGGCGGCGACGGCATAGGCGGGTGCCATCAGCAGGCCCTCGGCGCCACTGACGAAATCAACCGCCCACGCCTTGCCATACGACAGGTACGCGAGCACCGGCAGACCATGCTGACGCGCCCAGTCTTCGGAAGCCAGCAGTACGGCGCTGGCGCCGTCGGTCAAAGGGGTACTGTTGCCGGCGGTGAGCGTGCCGGCGGAGCTCAGATCAAACACGGGGCGCAGCTTGGCCAGCTTTTCCGGACTGGTATCCGCACGCATATTGTTGTCGGCCGCCAGCCCGCGGAAGGGCACCACCAGATCCTCGTAGAATCCTTCCTTCCAGGCCGCCGCCGCCTTGCGATGACTCTCATAGGCCAGCTCGTCCTGCGCGGCACGAGTGATATGCCATTTCTGCGCCGTCAGCTCCATGCTCTGACCCATGCTCAGACCGGTGCGCGGTTCCACGACACCCAGCATTACCGGTTTGAAGTGGCGCGGGCGCAGGCCGAAGAAGGGTTTGATGCGGGCCATGGCCGAGCGGCCCATGTAGCTGCGCAACAGCAGCTGCTGGTAGGCGCGCGGATAAACAATCGGCGGATCGCTGATCGAATCGACCCCGCCGGCAATGCCGGCATCCATCTGTCCCAGGGCGATTTTGTTGCCGACGAGGATGGCCGCTTCGAGGCTGGTGCCGCAGGCGCGCTGGATGTCGAGGCCCGGGGTGGAGGGCGCCAGGCCCGAGGACAGCACGCTTTCGCGCACCAGGTTGTAGTCCCGGGAATGCTTGATTACCGCGCCGGCGATGACATCGCCCAAGTGCTCGCCGGTGAGCTTGTAACGGTCGACGACAGCCCGCAGGGTCTGCGTCAGCATGTCCTGGTTACCGGCCGCGGCATATGCGCCATAGGCGCGGGCGAAGGGGATGCGAACCCCCCCGATGATCGCGACGCGTCGAACCTGCGAGCCTACGAGCATATGGCCTCCGTTATGACGCAAGAATGCCACGTCGGGTTTGAGATTGGCACTAAACCGGGGCAAGATGCCGCGCTCCACCGCCCAACCCGGCAGCCATTGTGACCCGAAACCGCATTGATCGAGTCTTCGAGCGCCGCCTGTCCGCCCTCATTAATTGCGGCGAGCCCGAGGTATTGCAAGGCGGGCTGAAGGGGACCGAAAAGGAGTCCCTGCGGGTGCGGCCCGATGGCGCGCTGGCGCAGACCCCCCACCCGCGGGCGCTGGGTTCGGCGCTGACCAACGAGCATCTCACCACCGACTTCTCCGAGTCGCTGATCGAACTGGTTACCCCGCCGTTCGCGCAGACCTGGGAGCTGCTGCAGTACCTGCTCGATCTGCATCAGTTCATCTATGCCCACATGGGGGATGAGCTGCTGTGGGCGACCAGCATGCCCGGTGTCATCGAGTCCGACGCCAGCATCCCGATCGCCGACTACGGCAAGTCGAATGTGGCGCAGATGAAGAGCATCTATCGGCGCGGTCTCGGACTGCGCTACGGGCGGATGATGCAGGCGATTTCCGGCGTGCACTTCAACTACTCATTTCCGGCGCGCTTCTGGGAGGCCTACCCGCAGCTGCGCGCCTCGCATGAGACCGGCCAGTCGTTCATCTCCGCCAGCTACTTCGAGCTGTTGCGCAACTACCGGCGCTACGGCTGGATCGTGCTGTACCTGTTCGGTGTCTCACCGGTGCTGAGCCGCTCATTCGTCGCCGGCCGCGACATCGTCCTGCCGGAACTCACGCGCGACACATTGTATGAGCCGTATGCGACCTCGCTGCGCATGAGCGACATCGGCTACCGCAACCGCAACCAGGCCGGACTTGCGGTTTCGGTCAACAGTCTCGAGGAATATGTAGCCGACCTGAGTCGCGCGATCAGCACGACGAATCCGGCTTACGAGGCGCTGGGTGTGAAGGTGAACGGCGAATACCGCCAGCTGAACGCGAACATCCTGCAGATCGAGAACGAGTACTACAGCTTCATTCGCCCGAAGCGGGTGGCATCATCCGGTGAACGGCCCACGCGTGCCCTGCTGCGCGCGGGCGTCGAATATGTGGAAGTGCGGGCGCTGGACGTGAGCGCGTTTGATCCGGTGGGCGTGAACCAGAACAAGATGCGCTTCCTTGAGGCGTTCCTGGCCCTGTGCGTGTTGAAGGAAAGTCCGCCCATCAGCGAAAGCGAGCAGGGGTTGCTGGATGAGAACCACGTGACGGTGGCGCGCCGTGGCCGCGAACCGGGGCTGACTCTAATGCGGGAGGGGCGCAGCGTGCCCATGCAGGAGTGGGCCGAGGAATTGCTCGATTCGATGACGGGGATCTGCGAGGTGCTCGATCTGAATGATCCGGCTAAGCCGTACACCGCCGCGCTGGCGGCGCAGACCGCGAAACTCGCCGAGGTGCAGCTGACCCCTTCGGCGCGGCTGCTTGCCGAGCTGCGCTCGACCGGGGAGTCCTTCGTCGAGCTCGCACTGCGCATGTCGACCATGCACAAGGCCTACTTCCGCGACCTGCACACCCCGAACCCGCAGCGACTCACAGAACTGTCGGCCGAGGCCGAAGAATCGCTGCGCAAGCAGCGCGATATCGAGGCCAAGGACCGCATTTCCTTCGAGGCCTACCTGGCGAATTACTTCTCGGACCTGCCGAGTTAGCGTACCCGGCCGTTAACGCTGCCGGATCAGCCGCTCGCGCGCCTCGTCACAGCGCGCCTTGAGGATCGGCAGCAGCGCCTTCTCGCACAGCAAGCTCGCGTCCTGGTCGGTGGCCAGCTGCAGGTCGCAGAACAGGCGGAAATACTCCCCATACCACTGCTCATATTCCGCCAGCGGTGCATCGAAGGTGGGATCGCGCAGCACCGAAGTGCCGATGTACCGTGAGCACGAGGCGCTCACCGCACTGCGCGTGTAGTGCCCGTGCTCGATGATCAGCGAGGTGGCGTAATCGCGCGGGCCATAGAACATTTCAATATAGCGATGGCGCTGCGCACCGGTGATGCGCCGGTCACGCAGGTACTCGAATACCGCGCGCCGGTGGATGAGACGCAGGGTGGTCACACGCATCCGTACGATCTGGGCACGCAGACGCGGCGGCTGGCAGACCATCTGCATCAGTCGCGAGTGCCCGGCTTCCCACTCGGCGTAGGTAGCCGGATGCTGCATCAGGCGCATCGCGACGATGCTTTGATCGTTGCTGTCGTCGCGCGCGGTGCGCGCGACATAGGAGTGGGATGCACTCATGAGCCGGTCGAGGTGAAAGCCGCGTGCCATGGTTGTCCTCACTGTCGGAAGCGATGCCCCGAGGTGGACAAAATTGTAGTTAGATCTTCCCCGCCGCAGGCTCAGTTCACGCTAAGCTTCGCGAATCCACCATACGGCAGAGCGATAGTAGCAAAACACCGCTGCGGCAAAATAAATTCCTGATATTGCAGTCGCAAATTGCGAGGACGAAGAGCGGCAGTTCATGACGCAGCGCGCGCAGCGCCGCCCGGCACGCGAAAGGGCAACGTCGGTGGGCCGGCTTGCGTTGCGGCATGAACTGCTGAGCTTGGAAGTGAGCTGGGGGGCAAGCCGGGCCGAGGCCGCCTCCCCCACAACGCACCAATTCGGGGCGGTCCTGCGGCGAATGCGCTCCCCAACGGTGCGCAAATCGCCGCCGGCAAATGCGGGAGGGCTTGAAAACCCATGATTTTCCAGCCGCATTGCACATGGCACGAAAACTGCAAAAATGCTCTGGCCTGCGTAACATGGCCCATAAGTATCTGGACGGGGATTTAACAACATGAAACTGGTCACCGCGATCATCAAGCCGTTCAAGCTCGACGACGTACGCGCCGCGCTGTCTGACATCGGCGTTTCGGGAATGACTGTCACGGAAGTCAAGGGATTCGGCCGGCAACGCGGCCACACCGAGCTGTACCGCGGCGCTGAATATGTGGTGGATTTTGTGCCCAAGACCCGTATCGAGGTGGCGGTGCGCAGCGACCTGGCCGACCAGGTCGTCGAAGCGATCCTCAAGTCCGCCAAAACCGGCAAGGTCGGCGACGGCAAGATCTTCATCACCGACATCCAGCGCGTCATCCGCATTCGTACCGGCGAGACTGACGACACCGCGCTGTAACTTTCCGCAACTTCTCACACATCCGGGGCCGCGTATGCGGCCCCGAGCGTCTGCGGCCGTCTGAGGCTGTACACTGCCGCGTATGGATGACGCCGACGCACTGCACAAGGCCGTACGCAAGATTCGCTTAGGGGAAAACCGCCGGCATATTTTCCTGTGCATGGGCGGTAAATGCGCCGATGAAAAGGAGCAGGAAGAGTCCTGGCACTACCTGAAACAGCGCCTGCGCGAACTGGGCCTGGCGGATGCAGAAGAGGGCGTGCTGCGCACCAAGGCCGACTGCCTGCGCATCTGCGTGGCCGGGCCCATTGCGGTCGTCTACCCGGAAGGCACCTGGTATCGCGACTGCTCTCCGAAGAACCTGGAGCGGATCATCCAGGAGCACCTGCTGGCCGGTCGTCCGGTGCGCGAGCTGGCCTTCGCGACCGCCCCGCTGCCGGGCTGATCAGGCGCCGGATTTCACCAGCTGCATCGGCCGGGCGGTGCGGCCCATGCCGAGGGCCCCGCTGCGGGCGACCTCCAGCAGCTCCGCCCGCGAGGTCAGGTCGCGGATGAAGGTGTTGATCTCCGCCTCGCTGGCGGTCAGTTCGACGATGAACCCGTCGAGTGCCGGATCGAGCACCCGCCCGCCGGTGCGCACCACATAGCCACGCAGTGCATCGGTGTTTTCCGGTCGCACCTTGAGCTTCAGCAGCACCAGCTCGCGCTCCAGGTGTTCGCCGGTGGTCATGTCCTCGACCCGCACCACATCGATGAGCTTGTGCAGCTGATTGACGATCTGCTGGATGATGGCATCCGAACCGGAGGTCACCATGGTGATGCGCGATACCGTCGCCTCGTCCGTCGGGGCGACCGACAGGGATTCGATGTTGTAGCCGCGGGTGGAAAACAGGCCCGCGACGCGCGACAGCGCTCCGGCCTCGTTCTGCAGAAGAATGGCGATGATGTGGCGCATGGAATTTAAGCGACGAATTACCCGAAAATCAGCCCAAAAATGGGCTTAAAGGGCAACTGTAGCCTCTCCGTGCACCAAACTGCTACTCTTTAAGACCCCCTACAGGTAATGCCTCCTCGAGCTTGCGAAATGAACGATACCGTCACCATGCCCCGGCCCGCCGGGCACCCCTTGGCCGGCCAGGTGATGACCGGCGCCCAGATGCTGGTGCAGGTGCTCGCCGATGAGGGGGTTACGGCCATTTTCGGCTATAGCGGCGGGGCGATTCTGCCGACCTACGATGCCGTATTCCTGTTCAACGAGCAGGCGCAGGCGCAGGCGCAGGGCACTCGGCAGGTGCCGCTGATCGTCCCGGCGAACGAGCAGGGCGCGGGATTCATGGCCGCAGGTTACGCCCGGGCCACCGGCAGGGTCGGCGTGTGCCTGGTGACCTCCGGCCCCGGCGCCACGAATACCGTCACGCCGGTCCGGGACTGCATGGCCGACTCCATTCCGGTGGTCGTGATCTGCGGACAGGTGGCGACGGGCGCCATCGGCACCGATGCCTTCCAGGAGGCGCCGGTGGCCTCGCTGATGGGCGCCGTGGCCAAGCATATTTTCCTGGTGACCGACCCGGCGAAGCTGGAAGCAACGATGCGCACGGCATTCGAGATCGCCCGCACCGGCCGGCCCGGTCCGGTGGTGGTGGACGTGCCGAAGGATGTGCAGAACTGGAAGGGTGCCTATGTCGGCGGCGGCACCTTGCCGGTGCCCGGCTATCGCAGCCGCATCGTGAATCTGGTGCGCGACAGCCTCTCAACCGCTGATGCCAACCGCTTCTTCGAGCTGCTCGGGGCCGCCAAACGCCCGCTGATCTATGCCGGTGGCGGCGTCATCAACGCGCAGGCATCCGAGGCGCTGAAACAGTTTTCGCAGGCCTTCGGCGTGCCGGTGGTGACGACCCTGATGGGACTGGGTGCCATGGACACCAAGGCGCCGCTGTGCGTCGGGATGCTCGGCATGCACGGTGCGGCCTATGCCAACTACGCCGTCGATGATTGCGATTTCCTGATTGCCCTGGGGGCGCGCTTCGATGATCGGGTGGCCACGGTGCCGGCGAAATTTGCGCCCAACGCCAAGGCCATCGCCCAGTTCGATATCGATCGCGCCGAAATCGACAAGGTCCGCAAAGTGCAGTGGAGCCACGTCGGGTTGCTCGATGAGGCGCTGCGGGCGCTCGTGAGCCACGGTCGTCGCGTGGGCTTCAATCCGGACTTTTCGGCCTGGCGTGCGCATATCGACATCCTCAAGCGCGACCACGCCTTCAACTACGACCGTAACAGCGTCGCGATCCAGCCCTACCATGTGATCGAGGAGATCAACCGCCTGACCAAAGGTGAGGCGATCGTCTCCACCGGCGTCGGCCAGCACCAGATGTGGGCGGCTCAGTACTTCGATTTTCGGCACCCGCGACTGTGGCTGACCTCCGGCAGCATGGGCACCATGGGCTTCGGACTGCCGGCCGCGATCGGTGCGCAGATCGCGCATCCGCAGGCACTGGTCATCGACATCGATGGCGATGCCAGCATCCGTATGAATATCGGTGAGCTGGAGACGGTGGCGACCTACGATCTGCCGGTGAAGGTGGTCGTGCTGAACAACAACGGCGACGGCATGGTGCGCCAGTGGCAGAAGCTGTTCTTCAAGGGTCGCTTTTCGGCCAGCGACAAGTCCCTGCACACCAAGGATTTCATCAAGGCCGCGCAGGCCGATGGCTTCCGCTACGCGGTGCGGCTTACCGACAAGAAGGACGTCTCGCGGGTGGTGGCCGAGTTCATCGACTTCAAGGGTCCGGCCTTCCTCGAAGTCGTGATCGACCGCGACGCGGGCGTGTTCCCGATGGTCGGCCCCGGGCAGCCCTATGCCGAAATGATCACCGGCGACTTCATCGCCTCGCGCGCGCTGCCGGAAACCCCGACACCGGTTTCTGCCGAGAGTTTCTGAACGCTATTCGCGGCCGCTAGAGGCCCGACAGCTGCCACAGTCCCGGGCCGGACTCGCACGCCATCGCGCGGTGCTTGACGTGCTGGTCATTGCCGACCGCCTTGAGGCGAAAGGCGCGGCACGCACCGGCAATGCCATCCCGGCCGCTGTCCGGGCGCATTTCATAGTGAATGCCGGTGGCGCCATTGTCCCAGCGCACCCAGCGACCACTGGCCCCCAGTTCCAGCACCTGGCCCATGCAGGCCCGATCGCCTTCATCGACTTCGGCGCCGATGCGTGCCGGCAGCAGATCCGACACGTGCGCGCCGACGAGCATGGCCGCGGTGCGGTTCAATGCCCGACGTTCACCCAGGCTCGCCATCGCATCGCTATGGCGCGGGTTTTCGGTGATCCGCGTGCGGTCGCAATGTCCGGAACGGACGTCGAAATCCGTGGGCCAGTGCACTCCGGAGAAGCCGCGAAAATCACCGGGCTTCGGGGCCGGCGGTGCCGCCACCGGTGCGCTTTGGGCGGCGGCCCATGCGGGCAGCGCCAGCAGCGTGGCGAGCAGCATCGCGCGGGGCAGGGTCGGCTTCGAAATTACGTGCATGGGAATTCCCGCATTGGCCTTGGAGCGCACCCATTGTCGCGCCATGGGCGATCCGGTGGGAGTGGTTTGACGCAGCTGCGACCTGTGTCACGTCACGGCGGAGGTTGAATCATTTGCCATCCGCGCTTTAGAGTCGGGGACCTTCGCGCAGTTTCGCGAAAAAGGGGATTCACACAATGAGCAGCTCTGCGGTCCTGGGCCAGTTCCTCTGGCACGAATTGCTGACGGCCGACCCGGCAGCGGGTGCCGGCTTCTATTCCAAAGTGTTCGGCTGGAGCGCCCAACCCTGGGAGGGCAGTGAGGAATACACCATGCTGTCGCGGGCGAGCGGCCCGGTCGGCGGCGCCCGAGTGGTGGGCAAGGACCCCCTGGCGAACAAGGCGGGCCCGAGTTGGCTCACCTATGTCGGAGTGCCAGATGTTGCGGCCGCGCTCGACGCCGTGCAGGCCCGGGGTGGCCAGGTCCTGCATCCCGTCACCGCGGTGGGGGCCGATGGCGGCAGCTATGCCGTCATTGCCGATCCGCAGGGTGCCACCATCGGCTTGTATCAGCCGGGCACCGGGATGTCAGGTGGAACTGATCCGAAGGACGCACCGGTGGTCTGGCATGAGCTGACCGCGGCGGACCCGCAGGCCGCGTTGCAGTTCTACAAGGATATTTTCGGCTGGGAAGTGCTCGCTACTCACGAGATGGGCGGCGATGTCGGCACTTACTACCTGTTCGGCCTGGGCAAGACCCAGATGGGCGGAGCCTTCGTGTGGGGCAAGGATCAATCCTCCACCCGGCCCCGATGGCTCGTTTACTTCAACGTTCCGAGCGTATCGGCCGCCGTGACGGCGACCAAGTCGGCGAGCGGTCAGGTGTTGAATGGGCCGCACCAGGTGCCCGGTGGCAACTGGGTGGCTCAGATGGTCGACTCGCATGGGGTGATGCTGGCCGTGCATGGGCCAAAGGAGGCCGCCGTGGCAGCCCCGAAGGCACCTGCAAAGGCGAAGGTGAAGACGAAAGCGAAGGCGAAGGCGAAGGCGAAGAGCAAGGCGGCCGCCAAAACCAAGACTAAAGCGAAGGCCAAGGCCAAATCAAAGGCTAAAGCCAAGCCCGTGTCCAAGGCAAAGCCAAAGGCGAAAGCAACCGGACGCAAGGCCAAGAAGGCCCCGGCGCGCAAGGTCAAGACGAAAGCCAAGACTAAAACCAAGGCTAAAGCCAAGAGCAAGGCCAAAGCCAAGAGCAAGGCCAAAGCCAAGAGCAAACCGCGCGCCAAGGCCCGCAAGGCGCCGCGCCGCGGCAAGTAAGGAACGGGTACGGCATCCCCTGGGCAGGTAAGCCCAGGGGGTCGTCAGGGCGGGCTACTTACCCTGCTCTTCGGCGGCGTCGCGCTGTTGCGCGGCGGCCTGTTGCGCCTGGTCCAGCTCGCGTTTGACGCGATCTTCGGTCTGTTTGGCCTGCTGCGCCTGCTGCACTTCTGCAGCGGCTCCCGTTCCGGTTGCGACGGCGGTGCCGGCCAATCCGCAACCTGCGCACAGGAGCGCGGCGAGCAGCGGAAAAATAATGCGAATCATGGCGATCTCCTTGGCCATTCCGCCCAGTTTGCGCGCAGATTGAGACCTGGTGCCAGGTACGGCGTCTCGTTCCTTAAAGAGCGCTGCGAATCCTTATATAGTGGGTCCGATTGAGTGAGTCGGAGGCTGAATGCCCAAGGGCCCTGCAAAACCTACCTTGCCCGTCGCGCCGCGCGTGCGTCGCGGCTACTTTGAAAGCCGCTACGGGCAGCTGCATGTGCACAACGCGATTCCGCCTGGCGGCGGCTTCGACGAAAGCACTTCGCTGATCTGTCTGCATGCGACGCCGCGCTCCGCACGCAGCCTGCTGCCGCTGCTGGGCATCATGGGCATGGACCGCTCCGTGTACGCGCCGGATCTGCCGGGCTTCGGCAATTCCGATCCGCCCCCGGCACAACCGGGCATTGCGGACTACGCTGTTGCCGTAGTCGATTTTTGTACCTCGATGCGCTTCCGGCAGGTCGATGTGATGGGATATCAGACCGGCGCGCTGGTCGCGGCCGAACTCGCCCTGGCGCTGCCGAGCGTCGTGCGCCGGATCGTGCTGACGGGTGTGCCGGTGCCCGATGATGCCGAACGCGAGAAATTCCGCCGCGCGCCATGGCCGGTGGCGCCCGCGGCCGATGGCAGTCATCTGCAGGCCGAATGGGAGCGCGTCCGCGGCTCCGTGCACCAGGGCGCCGAGCCTGCGGGCGTTGCGGGAAATCTTGCCGAGCAGCTGGCCAACGGTCCGCAAGCCTGGTGGGGATTGCACGCGGCCATGCAGTACCCGGCGGCGGAGCGGTTGCGCCTGATCGCACAGCCCACTTTGCTGATCCGCTCACGTGATGCGCGCGGCCAGGACAGCGCGCGCGTGCGCGACCTGCTGCTGCGGGCGCAGACGGTCGAACAACCGGAAATCTATGGCAGTGATCTGTTTGAGTTTGCCGCGACACCCCTGAGCGCTGTGTTGCGGGAGTTCCTACGCGGTTAAATCGAGTCATACATCATGAACGCATCCAGTCAATCCTTTCCAGAAAGCTCAGGCGACGCGGAAGTCACGGCCGAGCTGCCGGTGCTGGATATTGCGGCCTACGAGGCGCGTCAGGCGCAGGACCCTCTCTCGAGCACCGACACCTGGACCACCTCGGCGCTGAGCACGGCGATCCTGCCGCAGCTGCCCAATGCGGCGGCCGATGCCGCGGCGGATGCGACGGCGTCGTCGCCCGCGGCAGCGGTGCAGACCTCGAAGCTCGAAGTGGAACTGCGCTCGCTGGCCGGCAGTCTGGCGGAACTTGAAACACGCCTGGCCGCCAAGGGCGAGCGACTGACGATCATCGAAGCGGAGCTGGCCGAATCCCGGACCGCGGGATTGGCGGCCGCCGAGCGTGCGGCGGCATTGTCCGCGGAACTCACCGGCGGCCGCGCCGGGCTGGCGGCGGCAACCAGCCAGATCGAGATCCTGCACGCCGCGATCCGCGAGCGCGACGAAGCGGTGCGTCTCGCGCAGGAGCAGGAGAGCCAACTGCGCGCCTCGCTGCAGCGTCGCGAGGCTGAAGTTGCGGGCAACGCGGCGAGCGATGCGGCACGCATGGCCGGCCTGCTCGCCAGTCATGAAGCCGCGCACAGCGCGGCCTTGCAGCAGGTGGCGCAATTGCAGGCGCAGAATGCGGCGCAGCTTGAAGCGCTGCACTGCCTGGAAGGGCGCCGCGGCATTTTCGACAGCATCCTGCGCGGCCTCGATGTGCAGGTGGCAGGCGGCGATCAGGAACAGTCGCGATTGGCGGCGGAGCTGGGGCGCAATACCGAGCAGGGACTACAGCTCACCCGCGACCTGCAGAGCCGCACGCGGCGCGTGAGCGAGCTTGAGGCCGAAGTGGCCACGCTGAATTCAAGACTTGGCCTGCGCACCGATGAAGCCGGCGCGATGGCCCGCACCAACGTCGAACTGACCCAGTCTGTGCAGTCGGCGCGCGAGGAAAACGCGCAGCGCGTGGCGCGCATCGCGGAACTGGAGGCACAGCATGGCGCCGGGAACGAGGCCCTCGCAGCGTT
This sequence comes from Steroidobacteraceae bacterium, assembly GCA_036498905.1. Lineage (GTDB taxonomy): Bacteria > Pseudomonadota > Gammaproteobacteria > Steroidobacterales > Steroidobacteraceae > DAIDKA01. The sequence goes on along the minus strand of DASYER010000077.1, from coordinate 49,731 downwards.
GCTTGCGAAGCACACCGCGGGTGAGTCTGAGCTGGCGGCGCTGCGAACGCAGAACGCCGAGCACGCGCGCGCCGTGCAGCAGGTTACCGCCGAGCATGCACAGCGGGTGGCGCAGATCGGCACCTACGAAATCCAGATCACGGCGCTGACGGCACAGGTGGCCTCACAGACGCGCACCATCGAGGCCGAGGCGGAACGCAGCAGCCGCGACGAGGAGCGGATCGCGAACGCCGATACCGATCTGCGCATCGCCGAAGATGCCGTCAGCCGACTGGAGGCCGAGGTGCGCACGCGCAGTATGCGGGTGGAGGAGCTCACGCGCATCAATACCCAGATGCAGGCCGAGGTCGCGGACGCGCGCCGTTGGCTGGATGAGCGCGATTCGCTCATGCAGCGACTGGAAAGCGAGGCTGCGCACAGTGCGGCGCTGGTCGACAACATCCAGCGCAGCATCCGCACGGGCAATACCGGTAATCATGAACAGGTGCGTGAAGTCGGCGCGCGCCTGCTGGTGCGCTCGCAGGACGGCCACGAAGTGGTGCACGTGCTGGGACGCAAGACCACGATCGGCCGCACTCCCGACAACGATCTGCAGATCGATGCGACCTTCATCAGCCGACATCACGCTGTGCTGCTGATGCAAGGATCACAGACCATCATCGAAGACCTGAACAGCACCAACGGCGTGTTCGTCAACGCACACCGCATCAGTCGCGAAACCTTGAATGATGGGGATCTGGTGATGGTGGGCAAGGCGCGCTTCCGCTTCGTGATCCGTCCCCCGGTCGGACGCAACAGCTCAGAACCCACCGGTTAAGCGCCCGCGACGGCGTCCGCGGCGTTGGTTTCCGAGGTCAGACAGCTCGCCCGCGTTCCCCTTTCCGTGCTGACGCGGCTGCGTCTGGTGCTGCTCGGCCACGAGGACCTCGCCAGCATCGTGTTCTGGGCCGCCCTCGTCGGGGTGTGCGGCGCGCTGGCCAGCGTCGCCTTCCGCGAGGGGCTGCGGCTGCTCGAACTGCTGTTCACCGGACAGGCCAACAGTCTCGAACGAGCCGCATCGGGCATGGTGTGGTGGCATCGGGTGCTGCTGCCGTTTTGCGGCGCGGTGCTCGCAGGCTTCATTTTGCGCTGCGCCGGCCGGGTGCTGGCTTCGCCCCGCGCCGTCGACTACATGGAGGCCGTGCGTGTCGGGGACGGCAACATCAGTGTGCGCGCGACGCTCGTGAACAGCCTGTCCTCGCTGCTGACGATTTCTTCCGGCGGCTCCATCGGCCGTGAAGGCCCGATGGTGCAGCTGGCCGCGATGCTCGGATCGCGCATCGGCCGCTTCGGGCGCGCGCCGATTCCGCGCCTGCGACTGATGGTGGCCTGCGGTGGTGCGGCCGGTATCGCGGCGGCCTACAACGCCCCCATCTCCGGTGCGCTGTTCGTGTCGGAGATCATCCTCGGCGGCACGGCGATGGAGAGCTTCGGGCCTCTGGTCGTTTCCTCGGTGGTCGCGAGTGCGACCGTGCACCGCTTTTTCGGCTACGCGCCGGTCTACGATGTTCCCAAGGTGCAGTTCGCCTCGAACTGGGAACTGATCTTCTACGTGTTGCTGGGCGTGGTGCTCGGACATCTGGCCCCGCCGTTTCTGGCATCGCTGGACTTCGCCAAGTCGCGGTTCGTGCGCCTGAAGCTGCCGCTGCCGTGGCAGCTGGGCCTCGGAGGCCTGCTGGTCGGCGTCATTTCAATCGGCGTGCCGCAGGTATGGGGCAATGGTTTCGGCGCGGTCGGCACCATTCTCAATGCCCATCTGGTCGGCTGGGCACTGCTGGCGGTGCTGGTCGCGAAACTGCTGGCAACCGTCGCGACGGTCGGTTCGGGTGCCGTCGGCGGTGTCTTCACTCCCACACTGTTCCTGGGGTGCGCCATCGGCGCCCTGTTCGGCGGCGTCGTGCACGCCTTGCTGCCGGGCGTCACTTCCGTCCCGGCGGCGTACGCCCTGGTTGGCATGGGCGGGTTCCTGGCGGCGACGACTCACGCACCCCTGACCTCCATTCTCATGCTCTTTGAAATGACGCTGGACTACGACATGGTCCTGCCGCTGATGCTGGCCTGCGTGACCGCGCACTACACCGCCAAGGTGTATCGCCGCGGTGAGTCCATCTATCATGCGGCGCTGCAGGGTCGCACCCAAGCGAGCGACTATCAGTTGAACACGGTGGCGGCGCTGATCAAGCCGGCCGGCGCGGTGGTTTCGCAGGGCACGACATTGAAGAAGATGTTCGAAGATCTGCCGCGTCGTCCCCTGGAGCGAGCGTACGTCACGAACGGCGACGAGCTGGTGGGCTGGCTGGATTTGCGCGAGCTGCTGGCGGCGTTTCGTGCCAACAAGGTGGACGGAGCGACCCTGGTCGCAGGCGTCACTCGGCCGGCCACGCTGGTCCTGACCCAGGACATGTCCCTCGGCGCCGCGCTCGATGTATTCCTGCGTGCCCGGGCGAATGTGCTGCCCGTGACCGGCGGCGAGTGGCGAAATAACCTGCTGGGCGAGATATCCCGCCAGGATGTGCTGCTGGCCATGCAGGATCGGATGGTGCCGGAGCCCGGCCCGGCGGCAGCGGCGTAGTCAAGGAGACCGATAATGAATCGAATTGTGATTGCCCTGAGCGGGTGGCTGCTGATCGCCGGAATCGCGACGGCCGCACCGGGCTGCGACCGGCACTGCCTGTACCAGGTCCTGGACAGATACCTCGTTGCGCTGAAAGCGCGCGATGCCGGCCAGGCGGGTTTTGCCCCGCAGGCGCGCACCAGCGAGAACAACGTGATGCTGCGGCCCGGCGATGGTCTGTGGGGCACGATCACATCCCTGGGCGACTACGATCTGCGCTTCGCCGATCCGCAGTCCGGCACGGTCGCCTTCTATGGTGTCCTGCGCGAAACCGACACCGCCGCGCCATTCGCGGTGCGACTGACGGTGCGTGGCGGCGCGATCACCGAAGCCGAGACCATCGTGGCACGGCCACAGGAGGCTGGCGTGCCGTTCGTCACGGCCGATCTGCATCCGTTGCCGGTGCTCAACGAGATCGTGCCGGTCGCCGAGCGCAGCAGCCGCGAGCGCATGATCGCGATCGCCAATGGCTACTTCGAAACGATCCAGCGCAATGACGGGACGATGCACACGGCCTTCACGGCTGATTGCAATCGGCGCGAGGACGGCTTCCAGACCACGAACCGCAAGGATGACACCTGGGGCGACATCACCCACCTGGGATGCGGGCAGCAGTTTGAACTCGGCTGGTACAAGTTCGATGATCGTTTGCGCGGCCGGCGCTTCCTCGTCGTTGACCGCGAGCGCGGCCTGGTCATGGCGGCAGGCTTCATCGATCACGAAGGCCGGGTCGGTGATTACAAGCTCAGCGACGGTCGCACCGCCACCTCCAAGATCTTCCGTCATCCCCACAGCTACTGCCTGCTCGAGACCTTCAAGATCCGCGGCGGCAGGATCCAGCAGGTCGAAGCCGTCTTCACGAGCGTGCCGTACAACATGCCCTCGCCGTGGGGGAGGGAGCCGCACGGCGGTCGGTAACCAAATTGTCGCAACCGTCCCCTACTGTGTCGCCAAACCACAGGGGATCGTGTGCAACTTTTCCTGGCTTTCGTGGTGGCTCTGTCCACCACGGCGGCGCTCATTCCACTACTCAGCCGCTGGGCACCGTCCGTCGGGCTGACCGATAAGCCGGGGCCGCGCAAGGTTCATTCGGTGCCGGTACCGCGCGTGGGCGGCCTGGCCATGGCCATCGGCATCCTGGTTCCGGTGCTGGTGACGGTCCCCCTCACCGAGCCGATTCGCGGCGTGCTGCTCGGCATCCTGATCCTGCTGGGCTTCGGCCTGTGGGACGACCGAGTCGAGCTGGGCTATCGCACCAAGCTGCTCGGGCAGGTGCTGGCCGTCGCCGTGTGCATGACCGTGGGCGGGGTTCATATCGGGCACGTCATGATCGACGGGCGCACCCTGCCGCCGGGTCTCATCACCGGCTGTATTACGTTTGTCTTCCTGATCGGTGTTACGAATGCAGTGAACCTCACCGACGGCCTGGATGGCCTGGCGGGTGGCCTGGTGCTGCTGTGCCTGTGCGCCGTGGCGCTGTTCGCCGTGGCCAGCGGGCACTCGGCGGTGATTGCGCTGTGCCTGATCGAGGCCGGCGCGGTACTCGGATTCTTGCGTTTCAACACCCACCCGGCGCGGATTTTCATGGGTGACAGCGGCAGCCAGGTACTCGGATTTTCGGTGGGGGCGCTGTCACTGCTGGCCACCCAGGGCGTCGAAAGTGATCTGAGCGCCGCGCTGCCGATCCTGCTGTTGGGCCTGCCCATCCTCGACACGCTTACCGTGATGAGTACGCGCATCCTCTCCGGAAAGTCCCCGTTTGCCGCCGACAAAAATCATCTGCACCACCGCCTGCTCGCCATCGGCTTTGCGCATCGCGAGGCCGTCGCCATCGTCTACCTGCTGCAGGTCGGGCTGGTGCTGCTCGCCTACTTCATGCGTTTCGAGGCCGACCTTGCCGTGGTCGCGGCGTTCTGTGCGTTCGCGGCGGTGGTCCTGGGACTGCTCAATGCGGCCAGAATTGGCGGCTGGCATCTGCACCGCATGGATCCCAAGGGAGTGATTCGTACTCCTCTGGCATTTTTGCCGAGCACCGCGCGTCTGCCGGCCATTGCCCTGGGTGTCATGCTGGCCTGCCTGGTCGTCTATGCGGTGAGCGTACTGCTGCTCGCATCGCATGTGGGCAAGGACTTAGGCGTGCTCAGTCTCGGCATGCTGGCGGTGCTGCTGTTGCTGAGCGCCTCGAAGGCCCAGGAGTCATTGCGCTGGTTCGAGCGAACCGCGGCCTATGTCAGTGTGGTGCTGCTCGTGTACCTGGACCAGACCGCCTCCGGCCGCACCGAAGCGCTGGCTACCGCATCGTGGACGCTGATCGGCATCACCGGTGCGGCAGCGCTGACACGTTTCTGGTTTTCGCCCACGCGCCGCTTTGTCGTGACCACGCTGGATTTGATTGTCGTATTCGTTGCGCTGGTGCTGCCGAACCTGCCCGGCTCACTGCAATTACCACCGAACCTGCCGCAGGGCATCGCGAAGTCGGTGATCCTGCTCTATGTCGTTGAAATGCTGCTGACATTTGATTTGAAGCGATTGATGCCGCGCCTTATTCTGGGACTCATGCTCGTGGTCATCGCGGGCCGCGCCTTTCTCGGAGCTTCAGCGTGAGGAATAACGCTGTCATGCCTTCGTCACGCATCTTGCCTACAGTCCGACTCCCCCATTTGATTCGCGAGTCCGGTGATGTCGGCGATGCAGACCCTACGAGCGGTGGCACTGGTGTCAGTCGTGACGGTCGCCATGCTGATCAGCGGCTGCGGCGGCGCAAAATCGCGTCTGGCCAGTCACATGAAGCGCGGCCGGGACTACTTCCAGAACGATGACTTCGCCAAGGCCAGCGTTGAATTCCGCAACGCCATGCAGATCGATCCGAAGGATGCCCATGCGCGCGTGATGGCCGCGCAAACGGCCGAGAAGATGGGGCAGGTGCGCGGCGCCTATGGCCTGCTGCACTCCGTCGTCGATGATCATCCTGATGATGTCGAGGCGCGCACGGTGCTGGGACGTCTGCTGGTGTCGGTCGGTGATCCCAAGCAGGGGCTGGAAATCATCAAGCCGGCATTGGTCGCCAAGCCCGACGATGCCTCGCTGCTGGCGATTCGCTCCGCCGCCAGGTCGAATCTGAAGGACGCGGCGGGAGCCCGCGCCGACGCGAACCGCGCGCTGGCGATCGATCCGAAAAATGAGGACGCCATCGATCTGCGTGCCGGACTGTACAGCCAGGACGGCGACCTGCCGGATGCGATCAAACTGGTGAGCAACGCCGCGACGGCACAACCCAAAGTAGTCGGCTTTCATCAGGTACTGATCAGCCTGTACGAGGCGTCCAAACAGCCGCAATTGATCGAGGGTCAGCTGCGCACACTGGTGAAACTGAAGCCCCAGCAACTCAATTACCGAACTCAGCTGGCGGTATTCCTGACGCGCGCCAAACAACTCGACGAAGCGCAGAAGGTCCTGGAGGATGCCGTAAAAGCGCTGCCCCGCAGCGATGAAGCGAAACTGCTGCGCGTGCAATTCCTGGTGCAGCAGCGCTCGCATGATGCCGGCGAGAAAGTGCTGCGGCAGTACATCTCGGCGGATTCCGACGACTATACCCTGCGTTTGGCATTGGGCACGCTGCTGCAATCATTCGGCGAGGCCGATAAAGCGGTGCTCGTATACGCCGATATCGTGAAGAGCGCTGGAACCGAAGCCAACGGACTGGTCGCCCGCGATCGCCTGGCCGCCATTGCCGTCCAACAAAAGCACGAACCGGACGCCCAGCGGTATCTCGCCGAAGTGCTGAAGGTCAGTCCCCGTGACAATGACGCGCTGGGCATCCGCGGTCAGCTGGCGCTGGAGCATGGCGACAGCACCAGCGCAATCGCCGACTTCCGCGCTCTGCTGCGTGATCAGCCGCGCAGCGTGCCTATCAATCGGCTGCTGGCCCAGGCGCTGATTTCTCACGGAGAGATGGCGCTGGCCGAGGAGCCGTTGCGCACGGCCATGAGTGCCGCGCCGGCCGACGCCAGCGTGCGGGTGGCACTCGCCGAGTTGCTCTTCAATCTGCAACACCAGGATTCGGCCTTCACGGTGTTGGAGGATGGAATCAAGGCGGCGCCCACTGACAATGTGCTGAACGAGGCCGTGGTGCGCGCGTACCTCGCGCAGAAGAATCTCGTGGCAGCCGGCAAGGCCGCGGAGGCCTATCGGCAGGCGAAGCCTGATGGCGCCGCGCCGTACCTGCTTTCGGCCACCGTTGCGCGTGCCGACAACCGGCTGGATGATGCGCAGGCCTTGCTGGAGAAGGCCCTGAGCGTGCAGCCGCGTGCTTACGATGTACTGTCACAGCTGGTGCTGCTGCAGGCGCAGCGCGGCCAGGCCGCCAAGGCAGTAAGCCGCCTCCAGGGCCTGTTGGGTGCCGATCCGAAGGGCGCGCTGATTCCGAACCTGCTCGGGGAAGTGTACCTGCAGCAAAAGCAATACAAGCCAGCGCAGCAGATCCTCGGTGTCGCGATCAGCAATCAGCCACGCTGGTGGATGCCCTATCGCAATCTGGCAATTGCGAGGGTGGGTACCGATGACATGACCGGCGCAATCGAGGCGTATCAGAACGGGCTGAAAGTCGCGCCCACCGAAAGCGCGTTACTCGCGGAGCTGGGTGCGCTGTATCAGCGCGTCGGCAAGGTCGATGAGGCGCAGAAGCTCTACGACTCCTGGGTCAGCCAGGATCCCAAGTCGCAGGTGGCGGCGAACAATCTCGCGATGCTGCTGGTCAGCTATCACACCGACAAGGCAAGTCTGGACCGGGCACAGGTGCTGACGGCGGGGTTTGCGAGTGCCACCAACGCGGATCTGCTCGACACCGCCGGTTGGGTCCAGTTCAAGCGCGGTGAGTTCACTCAGGCATTGCCGGTACTGCAGCGCGCGGCGGCGCTGATGCCTCAGTCCCATGAGGTTCATTACCACCTCGGGATGGCGGAGCTGCGCAGCGGGCAGACGGATCGCGCACGCACCGATCTCGAATCAGCGCTCGCAGGATCTTCGCGGTTCTTCGGTGATGAGGACGCCCGTGCGGCCCTCGCCTCCTTGAAGAGCCAGGCGAGCTGAACCGGTCCAGTCAAAAAACAATAGTCTCTGGCACGCGCAGGAATGCTCGGCCGACGAGGATGATATGAAAGCAACACTTCCTTGCCTGTCCGGGTGCAGTCTGGGTGTCGCGATCCTGCTGCTGAGCCTTGCTGCGACGTCGGCGCGGGCCCAGGGCGTGGCGCAATGCGCGCAGATCCCCTGCGATGATGTTCGCACGGTCGCGACAGCCGCTGCCAGTGTGCCGGTGGAACACGACTTCACGGCCACGGCCGGCACCACCTACTACGTCACGCTGACGGATCTGGGCACGCAGTTCAACGTCCCGCAACCCCTGGCCACGCTCAAAATGGCGATTACGGCCAATGATGCTCTGGTCAATGTCACGCCGATCTTTGGGTCGAGCCCGGTTGCCGCCGGCGTGCAGCTGGTGGTGGAGGGCGCCAACGCGGTGTCGACCAATGGGGTTGGCGTGGCCTCATTCACCGCGACGACCGCCGGTGTCTACCGTTTCCACATTGTCGGTGCTCCCGCCAGTGGCCATGGACCGGGGCCGATTGGCCTCACCGTCAGTGCCACACAGTCTGGTGCGCCCCTGCAGTCATGGTCTGACAGTATCGGACCCGCCGGTGCGCCACCCGCCACAGCGGAAGGCGTTCTGCAGCAGACATTCACGGTGACCACGGCGGGCGCCTACCAGATCTCAGTGACCGATCTGCACCTGCCGCAGGCGTTACAGACCCCGCCGCAGATGCTGGTGCTGTTGAACGGATCAGTAATCGCGCTGCTTCCGGATACCGGCGGCAATCTGACCACCACGGCCACACTGCAAACGGGCACCTATCAGATGTTCGCGCTGGGCCTGGCCGCCTCCCAGGCCAGTGGTGGTCTGTTCAGCGCCAGTGTCCTGCCGGCTGTCAGCGGCGGCGGAGCGCCGGCGTTCTCGTGGACCGTTCCGGTGGGAACCACGATCGCACTGGGCGGTGCCGTGCAGCTCACCCCCGGCGCGCAGTACAGCCTCACTCTCAATGACCTCGCTTTCCCGCTCGCGCTGTCGCAGGCCACCGCGGCGTCCGTGGACATCAGCCGGGGCAATGTGGCAGCGACCCTGACGACTTCGGGTGCGCAATCATTCATGGCTTCAGGAAGCAGTGCCGCGGATACCTACCAGCTCTACGCCTCAGCGCAGGCGGCGGCCACCCCGGGGGCCGGCAGCTATGCGGTCCAGATCCTCAATTCCAGCGCAGTCGCCGTGAGTGGTGCGGCACAGGCCGTGACCACGAGCAGCAGCAGCCTGGTGCCGTTCAGTTTCACGGCAGACGTGCCCGCCGCGGGCGCATACACCGCGACCCTGACGGATCTGCAGATTCCGGTCGCTCTGTCGAGCGCGCAATTCGCGCTGGTTCAAGGCGGCCTGCTGGTCGGAACGCCGAGCTCCAGCGCCGGTACCATCACGGCCAACCTCGCGGCCGGATCCGCATCGCTCACCCTGCTGGGTTTCGCCCAATCCAGCAGCAGCGCCGGCAGCCTGATGGATCTGAGCCTCGCCGATAGCACCGGCAAGCTGGTGTTCGATCAACCCCAGGGTGTCGGGGCGGCCTTCAGGCCCACCCAGATCAGTATCACCAATTCTGGAAGCTACCAGTTCACGTTGGCGGACCTGGCGTGGCCGGCCAGCTTCTCGCAGTCCGGCGCGCAGTTGATCGGCGTGCTCACGCATGGCGGCACCGTGGTCGGCCAGATCTTCGGCGGGGGCACCCTTAATGCGATTTCGGTGACGACGGCCGGAAACTATTATCTGAGCATCATCGCCACACCCACCGGGACGGATCAGGCCGGGACGTACGCGCTCAATGTCAGCCCGACGCCCGCCGCGCCGACTGTCGCCCTTACCAGCGATGCCGCAAGCGTCACCTCCGGAGGGACGGTTCATCTGTTGTGGACCACGACCAATGCCAACAGCTGCACGGCCTCCGGGGGCGGCTGGAGTGGTGCGTTCACCGGTACCCAAGCCGTGATGGGACAGGCCACGAGCCCGGCAATCACCGCGAATACGACCTTCACGCTCACCTGCACCGGGGCGGGTGGCACCGGCATGGGCGGCATAACCATCAGCCTGGTCACCACGAGCGGCGGCGGAGGTGGTGGCGGTGCTGTCGGATTGGATGCGCTGGTCGTCCTGCTGGCGGCCCTACTGACTCGCCGCTTTGCTGTGGGTGCCGGCACTGTCCGCCGCTTCATGCTCATCATGAGCTGCGGTGTCCTCGGTGTGCTGAGCTTGGGGACCCAATCCGCGAGCGCCGGCGCGCCATCCTCGGCCCCGGGAATCGCGGCCTCGACGAGTGCGAGTGCGGCGCCCTCGCCGGCGCCGGCTCCCCCTGCCGTGCTGGAAAAGGTCCGCGCGGCGTTGAAACAAAGCTTCCCGCAACTTGAAATCCTGCAGTTGAGCAAGAGCCCCGTCCCGGGTTTGTATGAGCTGACGACGGTGGAGGGCATTGTCTACGTCGATGCGACCGGTGAGCATCTCCTGAACGGCCAGATGATGGAGACCAAGACACGTCGCGATCTGACGATGGATCGTTGGGCCACGCTCAATGCGATCGATTTCGATTCCCTGCCGTTCAATCTTGCGATCAAGTCGGTCCGCGGCAAAGGCACGCGGCGGCTTGCGGTGTTTGCCGATCCGAAATGCCCGTTCTGCCAGGAGCTGGAGCGCGAGGAGATCTCCAAGCTCGATGACATCACGGTCTACACGTTCCTCTATCCCCTCGAGGACGTGCACCCGGGTGCCACCGCACTCGCACACCAGATCTGGTGTACGCAGGATCGCGAGAGCGTCTGGACGCAGTGGATGCAGAAGCAGATTGCCGTGCCGGCGGCGCAATGCAAGGATGATCCGCTGAAGACTCTGGCGGCGCTCGGAAACAAGCTGCACATCATCAGCACGCCGACCATTTTCTTTGCCAGTGGCCGCCGCTCCGCAGGTCTGCCGCCCGCCAAGCAGTTTGAGCACCTGCTCGAAACTGAATCCCAAGCGCCCCCGGCCCGCACCGCTTCCGCGCCGCATCCGGCTTTCTGATCCGAGCCGGGTTCTCCGGCAGCTTCCACGATTCATTCCAAACTTTGTTCGGTGCAGTGGCCCTGTTCGGGCCGCTGCATTCACTTTCATTCGTGTTGATTGAATGACGCATGTCATACGTTTGGATGCAAGGAAATGTATCGCGATTCATACGCCATTCACCCCGATGTCATCTGTGCTGCCTAGAGTCCGTCGAGCCCGGAGTGTGACGACACTCACAAAATTTTTCGGACCACCCGCAACAGATCCTGCTAGGGAGATTTCAATGAACCGTTTAGTCAAGATTGCTGTCGGCGGCGCGCTCGCGCTGGCAGCCTCCAGTTCCTTCGCCGCCGTGAGCCTGCCGTCCACCGGCGACGGCTCGCTCACCCTGACGCTGTTCTCCAACGATGACGGCACCCCGTTTTCCTATGGATTCGATACTGGCGTGACGCTTTCGACGCTGGGCAACCTGCCAACGGCTCCCGGAGCCACTCAGAGCTGGAGTCTGTCGGGCCTCAGCGCCGACCTTTCCGGCTTCACCGGGACCTCAAGCCTGGTGTTCGACGTGTCTGCTGCAGGCCAAGCGGCCGGCGCCCCGGCCAAGACTGCCGGCCTGTACCATTTCGCCACCACGTTCGATCCGTCCGTCTCGCTGGCCACCATCACGGCCTTTACCAACGTTAACGTCGAGACCGCCGTGGGCAACAATGGCATCTGGCTGAGCAATTTCGGCACCGGCCAGACCTCGTTCTCGACGGGCTTGGCTGATGCGAACTACGCCAATGCCAAGTACCCCAGCAACTACAACGCCTTCGGCGACAACGCCGCTGCAAGCGTCGGTACCTCGCTGCCGTTTTACCTGCTGACTCAGGGTAAGGGTGCCACAGGCGCCGCGACCCTTGCGCCATCGACGTATGCCGGCACGTGGAGCGTCGATCTGGCCGACGACACCCTGACCTACTCTGTCCCTCCCCTGCCGACACCGCTGCCCGCCGGCCTGTGGCTGCTGCTGTCTGGTCTGACTGGCATGGGCCTGCTCGGCCGCCGTCGTCGCGAAGGCGTCGTCTGAGCCCAATTGCTCTTGCCTGTAATCAGCCACACTCATTACTTCGGAGACTGTACGAATGAACGTCAAGACTGCCATCAAACTGGCACTGGCGGCTGCGGCCACCCTGCCTGCCGCCTCGTGGGCCCTGACCCCCGCGGCCGTCAACGCCCTTCCCGCCGCCAACATCATCTATGTCAGCGGTTCCACCGCGACGGATGCCGCGCTGCAGGCTTGGGCTAAGCTCAACCCGTCTGTCGATCCCAATGCGCCCTTCCAGGCCGGCACTTATGACCTCTATAAGACGGCCACGGGCTATGTACTTACCGGCAAAGCCAGCGGTATCTTCGCGGCCCATGGCGTGGCGGCGGGTACATCCATCGCCTTCGTCAAGCAGACGCAGGGTGGCTCGGCCACCGGCGTCCACAACGTCAATGTGGGTCTCTCTACGCCTGGATTCTCGGACATCCTGAACGCCAGTTTTCCCGGCAGCTGCGCTGCAGCGGTGCCTACCGGCGCCGCGAGCCCGTTCCAGGCATTCAATACCTACACCTGCAGCCAGGCTGAAATTTCCGTGGTCCCGAACGCGGGCATCTCGGATGAAGATCCGACCTCGTTTATCGGCACGGGCAGCGTGAGCGCGGCGGATGCCAGTGCCCTGAACGCCAAGAACGGCGTGCAGGTGCCCTTCGGCGTGATCGTGAGCACCGCGATGCGCAATGCCCTGCAGACCGCGGAAGGCCTGGCATCAGGCAGTGAGACGCTCGCCAATGTTCCCTCGATGACTTCGACTCAGCTGCGCGCCATCTTCGCGGGCGGCATCACATCCTGGGACGACGTGTTCGTTCTCAATGCCGCCAGCGGCAACATGGTTGCGGTGGACCCGGGTCAGACCGGATCCTTCGTGCACGTGTGCCGCCGCGGCGACACCTCGGGCACCATGTTCGCCACGAACATCAACTTCTTCCAGAAGGGCTGTTCGAAGGGCACGACCGGCGGCGTCGCCGCTGCGGATGCTCCGCCGACGCAGTTGAACGGTGAGACCTGGACCGGTGGAACGGGCGCCAACGATCTTGGTCTGGTCCAGCTGGGCATGGCATTCTTTGCGGGCTCGGGCACCGGCGATGTGAAGAACTGCGTCTCGGCGGGGCTGGATACACCTCCGGCCGACCCGGCTGGCGTTGACACGGTCAATTTCCGCATCGGCTTCGTGAGCATGGATCAGGCGCCGACGCTTGCCAGCACCTGGCGCTACGTTGCGATCGACGGTGTTGCGCCGACGATCTGGAACATCCAGCGTGGTTCCTACCAGTGGCTGACGGAAGATACCTTCAACAGCACTGCGGCCTCTCTGGCGCGCAACGGGTCGACGCTTGCGTCCGGGATCTTCACGACCGTAGCGGCCAACTTCGCCGACCTGAACGCACTGGCTGGTCTGAATGCGGCCACTCAGAATGCGGTGGCGCTCGCCGACACCTCGAACGGTGGCGCCGACACGGGTCTGGTACAGCTTGGCAGCACCACCCTGTGGAATGCGGCTGTGCCTTGGACGGCTGGTCCTTCGGTGTCAGCCGGTTGGCCCGCGGCCATTCGGGCCATCAACGTAGCCGGCAAGGGTCCGCTGAGCTCGGTTTCGAAGACCTACGGCGGCTCTGTCAACAACTGCAACTATCCGTTCCAGGTCAACCCGGCGGGTTGATGCTGTACGGATGATCTGACTACGACCGCGTAGTTTGACCTGAGTGAGGACGGCGCTACTTGAAAGTGGCGCCGTCCTTTTTTGCTAACTGTGGAGTTCGAATGCGAAGCGCGCCTCACTGCGGTCGCCAAGGGACCGAAAGCCGTCGCTGCGCACTGACGGTGGTTTTGGCTGCTTTGATGAGCAGCATCGGGGTCGGCCCCTGGATTGGCGTCCACGCGGCTGATGCGCCGCAGGCTGCGAACAGCTCGGCGGATGCCAAGGCGGAACATTTCGACATCAATGAAATCCGCGTGCTCGGAAACAGCGTGCTGCCGGTGCGCGCCATCGAGCAGGCGGTCTATCCATTTACCGGCCCGGGCAAGTCCATCGACGACGTCCAGGCCGCGCGCGCTGCTCTGGAGAAGGCCTTTCACGATGCGGGATACGGTACCGTATTCGTGGATATTCCCGAACAGGACGTCGGCGAAGGCATTGTGCGCCTGAGGGCCACTGAAGGTCGTCTCGACCGGGTGCGCGTCAGCGGCGCGCGTTACTTTTCCAAGCGGCAGATTCTGGCGGCCATGCCTACTGCCACGGCCGGCGAAGTACCGCGCCTGCCGGCACTGCAATCCGAGGTTGCCGGCGTCAACGCCGCAAGCGCCGATCGCGCCGTGACACCGATTCTGAAGGCAGGCCGCACGCCGGGTACGGTGGACCTTGAGCTGCGGGTCAATGACACGCTGCCGCTGCACGGTGGCGTCACCCTCAACAATCGCAATACGCCGGAGACCACCGCACTGCGTTCGACTGTGGATCTCTCCTACGGCAACCTTTTCCAGGACTTCCAAAGCGTTGCGTTCGAATATCAGACGGCGCCGGAGCGCCTGGCCGACGAGCGCGTGATGTCCCTGACCTACATTTCACCGCTGTGGTTCGGAAAGAACTTGCTGGCGTTGTACGCGATTGATAACAGCAGCGATGTCGCCGCCGTTGGATCGTTGGAACTTTTGGGTATCGGGCAGATCTACGGGGCGCACTTCATTCACCCCTTCGATGCCGCCGGCGCGTTCTCCCAGAACCTGAACGTGGGTGGCGACCTGAAGGTCTTCAGTCAGACCGTGAATGTCATCGGCCAGCCACCGGACAAGACGCCGATCCGCTACCTGAACTGGTCGGCTGTGTACACCTTGAGTAAAAGCTCCCCGCGACATGACACGAACTTTTCCCTGGGCGTGGACTTTGGCATCCCCAGTGTCGTGAACCGGCCCAGCCAGTTCGACTACAAACGCTTCAATGCGCCCGCTGACTACATGTACCTGCGCGGTTCCTTCGAACAGCGGCAGTCACTGCTGTTCGGCACGGCAGTCGATGTGCACCTGACGGGGCAGTACACGGACGTGCCGCTGGTGAGCAACGAGCAGTTCGGTGTTGGCGGAGCGGACACGGTTCGTGGCTACCTGGAGTCGGTTGCATTGGGTGACCGTGGCGGTACCGCCTCGCTGGAACTGCGGGGCCCAATCTGGGGCTTTGGCCCTCATCCTGGCGACAATCATCTCGGACTGTTTGCCTTCTACGATACCGGCACGGTTTGGACCGTGGATCCGCTGCCGGACCAGCAGGCCCATTTTTCACTCTCATCGTATGGCGCGGGACTGCGCTTCATCGCCCTGCATGGATTCGAGGGCGTGGTCGACTGGGCAGATCCGCTGCGCACGGTTTCCACCGTGCGCGCCGGGCATTCGCGCATCGAGTTCCAGGCGCACTTCGGGTTCTAGAGGTATACGCATGCGCAAGCGAAATCGATTCGGCACCGCGGGCCTGCATCGTTCGGCCCTGTACACCCTGGGCTTCGGCATCGGCATGCCGGTACTCGGGGCGAATCTGCCCGTGCCCTGCATTTCATCCTCCTGCGGCGGCACGGCGTGGGTCACCGGCGGCTCCGTGACGGCCACGCAGCTTGGCACCAAGCTGACCGTGAACCAGTCAACCCCAAACGCCATCCTCAACTGGCAAAGCTTCAACATCGCCAGCGGCAACAGCGTCAACTTCGTTCAGCCCAGTGCCACGTCCCTGGCGATCAACAATATATTCCAAGGCTCGCCCAGCCAAATCTTCGGCTCGCTCACCGCCAATGGCCGCATCTACCTGCTGAATCAGAATGGCATCCTGTTCGGCAGCGGCGCCCAGGTGAACGTCGGCGGTCTGGTCGCTTCATCGCTGAATCTCACCCAGAACGCCGTCAGCAACGGGATTGCAACGTCAGTGAATGGCGAACCCACGTCGCCGTCATTCGTTCAGTTTATCGACGCCAATGGCGTCGCCCTGTCCAGCGGCAATGTCACCGTCGCCCAGGGTGCGACGCTCAATTCAACCAATGGGCAGATTTTCCTGTTTGCACCCAATGTCACCAACCAGGGTTCAATCAACACACCGGATGGCCAAAGCATTCTCGCCGCGGGTGAAGCAATCTATCTTGCCACCAGCTCCGATCCCAACGTCCGCGGGCTGACAGTGGCCGTGGATGCCGGCGGTAACGTGACGAACGGGACCGCATCCAACGCTCAAGTTACGGACCCCGCGCAGCTTGTGGGGCAAATCGTGGCCCAGCGCGGCAACGTGACGCTCGTTGGCCTGATGGTAAACCAGCAGGGGCTGATCTCGGCCAACACCGCGGTCCGCGCCAACGGCACCATCAAACTGATCGCGGCCGACCGCGCGACGGCCGGGACCTTGACGCTTGGTGCCAACAGCCTCACGGAGGCGCCGCTTGATCCAACGGATACCAGCCAGGCCGTGGATCAGACGGTACAGCAAAAATCTACCGTGGATCTGCAGGGATACACCATCGATTTCGGCAGCGGTGCTCATGTCGTGGCCACTTCGGGGGACGTCCTCGTCGCCGCCTCATCCAATGGCGTCGTCAGCGCCACTGATCCATCCGTGGCGCCCTCGAGTTCGATCTCGGACGGTGCCCGAATCTACATGGCGGACGGCTCGGGTATTGACGTCTCGGGAGCGACCGCGACTCTTCCAATGTCCGCCAACACGCTCACCGTCGAACTTCGCGGCAGCGAGCTCGCCGATGATCCGCTGCAGCGCAACGGGCCTCTGCGCAGCCAATCCGTGACCGTGGACGTGCGCCAGTACGGCACCGCTGCGGACGGCACGCAGTGGGTGGGAACTCCGCTCGCCGACCTGACGGGAGATCTGGCCACTATTCAGCGCGGTGTCCAGGCGCGCAACGAGTCCGGTGGCACTGTCACGCTGCAATCCACCGGCGATGTGATTGTCGGCAACGCCAAGATCAATGTTTCGGGCGGGGCGAGCAACTATCAGGCCGGCTTCCTCAACACTTCATCGCTGCTTACGGCGAACGGGCAGGTGATCAATGTCACCAATGCCAATCCGAATGTGATCTACACCGGTATCGCGAACACCACGAGCTTCACCAATACCGACCCGCGCTGGGGCGTGACCACCACGTACACAGGAATTTACGGTAACGGCCAAGGCCAGTTCCAATCAGCCTACGTTCAGGGAGCCGATGCCGGTTCTCTGGTGTTGACCGCGCCCCACCTGCTATTCGACGGCACGCTGACCGCGGCAACCCAGATTGGCCCTTATCAGCGCAAACCGCCGACGGCGCTGGCGGTGAGCCAGATTGTCCGGCCTTTTGACGAACTGCCAGAACCCGGTGCACTTCAAATCGGCTCGGCCGTTCCAGTCGCAATCCCCTTCACTCCCTCGGATCTGATCGTTCCGTCGATTGTGTTCAGTTCCACACCTGTGTTGCCGACTCTTGAGCAGGATGCGACACCGTTTGACCCCTTGGCTGATCCCTGGCCCACCGATCTGACCGCTATGTCACTCAATCCGGCACTGATCGGTGCCGGTGCGGCTGGCCGTATCAACTTGCAGGCCAATGGCGCTATTGACCTTCCCGCCGGTATCGACCTGCGGCTGCCGGTCGGCGGCAGCCTCACGGCGCTGGCCTCGAGCATCGATATCGCAGGCAGGATCCAGGGGCCCGGAGCCGCGGTGTCCCTGCAGGTGGTGCCGACGCAGCTCTTCGAATTGGCCCCAACCAGTCTCACTCTTGAGCCGACCGCCTCGATTGATGTTGCAGGCACCTGGGTGAACGACAACCCGCTTGTAACTCCGACGCAACCCACCACGGCACTTAGCATCAATGGCGGCAGTGTGACGCTCGCCGCAGGCAACGGTGCTGTGAAGGATACCCTAACCCTGTCCGCGGGTGCGACGGTCGACGTCTCCGGCGGAGCCCAGCAAACGGCCAGCGGCAAGTTGATCGCGGGGAGCGCCGGCAGCATCCATGTTTCGGTGGCGGCCGACAATTCCGTCATGGTGGTGCCGGCTGAGTTGAATCTGGGCGCGACGCTCATAGGCAACGGAATGAGCGAGGGCGGCAGCCTGTCGCTCGTCGCTAGCGCATTCTGCATTACTGCCGCTGGTGCCTGCGCGCAGACGAGCGGCATGGGGACGGTGACGTTGGCCCCTGGATTCTTCAACACCGGAGGTTTCGCCTCGTACTCGCTCAGCTCCAATGTGGGCGGCATCGACCTCGCCGCCGCGACTTCGCTGCAGCCTGTGCAGCGCAACTACATTGTGACAAATCTGCTGTCGCCCTCGGCCGCGTCCCTGTCCGCGGTGGCCACGCTCGGGACTTTGCCCGATCTGCAGCGCCAGCCGGTAAATCTGGCCTTCTCGGCGCAGTATGCGCCGCCGCCCAACACCGGTGGCGTGACGTCCCAGACCTTCGCCAACACGACCGGGTTGGTGCTCGAGAAGGGCTCATCCATCCTGCTGGACCCGACCGGAAGCCTGACGCTTGGCAGTGATACGACTGTGCTGGACGATGCGAGCATCGTGGTCCCCGGCGGCAACATCGCGATGAACCTGAATGCCAATCTGTCTGAGCCGAGCTATGTACCGAATTACCAGATATGGATCGGGCCGGATGCGGTATTGAACGTGGCTGGCACCGTACAGGCTATAGCGAACGATGCCGGCAACACACAGGGCAGTGTGCTTGCAGGCGGCACGGTGTCCTTGACGGCATTGCGTGGGAGCGTGGAGACCGAACCCGGATCGCTGATCGATGTGTCGGGCACCTCGGGGATGCTGGATCTTCCCAGTGTCAATAGCGCGGGAATTACCAGTTACAAGCCGACACTGGTGGGCTCGGCGGGTGGCAGCCTGAATGTACAGGCGGCCGAGAGCGTGCTCCTGAGCGGCACCATGTATGGTGCCTCCGGCAGTTCCGGTAAGGTAGCTGGGGGCAGCTTTGCGCTTACCCTTGACGACAACATGCGCTACTTCGCTCCGGACTTCTCGAATTTCGGCGCGGGAGCAGCCGATCCGTCGGCTGGCTTCAATTTCGCGCGGCTGTTGATCGATGTCACCACCTCCACAACACCCGTTGCCATTGGCGCCGGCAGCGCACTGCCCACAACATATGACGGTAAGGCCGTGGTATCAGGGTCTGCCTTGAATGCAGCTGGGTTTGACGCCGTCACTCTTAAGATCGTGAGCCTTGATGGCGTGCTTGGTACACCGTTGGCGGGCGCGATTCAGTTTGACGGCAATGTGACCCTGAACGTCGGGCGTTCACTCACGTTGGATGCGGCAAATATCCTATCTACGGGTGGCACGGCCGTCATCGGCGCGCCCTACGTATCGCTCGGCCAGTCCACGCCTAACACTCAAACCTTCACTACGACTCCGCACACCGGTACCGGCATCTTGCAGGTCAACAGTGCGATGATCGATCTCACCGGGACCGTGGCGCTGAGCGGCTTCGATTCGGTGGTACTGAACTCAACGGGCGACATCCGTGCCATCGGTGTCCAGCTGCCGCCGTCCCCGGGCAGTACGCCTGCCCCACAGAGCCAGGGGTCACTAGTGACATCGGGTAATCTGGATCTCACCGCGCAGCAGATTTATCCCGCGACTCTGACCGACTTTGCGTTCACCGCTGGTGCCGGCGGTACGGACAATATCGACATCCACCAGGCGGGCGGCACCGCCCCCGCATTGCTGCTGTCGGCCGGCGGCTCGCTGAGTTTCAACGCGGCGCAGATCGAGCAGGGCGGCACCGTACGCGCACCCATTGGCGGCATCTCAATGAATGCTGCCGATATCGTACTGGCCGATGGCAGCGTGACCTCCACCAGCGCCGATGGCGCGATCATTCCGTTCGGGACGACACAGGGCGGATTCGACTGGGTGTACCCTGTCGGCACCGGGACGCTGGTCTACGGCACCGACGGCATTCCGTTGCCGTCGCAGACCGTGGAACTGCTGGGCGCCTCGATCACCATCGCCAGTAGTGCCAAGGTCGATGTCAAAGGTGGCGGGGATCTGCTCGCGACGGAATTCGTACCGGGTCCGACCGGAACCGTGGATGTCCTGGCCGGATCCGGAAGTGTCGCCGGCGGCTTTGCCATCGTGCCTGCCGCTGCGCTGCAGTTTGCGCCGACGGATCCGTACTACTCGTCCGGTGCCGGTATCGCAGCCAACCAGAGCATTACACTTGCCGGCGGCGGCGGCATCGCCGCGGGCACCTATGCGGTATTGCCGGCACGCTATGCGCTGTTGCCGGGCGCTTACTACGTCACGCCCGAATCGGGGTACCAGGATTTGAGCCCCGGTCAATCGATTGCACAGCCGGATGGCTCGTACGTCGTTTCCGGGACGCTCGGCTATGCCGGTACGGCCCTGGGTGCATCGCGCGCCTCGGGATTCGACGTGCAGCCCGGCACGGCCGTACAGAATCTGGCGCAGTACACTCTCAGCGGCGCCAACAGTTTCTTCACCAGCCAGGCAAGCGCCGCCGACGTCACGGCGCAGCGACTGCCGCAGGATGCGGGCTATCTGGCTTTCATCGCCAGCAATCAGCTGTCCTTGAATGCCTCCCTGGAGGCAACCCCCGGCAGCGGTGGTCGCGGTGCCGATCTGGACATCACCAGCAGCGCAATCCGCGTGGTGGACGGCGCCTCGGCGCCGGCTCCCGAGGCCGGAGTTTTGGATCTCGATGCGAATTCTCTAAGTCAGCTGGGTGCAGAGTCCATCCTGGTTGGCGGGCTGCGGTCGCAATCCCCCGCAGCCGTGCAGATTTCAACCCAGTCGTCCACGGTCGAGGTCGCGACGGGCGCCTCGGTCAGCGCGCCGGAATTGCTGCTTGCGGCGAGCAACTCGGTGACGGTGGATAGCGGCGCGACGGTCGGTGCCAGTGGCAGCCTGCCCCAGCCCGATGCAGCGATCCAGGTTTCCGGCGATGGCGCGCTACTGCGTGTTGCCGCCGCCGGGGATTCGGTGATTACCCGCACCTCCGCCACGGGGCTGAGCGGTGATGTGAATCTGCTCGCCGGATCCGTGGTGAATGCCAAGGGCGGCACGCTGGAGATCGATGCGGCTCGGAACGCAGCACTGGGCGGTACGCTGCAACTGGCCGGCGGATCTCTTGACTTGTCCGGCCCGCAGATCAATCTCGGGGCCGTGCCGAATGGCGTCACGGGCGGCATCGCGCTGCCGACCGCGGTGTTGAACAGTCTGGGCGTGGCGAACCTGTCGCTTGCGAGTGATGGCGCCATCGTGTTCGGAGACGGAGCCAATCTGTCCGGCAGCAACATCAGCCTCACGACCGGCAGCCTGCAAGGTTCAGGCACCTCGCCGGTGAGCATCTCCGCCGGCAATATGCTGACGCTGACGGGTACCGAATCCCCGGTGTCGGGCAGTGGGAGCGGGAGCGGTACGCTCACCATGAACGCCGGTTCGGTGACGCTCAAGGGCGGGACGCTCGGCGTGTCCGGTTTCACGGATACCGCAATCGCGGCCCAAGGACTGCTCAATATCTCAGGCTCGGGCGCGGCGGACGCGCTGAATGTGACGGGCGATCTGGATCTGTCCGCCGCGCTGCTCAGCGCGGACTCCGGCGTGAATCGCACCATCTCAGCGAGCGGCAATTTCAGCTTCAAGCCCGCTGCGCAGCCGGCCACCGTGACGCAGCCGACGCAGGAACCCCTCGGAGCCACCGTTTCCGTCACCGCGCAGGCCATCGCATTCGATGCCGCCGCGCAGCTGCATTCGGGCGTGCTGAGCCTTACCGCGACCACGGGAGATGTGTCGCTGGGCGCCACCGCCAACATAGATCTCAGCGGAGTCAACACCAGCTTCGGTTCGGTCACCGTGCCCTCGCCAGGCGGCAGCCTCGGCCTGCACAGCCAACAGGGCTCGGTGATAGCGCAGGCCGGCTCTGCCATCAGTGTCGCAGCCTTGGATGATGCGGCGGCCGATGCCGGCACGCTGTCAGTGTCGGCGCCAAACGGCGCATTGAATCTGCTGGGCGCGCTCTCCGGCCGTGACGCCAATGTGACGCTTGATGGCCAGTCGCTCGGAAATTTTGCGGCGTTGGAGTCATCGCTGGCGGCGGGCGGCTTCAGTGGCAACTGGAATGTGCGCCAGCGCGGTGCGGGAGACCTGCTTATACCTGCCGGATCGAATTCGGCCATTGACGGACGATCAATCAACCTCAGTGCCGATGCCGGGTCGATCGATGTGGAAGGCACGATCACCAGCAACGCCCCTGCGGGTGGTGCGATCACGCTGTCTGCACTGAACGATGTGACTGTGAACGGCACGCTGGATGCGCGGCCGACTTCCGCAGGCGATATGAATGGTGAAATCGAGCTTGCGACGGTGCGGGGCGGCGTATTCGTATCCGGCGGCGCTACCATTGAGGCCTACAGCTCGGGCGTCGCCTTGCAGTCGGCGGCCGATGGTGGGTTGTGGATCCGCGAATCGCAGGGTGCGCTGTCGAGTCTGACCGGCGCGTCTCCGCAACTCATGCTGGCCGGCAATCTCCAGAACCTGAACTCGGTGACGCTCGAGGGCTACAAGGCATACACGAATACTAGCGGCACTCTGGGCGCTGCAGACGTGTCGACATCATCCCAGTACTACGCCGATGCGAGCGCGTTCATGGCAACCGCGCCCGCGTTGCTGCAGGCACTCGGCAGCATCAAAGGCCCCGCGCCGCAGATCGTTCCCGGTATCGAGATCGACTCCAGTCAGGCGCTGACCCTCACTTCGGCGTGGGACTTAAGCCAGTGGCGCTTCAACGGCGCACCGGGCGTACTGACGCTGCGCTCGAGCGGCGATCTCAATATCAAGGCCTCGCTCAGTGATGGATTCACCGGGACCAGCGGTGCGGCGGCCTACGTATTGAGCGCGACGACCCCGTCCTGGTCATACCGGCTGATCGCAGGCGCGGATCTGGGCTCCAGCGACGTGATGGCGGTCAATTCCACCGGATCCGGATCGCTCACGGTCGCCGCCGGCCATCCCGCCACTTCGGGCAGTGGTATGACTGCGATCCGCACCGGCACCGGCAGTATCGATATAGCCGCCGCCGACAACGTCGTGCTCACAAATCTGGATTCGGTGATCTACACCGCCGGTGTTGCCGACGGCGGCACGAGCTTCCGCAGGGCGGGGCAGCTCGGCGGCGCCTTGTATCCGACTGAGGGTGGTGACGTCAGCATCAGCGCCGGCAATGATGTGGTTGGCGCCGTCAGCCCGGACCTGGTGACTGCCTGGTTATGGCGCGTGGGCAACAGCAACAATGCTCCCGCGTGGACCGTGAATTTCGCCGACTTCGAGCAGGGAGTGGGTGCACTCGGCGGCGGCAATATAACGGTCACGGCGGGCCACGACATCAACGATCTGGGAGTCAGCATCCCGACCATCGGCCTGCAGACCGGCGGTCTGACCCCGGCGTTGAGCCAACTGCAGATTCTGAACACCGGCAACATCAGCGAGTTCGCGGGCCACGACATCGCCGGAGGCAATCTATATGTGGGCAATGGCGCGGCAGTCGCGGTGGCGGGCCACGAAATCACCGAAAGTCCGACGGTTTCCGGCCTGTATCCCATGATTCTGCTCGGTGACGCGCAGGTCACTCTGGCCGGGCGCGCCGGCGCCACGCTGGCGGGAGTCGGCACTCCTACCTTGCTACCCCAGAGTACTGGCCAGGGTCCGGCGCGCGGCAATAACTACTCGTATTTTTCGACTTATTCATCTGACTCCTCAGTGTCGTTGCAGACGCTGACTGGGAACGCGCAGCTGCTCAACGACACCAGTTCCGCCAGCGCACTCGTCGGCACCTACAAGTCGCTGAATTACGATCCAAACCTTGCGTCGTTCTCGGCCGATCCGATGGGCGCCTCGGCGTTCCGCCTCTATCCCGGCACGGTATCGGTCGAATCCCTGCGCGGCAGCATCATGCTGGACAACACCATGACTTTGTATCCCGAAGCCAACGGCAGTCTGAATTTACTGGCCTTTGACGATGTGCTGCTGGGTGCGAACGCCAATTCAGGCATCTTTGAACTCATCGAATCCAATTCTGATCCGGCCCTTTTGCCGACGCCGGAAAGCCCACAGATCAGCTATTTGAACGTAGCTGAGCAGATGAGCATCCTGGACTCCTTCGTCGGCGTCATCCAGGATGCCTCCACGCCCGTGCACCTGACGGGCAACACGCCTGACTCCACGGTATCGCATATCACGGCCCTGACGGGCGACGTGGCAGCCAACGACCAGATCGCCACGCAGCTGTTCTTTTCGGCGCCCGCGATCATTCAGGCTGGCGAGGATGTGACGAACCTGTCCGCGACCTTCACGAACCTTCAGCCCAACGACGTCTCGGCGGTGCTCGCGGGCCGCAATATCGTCTATCCGTTGGTGCGCGGTGTGAGTGGAACCATCGCAGCCTCCCAAGCCAATCTCTATGTCGATGGCCCCGGAACCTTTGATATGGCGGCCGGGGGCAACGTGAATCTCGGCACCTCCGGTGGCATTACTTCGCGCGGCAACCTTGCGAACACCGGCCTGGTTGCGAGCGGCGCATCGGTGGAAGTCGAGGCCGGCGTCGGCGACGTGGCGACCCAGACGAACGGGGCGTATGCGACATTCATCCAGGATTATCTGGTCAATTCCACCGCGTACAACAGCGAGCTGATTGCCTACATGCAGCCCTACCTTGGCGGATCACCGACCGCGGCACAGGCATTGGCTGGGTTTGAAGTCCTTCCCAGCGTGGAACAACAGCCGCTGCTGCAGACCCTATTCTTTGATGAGTTGCGCTCCTCTGGTCGAGCCGCAGCACCTGCCGGTCCGAATCACAATGATTTCTCCCGTGGCTACGCGGCGATTGACGCCTTGTTCGCGGGCGGTCTGCCCGCCAAGGGACAAACCAATCCGTATGCGGGCGATATTTCATTGTACTTCTCCCGCATCTACACTCTGGATGGCGGCGGCATCAATCTGTTCGCCCCTGGCGGACTGGTGAATGCCGGGCTGGCCACGATTCCGGCATCGTTTGGTGTGAGCAAGGATCCCTCGCAGCTGGGCCTCGTTGCGCAGTCCGTGGGTGATGTGAACGCCTACACGTACGGGGATTTTGAGGTCAACCTGTCGCGCGTCTTTGCGGCAGATGGTGGCAACATCCTCGTTTGGTCCAGTTTCGGGAACATCGATGCGGGTCGCGGTGCCAAGACCGCCATCTCCGCACCTCCGCCGACAATCACGTATGTCAACGGCGTTCCGACAGTGGTCTTCCCGGCAGCGCTTACGGGTTCAGGTATCCAGACTCTGGCGACTACGCCGGGTGTCGCGGCGGGCGATGTCGATCTGTACGCGCCCAACGGCGTCGTCAATGCCAATGACGCCGGTATCGTGGCCGGCAATCTGACCATCGCCGCCACCGCGGTCCTGGGTGCCAGCAACATCAAGGTCAGCGGTGTTTCGGTCGGTGTGCCGGTGGAAGCGAGCGGCTTGGGAGCCAGCCTGTCCGCGGCCAGCGCGATCGGCAGTAGCGCCAGTCAGTCTTCCTCTGACAACGTGCAGGAAAACGCAAACCGCAGGGCGAGCGCGACGCCCGTAGCAGATGCGGCGCTGAACTGGCTGGATGTGTTCGTGGAGGGCTTCGGTGAGGATGTGTGCAAGGCGAGCGATGTCGACTGCCTGAAGCGCCAGGGCCAGAAGTCGCAATGAGCGTGCGAGGCGAATGTCATGCCGGTGAAACGCGGCCATGCGATACGTGGCCCATGATTACTCGCAATACCGGCATGACAGCTGCCGTCGTGATATTGCTGTTGGGGCCGGCACTGGCTGCGGCGGACTGCGGAGTCGCGCGCTCGACGTTCAAGGAGGGCGAGGTCATGTGCCTCTCCCACCGTGCTGCACGGTGTGGGCCGACGGGCGCGTGGACGCGGTTACCGGAACGGTGCGGCGCGGACAATGTGGTCCGGCGCAAGCCGATGCCGACTCAGGCCACACCTGACGCGGCGGCACCGCCGGCGGACACGGCCAAACCACATACCCCGGGCGCAACACCTGCGAGTGCGACCCCGACCGGCAATTGACGCTAGGTGCGGTGCCTGCGCCGGGTCAGCGCTGGCGGCTCGGGTGCCGGATCCTGCGTCGCGGTGATATCCATCTGGGCGCCGTCGCGCAGCACCGTGAGCGTGGTGACTGCGGCGACGGAGGCCGTGTCAATTCCCTGTGGGATACCCAGAACATGCGCGACCGGGGCGCCGTCGATGGCCACGATGACATCTGTCGGACGCAGCCCCGAATGCTGCCAGGCCGGCGAACCCTGCCCGGAAATTCCCGTGATGCCATCCGCCTCATCGCCGACGACGTTGAGACCCAGAATTCCCAGCGTCGAGCGGGTGTCGGCGGTCAGCGTAGTGCGTGACGCCGCAGTGTGTGCCGGCTCCATCTGCTCGCGGCGTGGACGCGTGCGATGCGCTGGTGTCGTCGGCCACAATGTCAGGCGTTCCAGCCGCGTGCCGGTGGCGAGAAGCACGTAATCGAAGGCCACCTTCTGCACGATGACGCCAGCGGCCACGGCTTTTCCCGACGCATACAGCCCGGAGTGGCCATCGGGGCCTGCAATGATGGCTTCCCCTCCGTCCTGCTTGTCGGTTGCCAGAATGCCCTTGAGAACATAGCCGCTGGTGGCAGGCTGAGCATTCGCTTCATCCAGGGGCGCGCTGCTCGGCGCGGCGCCGAATAGCGCGGCGCGCGCAATCTGGGCCGCGTACGTTCCGCTTCCTGCCGTCGCGCCGGGCGCAACCCGGGCCGGCCGGCGGGCGAGCGGTGTCGCGCTGCGCCAGGAATACGCAAAATTGAGCACCTGCAGCACGATCAGCACGGCCAGCCCGAATGCCGATACCGCGGCCGCACGCTGCGACAGCAGCGCATGGAGCCGATTGCGCAGCCAGCCTTCATTCGGCGTCATCATGGAGTCTGCCCGTAACACAAGCGTGCGGATGATAACGACAGTGTGTGACGGCGGCCACCCGCGGAAGAAAACAAAAAATAGTCGCGGTGCGTCGAAAAACTGTCACACCGACTCGAAATAATCAGGGTTTTGTCGCTATCCCGGGCGGCGATCATCTGTCAACGAGGTTTTCCCCGAATGCTGATCCGGCAATTGCGCACCGCTGCGGTGCTCGTGGCGCTGATGTCCTTGAGCGCGCGTGCGATCGCCGCGACTTCCCCGGAGCAGCGCAACCTCGAGGAGCTGCGAAACACCATCAGCAACCTGTTGCAGGCGCTCGTCGACAAGGGCGTGCTGACGCGCGAGCAGGCCCAGGCGATGGTGAAGAATGCCGAAGACAAGGCGGCCGCCGATGCCGCCGCGGCGCTGGCGCAGGAACAGAAGCAGGCCAAGGAAGATGAGGGCGCCGTGCGCGTGCCTTATGTGCCGCAGATCGTGAAGGACGAGATCCGCAAGGAGGTCGTCAGTGACCTGGCGCCGAATGTGAAGCAGCAGGTCGTCGACGACGTCAATGCCAAAGGCGGACTGTTCCGGACGCTGCCGGAATGGATGCAGCGCATGCGCTTCACGGGTGACGTGCGGGTACGCCAGGAGGGTGATGAATTCGGATCGGGCAATGTCGCGAACACCTATCTGGATTTCAATCAGGTCAATGCCAAGGGCGGCATTGCGCAGGCCGGGGCCAACGCATTTCTGGATACCACCGAGGATCGCGACCGCCTGCGCCTGCGCCTGCGGTTCGGGTTCGATGCCGACCTGGGCGATGGCTTTCAGGCGGCCATGCGACTGGCGACCGGTAGCGGCGAGATCTTCCTCACGACCAATCAAACCCTGGGCAACTATGGCCAGCGCTACCAGATCGCGGTCGACCAGGGATACATCAGCTGGAACGGCAAATTCACCGATGACCGCCAGCAGGTGATGGCAGAAGCCGGTCGCTTTGCCAATCCGTACGTCGCCTCGGATCTGATGTGGTACAACGACCTCACATTCGAGGGCGTGGCCAGCAGTTATCGGTTCAACCTAATTTCCGACAAGGAAAATCGCCGCGACGTTTATTTGACCGCCGGCGCCTTTCCGCTCTCGAACTTCTCGCCGCTCGATCCGAACACCACGTATTCGAACAAGTGGCTGGGCGCGGCCCAGGCCGGCGTCGATCTGCACTTTGGTGACAGCGTCAGGGTCGCACTCGCCGGCAGCTACTACGACTTCATCCATATTTCCGGCGAGCTGAACACCCCGGACAGCACCTTGCTGAACTGGTCCGCCCCGGTGCTGGTGCAGAAGGGCAATACGATGTTCCAGATCAGCAATCCCAGTAATCCGACGGCGAATCCGCTGAATCTGTTCGGCCTCGCCGCCGACTATCGCATCGTCGATCTGATCGCAACGACGGAGTATCGGTTCAACACCGGCTACATGGTGGGTGTGACGGCCGAAGGCCTGGATAACATCGGCTTCGATGCCGGACAGGTGTTCGCCCGTACCGGGACCGACGTGCCGGCGCGTACCCATGGCTATCGCGCCGATGTCACCTTCGGATCCAGTCGTTTTGGGGATCTCGGTACCTGGCAGGCAGCCATCGGCTACCGCTACGTGCAGCGCGACGCGGTCGTCGACGCCTTCAACGACCAGGACTTCCATCTCGGCGGCACGGATGCCAAGGGCTATACGCTGCGTTTCGATTACTCGATCAATCCGCGCGTATTCGTACGACTGAAGTACATGGCGGCCGATGCCATCGATGGGCCGCCACTCAACATCGACGTGTGGCAGGTCGACCTCAACACGCGCTTTTGACCGGAGGCCAGCATGGCGACCAAGGCAAGAAGCAAGATCGGGCTGCTCGCGGCGGTGGTGACACTGATCGCAGGGGTTTCAGGCGCTGCGCATGCGCAGACTGCCCGCAGCGGTGGTGGCGCGAGCGCCGAGATGATGCTGCAGTTGCAGCAGCTGACCAGTGAACGTACCGCGCTGCAGTCGCAGAACGACGGGCTGAAGAAGCAGCTCGACGACATGCGCAAGGAACGGGATGCATTGAAGGGCGCGCAGGGAAGCATCGACCAGCGCGCCCGCGCGTCAGCGCTCGCCCTGACCCAGAGCAGCGCCCAACGCGATGCCCTGCAGAAGGAGCTGGACGACACCAAAACGAAAATGCAGGAGCTGGTGGACAAGTTCCGGGGAACCATTCAGTCGCTGCACGACACCGAGAGCGATCGAACCACCGTGAAGCAGACACTGGCCACCCGCGAGCAGCAGTTGAAGGTGTGTGTCGATCACAACCAGCAGCTCTACAAGCTGAACGACGAGGTGCTCAAGCACCTTGACGGCCAGACGGCATGGACGCGGCTGGAAGCCAAGGAACCCTTCACGCGCCTCAAGCGCGTGCAGCTGGAGAACCTGGCGGACGATTTTCGCGCCCGGGCCACCGACCAGGTGGTCACCGAGAAGTCCCTGGAAAGTACCTCGGGCGCACCGCCGCACTAGCCGAAGGCAATATTGCCGTCACATGTGGACGAGATAATGGCTGACTGTGCCGCCTGTGCAGCTGCAGCCGCGGCTCCTTGAATCAGGGAAACTCGATGAATCGGTCTCGCATCCTATTGATCGTCTCGGTCTTGTTGCTTTGCAGCGGCTGGGGCTCTCCGGCCCGTGCATGGTGGAATGGGGACTGGGCCTTTCGTAAGGAAATCACCTTCGATCTGAGCGCGAAGGGGGCCGATATCCCCGGGAGCCCGACCGATGTGCCGGTCCTGATCCGCCTGAGCCTGGGCAACTTCCAGTATTTCGGGGATTCCAAGCCGGATGGCTCGGATTTCCGCCTGATCGCGGCTGACGACAAAACCCCGCTGAAGTTTCACATCGAGCGCTTCGATCCCCAGGCGCAGATTGCTTTGCTGTGGGTACGCATGCCGCAGCTGACGGGCGCCGGCACGTCGGACAAGATGTTCCTGTACTACGGCAACAAGAAGGCCGTGGCGGCCACGGATGCAGCCGGCACCTATGATGTGAATCAGGCGCTGGTGTACCACTTCGGTGCCGCCAAGGGCGCCGCACAGGACAGCACCGCGTATAAGACCGAACCGAGTGCGTTCAATGCCGAGCCGAATCCCGCAACGCTGATCGGCGCAGGGGCGAAGTTCGCAGGCGCACAGACCATCTCGATTCCCGCCACGGGAGTCGTGCGGCTGGCGCAGGGTAAGGGCCTGACGCTGTCGGCCTGGGTGCGCTTCGAGGCCGCCCAGTCGCAGGCCTACGTGGCCCAGCTGTCCGGCCAGGGCCGCGAGCTCGTGCTCGGCCTCGCCGGTACCCAGGCCTTCGCACGCTATCAGGCCGGTGCAACACCCATCGAGGTTCATCAAAGCGCAACGCTGACCACGGGGGAGTGGCATCACCTGGCCATCCGCATCGGTGACGGGCACCTCACGCTGTTCGTGGACGGTGTCGACGCCGGTCACGCCGATGCCATCGCTCAGGATATCGGCGGCGTGCTCACCATCGGCGGCTCCGCCGACAACCACAACTTCTTCAGCGGCGACATGGATGAGTTGGAAGTGTCCGATACCGCGCGCAGCAGCGACTGGGTCAAGGCCGGTGCGCGCAGCCAGGGGATGGTTGCGCCGTTGGTCGTCTACGGCGGGGACGCGCAGAAGGACACCAGCGGTGGTGAATCCTACTTCGTGACCACCCTGCGCAATGTCACGGCCGATGGCTGGGTGATCATCGGCATTCTCGCGGTGCTGTTCGTCGTTTCGCTGTTGATCATGATCGCCAAGATTTTCGCCTTGAACGGTGTGGCCAAAGGCAATGCGCGCTTCTTGGGCGAATTCCGCAAAATGCGCGACGACTTGACGGCATTGGAGTCCGGCCGTGGCGATGGCGACGCTGATGGCGCGAATTTCGGTACGTCCACTCTCTGGCGCCTGTATCACATTGGCATGCAGGAGACCATGAAGCGCCTGGAAGGTCGGGCGGCAGGCGCCGATCGCGCGCGAGTCCTTTCCGCGCAGTCAATTGCGGCCATCCGCGCCACCATGGATGCCACCCTTACCCGCAGCACGCAGCAATTGAATGGCCAGATGGTGTGGCTGACCATCGCCATCTCCGGCGGTCCCTTCCTGGGGCTGCTGGGCACCGTCGTCGGAGTCATGATCACGTTCGCCGCCATCGCCGCTTCCGGTGACGTGAACATCAACGCCATCGCGCCCGGCACGGCCGCGGCGCTGGTAGCCACGGTATGTGGACTGGGAGTCGCGATTCCGTGCCTCTTCGGCTACAACTACCTGAACACCCGCGTGAGGGAGATCGGCGCCGACATGCGCGTGTTCGTCGATGAGTTCGTGACCCGCATTGCCGAACTTCACTGCTAGCTCAGGAGCACGAGTATGTCGGGGCCGGTGGGAGGAGGAGACAAGGACGTTTATGACGAGATCAACATCACACCGATGCTGGATCTGGCCTACGTTCTGCTCATCATCTTCATCATCCTCACCACGGCCACGGTGCAGGGCATTAAGGTCAATCTGCCCAAGGCCAGCGCGCAGCCCAGTCTCGCCGAGAATAAGACCAAGGCAGTGACCATCAGCGCCGATGGCACGATTTATCTGGACACTTTCCCGGTCACGATGACGGAGCTTGAGACTCATCTGCGCCAGCTCAAGGCGGCCGATCCCAACCTGCCCGTGATCATCAAGGCCGATTCGAACATCCAGTATCAGAGAGTCGTCGACGTGCTCGACCTGCTCGGGCGGCTGGAAATCACCAAGCTCGGACTCGTCACCTCGAAAATCGTCAAGTAACCCGTCATGACCAGAGTCAAAAATCGCGGCCGCAAAATCCTGGTGATCACCATGTGCCTCCTGGTGGGAAGCCTGGGTGTCGGCGCGGTGGCCTTTATGCGCAGCTTACTCGCCGGGTCGGCGCCGCCGGCCAAGAAAGTCGTGCAGGAAATCCAGCTCATCCGGCCGCCCCCGCCGCCGGACCTACCGCCGCCCCCACCACCGCCACCGGAGGAGAAGCAGGACATTCCGGACCCGCAGCAAAAGCCCGATACTCCCGATGCCAAAGAGGCGCCGCCGGCCCAGCAGCTCGGGCTCGATACGGAAGGCGGGGCAGGCGGGGATGCCTTCGGCCTGGTTGGCAACAAGGGTGGCCACGAACTCGCCGGTTCAGGCGGCAGTATCTATGCCTGGTACGCGGGCCTGCTGAAGAACGAAATCGTCGACCAGTTGAGTGACGATCAGCAGGTGCGCAACGGTCAGTATGCGGTCACCGTGCGGATCTGGGTGCGCGAGGATGGCACCGTCGACCACGTACAGATCGTAGGCTCCAGCGGCGACCGCGAGCGGGACCGGACCATCGAGACCAAGCTGTCGCGGATCGCGCGGCTGTCCCAGGGGCCGCCGGCGGACATGCCCCAGCCCATCAGCGTGCATATCGGGACCCATAGCTGAGGAGTGTGGCCAGGCTTCCCGGGAATGGATAAGCTGCACCGGGCCATGACCAACCCCTACATCGAACGTATCCTCAAGGCCCGGGTCTACGACGTTGCCATCGAGACGCCCCTGGAATTGGCGCCCCGCCTGTCGCGGCGCCTCGGCAACCAGGTGCTGCTGAAGCGCGAAGACCTGCAATCGGTGTTTTCGTTCAAATTGCGCGGCGCCTACAACAAGGTGGCGCACCTGTCCGAATCGGCTGCCAGGCGCGGAGTGATCTGTGCCTCGGCCGGGAATCACGCGCAGGGTGTCGCACTTGCCGCCCAGCGCCGCGGTATTCCGGCGATTATCGTCATGCCGCAGACCACCCCACAGATCAAGGTACAGGCGGTGATGGATCTGGGTGGCGAAGCCGTGCTGCACGGGGATGACTACGATGCAGCCTTCGATCGCGCCCAGCACCTGGTCCGCGAACGCAATCTCGTCTACGTGCACGCCTTTGATGATCCGGACGTGATCGCGGGGCAGGGCACGATCGGGCTGGAGATCATGCGTCAGTGCGGCGGGGAGGTTGATGCGGTGTTCGTCCCGGTCGGCGGCGGCGGTCTGATTGCGGGCATCGCGGTCTACATCAAGTCCCTGTATCCGCGCGTGCGCATCGTCGGGGTCGAACCGACGGACGCCAATGCCATGCACGAATCACTGCAGGCCGGTCGCCGGGTGATTCTGGATCGGGTCGGGCTGTTCGCCGACGGCGTGGCCGTCAAACGCGTCGGCGAGGAGCCTTTTATCCTCGCCAAGCAGTTCGTGGACGAGATCGTGCTGGTGAACACGGATGAGATGTGCGCGGCGATCCAGGACATCTTCGAGGAGACCCGGACCATCGTCGAACCCTCCGGCGCTCTGGCCGTCGCCGGCATCCGCAAGGTCATCGCGCGCGATGGCTGGCGCGACAAGCGCCTGGTTGCGATCAACAGCGGCGCCAACATGAACTTCGACCGGTTGCGCCATATCGCCGAGCGCGCAAGTCTGGGCGGGGAGCGCGAGGCGCTGCTCGCCGTGGAGATTCCCGAGCAGCCCGGCAGCTTTCTGCACTTCTGCGAAGCGCTCGGATCGCGCAGTGTCACCGAGTTCAACTACCGCTACGACAGCGCGGTCCGCGCCCAGATATTCGCCGGGTTCAGCTTAGGACAGGGACGGGTCGAAAAGGACGCGGTGATCCGTCAGCTGCGCGAGGCCGGCTACTCCGTGCATGACATGAGCGACAGTGAGCTGGCCAAGCAGCATGTGCGATTCATGGTCGGTGGGCACGCCCGCGACGTCAGCGACGAAGTCATCTTCCGGTTCGAATTTCCCGAGCGACCCGGTGCGCTGCTGAAGTTCCTGCAGGCGGTCGGTACGCGCTGGAACATCACCCTGTTCCACTATCGCAATCATGGATCGGACTACGGCCGCGTGCTCGCGGGCATCCAGGTGCCCAAGGCCGAACGTCCCGAATTCACCCAGCATCTGAACGCATTGCACTATCCGTACAACGACGAGACGGCGAATCCTGCCTACAAGATGTTTCTGGGTGCATGACCCGAAACGGTCGGGCTATTTGATAAGCCGCAGGGTGATCGGATACCGATAGGCCCGGCCTTCGCTGGCCCTGAAGGTCGCCACCACGGTCATGAGCATCCAGTAAAGCGCCAGCGCGAATACCATCAGGATGCCGATGAACAGCCACACCAGCGCCAGGCAGGCCAGAAAGGCCAGGGCGACGCTGATATTGAAGTTCAGCGCCTCCAGTGCCTGATCGCCGACAAAGGGCGTGCGCTGGCCGCGGGTACGCCAGATGATCAACGGCCCGAGCAGGCTGCCGAACGGAATCAACATGCCGCACAGGGCCGCGAGGTGGGCCAGGGACCCCCAGGTCCGATCGTCTTCACTGACCGCGTTCATCGTGGCAACAGATTACCCGATGGGCAGATCAAACATCATCTCGCGCACGTAACGCACCGGCGGGGAGCCGAATGCCAGTGCGGTGTCGTGGTAGCGCTTCAGGCTGAACGCGCTGCCCCAGCGCTGCCGGGCCTCCTCCCGCAGTGCGAGATGTTCCTGGAAGCCGACGAAGTAGGTCGCAAGCTGGGTCGAGGTCACCTGCACCCGTACCCACTTCGCGGCCGCTTCGCGCTCCTCCTGGAAGGTATCGTGCATCAGCATGTGCATGGCCTGCTCGCGGGTCATGCCGTCGACATGTACCGCCTGATCCAGGATTGCGTTGGCGGTCGCGCGCAGGTCCCACTTCAGGTGCACGAGCTGCATCAACGGGTCATGGTGCATGTAACCCTGCTCACTCATCAGCTGCTCGCCATACATCGCCCAGCCTTCCACGAAGGTATTGGACTGCATCACGGCGCGAATCGGGGAGCGGTAGCGGTTGGCATGGGCCAGCTGCACGTAGTGTCCGGGCATGGCTTCGTGGATGGTCAGTTCATTGATGGCGCGGGTGTTGTATTCGCGCAGGTAGGAGCGCACCTGCGCATCCGTCCAGTCCTTCGGGATCGGCGAGACCGCGAAGTAGGTTTTCTGGCCGCGGGCCAGCGGACCGGGCGCATCGCAGTAAGCCAGGGCAATGCCTTGCTGGAATGCAGGCATGATGATGACGTCCAGCGGATCCGGATACAGCGTGACCAGGTCGTGCGCCTTGACGAACGCCGTGGCCTGCGCCAATGCCGTGCGCGCCGCGGCAACCACGTCGTCACGCGACGGATGCTCCGCATAGGCCAGTTCCAAAGCCGCCTCAATGGCGGCCTGTTGCTGATCCGGGCTCGGCTTTTGCGGCAATGCCGGTGCACCGGCGCGGCCACTCAATACCTGGCGGGCGATGTCATACATCTCGGCGCGCTTGGCGGCGATGGCCGCTTCGGCGCGGGTGCGAATTTCCTGGCGGGAAAGGGTCGAGTCCAGTTCGAAGCGCAGCTTCTCCTCGTAACGCTTCGCTCCGATCCGAAAATCGCCCTTTGCCTGCGGCACCAGCGTGTTCTGCAGCCAGGCCTGCTGTGTGGCGATCGCGCTGCGCGCGCTCGCTATGGCCTTGGTGAGCCTGGCGCGCTGTTCGACGGGCAGCTTCGCGACTTCCGGCAGGATGGCCTGATCGAGCAGATCGGTGAGGCCAGCATTCTGCGAAACCGCTGTCTGCGCGTTGATGGGGGGCACCTTCGCAGGCTCCAGGGCCGCGCGCTCCTGGGCGAACAGGCGCGGCCAGGCGCGCAGACGCGCCGCGACATGGCGCATGCGGATCGGCAAGGGCGCGAAGTCACGCGCCACCAGCAGGTAGACCGAATTGCCCGCGGTGCTGGTGTAGGTCAGCGGGTCCCAGCTCCAATCCCGGAAGGTCTCGATCTGCCAGATCGTGTATTCGAGCGCATGGTGCAGCAGCTGCGCATCCACCTGCTTCGGCCGCACGAGCTCGCCTGTGTGTACGGCATCGAGATCCGCCAGCACGCTGCGCGCCACCGCCAACACCCGCGCCCGGCCCGCGGCGCTGGCGTCGTTCATCCGCCCGTCGAAACGCTGATCGCCCAATTGGCTGGCTCCGACCGGATCCAGCGCCAGCATCTCATTCATATAGCGGCTGGCCACCTGCTCGTAGGCCTTGTCGGCCGCGGCCGCGGAGGCGGTGGGAGCTGGAGCCGGTGCGGCCAGGGTCAAACGGGACGCCAGCGTCACCGGAAGAATAAGGGCCAGGGCCAGGGTGCGGAAAAAGCTGTACATATGCACAGTATAATCCATGACCCTCGTCCTCCCGGTAGCTGTTGTCATCGATGCAATGGTAGATCCATCTGAAACGGCGGCGCGGCCGCGATGGAAACTCGTATGCATCCTGATCGATCCTCAGATACCGACAAAGATTTTAATATCGCGCTCCAGCATCATCGAGGCGGCCGCGTGCCGCAGGCCGAGGTTCTGTATCGCAGAGTAATCCAGGCCAATCCAAAGCATCCCGGCGCGCTGTATCTGCTGGCAGGGATTTTCTATCAATCCGGGAAGTTTCGGGAGGCCTTCGAGTTCGTCAATCGGGCACTCACGGCCGGACCTAATGATGCCGCAGCGCGACTGCTCCTGGGGCTGAGTGCGCACCAGCTGGGCGATTCAGCACTTGCCATCACCTCCATCAAACACGCGCTGGCGCTGAAGCAGGATTTTGTGGAGGCTCACAGCAG
Source organism: Steroidobacteraceae bacterium (assembly GCA_036498905.1). Taxonomy (GTDB): domain Bacteria; phylum Pseudomonadota; class Gammaproteobacteria; order Steroidobacterales; family Steroidobacteraceae; genus DAIDKA01. The sequence continues at coordinate 13,212 of DASYER010000077.1, read as the reverse complement.
TCTTGCGGACGTGCTGTTGGCGGGCGGCGAGTTCGAAGGGGCGATTGCAAGTTACGAAAAAGCGCTGGCACTGAATCCACGGCTGATCGAGGCCCATCTGAATCTGGCCGCGGTGAAGACCCGGCTGGGCGATCTCGAGGGGGCCATTGCCTCCTACAGAGGCGCGCTTGTCGTCAATCCAAAACATAGCGACGTCCACAACAATCTCGGTGCCCTGCTGACGCGCCAGGGCAAGCTCGAGGAGGCAATCGAAAGCTTTCGGCAGGCGATCGCACTCAATCCCAATCATTTCGATGCGCATAACAATCTTGGCGCAATGCTGGAGCGCCAGGGCAAGCTGGAGGAGGCAATCGCCAGCCTTCACCGGGCGCTTGCACTCAATCCCAATCATGGCGACGCTCATAACAATCTGGGTGTCGTACGTGCGCGGCAGGACCGGCCGGATGAGGCATACAGCAGCTTCCGCCAGGCACTCGCACTCAATCCCAATCACAGCGGCGCGCACAGCAATCTTGGCGCCCTGCTGGAACGGCAGGGCAAACTGGAGGAGGCATTTGCAAGTCTTCAGAAGGGACTTGCGCTCAATCCCAATCATGTCGCAGCCCACAACAATCTTGGCGGCCTGCTGACGCGTCAAGGCAACCTGGAACAGGCATTCGCCAGCGTTCACAGGGCGCTCGCACTCAATCCTGATTTCAGCGATGCCCACGTCAATCTCGGCAACCTGATGCAGATCCAGGGAAGATTCGACGAGGCGATTGCGTGCCATCGACGGGCGCTTGTCATTCGCCCAGACGATGTCAGGGCGAATGAGGGTCTGGGCTTCGCGTTCAGTTCCAAGGGCGACTTCGCGGAGGCAGCAAACAGGTACCGACGAGCCATCGAGCTGGGAACAACCAATCCAGTGATTCAGCACAGGCTGGCAGCCTTGAGCGGCGAGGACCCGGGACCGGTACCCAGCGCAACGGTCGCCAGTCTCTTCGATGACTACGCGCCGCGCTTCGATGCTCATCTGGTGGATGTATTGGGTTACATGACGCCGAAGCTCATGCGCGAGGCCGTCGGCCGACTGACACCACGCGGCCGGCGGTTCGAATGTGCGCTTGACCTGGGCTGTGGTACCGGCCTGGTCGGCGCGCAGTTCAAGGATATCGTGAGCGAAATTGACGGCGTCGATCTGTCGGCGAAAATGCTTGATCAGGCCCGGCGCACCGGAATTTATCGAAACCTGCATGCCGGTGAAATCGTGGCGTGGCTCGAGCGCTGCGCAGCGCAATCACCGGGGTTTGACCTGGTGTTGTCGGGAGATGTGTTCGTCTACGTCGGCAACCTCGAACCCGTATTCAAGGCCGTGCGCTCAATCATCGTCGCCGGTGGTCTGTTCGCATTTTCCGTCGAGCACCTGCCGCACGGCGCCTATGAGCTGCTTCCGTCGGGCAGGTATGCGCACGGCGCTTCATATGTGTGCGAGCTGGCCGCCCGGCACGGATTTAGCACTGAGCTGTCCGAGCAAATCGACTTGCGCAAGGAGCGCAACGATATGATTGCCGGCACCGTGTTCGTCCTGAACAGCTTGTGATTGCGTACAATGTAGTCGATGACCTCCCTCGTCGCTCCCGGAACTCGCATTGCCGACCGTTACACTCTCGGCGAAAGATTGGGCAGTGGCGGGCAGGGCGAAGTCTGGATGGCTTTCGATGAGCAGGAGCTCGAGTCGCTCGCGCTGAAAATCCTCACCCGCACCTTCGCACCCGACAGCGACCCCTGGGAGGTCCTGCAGCGCGAGTACGAGGTGGGTTGCGAGCTGGATCATCCACGGATTCTCAAGACCTATCCGCCCCTGTGCGACGGCGATCTGGCCATGCTGCCCATGAGGCTGGCCACCGGCGGTGATCTGCGGCAGCTGCGCGGCGCGCCGTACCTGGAGATCCTGCCGGCGCTGATCGATCTGGCCCATGCCCTGGAGCATGCGCATGCGCACGGGATCGTCCACCGCGACCTGAAGGCCGCGAATGTGCTTCTCGATGGCGCGGGCCGAGTCCAGTTGGCGGACTTCGGGGTCGCCGGCCGGGCGCGCGAAGGCATTCGGGTCGATGCGGCGGGCGCGGGCTGGTCGCCCTCAGCGGCGAGCCCCCAGCAGCTGGCGGGGCTGCCGCCCGCGCCGGCCGATGACCTGTACGGTCTGGGGGCGCTGGCCTTTGAACTGCTGACCGGTATTCCGCCTTACTTTCCCGATTTCGATGTCCGTCGGGTGCTTCACGACCCGGTACCCTCCATCGAGCCGGTGCATGTCGCGCCCCCGAGCCTGCTGGGACTGGTGCGATCTCTGCTGGCGAAGAATCCCCGCCACCGGGTGCAGTCCATGGGCGAGGTGATCACGGCCCTGTCTGCCGCCCTCGATGATCCGCCGACCCTGGAGTATTCGAACCTGAACGCCAGTGCCCGCGAGCTGGCGGTAACGCCGGCGACCACGGCGGAATGCTAAGCTTGGTCGTGTGATTGAAAACGTTGGGAAAATTATCTGGCTGACCGGTGCCAGCGGCCTGGTGGGCTCCCGGTTGCTCGACGCCTTGCTCCAGGTGCCGGAGTTTCGCGTCATTGCGGTGACGCGGCGCCCCCTGGGTCGCGAATCCCTGCGCCTGGCGAATCGGATCGTGCCCTTTGCTCAGCTTGAGCAGCAGCTTAAGGGTCAGTCCTGCGACACCGCATTGTGCTGCCTGGGTACCTCTTATAAGGAGGCGGGATCCGAGGCGGCATACCGCGAAGCCGCGCAGGTGCATGTCCTCGCCTTTGCGCGGGCGGCCCGCGCCGCGGGAGCCCGGCGCTTCGTAATGTTGTCCTGCCAGAGCGCGAACTGCGCTTCGCGCCGCCCGGCCGCGCGCGTCCTGGGGGAAACCCTGGAGGCCCTGATTGCGCTGAATTTCGAATCCCTGGACCTGCTGCTGCCGGGACCCCTGCTGGGAATGCGACGCGGCGCCGGGTTGTCGCAGCTGTTGGCGATGCTCGCGGCGCTGGCCTTGCGGCCGCTGCAGAACGGCGCGCGGCAATCACACCGGGCCGTCGGGGCCTCCTTGGTAGCGGCGGCCATGCTGGGCGCCGCGCGGTCGGGTCGGCGTGGTATCTACCGATACGATTATTCAGGCATCCGGGCACTTTCCAGAATGCGCGGCAGAACGTGATGCAGTTAACATCGACGGCCTGTGCGACATGACAGATTCCCTGAATAATTAGTGTCGCGCCGGCACCTTCGTTCCGGCTATTGCAACCCTTTGAAGAGATGATGTGAGTGTGCCGTTGAGGATGATTCGCGCAGTTTACAAAAGCGGCATGGTAAGGCGGTTTACCGCAACCCTCGCACTGAGCACCCTGGTCCCGGTGGTGATCGTGGCGGCCGTTCAATACGGCACTGCCGGATCTGCTACGCCCTGGCTTGGCCTGGGCATCGGGGTGGCGGTCGCGCTGCTGTGCGCCGGGACGGCGACCACCTACCTGGTGCGTCGCTACCGACCCAGCCTCCTGGCATTGCGCGATGCATTCGAAGCACTCGGGACCACCGGCCAAGCTGAGGCCTCGACGGCCCTCGGGCGGGATGATCTGCGGCTGCTGATCCAGGCATTCAATCGCTGCGCGCAACGGGTGCGCAACCAGCACGCCAACCTGCAGACCCTGACCGAGGTGGACGGCCTGTTGCTGCAGCCCGGTGGGCTCGAGCCGGTGCTGGATGCCATCCTCACCCGCGTGCAGCGCGTCACCGGCTGCAGCAGCGCGGGTATCGTGCTGCGCGATCCCGACGCACCCTGGCGCGGACGGGTGTACCTGGCCGCAAAGAGCTGCCGGGACCTGCCCGTCAGCCGGGTCGCGCTTGACGATGACATGATGGCCACCCTGGCGGCCGAGCCCGAAGGGCTGACCGTCACGCGCTGTGAAGACGCGCGCCACAGCTTCCTCGTGCCGCTGAAGAGTCTCGGCTCTGAATTCTTCTGGGTCTGGCCGGTAAAGATCGGCAAGCATGTCGAGGCCATCCTGGCCGTCGGCTACCAGGACCCGCCGATTGCCGATCCGCATACCGCGCAATGCGGCAGCGAGTTCGCCGCGCGTCTGGCGATCGCGCTGACCAAGAGCGCGCGTGAGGAGCAGCTGTACCGCCAGGCGCACTATGACCCGCTGACGGCATTGCCGAACCGGATCCTGTTCTGCAACCGCCTGTCCACCGAATTGCAGAGCGCCAGCCTCGGGGGCGCGGATGGCGCGGTGCTGTATATCGATCTTGATCACTTCAAGAAGATCAACGACAGCGTCGGGCATGCCGCCGGCGATCAGGTGCTGAGCATTGCCGCCCAGCGGCTGCGCGCGTCGATCAAGGAAGGCGATACCGTGGCGCGGCTCGGTGGCGATGAGTTCGCGGTCATTCTGCGCGATGTCGCCAGTGCCGAAGCTGCGCTGGCGGTCGCGCAGCGTATCGTGCTGTCGCTGCAGCAGTCGGTGAACCTCGGCGGACATGATCACACCGTGTGCGCGAGCATCGGCATCGCGCGCTTCCCGCAGGACGGCCAGACCATTGACGAGCTGCTGCGCAACGCGGATACGGCGATGTATCGTGCCAAGGACCTGGGACGGGGCCGGGCGATGTTCTATGAGCTCGCGATGGGCGGGCAGCGCCCCGTGGCTACCGATACCGGCCTGCAGCTGGCGCTGCGTCGGCGTGAGTTTTCGCTGTTCTACCAGCCACAGTATTCGATCGCGGATGGTTCGCTGACCGGGCTCGAGGCGCTGCTGCGCTGGCAAACACAGCGCGAAGGCATGCGTCAGCCCGGAGACTTCGTGCCCGCGGCCGAGGAGAGTGGCCTGATCGTGGACATCGGTGGCTGGGTGCTCGAAACGGCCTGCGCGCAGCTGGCCGCCTGGCGCGACCAGGGTCTGTCCCCGCCGCGACTGGCCGTGAACATTTCGCTGCAGCAGCTGCGGCATCCGGAATTCGTGCGCAACGTGCGCCGGGTGCTCGACCGCTTCGGACTGCCGGGCGCGATTCTAGAGCTCGACATCGATGAGAGTGTGGTCGCCGATCCTGCCAATGCACCGATGATTGAACGTCTTGCGCAGACCGGCGTGTGTCTGGCGCTGGATGGGTTCGGCACCGGGTATTCCTCGCTCGGCTACCTGCGTCAGCATCCGATCAACGCGGTGAAGATCGATCGCAGCTTCCTCGTCAATGTGCCGCAGGATGCCACCGCGGCGACGATGATTGAAACGATCATCGTGATGGCGCATTCACTGCAGAAGCGCGTCGTGGCCGAAGGCATCGAAACCATCGAGCAGCTGGACTTCCTGCGCGAGCGTCGCTGTGACTGCGCGCAGGGCTACTACCTCGCGCGACCGCTCACCGCGGCTTCCGTGACGGAGCTGCTCAGCTCACGCATCTACGACAATTCCTCCGACGAAACCCGCGCCGCGGGTTGACGTAATCCACGCCAGACTGGCCGCCGTCGCGCCCGTCCCACCCGCGATCGCGAGTTATGTCTGGTTTCGCGGTGCAGCGCAATTCCCCGTGCGCGGGTAGTTTTCGCGCATGAGAAACAATGCACAGATTGTCGCTTGACGGACAGTCTCCACAACCCGACACTGCTTACGTGAAAAAGGCAAACCCGCCGAAAGGCGGGGACGCAAAGCCACCGGTCTAACGGACTTGTTCCCATGACGGCGGGGTCTCCACTCCTCCGGCGCATCAGCGCCGGAGCATGCGGCCATCCCCCCTTCATGCGCGCTTCCGCCAGTCCGGCACAGCCGTTCGTTGTTCCGGGGAACGCATCATGACCATGTCCATGCCAGAGACCGACAAAAGCATCCCAGTCCCGCGCCCAGCGCCGCCTCCGGCCGGGCAGCAGGAATCCTTTGTCATCAATCTGTGCTCATCCACGACACCGATGGCTTTGACGCAGCCCCAACTGGCACAGCTGAAACACTTTTCGTTTTTTGTCAGCCGACGGCTCGAGGACGGTCGCGAGCGGTTTCGTCTGCACATGGGATACTTCGACTCGCTGCTGCAGGCCGAGGAGATGCTGCCGGTGGTGCGCGACCTGTATCCGGGCGCCTGGGCCGGCGAGGCTCCCGGCAAACGCCTGCGTGCCCGTGCCGCCGCGGAAAAACCGGCCGCGGTCGTAAGTCCGGCAGTGCCGGCCGCGCCGATGCCCGTTGCACCAAAACCCGTTGCGCCGCCGAAGCCGGTCGCAGCGAAGAGCATTGCACCTGAGGGCCCGAGCGCCGAACTGCTGGCGAAAATGCCGACGCTCAGTGCGGCACCGGAGCCGACACCGACGCCGCCACCACCCGCGCCGATAACACCGCCCCCGGCACCCGTAACGGCGCCCCTGGTACTTGAACTGCTGCCTCAGCCGGCGCGTGTCGCTCCGGCTGCGCCGATTGCCGAACTGGATGCACTTATTGCCGCGGCGCCTGTCTCGCCCGCGCCGCCGCCGGTCGCAGCGCCGCCGGCAGCTCACGCTCCCAGCACCAAGCGCACCGCTGCCGCGGTACCCTTCGATCAGCGCTCGAATGTGCGCGAAGTCCTCAGCGCATTGGATGAATCGGCACGCAAACCGGCGCTACCCGTGGCGCCAAGCGGGCCCGTCGTGCGTCAGCCAGGAGTACTGCCCGAGTCACAGGTGCTGCACCTGCTCGAGGAGAAACGCGGCGACCCGTTGAATACCGTCAGCACGCCGGCCGCCTTCTCGATCCAGCTGCAGTGGTCCGTGCAGCCCATCGATCTGGCGAAAGTGCCGCCGCTGGCGATCTTCGGCGCCTATACCCTGTACACCGTCGAAGGCAGTCGCGAGGGACGACGCTGGTTCGGCCTGCGTCTGGGCTTCTTCAAGGATGCCAATTCGGCCAAGCAGGTCGCGCAGTACGTTCGCTCGGAATTTTCCTCTGTCGCCGTCGTTCCGGTCAGTCTCAAGGAACGCGATGGCGCCAGTGGCGCGACCGGTGGCACCGGTGTAGCAGCAGCGGCAGCGGCTGCTGCCCCGCAACGGCCCACGGAGCGACTGCCGGATCAGAGCGCCGAATTCAAATTGTGGGATGACACCGGCTCGACGCCGCCGCCTGTCGCTGCCGAGAAGGCTCCTGCCGCAGCAGCGGACAAATCCGCCGTGGCGAAGCCTAAGACTGCCGCCGCGGGCAAGCTTGGGGCGCCGGGCCGCGCCGGACAGAAAGGCACGAAGAGCCGCCGTGGTCGGGTGAATGCCCACGAGCGACGCAGTCCGCAGACGCTGGAGGAAACGCTCGAAATCCTGGGCGCCGGCGAATTGCAGATCGAGGGCGGCCGCAAGGAGCTGATCAGCGAAGGCCAGATCAGACACATCGACGTGAAGGTGCAGAAGAACTCCCCGTTCACCCGTCTGCTCGACCGGCTCGCGGAACGCGGCCGCTAGAGCTATTTACCGAACAGCTTGTCGAGCTCGGAGCGTGCGCGCTCGCTCGTGGCGCTGTCACCACCGCTCCAGGCGCCCGCGCGGGGCTTGAAGTGGTCGCAGAAGTTGGCGCGAGTCTTGTCGCGAACTTCCTCGACGGTGGGCTCGCGGCATTGCTGGTAGGCCCCGGTATCAAACAGCACGCACAGCCTGCACACATGCAGCTCGGCGCGGCATTTCGGGCATTCATCCAGGCGACGCAGCGGCAGGGAGAGGGCAGCCAGCGCCGCGCCGCATTTCCAACACACCAGATCATGTGCCATGGGTACGCTCCTTCAGGAACCCGGCCAGCACCCGACCGGTGTGCGAACTGACCTTGCGCCGTGCCACCTGTGCGGGCGTGCCCGCGGCGACGATGCGTCCGCCACCATCGCCCGCTTCGGGTCCCATGTCGATCAGCCAGTCGGCCTCGGCCATGACGTCCAGGTTGTGTTCCACGACCACGGCCGTATTTCCGGCCTGGATCAGCCGATGCAACACCACGATCAGTTTCTCGACATCGGCCATGTGCAGTCCGACCGTGGGCTCATCCAGCACATAGAGCGTATGTCGCGGGATCTGGCGCGGACCGCCCGCGGCATCACCGCGCACTTTCGACAGTTCCGTGACGAGCTTGATGCGCTGGGCTTCACCGCCCGACAGGGTCGGGCTGTGCTGGCCTAAGGTCAGATATCCTAAGCCCACATCCTGCAGCAGCTTCAACGCATGATGCACGCGCGGATGGGCCGCAAAGAACTCGACGGCATCGTCGATACTCATATTGAGGACATCCCCGATACTGCGCCCGCGCCACAGGACGCTCAAGGTCTCGGAGTTGAAGCGACGCCCGTTGCACACGTCGCAGCCGACCTTCACATCGGGCAGGAAACTCATCTCGATGGTGCGCAGACCCTGGCCGTCGCAGCCCTCGCAGCGCCCGGACCCTGAATTGAAGGAGAAGCGGCTCGCGGTGTAGCCGCGGATGCGCGCCTCGGTCGTGCCCGCGAAAATGGTGCGGATTTCGTCCCAGAACCCCACGTAGGTCGCCGGACAGGATCTCGGCGTCTTGCCGATCGGTGTCTGATCCACCTCCAGCACCCGCTGGACCTGCTCGGCGCCCTGGATGGCCCGGCAGCCGACCAGCGCGCCGGGCTGCGCCGCCCGCGCGGCACTGGCGGCGATTTTCGCGGCCAGTGCCTTGGCCTTGGGTCCGGCCTTCTTTTTCGCGGCCCGTTTGGTCGCCGCGACCGATTGTCGGGCGGCCGCATTGCGCGCGGCGCGCGCGCGGCCGCCGGGTGCCTCATCACCGATCATGCGTTTGAGATTCGTGAACAGTACGTCCCGGGCCACGGTGGATTTGCCGGAGCCGGACACACCGGTGACGACGACCAGCCGGCCCAGGGGTACGTCGATGTCCAGGTTCGACACATTGTGCAAGGTGACGCCCTTGAGAACGAGTCGCGGTGAGTCGGAGTTGACGGGTCGACGCGGGCTGGCCGGGTGCAGCAATGGTGCACGCAGGAAGCGACCGGTGACCGAGGACTCATTGGCGATGAGATCATCGACCGCGCCACGACCGACCACCTCACCGCCGCGCACGCCTGCGCCGGGCCCCAGGTCCAGCACATAGTCGGCGCGCCGGATCGTGTCCTCGTCATGCTCGACGACCACCAGGGTGTTGCGATGGGCGGCCAGCTCCGCGAGGGAATCCAGCAGCACCGCGTTGTCACGGGGATGCAGGCCGATGGTCGGTTCATCCAGTACGTAGCACACGCCCTGCAGATTCGAGCCCAGCTGCGCAGCCAGACGGATGCGCTGCGCCTCACCGCCCGACAGGGTCGGTGCGGCCCGATCCAGCTGCAGGTAGCCTAAGCCGACGCGCACCAGGAAGTTCAGTCGGGCGTGGATCTCGGCCAGCAGATCGCGGCCGATTTCCTGTTCGCGGACCGACAGCTTCAGTCCTGAGAAGAAGCCGATCGTGGCTTCGATCGAACCTGACGCGAGGGCCGCGATGGATTGCTTACGGAAGCGCACGTTCAGTGAAACCGGATTCAGGCGTTGGCCCGCGCACTCGCTGCAGGCAATGGCCTCGCGCTCGAACCATTCATTCCACCAGATCTCCTCCCCGGTCTGGACGTCATCGAATTCAGGGATCTCGAGACCGGTGCCGAAGCAGCTCGTGCACCAGCCATGCTTGGAATTGAACGAGAACATGCGCGGATCCGGCTCGGCGAAGCTGCGGCCGCAGGAAGGACAGGCGCGGCGCGTCGAGAAGATCACCGCCTGGGTCTGCCCGGCCGGAATCACGCTCACCAGGCCCTTGCCATAGTCCAGCGCCTTCGCCAAGGCCATGTTCAATTCGAACTCGTGCCGGGCACTCACGGTGAGCGTGGCCACCGGCAATTCGATGGTGTGTTCCTTGAACCGGTTCAGGCGCGGCCAGCGTGCCGTCGGAATCTGCACGCCATCGACGCGCAGTTCGCGGTATCCCTTCTTCGCCGCCCACTTGGCCAGGTCGGTGTAGAAGCCCTTGCGGGCCACGACCAGCGGCGCCAGCAGCGTGACCGAGCGGCCGCGATATTCACGCAGCATGCGCGCGCCGATCGCGGCGGGAGTCTGCGGTTCGATCGCCACGTCGCAGTCCGGGCAGTACTGGGTACCGAGCTTCACGTACAGCAGCCGCAGGAAGTGATAGATCTCGGTGAGCGTCGCCACGGTACTCTTGCGGCCGCCACGGCTGGTGCGCTGCTCGATCGCAACCGTCGGCGGAATGCCGAAAATCGCATCCACATCGGGGCGCGAGGCCGGCTGCACGAACTGGCGCGCATAGGCGTTCAGAGATTCCAGGTAGCGCCGCTGCCCCTCGTTGAACAGGATATCGAAGGCGAGGGTGGACTTGCCCGAACCGGACACGCCGGTGATCACCGTGAACTTGTCGCGCGGAATGCGCACGTCGATGTTCTTGAGGTTGTGCTCGCGGGCGTTGTGAATGACGATTTCGCTGGTTGCATCGCTGGTCGCGCGCGCCCACGGGCCCTTCGGCTCGGCGACCGCCGCGACCGGCAGCGTGAATGCGGTCGCGAGCGCCTGCTCGTATTCGACGATGGCGCGGCCGGTGTGCGATGTGCTGTGCGTGCGCAGCGCCGTCGGGGTGCCGGCAAAGACGATGTGGCCGCCGCCGTCGCCGCCCTCCGGACCCAGGTCGATGATCCAGTCGCTCGCGCGCATGACGTCGATATTGTGTTCGATCACCAGCAGGGAATGACCGGCGGCGCGCAGCTTGGCGAAGGCGCGCAGCAGCTTCGCGACATCCTCGAAATGCAATCCGGTGGTCGGCTCATCGAACAGGAACAGCTTGCCGTTGGCGCTGGCGGTGACGGCCTTCGCGGCGGCATCGGCCAGATGACCCGCAAGCTTCAGGCGCTGCGCCTCACCGCCCGACAAGGTCGGCACGGGCTGGCCGAGCTTCACGTACTCGAGGCCGACATCGGCCAGGGGCTTCAGGCGCGTCGCCAGTTCGCGCGATTCGCCGAAAAAGGCGAGGGCCTCGGTGACCGTCATGTCCAGCACTTCGGCGATGCTCGCCCGCCGGCCGTCGCTGCCTTCGCGCTTCACTTCCAGGACTTCGTCGCGGTAGCGGGTGCCGTTGCAGTCCGGGCAGCGCAGGTACACATCGGAGAGGAACTGCATCTCCACGTGCTCGAAGCCGTTACCGCTGCAGGTCGGGCAGCGCCCATTGCCTGAATTGAAGCTGAACGTGCCGGCGGTGTACTTGCGCTCCACGGCCACCGGTTCGAGGGAGAACAGTTCGCGGATGACATCGAACGCCCCCACGTAGCTGGCCGGATTCGAGCGCGTCGTACGGCCGATCGGGGTCTGATCGACCATGACCACATCGTCGATCAGTTCGGCGCCGCGCAGGGATTCGAACTCCCCGGGCGCCTCGCTCGGGCGGCCCTTGTACTTGAGCAGCGCCGGGTACAGCACATCCTCGACGACGGTGGACTTGCCGGACCCGGAGACCCCGGTGATGCATACGAGCCGCTTGAGCGGTATGCGGACGTCGATGCCCTTGAGGTTGTGGTGATTGACCCCGCGGATCTCCAGCCAGCGGTTGGTACGCGCTTCGGCGACGACCTCCCCGGGGACCTCCGGCGCGGTGCGCCGGGGTGCCTCGCTGGAGACCGGCAGGGTGCGCCGGCCGCTCAGGTAGTCGGCGGTGAGCGAGGTACGATTGCGGCGCAGCTGCGCGGGCGTGCCGTTGAAGACCACCTGGCCGCCACGCTCGCCCGCGCCCGGGCCCATGTCGATGATGCGATCCGCTTCGAGCATGATCTGCGGATCGTGTTCCACTACCAGCAGCGAATTGCCGGCATCGCGCAGGCGCTTCATCACGGCGATCACCCGCTGCATATCGCGCGGATGCAGGCCGATCGAGGGCTCATCGAGCACGAACAGTGTGTTCACCAGCGAGGTGCCCAGCGCAGTCGTCAGGTTGATGCGCTGGACTTCCCCACCCGACAGTGTGCGCGACTGGCGGTCCAGGGTCAGATAGCCAAGGCCGACATCGGCGAGAAAACCGGTGCGGCTGCGCAGTTCATCCAGCAGCAGGTCGGTGGCCTTGTCCAACGGCGCCGGCAATTCCAGGCCGCGAAAGAAGCCGAGCACCCGCTCCACGGGCAGCAGCATCAGATCATGCAGGCACAGTCCCGGCAGCGCATCGAGGGTTGCCTGGCTCCACTGCACACCCACGGGACGAAACCGCGGCCGTCCGTCGAGCGCGGCCTGCGCGAGCGCATGGCTGCCGACCCGCCACAGCAGGCCGTAGGTGCGCAGCCGGGCCCCGCCGCACACATCGCAGGGCGTGTAGGCGCGATAGCGTGACAGCAGGACGCGCACATGCATCTTGTAGGAGCGCGATTCGAGCCAGTCGAAGAAACGCTTGATGCCGTACCAGTAACCCTTCTCCCACGGACCCTCGCCGTCGATCACCCAGCGGCGCTCCTCCGCCGTCAGTTCGCGCCAGGGACGGTCCATGTTGATGCCGCGTTTCTTGGCGTGCTTCTCCAGATCCTCCTGGCACTCCTTGTACGACTCGGTCTGCCAGGGACGCACCGCGCCTTCGCGCAGGGTCTTGTTCTCATCGGGGATCACCAGGCCGTAATCGATACCGATGCGTCGACCGAAGCCGCGACAGGTTTCGCACGCCCCGATGGGTGAATTGAAAGAAAAGCGGCTCGGGGTTGGCGCGGCATAGGTGCGATCGCAGTCCGGACAGTGCAGGCCCGCGGAGTAGCGCCACACGTCGATGCTTTGCGGCGGATCGGCATCATCGACCACCTGCACCACGACCCGGCCCTGGCCCACGCGCAGTGCGGCCTCCAGGGATTCGAGCACCCGCCCGCGTTCGGCACTCCCTAACCGGAATCGATCCTGGATGACCTGCAGCACGGCGATCGGCGTCTCGTCCACCTTGGCGCCTTTCGCCTTGCTCTTGCCGGTGCGCTTCTTCTGCCGCTTGACGGGTTCTTTCTTTTCGGCGGGCGCTGCCGCCGCATCGCGCACCGGTTCGAAGATGCGCGTGTAGCCCTGGCGTGCCAGCAGTTCGCGCACCTCCTTCTCGGAGAAGTTGCGCAGCACCGGCACCGGAAAGCACAGCAGCAGCCGCGGATCGCCCGCGGCGGCGGCGCGGCGCTGCATGTCCTCGAAAATGCTCTGCGCGGAGTCGCTGCGGACCGGTTTGCCGCAACACTCGCAGAACAGGCTCCCG
>DASYER010000076.1:0-18136 GCA_036498905.1 Steroidobacteraceae bacterium | reverse complement strand
ACACACTCGTTAAGATCATCTGTGCTGACCAATATCTGCGATTTCCTTCGGCGTCGTGCGCCCTCCTTGATTTATTGGACCGCTGCCAACGCACAAAGTGCTGAAGTGACCCCTCGCGACCTACTCCACCGGCTTGTTCACGCTTTGAGGAGGCTCCTCCTGGAACTCTAATTCGCGCAGCCGCGCCTGTATGTCGGCGCACACCTGCTCGTAGCGCTCGCGGATTCCGCCCCCGTTCTCCCCGCCTTCCGCTGCGGGTAGTCCCTCAAGCGCGACCTTTGCAGCCACCAGTCTCTCGCGCGCCAGCACGTGCGCCGCGTGCTCTTTCCCAGCAGCGCCAATGCCCAGCGCTCTCAACAGCGGCGAGACCGTGACCCCCTGCGCTAGGATCGAGATCAGCACCACACCAAAGGTCATGGTCACCAGCAACTCCCAGTGGGGCAGTTCCCGGGGCAGGCTCAACACCAGTACCATCGGCAAGGCCCCGCGCAGGCCGCCCCAGGTCAAGACCAAACTCCATTGCCACGGCACTCGCTCGCGCGATTTGCGCAGCAGCCCCGACACCGCAAATACCACCACGGCGCGACTCACGGTCACGATCAGATAGGCAATAAGGATCGCCTTCCAGGAGGACAACAGCGCACTGAGCTTTACCGACAGCCCGATGAGCAAAAAAACCAGTGAATTAAGCGCAAACGCCACATATTCCCAAAAGCTCGCCACGGCGAGGCGCCCGGCCGTGCTCATCCCCCCGCGCTTGGCGAAGTTGCCACACACCACCCCTGCCACCACGACCGCGATCACCCCCGAGTAGTGCAGGGACTCCGCCGCCACAAAGGAGCCGTACGCAGCAATACTGGTGAGGGTAATCGCGATCATTGCATCATCGATGCGCTGGATCACCTGCGACACAGCCGCGCCCACGGCCAGCCCGATTAACGCGCCGAATCCCACAATCTCGAAAAAATCAATCGTCACCTGCCCGAGTGCGACCTGGGTGCCAGCGAGCAGCGAGAGGCTGAGCGTGAAGAACACAATGGCAGTGCCATCGTTGAGCAAACTCTCGCTCTCCAACATGACCGAGAGGCGTCGCGGCACGCCCAGTGTCTTGAACACCGCCACCACGGCAATGGGATCGGTCGCGGATATCAAGGCGCCAAACACCAAAGCGTAGGTCCAGGTAAAGGATGGCTCCAGATGCCACAGGCCAATGACGGGCGTGAGAATAACCGTGGTCAGCGCCACCGCAACTGCGACGCCGGGCACGGCCAAAGATGCGATCGCCCAGCGATTGTGCAAGAACTCCTGGGCGCGAATGTGAAACGCCGCCTCAAACAACAATCCCGGCAGAAACACCGTGAAGAGCAGCTCCTTCGTCAGGTGCGGCGGGCTAAACAGATCAAGCGCACCCAACGCAAGACCCGTCAGCACCAGCGCCACGGTATACGGCAGGTTCAGCTGGCGGGCGAGAATGGCGACGGCCGCTGCAATTGAAAACAGTAGGATAATCAGTGTGTCAGTTTGCATTCGGAGTGTTCTGTTGGCGTGCGGGCGGGGCCGGCTTACTGTGTGCGAAAGTAGCAATACAAAAGACTACCACTCAGGCAGGAACATTCCAGCCTGCCATGGGCCCAATTATCCCTATCGCATCAAGGCGCGAGGACGACGGTTCGGTGGCCGCGGCCGCACGATGTCTCTATGATTGAGATCATGAGGATTTGTCCTTTGGTGTGGACCGGCCTCCTGGCCGCAGCCGTGCTGCCCAGCGCGCAGGCTGACAATTTCGTTTCAGCACACTACGAGCGGCGGTCCGACTCTCTGGTCATCACTGTGCGCTATCGGGGCACGAATCCACACCACACTTTTTCGGTGCGGTGGGGCACGTGCCAAGCGCCCAGCAAGCCGCCCTCGCTGCAACAAATCTCGGCCGTGATCTTGGATGATCAGTGGAAGGATGAGAATCACCGCTCGTCGTGGACGAAAGCGCGCGCCCCCCCTGCTTACACCGCCGTCGATCTGCAACTCGGGTATCAGAGCCAGGGAAAATGGCTGATCGCCGTCGATGGCTTCAATCTCGCAGACATCAAATGGAATGACATCGAGTACCACTTCGTATCGAGGCTTCAGAGCGAAACCAACGCGACGCCGGACTATGTCGCGCACCCGGGCGTGCCGAGAACAGTGCGTGCACTTTTCTAATATTTCTTGTGACCGAAGCGCTGGTCACACCAACTGCGCGGATAGGGTATGTATTCGGGATCGAGCCCAGACCCGAAAATTAACTTATCGATTCGCGGCCGCATCCTCGGCCAAGCGGGCCAAGGTTTCCCGGGCTCGCAATTGCCAGTTGCAGGCGAGCCCCTTCATATCCTTCAAACGTTCCAGCTCCGCGCGCGTCGCCTTTCCATGCGAGATCAGTTCGACCAGTCGCGCGAATGGAAAGTCCGGATTCGGGCGATCCTCGAGATGCACTGCGTCGCCAACGCGGACAACCCCGGTGTCGAGGACCCGATAATACCAACCCGCCCGCCCGGTCCTGATCATTGCCTTCGGCATGAACTTGTCATCGAATCGTAGCGCAAGCTTGAAACACGGTTCCCGCGGCTGACACACCTGGAGGCGGCTGGTGCCGATGCGATGCACATCACCGGTACACACGTCGGTTTCTTGCAGGCCTTCGATACAGAGATTTTCACCGAAGGCGCCAGGTACAAGGATGCCCAGGTGCTGCGGGTATTCCCGCCGCCACAAATCGTAACTGTGCAGTGGATAGGCATACACGGCTTTCTCAGGACCGCCATGCACCGATAAGTCCGCCTGCTCATCGCCCTCCAAGCCAAGGGGCGAAACGTTTACCGGTGCATCCACCGGGCGTTTCATGAAGGCGCTGGGCACGCTGTCAGGACCGAGCGGCGCGACTTTGCCGACGAGTACGGCGATAACGCGGGGTTGGTCCATGAAAGTCCTCAAATGCCGGCATACCACTCATAGCCCTGATCCTCCCAATAGCCACCCTTCCCGCCACCAATCTGGGTCAGGCGATCCGTCAGCTCGATGCGCATGATGTATTTCGCCATCTTGTAGCCAAGCTGGCGCTCCAGGCGCACGCGGATCGGCGCCCCGTTGGCAATCGGAAGAGTCTTGCCGTTCAACGCGTACGCAAGGATGGTCTGGGGATGGTGCGCATCCTGGAGATCGATACTCTCGTAGTACCGCGTTCCGTCGTTATCCATCGGGTCAGCACAGTGAAACACGACGTATTGCGCGGCGGGGGTGGGCTGCGCCAAATTCAAGACATCAGCCAGCGGCACACCGGTCCATTTTGCGATTGCGCTCCACCCTTCCACGCAGTCGTGACGGGTAATCTGAGTACGGCTTTTCATGGCCCGAAGCTGCGCCAATGATAACTGCGTGGGCGTGCGAACCAACCCGTCGACTCGCAGTTTCCAGTCAACAAACTCAGCTTTGGCGAGCTTTTGGTAGTGTTCGTCCTGAGGATCGGCCGTACCGTTACTGCGAAAGTCAGGCGATAGGTCGGCCTCGGTGTATTCGGGCGCCAGTGCGGTTCTGGGGGTGAGCGCGCCCTGGGCGCGGCGATTGACGTTTTCAGCGGCGCCCAAAATTTTTGGGCCCCACGCGCTTTTTGAAATCGCGTCACATCCGGCAAGCACCAGCGCTGAGGCACCTGCACTCAGGCGCAGGAGTGCATTGCGGCGCCCGGCATCTGCAAACCCTCTACGTCGTAATTTCATCGCAGCGATGACTCCTTCAGTGCGCCGGGCTGTGTCGCCGGTGGTGGCTCGATCGAATCGATGTCGTAGCGCCCAGTCAGCATTGAACGCAGGTTATTCCATAGCCCGCTGACGATGACCTCGAAAACGTGGATCAACACGAACAAGACGATCAGATTAGCCCCAACGAAGTGCAGTGTTCGGGCCGATTGACGGCCTCCGACTGCCATCAACACGCCGGAAAGCACGGTATCCAGACGCGGCGACAGGGCCAGACCCATCAGAATTGTGAACGGCAGCAGAACGAAGATGACTGTCAGATAGGTGACCTTCTGCAGCACGTTATAGCGCTTAGCGGCCTCGCCCAGCGGGTGACGGAACCGCATGTGGTCCAGGATAGACTGCCCGACCGAGCGCCAATCGCGGCGCGTGGGCGCAAGGTCTCGGGACAGGTGGCCGCTCATTGTCGAATAGCCGATGTACGCGAGACCGTCTAGGACCAGGATCCAAGCGAAGAAAAAGTGCCAACGCCGCCCCATGGACAGCCATTGAACACTGGGAAGAGTCAGCCACGAAGGAAAGCCACGCTGCGCGGGTGCGCCGTCTGGACCGTTGGATAGGCCGAACAACCCCGTCGTCCGAAAGGGCCTGCCGAAGATCTCCGTGATCCCGACCAAAGAACCGTCCTTCCCCTGCTCCGCACGCATTTCAAGAATCGGCGGTCGCCCGGTGTAGGAGGACTCACCCCAATACAAGGCCGCATGGGCGTTGAAAATCTGCAATCCGCTCGCCAGCAGGATCGTTAAGGCGATTACATTGATCCAATGCATCAAGCGAACGGGCCACCGGTGACGCAGATATCGGGTGTCGCGGTTCATCACTGACTCATGCCCACCGGGGGATTGGTCCTTCAATGCTACGGATTTCGCAGAGCGTTGTACATTTGATGTATAACGCCCAAGAGGCTCTTCGCTTGATCCGCGCGATGAAAACCAAATCGACACCGAAATCGCCAAGCATTCGCTTCCGGATCGATTTCTCAGACGATGCGAATATTGGCCCCGGCAAGATCGCGCTGCTCGAGGGGATCAATACCCTTGGCTCTCTCTCCGCAGCGGCCCGCGGCTTGGGGATCAGCTACCGGCGTGGATGGCTGCTCCTGGATAGCCTGAATCGATCCTTTGACACCCCTTCCGCCATATCTGCCGCAGGGGGCCAGTGAGGCTCACCGAGGCCCAGCTCAGCGAAAGGGGTTCCCTTCTCGCGAAGTAGCTCGCGTGGCCGGATTCCCATTCGATCTATCAAGGAAAAAAGCGTCGCGCGATCGGCCGGGGTCTTAAGATATTCAATGATGGTCGGCTCGACACCAGTGTTCCGAATCAAAGCGAGGCAGTTGCGGGACGTCCCGCAAGCTGGATTGTGATAGATAAGGATGGGCACTGGTGACTCAGCAATTGCGGGCCTCTGCTTTGGGAATGGAACCGGCTTCGAGCATCGTCCCGGCATGAGCCCCAATCGCTTGCTTCGCCGGGAATAGCACTCTCGAGGCGGCCAGTGCTACGAGGGCACCGGCAAACTGGGCTGCGATGAAAGCGGGCGTGTCGATCGGTCGGATGCCCGCGAAAGTGTCGGTGAGCGAGCGCGCTATCGTAATGGCCGGATTGGCGAACGATGTGGAGGCTGTGAACCAATACGCCGCTCCAATCCAGGCCGCCACCATCCAGGGAGCATCTTCAGGCCGCCGATGGCCGAGGACAACCAGCAAAAGACCGAACGTTGCTACGCCCTCCGCTAGCCATTGGGCGGGGCCACTGCGGACGTGGTGGGACAGCTGCCAAAGCGGCAGTTCGAACATCGCATGGGCGAGCCAGGCGCCGGCGCAGCAGCCGAGGACTTGCACGATCATGTAAAGACCAGCGTCGCTCCACCGAAGGCGACCGCGCAGAGCTTCCGCGAAGGAAACCACGGGATTGAAGTGAGCCCCGCTCAGCGGCCCCAGCAAGGCTATGAGCGCTGCCAACACGGCAACCGTCGCACCGGTATTCGCCAGGAGCGCCACGCCCACGTTACCGCCGCTTAGCCTTTGCGCCATGATACCGGACCCAACGATGGTGGCCGTGAGCAGCAGGGAGCCGACACTCTCTCCAGCAAGCCGGCGCGGAATGGGATGTGCGTACGCGCTCATGGGCCCCTACCAATGTCGCGCACCTTGTTGGTCAAGGCGAGCCGATCGAGCGTCGCGGCGGGCAGTGACAGGAAAAGATCGATGCGCCTGCCGAGTGTGCGGAATGCCTCCCTGAACGCGTTAGCCTGCTGGACCTCGGCGCCCTCTACAGCAGCCGGATCCGGTTGTCCCCAATGAGCGGTCATCGGTTGCCCCGGCCATATCGGACACACCTCGCCGGCTGCGTTGTCGCACACGGTAATAACGAAATCCAAAGGTGCCGCGCCGGGCTGAGAGAATTCATCCCACGCCTTACTGCGCAGGCCGACCGTGGAAAGGCCGTTGCGCTCGAGCAATGCCAACGCGACGGGATGAACCTCTCCTTTTGGGTGGCTCCCGGCGCTGAAGGCATTGAAGCGGCCCTTGCCGCGGTCATTCAGAATAGCTTCAGCCAAGATGCTGCGCGCAGAATTGCCTGTGCACAAAAAGAGCACGTTGAAGGGACGTTCGTTCATGGTTTCACCATCAAAACAGCGGTGGCAGGACAAAGCGAGACGAACTCCCTCGTGCCTTGAATCGCGAGGGGCGCCTCCTTGCGGTCAAGACTCCGAAAGCCCAGATGTTCAAAGAACGTGCTGGAAGACGTCGTGAGGAGATAGATCAGACGAATCCCGAGCTCCGCCGCCAGGGCCTCAGCCGCAAGCACGAGACGCCTGCCTAAGCCACGGCCGATGAGTTCACCAGTCACCACCAGTGACCGAAGCAACGCGGCATCGCTGAATGTTTCCAAACCGACGACGCCTGCGACCCCTCTCTCGTCTCGAAACACCAAGAAATGCTGCAGAGCCTCCTCGGTGATGTCGGCACTCGGCAATGCCTCCATCTCGAGCAACCACCGGATACCGATCAAATCAGATGCCCCTGCCCGCTCAATTGCCGGGCTCAATGGGTCCGGCGCCTTCGCGTTCATGCACTTCGACGCTTCACTTGCGCCGCGACTGGGCTGCACTCCGCGGCGCACGCGGTATCCGACTGGCTGCAACACTCGTCAGTGAGGAACTCGACCAGACCTTTCATTCGGTCGAAACGGACGGCGTAGTAGAGACTTCGCCCTTCGCGGCGGGCTGACAGCAGGCCCGCGTTCTGCAGCTCCTTCAGGTGAAACGAGAGGGTCGGCCCTGGGATAGCAAGTCTTTGGGAAATTATGCTGGGCGTGAATCCGGCCGGGCCACGCTTGACCAAGAGTCGAAATATGGCGAGCCGGGATTCTTGCGCCAAAGCGGCGAGCGCCTTGACCACGTCCAATACTTTCATATTTCTATATTCATCGAATTAATAAAGACAGTCAAGGACGATGGCAGCGCGATGCGGGTTACTTGCAAGTCACCCGATTTGGCACGCCGGGATTGGATTGACGAAATACAGGCTCGAACGAGGCGCCGTAAAGGTGACAAGCCACTTTGGCACCTCCTACCCTTTTGTTTTTATTACGAGAATTGACTTAGTCAATCCAATCCATCATCGGTGCGACTGACACCCTCTGGTCCGCTTTCCTGCTTAAAAAATGATGGGAAACTCCTAATTCTATAGGGTGTTCCGATCTACTCATTTTTTGCAAAATCTGCGGGCATGAGATTTTATCGCCTGCCGGGAAGACATTAGGGAACACGATAGCCAAACCTCAGGTTGGCCTCCCGGCAACCAGATCGTCAAGGATCAAACCACAAAGGCGTCCGCCACGACATCGATGCCCTGATCGCTGACCAGAACGGCACCTCCCTGCAACGCGCCTTTTTGACCCAGCTTGCTCAAAACCAACAGTCAACTTTGACCCTGAATGTGACCCACTTCAGCGCCGCAGTCGGTGTCGCGACCGGCGTGCGCAAAGCCATTTGCCGGCTCGTTCAGCCGATACGCCGCTGCGATCGGCGCTACCGCTTTGCTTTCGGCGCTTCGCCCTTGCAGGACCAGTTCTGCCCGTCCTTCAGGTCACCCGACCCCGTGTATTGCGCAGATTGAGGATACGGACACAGTGGTCGGGTCAATCCGTTCGCGCCATGGCCTTCGAGCTGCGTCGGTGCGGTGCCCTGCTCGACCCACTGCTCGATGGCGAGCGTCGAATCGAACCCATTGAGGCCCGGACCGCCCCGGCAATGGCCCATGCCCGGCACCATGAACAGCCGCACCCAGTCGCCCTGCTGCGACCCCATCGTCTTGAGTACGGACTCGTAGTATCGGATCGTGTTTTGAGGCGAGATGGCCGGATCGGCCCAGCCGTGGTACATCAGCAGCTTGCCGCCGCGAGCCTTGAACTTTGATAGATCCGAGTTCACAGCATCGACAAATCCCAGTTTCTGATCGAGCAGCGGAACATCGCGGTCGACGTTAAACGTCTTCCAGTCCAGCCCCTCATCGTCGCGTGCGATGCGCACGAGATCGAAAAGGCCATCCGGCCCGTTGGGATTGGTGGACGAGGCAACCATGGGCCGGCTGAGCGGCGCCCCCGAAAAGATCATCTCGCCTTTCGAGTTCTTTACGCCGGTGTAGAACGTGTTGACGGTCTTGAGCTCCGGCTCGGTCAGGCAGACGCTGCCCGATTGCCCCGCTGTACAGCGTAGGGCTGCGAAATTGACTTTGCATTCCCGCGGATCGTTCAAGAAACCTTCATGCCGGACGTCGCAGGACTTCGTCACCAAATCGTTGACGAGCGCGGCTTGCTCCTTGGATAGCGCTTCCTCTGGGTGCTTCATCAGCTCGACGCTCGAAGCAATTCCCGCGGCCCACATGCGGATGTGGCGGTTGGCGAGCGCGCCTGCGACGATACCGTCGTAGTCTTCGGGATAGCGCTGCGCCTCCATGACTGCCATGCGCCCGCCGGTCGAGCAGCTCGAAAAATAGGAATGCTGGGGATCCTTCTCGTAAAACGCTTTGGCAAGCTGCTTGGCTTTCAGCGTCATCTCGTGCGTCGACCGATAGGCGAAGTCGACCATTTTTTCCGGGTGGCCGATGCCCCACTTGCCCCCGGTCTGCTGGTGGCCCGTGTCCGTGCCCGCGGTTGCGTACCCGCGGTTCAGAGCCTGCGGCATTTCCGAGCGCAGGCCTTGAATGGATCCTGCAAAACCGCCATTACCCGCGCCGAGAAACTTGCCATTCCATTTGTCGGCGGGAGGCAGCCACATCTCCATCTTTATCAAGGAATCCGACGTAGGCTTGAGGTCCAATTGCACGCGGCAGTGGGCCGGGAGCAATGGCGGCGGCGGACCGCCTGGCGTGATGGGCGCCTGACCCGGACCTTCGGGCACCAGCCGAGCGTCCGTGACGACGGCATGCTCGAGCGGCACGCTGCCAAGTTGATCGCACGCTGTTGCCGCGATTGCCTCCGATATGAATGCGGAAAGGCCGAAGGCGCCGACCAGAATGAGTGAATTGCGCATCTGAACCCCCTGGCCGCTCATGTGTGCGGCTTCTGGCTTCAACAATAGCAGGGTGCGACCCTAAACGCCCTCTGATACGCACCCCGGCTCAGCGCTGGCGCATCGCACTTCTCGCACTATCGATCCTGCAGGATCGTGCGGATTTCGGATGCTTGTCATTCGCCGAGGAGGTTCACGCTTCCCACGCGGTCCGTCGAGCTCACCCCCGATCCATAA
The DNA here is from genome assembly GCA_036498905.1 of Steroidobacteraceae bacterium. Taxonomy (GTDB): domain Bacteria; phylum Pseudomonadota; class Gammaproteobacteria; order Steroidobacterales; family Steroidobacteraceae; genus DAIDKA01. Next base: position 8,591 of record DASYER010000076.1, on the reverse strand, counting down.
TGCGAGGGCATTGCGATTCGCTTGCCGCTCAGATCGCGAGGCGCCCGTTACTGTCCCCGAAGCGCCCCTCGGGGCACCCCAGCTTCTCCAGGACGGCCAGCAGCAGGTTCGACATCGGTGTGACTTGCGCCTGCCGAATATGCCGATTGGCCACCAGTGCGCCGCCGGCGCGCCCCGCCAGCACAATAGGCAGCGGCTCATGGTTGTGGGAATTGCCATCGCTCATACCGCTGCCATACAGAATCAGGGAGTGATCCAGCAGCGTGCCGTCCCCGTCCGGGAGCCTGGCGAGCTTCTCGAGGAAGTAGGCGAACAGGCTCACATGATAGCGGTTCAGAATTGCGAAGCGCGCCTTGTTGTTCTCATTGTTGGAATGATGCGAGAGAATGTGGAAAGAATCGCGGATGCCGCTCTTCGGGTACACGGCGTTGCTCAGCTCCTTCGCCAGCATGAACGTGCTGATGCGCGTGATTTGCGTCTGCCACGCGAGCGCGAGCAGGTCAAACATCAATTTGATGTGCTCTTCCACGTCTTCCGGGATGCCGGCCGGCCGGCCGGGGAGCGTGATGGTGCCGTCCACGCGTTCCGAGGACTGCTTGATACGCCGCTCGATCTCGTGCACGTCGGTGACGAAGCGATCAAGGCGCTCGCGATCCGCCGCGGGTAGCGTCCGATTGAGCTCGCCGACCTGCTCCGTTACGGAATCCAACAGGCTCAAGGCCTGCGAGCGGCGCGCCGTACGCTGTGCGGCGTCTGCGCCGTCGCCGAAGAGCTGCTCAAACAACACCTGGGGGTTGTTCTGCATCGGCAACGGCGAGGTTTCGTTCTGCCAGGAGAGGGTGTTGCGGTAGGCGCAGCTCAGTCCTTCGCCACAGTTGAGCCCCGCCTCCTCGATCATGAGCTCCAGAGACGGAAGCGCCGTGTCGCGGCCCAGGTGTCTTGCCGCTACCTGGTCTGCGGTGACGCCCAGACGCGGCTGAGCGCCGGAGGCTGCCTTGGCGCCACTGAGGAACGTGGCGGAGGAGCGGTTGTGATTACCCGTGGCACCTCCGGGGCCATAGGCCAGCGGATGACCCAGATTGGTAATGACGTTGATCTGGGAGCGATATGGCGCCAGCGGCTGCAGAATTTCGCTGAAGGTAAAGTCGCGCCCGTCATCCTGCGGCGTCCAGCGCGCCATGGTGGCGCCGTGCGGAAAATAGATCGCGCCGAAGCGTATCTGCGGCTTTGGAGCCGCACTCAGCGCGGGGACCATTGAATCCAGCAGCGGCAGAGCCAGACAAACACCGGCGCCGCGCAGGACCGCGCGTCGCGACAGGTGGCGGCGTGTGATGAAATTCGCCATTGCTCTCTCCTTACTCCCCGCTTCACTCGCGAGCGCTGAGTCCCGCGCCTTGCTGTGCTTTCACCTGACCGCGGAACGGCACACTCTGCACGACGCCCAGTATCAAGGCGCTGAATCTGAAGTCTGCGTGCTGCGCCTGTCTGACGATCTCGCGCACCGCCGGCATGTCGTGGTAATCAACGCCACGGCCGAGTGCGTAGACCATCAGCTTCTCGACCACATTGGTCACGAACAGATCCGATCGCGACATCAATGCGGCGGTCAGCTCCTCCGGGCCCACGATCTTCGTTCCATCGACGAGTACGCCGCTGGCATCGATCAGCGAGTCACCGTCGCGTTCGCGCCAGGCGCCAATGGCATTGAAGTTCTCCAACGCGAAGCCTACCGGATCCATCAGCCTGTGACACGCGGCGCAACTCGGATTCTTGCGATGCGCTTCCAGACGCTGGCGCACGGACGTGGTGATGACCTGGGTGCCGTCGCCATCGATATTGGTTTCCACACCAGGGGGCGGCGCCGGAACCGGCGCGGCCAGCAGATTGTCGAGTATCCAGCTACCCCGGATCACAGGTGAGGTGCGACTGGCGGTGGAAGTGATCGTGAGGATGCTGCCCTGCCCCAGCAGGCCCCGACGGTGCGAACCTGCCGGCAGCTGCACCCTGCGGAAATGCGATCCGCGGATACCGGGGATGCCGTAGTGCTTCGCCAACCGCTCGTTCAGGAACGTGTAGTCGGCGGTCAGCAGCTCGGTGATCGGGCGATCCTGAGTGCGGACCCAGTCCACCAGGTCGCGGGTCTCTTCGATGAACGCCTGACGAAGGTTCTCATCGAATCCTTCGACCTCCGGCGTCACCGTGGCCAACTCGCGAAGATGCAGCCATTGACCGGCGAAATTCTCCACCAGAGCGTAGGCCTTGCGATCGGCGAGCATCCGCCGAACCTGTGAGGCCAGAACCTCTGGCTGGTGCAGCCGCCCCTTCACTGCGAGGTCCATCAACTGCGAGTCGGGAACGCTACTCCAGAGAAAGAACGAAAGGCGGGACGCCAGCTCCAGGTCGCTAACGCCGATGGAAGCGCCAGCCTTGGAATTTACGGGGCCCGCCTCGAACCTGAACAGGAAACGCGGATCGATCAGGACGCGTGACAGCGCCTGCTGAATGCCGGCTTCGAAACCGCCATCCTGCTGCCCACGATCGTAGAACCGCATGATCTCGACAAGGTTCTCAGCTCTTTGCGGCGCGCGAAAGGCACGACTGGCGATGTTGATGAGAACCTTCTCGGCGCACGGGCGTTCTTCCGCCTTCGAGTGCGGATAACAGCTGAAGATACGCCGCCGGCTGTCGGTGTTGCCGACGGAGCTGGCGCTGAAGGGGCCGGCGATCTCTATCTGATCAACTCCGGCATCGGACTTGTAGACCGAGTAGATGTCGTTCACACCGGTGGGGTGCGCAGTCTCGAAAAGTGCCGCAGTGAGCACATGCTGTCCCGCCGTGACGCGCATGCGGAAGTCGCGCAGGTTCTGAACCTGCACGCGTCGGCCGTCAAGCGCGACGTCCATATCGATGCCGCCGTCGCGTGCCAGTGCAAAGTTGCCGCGGACACTGAAACGGTACTCGGCGTCCAGTGGAAAGTAGTGCTCGATGCGCAACCCGCCGCGCGACCCCAATGGCAGGCCCTCCAGATGCTGATCCTGAGCCAACTGCTCCGGCGCCTGATAGATTGCTGTGGTCTCAGAGGCGCTGATATCGCCCACAACATCCCGACTGATCTTCATGGCTGCGGAGACATACCCCTGAATCAGCGCGGGCGAAATGCCTAGGCCCGAGGCCACGTTGTCGAAACCCTCACTGGCATCATCGGGAGGCAGGAGGCTGCGCGCGTCCATCGGTAGGCCGAAAACGTCGCGGACGACGTTGCCGTACTCAGTGCGGTTCAGCCGGTGCAGCGCCGGTGCGGGCAGTGTTGCGCCGGGCGCCGACGTGCCCACCTGTTCGTCGAGCCGCGCTTCCAGCAGCGCAGCGACGCCATCTGCGTCCGCTCGCGATGGCCGGTCATTCCCCGGGGGCGGCATCATGCCGGCGCGCAGTTTGCGGACTACTTTCTCCCATGCCCCTGCGTCCTCACCGACATGTGACGAATCGAGCGCCGTAAGAGCGAGATCTCCCGCCCAGTCTGTTGTGTTGTGACACTTCGAGCAGTACCGGTCGATCGTGCCTGGCACGTCCGCACCCCCTGAGGCGCTCGCAGGCAGCAGCAGGAGCCAGCCGACGCTCAACCAGGACGCCCGATTCATCAGCGAACCTCCTTGCTTTGCTGCTTCAGCAATTCGGTCACAAGCGCAATGGTCGTAGGCTTGGGTTGCGCCGGATGCGTCGCAAGGAAGACCCCTTTGGCCCAGTCGAGCGTCGAACGATGCTCCTTGTCCCGGGTCGTGAGATCTGCGCCATGGGCGACCAGGTATCGCACGATATCATCCGAGCCGCGATTCGCTGCGCCGTGCAGGGCGGTGATGCCCATCGAATTGGCCTGATTCACGTTCATGCCCAGATCGACGCAGAGCTTCACGGCTTGCAGAAGCTGATCCGGACCCTCGGTCCAGGTCTGCGCGAGCACCCAATTGACCCCCGCCGCCGCCATCAGCGGTGAAGTACCTTGATACGTGTCAATGTGCGGATCTGCTCCATGCTCGAGCAGCAGCTTCATCACTGTGACGTCCCCGGCGAGTGCCGCCGTGAGAAAGGGAGTCTGTCCGGTGAAGTCCACCCACTCCAGTGAGCCGGTGACTGGCAGAAGAAAGTTGCGAAACGGCGGGGTCTCCTTGGTGCGCGCATTTACGTCCGCTCCCGCTGCGAGCAGGTCGCGGATGAGATCGAGCACCGGCGCGCGATCGATGCCGTTCTTGAACGTCGCGTTGTGAACGTAGAGATTTCGCACGTTCACCGCCTCCCACAGGGGACTGCGTCCGTACCAGTCCTGCCCGTTGACGTTGCTGCCGTGTTCCAGCAGATAGTGGGCGGCGGCCATGTTGTCATTCGAGATGGCCATCAGCAGCGGCCAGACACCGTTGGCCTCTCTTGCGTTGACGTCGGCACCCGCCGCGATCAGACGCTTCGCCACCTCTACATGGTCATGGCGGGCGGCATAGAGCAGAGGCGTCATGCCGCCCGGGGTAGGCTCGCGCCGCCCGCGATCGGCAGGCACACCGCCGCGAATGATGCCGATGCCGAAGCCGAACCCGGGGACAGAGTTGGGTTTGATGAAGGCCGGGGACGGCCCCACGTCCGTGGCGGCATTGGGGTTCGCGCCGCGGTTGAGCAAAGCAGAAACAATGTCGGCTTGTCCCGCCCGCGCGGCGAATATGAGTGCGGTTTGGCCGTATTTCGGGTCCCGGACGTCCACGCGTGCGCCGTGCTTCAACAGCTGCTCCACCACTGCCGACACGCCAATCTGAGCCGCCGTCATCAAAGGGGTCTCGCCGGTAGGCTCCGGGTGGTTCGGATCGGCACCCGCCCTCAGCAGCACAGCCACGATGTCCGCGTTGCCGTTGGCAATTGCGATACTCAACGGGCTCACTCCGCGCTCGGTCAACCCGTTGGGATCGGCTTTTGCCGCGAGCAGCCGCTTCGTCCCCTCCAGATCATCCACGTGGACCCGCCAATGCAGCGCGGGTGTCCCGAACCAGCCGCGGGCGTTCGGGTCGGCCCCTTTCTGCAACAGCACGCGCATCGCGGTCAGATCGCCGTTCATCGAGGCATTTGCAAGCGCGCCGGTTTCTGCGCCCAGCGCAGCGTGCGTAACGAGCAGAGCGGTGACCGTCAACCATCCGCAGCGCAGCATCTGGATTCCTTCCTCGAAAACCCTCCTGCAGGCGCAGGACGTGATCACGAACGTAGCCGGAGTTCTTTTCTACCGCTGGCTGTTCTAGCATAGCGAAAACAACCGGAGAGACCTATGCGCCAGCCAACTTCTTTGCCGATGCTAGGCTCGCGTGAGTCGCAAACCAACAGGCGGGACCTGCTGCGGGCCGGCCTGGCCGTCTGCGCCGCCACGATGCTGGAGTCGTCTCCCGCGCGTGCTGCAGATGACGTCGCCTCAGACGCCTCCACACTCGATGCCCGCCTGTTACCAGGCTTCAAGGCTCAGAGGATCCAGACCCGCGGCGCGATGCTGCAGACGGTCGCAGGCGGCAGTGGGCCGCCTCTGCTGCTGATCCACGGCGCACCACTCACACACCTGTCCTGGTACCGCGTCGCGCCGGAGCTGGCGAAAAAATACACAGTCATCGCCGCTGACCTGCGGGGCTATGGCGACAGCAGCAAGCCGGAAGACGGCGAGAACCACATCAATTATTCCAAGCGTGCCATGGCGCAGGACCAGATAGACCTGATGCAGCACTTCGGTTTCAATCGGTTTGCCGTTGTTGGCCACGACCGCGGCGGACGTGTGGCCCATCGGCTTGCGCTTGACCACCCGGATGCGGTGACGCGCATGTCCGTGCTCGACATTGTGCCCACGTACTACCTGTACACGCACCTGACCAAGGCTTTTGTGGATGCCTACTTTCACTGGTTCCTCTTTATTCGCCCCGCCCCTTTCCCCGAGAACATCATCCTGGCGAACCCGGAGAGATACGCAAATGGGCCACCGGAGCTGCGGGAGGAATACCTACGCATGATGAGAAACCCCGCGAATGTGCACGGCATGTGTGAGGACTACCGCGCTTCGGCGGGTGTCGACATGCAGTACGACGAAGCGGATCTGAGCAAGAAGATCTCCTGTCCCCTGCAGGTGCTATGGGCCAAGGATGGGCCTATGGGACGGATGTACGATGTCATGGGTATCTGGAAGGAGCGGGCCGCGCACGTCACGGGCGCCGCGATGCCCGGCGGACATAACTTCAACGAGACGCATCCGCAGGAGACGCTGGCGCAACTGCTGCCATTTCTGGCGGGCTGATGCCCGGAAACGCCAACGCGGCGGCAACACAACAAATGGGGGTTTGACACATGAAGCTTGCATACTTTGCGGCCGCGGCACTCGCGCCCGCCCTCGCCTCGGCGGCGGATTTCGCAGGCACCTGGAAGCTCGACAACACCTTCAACGGCAAGATCGCGGTGATCCACTGCACGCTCGTGCAAAAGGGCGACTCGCTCTCGGGAAGCTGCGCGCCTGACGTGCCCGGCATGGCGGCCTCAAAGCTTACTGGCACGCTCAAGGGGTCGAAGGCGAAGTGGGGCTACGACCTCGAGTTCAACGGCAAGCCCGCGCGCGTGGACTATGAAGTGACACTTGCATCGGACGGTTCACTGTCGGGCAGTGTGCTGCGCAATGGCAGCCCGTCGCCCATCACCGGGATGCGGCAGCAGTAACCGCCTGTGCCGGACGCAAACGTTCAAGTGGAAAACCGGCGGAGCTGGGCCGTCGGGTATCGAGTTGCCAAAATGTGGCTACTGCTGAAACTCCGGCGTCATGTCCTTGCAAGGCAGCTTCTGAAACGGTACTTCCGAGAGATACATGATGTCGTAACTCTCGTATGGAGCCGCCAGGTACACCGGATCCGTGACCGAGTAGTCGCGCCGCAGCGAAGACTTCTGCGGATCGAACGTGAAGCGCTCGACGATATGCAACTGCTCGCTGCTAAGCGTGGGCGGAGACAGCACGCCTGCGGTAAATCCCACGGTATCGACCACCAGCGTATTGCCTTCCCAGCGGCCGATCGAATGGCCGGCAGAGCTCGGCGTGAGACGGTCCGGGTGCTTGGCCATGCCGACGTGAATGCGGCGATCGAAGTTGTACAGACCGTACTTGATATCGATGACCTTCTCGCCGCTCGCCGTGGTCTTTTGCTCGAACCGATTGATCGGCCAGTCCGCAGTCCAATCCCGGATGATGCTCGTGGGCTTGCAGGCGAACCACGGATTGTCCTTCGGTGAGCGGCTCCTGAAGGCGCCAGCCTCTTTTTGGCCCAGGGCGGTGTACACGGCTTTTGGTCGCGGCGGCTGCGTGGCCTGCACCTGCTGCAACGTGATCCGGCCGGCCGCGAACGCCGGTGACATGCTCTTAGGAATCATGGACCCGTTTCCGCCGCTCGGGGGAACGGTGAGCACGAGTTGCTCCACGGCCCAGTCGCCACTGATGTTCGGCTGGCCATCGGCGAGGCGCAACGGACGTTTCGAGCTATCGAGCGCCTTCGTCTGGAACTGATCGTTGCGATTCACCATGGGCGCATTGCCGAGCTTGAAGTTCTCGGTGTAGCAGGCGTTCGGATCCGTTCGGTGCGGGTGCCCGTCGACCTCGATGTGCATGCCTACTTTGAACATCTCGGGGGACCAGCCGGAACGCCTCATCAGCCCGGCCGCACGCATCTCGCAGCGAATGTGTGACCTCTTGCCGTTTTCATCGACTACGTCGATTTCCATGTACGAGTGCGGGTTGATCAGATGAATCTCGGTGAGAGTTCCGGACCAGTGCTTCGCCACGCCCATGTCGAACTGCCCGAAACTATGGTGAGCCAGCGCTGGTCCGGCCAAGCCACCAAGGGCTGCTGCGAAAATGGTCGACCGGACAATCTTGTATGACATGGACAGGTCCCCCCCGGAACATTTGTTCGTCCCGGGCAAGTATAAGGGCGTCAATTCGACTTGGCTTCTGCATATGGGTCAGGAAGGGAGAAAGGGACTTATGCCGGCGTCGGCTGGATCCATGGCTTTTTGGCTATCGCCAAGTTATTGATGATTAAGACGATTTGGCGCTCGCCGCTCCAATCCATCAGGGAAGCGACGCAGATGCGGCGGTCGATTGTTTTGCGGCTCCCCTGTGTGAAATACCTATTTCTGCAGGCCTTCTCGCGCTGCGCATTCCTGCGAGATTCTGGGGCATTAACGGAAGTTAATCGGCGGAGGCGACGTAAAGGCGCCAAGAATGTCTTGGCGCCTCCAAGATCGCCATGCCGTATATCAGTTCCCAAGGGCCAAGCACGGATAGGATCCTCGGTGATATCGAAGCTGCGTGCTCCACGTGCTCAAAGACCGCCGAATCCGCGAACGGCGGCTACGATCGTCAGATACTCACCACACCGTGAAAGCGTCTGCATCGGCCGCACCCCTTAGGGAACATCTGAAGAACTGGCCATGACGAAGGCGGCGACAACGGATTTCGGCTCACGAACGGCATCAGGCGCCGCTTTGGAGTCAATCTGCGTTGTAAAACACCCGTCCCGCCAGATTGCACCGACACGTGTCCTACG
>DASYER010000075.1:0-78174 GCA_036498905.1 Steroidobacteraceae bacterium | reverse complement strand
CCGGAAAATATACGGGAAGCACAGGACGTTGTTGACCTGGTTGGGGTAGTCGGAGCGCCCGGTGGCGATCACGCAGTCCGGCCGGGCCGCCAGGGCCAGTTCCGGACGGATCTCAGGCTCAGGGTTCGCCAGCGCCAGGATGATCGGATTGGGCGCCATCTGCTTGACCATCTCGGCCTTGAGGACCCCGCCCGTCGAACACCCCAGGAACACATCGGCGCCGACGATGGCATCCCCCAGCGTGCGCGCGTCGGTGCGCTGCGCGTAGCGCGCCTTGGATTCGTTGAAGCCGTCCGGGCGACCGAGGTAGAGCACGCCCTTGGAGTCGCAGACCAGGATCTTCTCGCGGCTCAGGCCCAGCCCCACCATCAGGTCCAGGCAGGCAATGGCGGCGGCGCCGGCTCCGGAGACCACCACTTTGACCTCGGCGATCTTCTTGCCGACCAGCTCCAGACCATTGTGGATGGCGGCGGCGGAGATGATCGCGGTGCCGTGCTGATCGTCGTGGAACACCGGAATGTTCACCCGTTCGCTCAGCAGCCGCTCGACCTCGAAGCACTCCGGTGCCTTGATGTCCTCAAGGTTGATGCCGCCGAGGGTCGGTTCCATGGCCGCGATGATGTCGACCAGCTTGTGCGTGTCTTTTTCGGCCAGCTCGATGTCGAACACATCGATACCGGCAAATTTGCGGAACAGGCAGCCCTTGCCTTCCATGACGGGCTTGGCCGCCAGCGGGCCGATATCGCCCAGTCCCAGAACCGCCGTGCCATTGGTGACCACCCCGACCAGGTTGCCGCGTGAGGTGTACAGCGCCGCGGTCTTCGGATTGGCCTCGATCGCAAGGCACGGATAGGCCACCCCGGGGGAATACGCCAAGGACAGGTCCCGCTGGTTGGACAGCGGCTTGGTTGGGGTGACGGTGATCTTTCCGGGAGTCGGCAGACGGTGATAATCGAGCGCGGCGTCCGACAGGGCCTGTTCGGCGGCCGACAAAGTCTGCTTCATGTTCATCCCCTCAAAGTCCCTTTTGCCAGGCGTCGATGCCCTCAGATGGCATCGTAAGACCGCCGATTATGCGCAAACCCGGCCCATATCGCACCGCAACCTGGGGCTGATACTGGTCTTTCTCTGGGAACAATATCTTATTGAATTAACCAGTTGATTAAATAAGATGGTGCCATGAACGCAACGGACCAAAATCCGCTCGACCGCATCTTTCAGGCGCTGGCGGATCCGACGCGGCGCGCCATTCTGGTCCGGCTCGCCGACGGCCCCGCGACGGTCGGGGAACTGGCTGAACCCTTTGCCATGTCGCTGCCGGCCATCTCCCGGCACCTGAAGGTGCTGGTCGAGGCATCGATGATCCACAACGAGCGCGATGGTCGGTGCCGTCGCTGTCAGCTGCGGCCCGCCGCGTTCGGCGGCGCGCGCGACTGGTTGGATTTCGATCGGTCCTGACGCCGCGAAGCACTCCCGCCCAGGTGCAGTTCAACTATAGGACTGCGCCGATATCGCGTCGGACTACACCTATCTGCACACGCGGAAAGCATGGGTTGGGATCGCACCCATCGCTCGTTACTCTCCTCACACGCGAGTGTCGCGTCACGACCACAGGATGGATACAGCGATGTTAGGATCTGCGGCGTTCGCCGATTCGCTTGGCGGTAATCGTTCGCTCGAGGATGGTGATAGCGCGGCCCTTGTGCAGCACCTGAACTCAGCGGCGGTCGAGGGCGATCGGGAACGGGTGAGGGGATTGCTGACCCAGCTCCTGCACTGCCGGACCCACGACGCGCATGAACCCCTGCAGGCGCAGGTCGCGGCACTCGAACAGCTGTTCTATGCCATGCGCACCATGGCAACGACCGATGAGTTGACCGGCGTGTACAACCGCCGCGGCTTCGAGTGGGTCGCCAACCGGCTGATGCGCAACTTGTGCAATGACCGGCGCGCTGCCGTACTGCTGTACGTCGATGTCGACGATCTCAAATGCGTGAATGACTCGCTCGGGCATGCGGCCGGCGATTGCCTGCTGACCGCGGCCGCGGGCGTGTTGCGCTCGGCGTGCGGGGAAAGCGCGATCATCGGGCGCATCGGCGGCGATGAGTTTGCCGTACTGGTGCGACACAGTCATGCGGAGGACCACAATCTGCTGCGCAAGCGTATCAAGAGCGTCATCGCCGAATGCAATACCGCGGGCCATGCTCCGTCTCTGTCGCTCAGCGTCGGGGTGGCGGAATTCGATCCGCTGCGACCGACCTCGGTGTTCGCGCTGATGGAGCGCGCTGATCGGGCGATGTATGCGGAGAAAAACCGCAACGTAGCCGCCGAGGCGGCTCCGGCCCCGCCACGGCTGGTACTGGCGGCCAGCAGCGGGTGAACGACGTGGCTGCCTCGGCATCGCCCACACGAACGGCTCTGCAAAGGCATGTGGGGCGGCATGAACATCGGATGGAGGTGGTCATGGCCGGGCGCCTGGAAGAGGTGGGTCGCGACCCGATATGCAGTTGCGTGACCATCAAGAACATCAGCGGGCAGGGCGCTCGTGTCATCACCGAGAGGTCCTGGAAGGCGCACCAGTATGTGCGTCTGGCTGAACCGGGCGGGGAGCGCTACCTCACTTGCGAGGTCATCTACTGCCAAACCCTCGCGGACAATCAGTACGCCGTCGGCCTGAAATTCGCCGCTACTGAACCGTAAGCTTGCGGCGCAGCCCGCCCAGCACCGCAGTGAATTCCGCGCCGAAGAGGAAAATCTGGGCGCTGTAGTACAACCACAGCAGCAGCGCTGCGAAGGAGGCCGCAGCGCCAAAGGCTGTCGGCTGAGTCGAATGTGCCAGGTACAGCCCGATTCCCCAGCGACCGACGTAGAACAGGACGGCCGTCAGTAAGCCGCCGCTGAGAACTACACGCCAGGGCAGGCGCCGCGCCGGCATGTAGCGATAGATCAGGGCGAAAAGACTGGAGATCAGCAGCAAGGAGATGATCAGGTCCAGGCATCCGATTATCCCGATCACCGCAATATGATTCTCGGTGACCTGTTTGCGCAGTGTCGCAAGCGCGGTGGTGACGGTCAGCGAGACCAGTAGCAAAAATCCCAGCGCGAGAATGAATCCCACGGAAAGCAGCCGCCTGCGAACCCAGCCGCGGATGCCGCGCGTTGCCGGGGTCGTGTCTTCCCAAATGCTCTCCAGAGCCGCCTCGAGGGCGGAAAACACGGTGGTTGCGCTGATGACGAGGGTGACGGCGCTGATCCAGGTCGCCAGCGTACCCTGCGACTGCTGCGAACTCTTGACCGCTCCGAGTAGAATCTTCGCCGTCGCAGGACCGAACAGGTCGGTCAACTGGTAGCCGATCTGGCCATAGGCTGCGGCGGACCCGATGATCAGACCGGCGAGAGTCGAGAGAATCACCAGCAACGGCGCCAGCGAGAAGGCGCAATAGAACGCGAGCGCTGCGCCGACAGTCGATGCATTGTCTGCGCTCCAGTACTGCGCCGAGCGACCGATCAGCGTGGCGGTGTGTCTCAGGGGTGGTGGAAGCCGCATGGCAGGCAGGTGCGATGTAGTTGCGACATCTGCGATCATGGCACCGGAGCAATGCTGCAGGTGCGGTCCGCGGTCGGTGCAGCGCTGGATGAAATGTCGGGTTTGTCCGACACATTGGCGGATTTCAAACGAGCAATAAATGAAACATTTCAAACGAGTGATCCTGATCACAGTGACGACACTGGCCCTGTCGGTGGCCGGCGCGTATGCCGCGAACTCAAAGGTGTCGGTATTGAGCGGCGATCAGGTCATTCAGATTCTGGATGACACTGTCGAGTGGTACCGGGCCCTTGGCACCCAGCAGCAGAACGCGACCCAGCCCAGCGATCTGCTGCTGCTGTTCGCGAATCGACAAACGGCCGACAAGGTCGTGAGCCTTGCGTTTGATATCGCACGCGCGAACGCCGAGCTGTTGAGCAGTGAGTCGACTGCGCAGATCGACCCCACCATCACCACCGCCTCGCAGTCGCTCACCCAGCAGCAGGCGCAGTCGGACGCGGACGTCAAAAGTGTGCAGCAGGAGATTGTGCAGGACCGGCAGAAGCTGGCCACAGCCGGGAAGGATCGGGCCGATGTCGAGGCGAAACTGCTTGAGCTTCAGGGCGAGCTCGCGATGGTCAGTGCGCGCCAGAACCTGCTCCAGACCATGGACGAGTTCGTTCGCAGCAGTGATCCGAAGGCGGCCAACGCGAATGCCCTGAAGGCGCAGATCGATGCGATCGCGGCCACCGTACCGGGCGCCGGAGTCAACGTACCCGGCGCAGCGACGCCCGTGGCATCAGGAACAGTGGCGACTGCGGCGGCGACGGCCCCGGCAGGCGCCGGCAGTTCCGGTGCGCCGGCCGGGCGTTCCGGCATCTGGGATCTGGGCACTGAAGTGTTCCGGCAGCGCAGTAAGGTCAGCGCCATTGCCGCCATCGACCAGCGTACCGCCGCACTGGCCAATACCTTCAAGACGATCAGCGCCGCACCGCGTGCGCAGCTGCAGGCCTACTCGACCCGCAGCACGAATCTTGCTGCCGAGGCGGATCATGCCAGCGGCGCGGCGCTGAAGGCCCTGCGCGACCAATTCGATACCCTCGCGTGGCTGTTTAAACAGACCTCCGACATCCTTCTGCCCCTGGGCAAGGAGCAGGTATTGCTCCATCAGTACCGGCACAACCTGGCCAGCTGGCACGATTCGGCGCAAAAACAGTATCACGATGCCTCGACGGCACTCGGGGTCCGTCTGGCACTGGTTGCCGCCATTCTGGCCGTTGTCTTCGCACTGGGTGAAGTGTGGCGCAGGGCCGTGCAGCGATACGCGCATGACTCACACCGCCGCTATCAGCTGCTGCTGATACGCACGATAGTCATCTGGGCCATCGCGATCGCGGTGATTTGTCTGAGCTTCGTCACCGAGATCAGCACCTTTGCGACCTTCGCCGGGCTGCTCACGGCCGGGCTTGCCGTCGCCATGCAAAGTGTCCTGGTTTCGGTGGTCGGTTACTTCTTTCTGATCGGCAAGTACGGAATCAGGGTCGGTGATCGCATCCAGATCGGCACGGTGGTCGGTGAGGTGATGGACATCGGCCTGGTGCGACTGCATTTGCGGGAAATCAACCAGCAAGGGCCCTTGGGTGCCACCGGTCGGGTGGTTGCGTTTGCCAACCTGGTCGTATTCCAGACCAGCGGCGGTCTGTTCAAGCAGGTCGCGGATACGGACACCAGCTTCCGGGAGACCAGCCTGCCGCTGCCGAGCGTCGCGGACTACGCCAGCCTGAAGGTAAAACTCCTGCAGGCGATTGGCGCAGCCGTCGGGAAGTACGGTCCGGAGCATGCGCCGCAGGTGCAGATGCGCCTCGTCAGCGGACATATGGAGGCGACGATCCGCTATCCGGTGAAATTCAAAGAGGCCGGGGAGACTGATGAGCGCGTGGCACAGGCAGTGCTGGGTACGATTGCCGCGCAGACTCAGGCAGCGCCGTAGGCCGCTCCATAAAAGAAAAGGCCGGCCGCTTCGCAGCGGCCGGCCTTGTGGAACGCATTGATGCGTTGCGGTTAGTTGGCGTGCCCGTTCTCCGGCGGCGGAGCAGCGGCAGGTCGACCGCGGCCGCGGCCACCGGCACCCGCGGCACCCGGGCCGGCCGTCTTGAGGATGTTTGCCCGGGAGATCAGGTATTCGCGTACGGCCACCGCATCTTCGGGCTTCAGATCCTTGCCGAAGTTGCCCATGCCTTTGTCGGCCCGGCCACCCTGCAGCACGACCTGGTCAAAGCCTGGCTGCGTCCACAGCAGCGGAGTGACAGTGAGATTCGGGAAGCTGGTACGGGCCTGGAATCCATTGGCTCCATGGCAGACCGAACAGAACTGCGTATACACCTCGCCGCCATGCGCGATCACCTCGGCTGAAGCAGTCGAAGGCGGCGGGTTAAGGGGCGGCGGGGTATACGCCGGGGGCTCCGGCAAAACCGCCTTGCCACCGAGTGCGAACACCAGCATGCGCGCGTTGGTCGGCGCGAAGTAGCCACCCGTGCTGGCACCACCGACGCTGGCCGCGATGTATTGCACACCGTCCAGCTCGTAACTGATGGGCGCAGCGAAAATCGCGGTCTTGGCATCGAAGCTCCACAGCTTGGTGCCGTTCTTCGCGTCATAGGCGGTGAGGATCTTGCCGGCACCATCACCCATGAACACCAGATTGCCGGCCGTCGCCAGCACGCCGCTGGTGGTCGCGCCATTGGGGGAGGGCTCGGTCTGCCACACGATCTTGCGGGTGATCGGATCCCAGGCCTCCAATCTGCCTTTGACACCGCTGCGTGCATAGGGCTGCAACTTGGTCGGATCGACCTTGGCACCCATGGCAATGCCCAGACTGAAGCCGCCGCCGGGCGGCCCGCTCCCGGGAGGCATGCCTGCCATGGTGAAGTACGCTTCCCAGGCCGGAATATAGATCAGGCCGGTGAGCGGACTGAATGCATTCGGATGCCAGCTGTGGCCGCCCTGCACGCCGGGTGCGAGGTCCCACGGGTCCTTCTGGTAACGCGCCGCCGGCACGACGTTCGGACGACCGGTCTTCATGTCGACCCCGGTGGCCCAGTTCTCCTCCGTGAAGGGATCGGCGCTGAGCAGCTTGCCGGTCTTCGCTTCCAGAACGTAGAGGAATCCGTTCTTCGAGGGCTGGATGATGACGTGGGTCTTCTTGCCCTGGATGTTCAGATCAGCAGTCAACATGGGGCTGACGGCATCATAGTCCCAGGCATCGCCCGGGGTTTCCTGGTAGTGCCACACGTATTCGCCGGTGTCCGGCTTGACGGCGATGACCGAGGCTGCGAACAGGTCGTCGCCGAGAGTCGGCTCGCGGGTGTGCTCATTCCACGGCGAGGCGTTGCCGGTACCGAAATACAGCAGATCGGTGACCGGGTCATAGACGGCTGCATCCCACACGGTGCCGCCGCCACCCGAGGACTTCCACCACTCGCCGGTCCAGGTCTTTGCGGCCTTGGCCAGCAGCGCGTTCTCGTAACCTTTGGCCGGATCGCCCGGAACGGTCCAGAACCGCCATGCCTGCTTGCCGGTCTCGGCATCGTAAGCCGCAATAAAGCCGCGCACGCCGTATTCGCCACCGGAGGCGCCGATGAACACTTTGCCCTTCGCGGCGCGCGGGGCCATGGTGATCGAGTAGTGCTTGCCCATCTCGCCCAGGTTCAGGCTGTCCGGGACCGTGTCGACATCCCAGACTGCCTTGCCGGTCTTCGCGTCGATGGCGATCAGCCGCGCATCGAGCGTGCCGATGATGATCTTGCCGTTCCACGCCGCGAGTCCGCGGTTCACCAGTCCGACGTTGTAGCGTAGCCGATCGCCGCGGATGCCCGGGTTGTAGGTCCACAGCGGCTTGCCGCTCTTCGCATCGAAGGCCTGCACGACATCGCGCGAGGTGGAGACGTAAATGACGCCATCGATGTACAGCGGTGAGCCATGCTGATTCTGATTAGTCTCGTAGTCGCCGTACCATTTCAGGCCCAGCGTTGTCACATTGCTCGAGTCGATCTGCTTGAGGGCGCTGAAGCGCTGCTCGGAATAGGTGCCCCCGTAAGTCATCCACTGACCGGGTTCGCTGGCGGCTTTATCGAGTCGTTTAGCATCCACATTGGCGGCGGATGTAGCGGCGACCGCAATGTGACTCATGGCCCCGCCCGCGACGATTACGGCGGACAGCAGCCAGCTTGTGCCCAGAATGCGGCTACGGCGGATCATCATGGAAACCCCCTAACGGTCTTACTTGTTATCTGAAGCAATGGCGGGATTTTATCCCGAAGTGGCGCAGCCCGTGCGACGGCCCGTTATAACTGCCATGGTCGGCGCGAGGGGATGGGACCCCACTGCTGCCGCAACGGTCGTCGACGATATGACCTAGGTTCCTGATAAATAGAGTAAAAGTGCGATTCATGCGCGCCTGCCAGCGGCACAGCGGCTCGTCGGGCCGAGGGGCGGTGATCTGACACCCTTTGTTGTTTCGACAACTGCTGCGGCGGATCGAGCCGCGCATTGCTGTCGCCATCCGGCGTCGCATATCCATGAAACGCAGATTGCACATTGGGGTACTTACGATCCGTAATGACTTCAAGGGAATTTCGCAATGCATGCCTGGCAACTGCGCGCTGGTCGAATTTTGCGGGTCACAATGGCCGTCATCGGTTTGGCCTCGCTGCTCGATGCATGCGGTGGCACGACGATGGGAGCGGCACCGGCAGCCATGGCGTCAGTCGCCGCGGCACCCGCCACGATGCCATCCACCCCGATGGCACCTGCCACCACTACTCAGAGCTGCTCGGCGCAGACTTGCGGTACTGCGCTGATCACGATGACCGATGCGAAGGGCGATTTTCTCAGCTACATCGTTTCATTGACGTCTTTGCAGCTTCAAACCGCCGCAGGCGCCACGGTGGAAACCATCCCGACGACGACCAAGGTCGATTTCACCAAGCTCGTCGATCTTTCCGAAGTGCTAAGCGCGGGCCAAATCCCGCAGGCCGAGTACGTCGCCGCGAAACTCACGATTGACTACAGCAACTCGCAGATCAGCGCCGACGATGGCACGGGCAATCCGGTGGCGCTAACGCCCGTGGACAGCACCGGCCAGCCTCTTACGGGGCCGCTCAGTGTCACGGTGCAGCTCGATGCAACCCATCATCTGAAAATCAACCCGAATGACCTCGCCAGGCTGGCACTGGACTTCAATCTGGCCGTCTCGAATGCGGTGGACCTTACCGCTGACACCGTCACGGTCACTCCAACGCTGGTGGCCAGTTTGGCCGCATCCGATACCCGGCCAGTTCGCGTACGCGGACTACTGACGAGTACGACGGCGGCGCAGGATCAGTTCCTGGTGGCGGTGCAGCCGTTCCAGGACGAAGGCGCCTCCGTGGGCGAGGTGACGGTGCAGGTGAACCCGGCCACGACGTACCAGATTGATGGCAAGGCCTATCTCGGGGATGCCGGCCTGACGGCGTTGGCCGCACTGCCGATGAATGCCAAAGTTGCGGCATTCGGAACAACCCAAAGCGGCACCGCGCCGGTGATCGCGGCAACGAACGTGTTGGCTGGGAGCAGCCTCGAGCGCGCGGGTCAGGACCAGCTGTCCGGTACAGTGATTGCGCGTAACCAGACCACATTGACGGTTCGAGCGGCCACCTGGAACGAGGGTAACGGCGATTTCGATTTCGAACAGCGTGACGCCAAGATCACCATCGGCGCCGGCACGGTGGTCGTAAAACAGGGCCAGACCGGTACATTCACGACCGCGGACGTTTCAGTTGGACAGCATATCGAGGCCTTCGGCGCGGCGACGCGTGGCAGTGATCACACCCTGACTCTTGATACCAGCAACGGCCAGGTCCGCCTGGATGTGACCCCGGCTTGGGGCGTGATGACCAGCCTCCAGACCGGTTCGGTGAGCCTGGCACTGCAATCGCTTGACGGTCTACCCCCAATGGCATTCGACTTCTCAGGTACCGGCAGCAGCACGGCCACCGACGCCAGTGCCAATGCCTATGTGGTGAATACCGGCACACTGGATCTGAGCGCGTTCGCCGTCACTGGTTTTACCGGGGTGCGCGGCTTCGCAACGCCCTTCGGCTCTGCACCTCCGGATTTCACAGCCGAAACACTGATCGGGTTGCCGACCTTGCCGGCGCAGCTGAACGTGCATTTCGATCACGGCGGTTCAACGACGGCGTTTGCCCAGCTCACCAGTGCCAGCACCAGCCTGCTACTGCAGCTGCCCACCGCAAATGGTGGAAGCAATGGCAATGGCAATGGCAATAGCGGCAATGGCAACAGCGGCAATGGCAGTGGTAGTGGCAGTGGCAACAGCAATGGCAGCGGCAACAGCGGCAGCAACGATTCAAATGGTGACGGCGACGACTCCATTCGCATCGGGCCCCAGGACCTCGACCTGCGGAACGTGTCCTCCCCACTGTCCATCGTTCCGGATCTGAGCGGCAGCAGTGATGTTTTCACGATCGGGCAGTCCGGTCCCATGCACAGTGAAATGTTCATGGATTTCGCAAGTTTCGTGGCGGTTCTGGCCGGCGAACTGCCGGGTGCGAGGGGTGTGCAGGGCGTGAGTGCCACCGGCCGGTACGATGCGGCGAGCAATACCCTGACTGCCACCAGAATCGCGGTCGTGCTGTCGAACTAGACGCCAGGGGCTTAAGACCCGCTCTACGGCAGAGCGGGCCTTGAAGCTGTGCGCGGCGCAGTCCTACGCGGGATTGCGGATTAGGCGCCCCCACAAGAGCGCTCATCGCCGACGGCCAAGGCCGCGCCCTCATCCTACGATGCAACCTGTACTTGCATCGAACCTTGAGGGAAAACTCATGTCGCTTCGAACTCAATTGTTATCGGCCGCACTGCT
The DNA here is from genome assembly GCA_036498905.1 of Steroidobacteraceae bacterium. GTDB lineage: Bacteria > Pseudomonadota > Gammaproteobacteria > Steroidobacterales > Steroidobacteraceae > DAIDKA01. Next base: position 67,729 of record DASYER010000075.1, on the reverse strand, counting down.
CGCGTGCGGCCTGGCCGCCGGCTGTGCCACCGAGGGGCCTCCACCCTCGGAAGAGGTGACGCGTGCGCGGACCGTAATCGAGCAGGCAGACAAGGGCGGCGCGCAGCGTTCTGCGGCGGCAGACCTGCAACGTGCGCATGACGAACTCAGCAACGCCGAAAAGGCGAACGGCGAGGGTAAATACGATGAGGCGCGGCGCTACGCGCAGTCAGCCGAAGCGGACGCCGATGTGGCTACGGCCCGTGCCGCCGATGCCGAAGCGCAGCGAGCGGCTCACGAGGTCGTGCAGGGGAATGAAACCTTGCGCCGGGAGTCGGCTCGTGCGGCGGACGCCAATTCGAACGCCCAATAAGGCGCTTCTGAGGAGTTTGCGATGAAACAAATCATATTAGTGGGGGCCGTGGCGTCTTTGCTCGCGGCTTGTGCGTCGGTCCCGCAGCGAAGTGAGCAGGTTGAGCAGGCACGTGCCGAAATCGACACGCTCGCCCAGGAGCCCTTGGCGCAGCAGGCGGCCGGTCGTGACCTTGAGGCCGCGCGTGATTCGTTGCAGCAGGCCGAGGTCGCCCAGCAGCACGATCAACCGCCGGCGATAGTGGATCATCTGGCCTATCTGGCACTGCGCCATGCACAGGCCGGTGAGGCCCGGGTGTCCGAAGCGCGCGCGCGTCAGGAAATCGCACGGGCGCAGGAGGACCGCAACAAGATCCTGCTGGCCGCGCGCACTCGCGAAGCCCAGAACGCGCAGGCGCAGGCTCAGAGCGCCCAGGCGCAGGCCCAGAATGCCCAGGTGCAGGCCGATCTGGCGAAGAATGCGGCCGTGGCAGCGCAGGCCCAATTGGCCAGTACCCAGCAACAGCTGGCGGATCTGCAGGCCAAGAAAACCGATCGGGGCATGGTCGTCACCCTCGGGGATGTGCTGTTCGACACGGCGCAGGCAACCCTGAAGCCCGGAGCCAACCTGGTAATCGGGCGCCTGGCGGCGTTTTTGAATGCCAATCCGCAGACCAAGATCCTCATCGAAGGGCACACGGACAGTCGCGGCACCGATGAGTACAACGACGCGCTGTCCGAGCGGCGTGCGCGCGCTGTGGCCGATGCGTTGAGCGAGCGCGGTGTTGCGCAGGACAGCGTGCGGACACGGGGTCGGGGCAAAGCCTTTCCGGTGGCATCAAACGACACGCCGGAGGGCCGCCAGCAGAATCGTCGCGTGGAAATCATCTTCAGCGATCCTTCCGGGCAATTCGCACAGGTACCGAACTAGCCGATAGTCTGTTTCGCTGCCGTCCTGATCTCCCTGCAGTATCCTAAGCCGGCCGGCGCGCTGCGGCCCCTTCGCGCGAACTGCAGGGAGTTCCCATGAAATCGAATGGATTGATGGTCGCCGCATCGGCGGTCGTAGCCTTGGCAGGCTCGCTGTACTGGGCTCCGTGCGCGGCGGCCGCGGCGCAGATGCGCGGGGACGGACCGGCGCCGGCTCCAATGCCTTCCAGCATCACTCGGGCCGATCCGGGACTGGATGCATTGATCGCACCGGATGCGAAGGTCGAACTTGTGGCCTCGGGTTTCGGACTCAACGAGGGGACGACCTGGGTGCGGGACGGTCACGGCAGCGGCTTTCTGCTGCTCGGCGGGTTGCTGGACAACGTGCTCTACAAGATCACTCCCGACAATGTCGTCTCGGTCTTCATGGAGAAGGCCGGCTATTCGGGCGAGGATGTCGAGAATGTTGGCGCCCAGACACGGGCCGGCCGCTCACACGTGCTGCTGATCGGGCCCTCCTGCTCGGGGGTCGATCCGCAGGGTCGGATTCTGTGGTGTGCCGATGATGACCGCAAAGTGATGCGCCTGGAGAAAGATGGTCGGCATGTCGTGCTGTCGGATGGAGCAGGGCGCCTGCATTTCAACGGCCCCAACGACATTTCGATTAAATCCGATGGTGCCGTGTATCTGACCGACAATGACTTCGGCCTGCGCGGTGCGATGAAAAGCCCGCAAAAGGAATTGCAGGATGCCGTCTGGCTGATTAAGAACGGCAAGACGACTCAGTTGCTCACTGATAAGCAGCTGGGTGGCATTCCCAACGGAGTCACCCTCTCGGCCGATGAGAAATACCTCTACCTGAGCGCATTCAACAAGATGATGCGCTATAGCGTCAAACCGGACGACACCCTGGCCGACGGGACGCTATTCGCACAGGGGGTGGGCATCGGCGATGGCATGCGCTCCGACTCGCAAGGAGATATCTATTCTACAGGCGGCGCGGGACCGGGTCTGGTGCGGGTGACGGCGCCCACGGGGAAGCTGTTGGGCACCATCAACCTGCCGATACTTGGCGCAGAACCGAAGAAGCAGATTTGCGCCACCAATGTCGCCTTTGGCGGTGCGGACGGGAAGACGCTATACGTCGCCGCCTGCGATGCCGTCTATAAGATCCGCCTCAAAATCGGCGGTGTTCTGGAGGGACCTGCCCCGTAAACGGCACGGGAACCCGGAAACGCCACGGCTACTGCTAGTATTCTGGCGCAGCTACCGAAAGGACATCCAATGAGCGTCGATGCTACGAGCCAGCGCACGATAGCGGCCGTGTTTGATCTGCGGCAACCCGCCTCCCGTGAAACCCTGCGCAAGGTCGTGGGCATTGAAAACGTGCCGCAGTTCGAGGCGATGAACCATCCCTTCGTGGTGTTGGTAATCGCAGCTCCGCACGGCAACCCGTCGCGGCTGTCATTCGAGAATGAGGAGCGATTTCTCGATTTCTATCTGGCCACTTTGCGAACCAACGCGACGCTTGAGCCACAGCAGCGGGTCCAGTTCGTGCTGCGAGATCTGGCGCCGATGTTTGAGGACGCACTCCGAAAGGCAACTCAGGATCTTGTCCGTGAGTCGGCGGGAGCCTGATCCGGCGGCGCTAGCCTGTATGGCCTAGCGCGAGGATCCAGCGCGCGATAGCCCGCGCATCATCAAGGCTGATCCGTTCATTGGGGACCATCGGAATGGTGCCCCAGTTGCCAGCGCCGCCATTGATGATCTTCAGTGCCAGGCGATTGACGGCCGCATCCTTCTCGGCGGCATAGCGGGCAGCCACCGCTACAAATGGCGGCCCGATGCGTGCCTCCTGCATCGCATGGCACTCATCGCAATGCTGGTGAGCGGCCAGCGGGGACAGGCCCTGTCGCAGGCCAGCATCGGCCGCGAATCCGGCCGTCGGCAGCACCAAGAGCAGTGTCATGACGAGCGGTGCGCCGCAGGAGATTTTCATCGGGCTGCCTCCGCAACCGTCGTGGTTGCACCGTCGCCGAGGTCAATGAGCAGCGCCATGCGCGGGCCGCGGACGTGCTCCACGATGTTGGCGTAGGAGCTCACCAATGAGCCGCTGTGGCGATCGACATACAACATGCGCAGAAAGCCGCGCTCGCGTGGTAAGGGCAGTACGCCCATGGCCCGCGTGCGCGGGTCAAAGCGATAGATGGCATCCGCATTGGAGGTCGAAACCCACACCACCTTGCGGATCGGGTCCCAGGTCGTCGCATACGGCGCGCTGGCGCGATCGGGCAGATCATAAATGCCCACCATGCGCCCGGCCTTCGTGTCGTACACGGCGAGTTGCCCAGCCCCATACAGGGCCAGATACAAAACCCCGTCATCGGACATCGACATCCGACGCGGCCCCGCGGTGGCACTGGCGAATTCCACGTGGGTCTCGAACTTGAGGGTCTCGGTATTGAAACTGCCGAAGCTGCCGATCCCGAGCTGGCAGTACCACACGTGCGTACGATCGGGGCTCATGGCCAGGCCGTAGACCTGTTCACCGCCCGTACGAGCGCGCACCGGCGGGATTTTGAACTCGCCGGTCCTGCCGGACTTCGGATCCAGCCAGCCCACGGCATTGTTGACGATGTCTGAAAACCAGATGCGACCATGCTGATCGGTGACCAGATCATGGTTGGCGTCGAAGGAGATGTCGTGCAGCCCGACCGGAAGTCCTCCCGGTGGATTCAGGCGCCACAGCTTCCATTGCTCCGCATGCGGATCGAAGCGCATCAGCGCACCTGGAAAAAATGGGCTCGCCCAGATCCCGTCGGCACCGGGCACGAGCGTGTGCGGTCCCCACAGTTCCTTTCCGGGAATCGGGTAGTCCTTCACGGCTCCAGAGCGGGTGTCGATACGGATCAGCCGGTTTGAGCTGACATCCGCCGCATACAGGTAGTTCGTGCCCTCGAATGGAACAGCTTCGCGGACCGCATTCGGTGGGGGGACTTCGAACTCCCGAATGATGGTGCGCGCCGTCACGATCAGCGGCGCGCCGTAACTGTATCCGCGGACCTCGAGCAGCGGACCGCGCAGCGCTTCATTGAGCAGTTTGGCCGTGGGTGCCGGATCGCCGCCCGAATACACATTGTCGCCGGAAGGGACCAGGTTGCCCGCCCGGCCGAACTCCACGTTGGAGATGTAGTTCATCTGCTTCACGACCGCCGCCCAGGCAAGCTCGCGGCCGGCAGCTGATTGAGTCGAAGGGGTGTCGTCGAGCAGTTTGGCGTAGGCCCGCACCTCGGGCGCCGGCAGCTGGTGGCAGGCGACGCAGGTCATCACCAACGCCTCCCGATGGGCCGGATTCTTGATGTCCTTCAGATAGGCCGAAGCGGGGGCCGTTCCGGCCTGGTTCGCCTCGGGGCTCATCAGGATGGTCAGTGCCTGCGCGCCGACGCGTATCGAGTTGCCGATCTGTCGGTAATTCAGCAGCCGCACCCGCAGTGTGCCTTGCGGTGCATTTGCCGCGAAGCTGAATTCCCCGGTGGCGTTCGTGAATACAGTGGTCGCGGTGGCGCCGGCGGCTTGCGCGGACTTGGTGAGTGTCACCATCGCCTGGGCCAACGGTGCGCCGTTCAGGTCGGTCACCCGTCCGTGGGTTGCGGCGGCTGCACCGGCCGTGCCAGCCAGTCCCAGCACCATTGCGGCTGCCCGAATGACCCCCGTACAGTTCATTATTTTTCCCCGCCCCGGCCTGCCTTCTTTATCTTGCAACTGTAGGCCGATGGCGCGGCCGAGGCAATCGAGCTCAGCTGCCGGCAAACGCGAGGCCGGTTCCGTCGAAACGCTCGCGCAGCGCGGTGATGCTGCCGGGCCGGGCGATCAGAAATCCCTGCGCCTGATGGCAACCCAATTCCTCCAGGATGCGCAGCTGCTCCTCGGTCTCCACACCCTCCGCCGTGACGGTGCAGCCCAGATCCTTGGACATGCGGATGACGGCTGCGACGATCGCACGGCTGCTTTCCTGCTCGTGAATACCGGCGATGAAACTACGATCGATCTTGATCGCGCCGAAGGGGTGATCACGCAGCCAGGTCAAGGAGGAGTACCCGGTACCGAAATCATCGAGCGCCACGCGCACTCCCATGCCTTCCAATGCGCGCACATTGCCGACTGTGACGCTGTCCGGACGCAGCAGCGAGGTCTCGGTCAGTTCCAGACTCAGCATATCGGCACTGAACTGCGCGTGCGCGAGCGTCTGTCGCACCCATAGCGGGAAGTCCGGTTGCGACAGCTGTCGGGCCGAGACGTTGACACCGAGCCTGAGTCGGTGACCGGCCGATGTCAGATCGGCGAGCGCCAGGCAGCTCTCCCACAGCACCCAGGCGCCGATCTGCAGGATGCTCCCGGAGTCCTCCGCGATCGGTATGAACTCGCTCGGCGCTACTTCTCCCAGTGTCGGGCTATTCCAGCGCAGCAGGGCTTCGACGCCGATGATGCGACGGGTGGGCAGGGTAATGACCGGCTGATACACCAGATGCATTTCGCCGCGCGTTTCCGCCCCGCGCAGCGCCCGCACCAGCTCCAGTCGGCGACCGGCCCGGACAGTCGCGCCGACCTCTGCAAAAACGCAGCGATCACGCCCGGTACGCTTGGCCTCGTACATGGCGGCATCCGATCTGCGGATTGCTTCCCGAGCATCGATGGCGCTGGTTCGGATCAGGGCGATGCCGATACTCGCAGTGACCACCCGTGACCCAAGCCCCGGCAGCGGCTGGGCGACCGCATCGAGCAGTCGCGCACCGAGCTGACCGGCCGCATCCGGGTCACCGAGGCTTTCCGCGACGACGATGAACTCATCACCGCCGAAGCGGCCGACGAAGTCAGTGGCCTTGACGCTATGCGATAGGCGTCGCGCAACTTCCCGGATCATTTCATCGGCGACGTCATGTCCGAGGGTGTCGTTCATGGCCTTGAGGCCATCCAGATCCACGAAGAACACACCCAGTGGCGCCTCGGCGCGCACCTGCTGGATGGCGCCATCCAGTTTCTCGAAAATGGCCGCCCGGTTGGGCAGTCCAGTCAGACTGTCATGTCGGGCATCGTGCTTCAGACGATCCAGCGAGCGGGTTCTCTCAAGCGCCGTACCGACCACGCGCGCCCAGTCCCGCAGCAGGGCGACATGCTCAGGCTGCGGACGCCGGGGTCGACGCCCGTACAGGGCGAGCGTGCCGAGGACTTCCCCGGTAGTGTCCTTGATCGGCATCGACCAACAGTGTGCAACGCCGGCCAGTTCCGCCATCGCACGTATGGGTGCCCACTTCGGGTCCTGACCCAGATCCTCGGAGATCGCGAATTCACCGAACCAGGCCGCCGGACCACAGGTGCCGATACTCGGACCGATCGGTGCCCCATCCACGGAAGCCAGATATTCCTTCGGCAAGGAGGGTCCGACTCCGGAATGCAGCGTGTTCGACACCGGGTCGCGCAGCAGGACCGATGGCATGAGAGATGCGTCGTACCGCTCGATGATCGTGCACACCTCGACCAGCACGTCATGCAGCGGAGCGCCGGTTCCGATCATGTCGTGAACGCGATTATGGGATGCCACCAGATCGTGGATTCGTGCGACCTGCGCCTTCGCCAGGCGCCGCTCCAACTCGGTGACAACTCCCGCGGCCGTATCACCCAGCGCTGCGAGATCCTCAACGGACCAGGTCCGCGGATTCGGGTCGGCAAGCGCCAGGCGGCCCATGATCTTGCCTGCCAGGACGATGCTTGCTTCGGCGAACGCTCCGGTGGCATCGCTGCGTCCCGCGCTCGTCGGTCCGAGCAGGAAGTCCTCGAGAGAGACCTCTGCAGCCATCTCGCTCACGCGCACGGGCAATCCGGTGGTGGGACCGACAACCCTGATGATCTGGCGAGTTCCGTCGGACAAGGACAGCGCCGCACAGGCAACGCTGGCCTGGCGTCGCAAGATTCCGATCCAACGTTCCAGTTCGGCATCCGAAACGGCTGCAAACGCGGGGTCATCCTGCAGCGCCGTTGCCGGCTCTTCATCCGCCGCGGCGGCGATCGCAACGGGGGCAGTCGTTCTCAGAGCAACCATGTAGTGGATTATCGGCCAGGGGTGGGGGAAATGTGATTTTCCCGGCCGGATTGCGATCGGAGGCACACAGTTTCAATCACAACATTGAACATTAACGCAGCAGGAGTGACCCCCGTCACATTCTGGGTGCTGCCCCATTCAAAGGACATGCAGGTTGACCGATAACGGGAGGTGCCCGCCACTGATGCGCAGAAGAACATGCAACCAGTCCGGTCCGAGCAGGATTGCCTCCCGCCGCTCGCCATGGAGTTTGCCGCCGCGACAGCCTTGCTGGAGCGCCTGCCGCTGGCGGTGCTCGTCGTCGATCAAAACGCACGCATTCGGTTTGCGAACGCCCACGTTGTGCATCTGTTCGGCTACGCGCAGGCGGAATGCGTTGACCAGTCCGCAGAGTTGCTCTTTCCCGCCACCGCCAGCCAGTGGCTCAACGCTGCCACAGTGCCGGCCTCGGCAGCGGGTTTTGCGGCTGTGGGCGCGCACAAGAACGGGACGCGACTGCGGCTGCATCTGAGGCAGGGCGAGTTCCCCGCAGGCCCGCTGCCACTGACGCTGTGGATCATCGAAGAGGATCGCGATCTTCCCGCCATGCGCGATTTGGCTTTGACCGAAAACCGCCTCAATGAGGCACAGCGCATTGCGAAAATCGGCAGCTGGACCTGGGACATCGTCAACGATACCCACTGGTGGTCGGACGAGTTGTACCGCATGCTGCGACTCAACCGGGAAGTCGAAGCACGACCGTACGAGCGGTTCCGTGCACTGGTGAATCCCCAAGATCACTCGCGCCTGGATCGGGCGCGTGAACAGATTTTCGCTGGAGAAAGAGTCGACCCAGTTGAAGTACGCATTACCTTTCCGGACGGCACCGAGCGCATCATCGAAACACGTGGCGAAGCCACGCTCGATGAGCATGCTCGGTCCCTGATCGTCCATGGAACGCTGCAGGACATCACCGAAAAGAAAGTCACCCAGACCGCCCTGCGCAGGACGCAGAGGCGCTACCGGGACACGCAGCGGCTCGCACGGATCGGCAATTGGGAAGCCGATATCGCTACCGGCGGAAGCTGGTGGTCGGAAGAGCTCTACCACATGCTCGAGGAGGATCCGGCAACCTACCAGTCGAGCTTCGAGAGTTTCATGGCGCACGTGCATCCGGATGATCGCTGGACCCTGCAGCAAAGGAGCAAGACGATTCCGGTCGGTCCGAACACCTACAATATCTCCGAAGTACGACTGCTCCTGCCGCGCAGCGGCGTTGCCAAAATCGTGCAGCTCTCGGTTGAAGTCCGTGAAGATGAGCAGGGCAATCCGGTGGCAGTCGTCGGCACCATCCACGACATCACCGAGCGCCGTGCGCTCGAGACGCAGCTGCGCGACAGTGAGGCGCGCTATGCGAGTACCGTCGAGCTGGCGGCCGTCGGCATCGCGCATGTTGATCCGGACGGCCATCTGATCTGGAGCAACAGCTGGCTGCGCAAGATGCTCGGCTATGCCCAGCAGGAACTGAGCCAGCTCACCGTGTGGCAGATCTCCCACCCGGACGATGTACATGCCACGGACCTGGATCGCAAGCGGCTGCATGCCGGTGAGCTCGAATCGCTGCGCATCGAGAAGCGCTACATCTGCAAGGACGGATCGACCATCTGGGTCAAGATTGCCACCGCTCCCCGCTACGATGGCAAGGGCCGGCTGTTGTATGACGTCGCGATCGTCGAGGACATCACGCCCCGCAAGCTTGCGGAGGCGCGCATTCAGTACCTCGCGACGCACGATGAACTGACCGGGCTACCCAACCGGGTGATCTTCGTGGAGCTTCTGACGCATGCGCTGGAGGGTGCGCAGCGGCGCAATCACAAATGCGCGGTCTTGTTCGTCGATCTGGATCGATTCAAGATAGTCAACGACTCACTCGGACACGAAGCCGGCGACCAGGTCCTGAAACAGGTCGCGCAGCGCCTGCGCGCCTGCGTTCGCAGTTCCGATGTCGTCGCCCGCTTTGGCGGCGATGAGTTCATCGTACTGCTCGATCCGGTGACCGACGAGGCCGCCACGGCAGCCGTCGCGGCCACTATCCTGGCGGCCATGCTCAAACCGGTGCGGATCATGAGCTACGAATGCCGTGTAACGGCCAGTATCGGCATCGCCCGGTATCCCGAGGACGCCACGGACGCGCCGACCCTGATGAAACAGGCCGACATGGGCATGTACCTCGCCAAGGATGAAGGCAAGAACAACTTCCAGTTCTACTCGGGAGTGGTGGCGCCGATGTCCGTGGAACGCATCGTGCTGGAGACGCATCTGGTGCACGCGCTCGAGCGCAACGAGCTTTTTCTCGAGTATCAGCCGAAGATCGAATTGTGCACGGGCCGCATCTGCGGCGTCGAAGCACTATTGCGCTGGAACAGTCCGCAACTGGGAGTGCTGTCTCCAAACGCTTTCATCCCGCTGGCCGAGGATACCGGTCTGATCGTGCCCATCGGCAAGTGGGTGTTACACACCGCCTGCGCCCAGAGCGTCGCCTGGCAGCATCTGGGCATCCCGCCGCTCGTCATGGCGGTCAATCTGTCGCCGCGCCAGTTCAAGGATCCGGCGCTCGTGGAAGTCATCACCGCGGCGCTCCAGCACAGCGGACTGCCGGCGCATTGCCTCGAACTTGAAATCACCGAAAGCATGATCATGAACAGTGTGGACCAGGCCGCGCAGACCGCGGCAGTCATCAAGTCGCTCGGCGTGCGTTTGGCCATCGACGACTTCGGCACGGGCTATTCTTCGCTCTCGCAGCTGAAGCAGTTTCCCATCGATACTCTGAAGATCGATCGCTCCTTCATTCGGGAGCTTCCCGGCAACCAGGATGATCAGGCGATCACCGACGCCATCATTTCCCTGGGCAAGGCGCTCGGCGTCAACATCGTCGCGGAAGGGGTGGAAAGCGCCGCGCAGGAGGCATTCCTGCGCGAGCGGGGCTGCGATGAGATTCAAGGCTTCCTCCACAGCATGCCCTGTGATCCGGAGGCCTTCGTACGCCTGTTTGCGCAGAGGAACGTCCGCACCTCTCCCTGAACAGGCTCTAGCGGCCCGCGGAGGCCTGCTGACAGTTGACTAGTTATACTACAACTAGTAATAATACGACTATGAAGAATTCACCCAAACGCTCTCCCATGGCGCTGGCGGCGCTCGCGATGCTGTGCGAGGCACCAATGCACCCCTATCGCATGCAACGCCTGATCAAGGAACGCGGCAAGGATGAGGTCATAAACGTCACCCAGCGTGCCGGGCTGTACCAGACGATCGAGCGTCTGGAGCGTGAAGGGCTGATCTGCCGTCAGCCGGTATCGCGCGAGGAAAACAGACCCGAGCGGACCGTCTATGAGATCACCGCCGCAGGGCGCGCCACTGCAGTGGAGTGGATGCGTCAAATCCTGGCGAAACCCGCGCGCGAGTTTCCGCAATTCCCTGCCGCGATTTCGTTCCTGCCGCTGCTGACGCCGGAAGATGTCCTGCAGCAGCTGCAGGTGCGGATATCGACGATCGAAGCGGAAATCCAACGCATCGATACGGGGCTCAAGCAGGCGGCCATGATTCCCAGACTCTTCCTGCTGGAGATGGAATTCATCCGTGCGGCATTGGACACGGAACTGTCCTGGGTTAGATCAGTCGTCACGGATCTGCGCTCCGGTGGGCTCAACTGGAGTGAGGAGTGGATCCGCCGGGTTGCCGCCGAGCTGGCTGCGGTGGGTGCGCCGGGGATCGTCGGCGATGAGTAGTGCAACTCCTGCTGTGATGCGCGTCATCGTCATTGGCGCGGGTACCGCGGTCTCGCCCTCGCGCACGGGCTCAAGCAAACGGGTATTCCCGTCGCGGTCTATGAGCGCGACCGGACCGCGCGGGAAGGCCGGGGAGGCTACCGGGTCGGCATCAGTCCGGCCGGCAGCCGGGCGCTGAAAGCCTGCGTGCCCTCCTCGGTGTACGACCTGTTCGTCGCCACCAGCGCCCGCACCCCGCGCTACTTCAACCTCCTCACCGAACATCTCTCGGAGCTGCTGTGCCTGGAGGTCGAGGGGGAGGCCGCAGGCGCCGACGGGGAGAAGAATGTGATCCGCAAGACATTGCGGCAGGTACTTCTCACCGGGCTCGAAGAGCAGGTCTTCTTCGGTAAGAAGTTCGTCCGCTACGAGCAGGATCCGAATGGCTGCATCACCGTGCACTTCGAAGACGGCACGACGGCCACTGGAGAGGTGCTGGTGGGCGCCGACGGAGCCGGTTCGCGGGTTCGCGGGCAACGCCTGCCTCAGGCGCGCCACGAGGATACCGGCATTGTCTCGGTCGGCGGCAAGCTTGCGATGACTGCGCAGAGCAGGGCGCTGCTGTCCGAAAAAATGTTCAAGGGCATGTCGATGATCATGGCGCCGAAGGGTTTCGGCGCGATCATCCATTCCCTCGAGTTCGCCCCCAATCGTTCCAACGTCGAGTTCATGGCGCGCTGGCCGGCGTTCGCGGACAGCATCGCGGACGACAGCATCGGCTGGGGATTGTGGGCCGCGCGCCAGAATTTTGCCGAAGACCCCACTCACCTGGGAGCGGATGATCTACTGCGTCTGGCACAGAGGCTGACACACACCTGGCATCCGAATTTTCGCCGGCTCATCCAATTGACGGATCCTGCAACGGTGCAATCCATCAACATCCGCACGTCAGTCCCGCTGCAACCCTGGCCCAGTTCAGAAGTTACGTTACTCGGGGATGCCGTGCACACCATGACGCCGGGCCGCGGCGCAGGCGCCAATACGGCCCTGCGGGACGCCGCGTGGCTGTGCAAAAACCTGGTGGAAGTCCAGCAGGGCCGGATGCCGATCATCCCGGCCATCCGGCGATATGAAGCTGAAATACTGCGCTATAGTTCTGAAGCCGTCATTGCCTCAAGAGCGCAGATGAATGCCAACGATGGGATTCACAAACCGATCATCGGCCGCTTACAGCTGGCGGCAATCCGCGCCATCATGCGTTGCATCAATGCACTGCCGCCGCTGAAACGCCGCGTCATCCGAAAAATCCTGCGGGTACGCGGTGAAAATTAGGGCCTGGCGCTGGCGCAGCGGTAAAGTGTGTGCCTGTCGGATGGATATCCAAAGGGAACGCCATGAATATCGATCGTCGCGCCTTTATTGAGGGACTCGGGGGTTCGGCCGCGATCGCGCTGATGAGTGACGAAGCCAAGGCCGATGCCCTGGAGCATCATCTGCTGTCGCAGCCGGCTGCCGTGGCGAAGTTTCCGACCGCTGCGCAGGTTGAGGCGCAGATAGACACCAAACCGACCCGCAAGGGAGTGGGGAACCTGTTCGTGGCGCGTCAGGGAAACGTCGCCCGGCTCACGCCGTTGCCGCCGCAGCCAACGCTCGCCGACTATTTCAAACTGCGTTTCACGGCCACGGCGAATCACTGCCTGCAAAGCGCCAATCGCGCCATGAAGAATGGCATGTCGGAGGAGATCGTCCTCGCCTGCCTGCTGCATGACACCGTTCAGGAGCTCATCAAAGTCGACCACGGCTGGTGGAGCGCGCAGATGTATGAGCCATACGTCTCCGCGAAAGTGGCATTCGCGATCCGCTACCACCAGGCGCTGCGCTTCTATGAAGACAAGTCGGCCGGTTACGAATATCCGGATCTCTACCGCCGCATCTACGGATCTGACTATCGACCCGAGCCCTATATCGAACGCACCTATCAGATGGTGCGCAAGCACAAATGGTATCTGGAACCCCGCATGGTGACAGTCAACGATTTGTATGCCTTCGAGCCAAACGTCAATCCCGTGTTGGAACAGTTCACGGATATCATCGGCCGGCATTTCAGGCAGCCCGCCGCGGGACTGGGCTTCGACGATAGTCCGTCGGCGCATATGTGGCGCTCACTGTCGATGCCGGACCATCCGCTCTAACGGCTGCCGCGCACCTTTCGCACTTCCGACGGGGCGGCCACGGAGAGCGGGTAGTGGACGGGCTGGATCGCCGCGCCAGGCGGGGGAACCTCCTCGCCCTGTTCGAACCGGCGCCGAATGCGGTCGAGATAAAGGTAGATGACGGGCGTACTGAACAGGGTGAGCGCCTGGGAGACGATCAGGCCGCCGACAATGGCCCAGCCCAGCGGCTGACGGAATTCCGACCCGGTACCGGTGCCGAGAATCATCGGCAGGCCACCGAGGAAGGCGCAAACGGTGGTCATCAGGATCGGACGCAGCCGCTGGTGTGATGCGCGCCTGACGGCCTCTTCAGGATCCAGGCGTTCCTCCCGTTCGAGCTTCAGGGCAACATCAACGATCATGATGCCGTTCTTCTTGACGATGCCGATCAGCAGGATGATGGCGATGATGCCGATGACATCCAGGTCGTGACCCGCCAGCCGCAGGGCCAGAAGGGCGCCCAGGCCGGCCGAGGGGAGCGTGGACAGTATGGTCAGCGGGTGGATATAACTTTCGTAGAGCACGCCCAGGATCACGTACACCGACAGCAGCGCCGCCAGGATCAGCACCGGTTCGTCCCTGAGCGAGGCCTGGAAGGCCTGCGCGGTCCCCTGGAAGGAGCCTTGCAGGGTCGCCGGCGCGCCGAGCGCTTCGCGCGCGCGCTCCACTGCCGCCGTTGCCGCACCGAGTGAGACTCCCGGGGCGAGGTTGAACGAAATCGTCAGCGCGGGAAATTGTCCCTGGTGCGAGATCGTGAGGCTGCGCGTCTTGGCGGTGTCGACTTTGACCAGACTGGACAGCGGCACGGCCTTGCCCGTGACCGGTGAGATCAGTCGCACCGCATTGAACAGCTCCGGACCGAGCTGCAGATCCGGCGGTGCCTCCATGATGACGCGGTAGGAATTCAGCTGAGTGAAGTATTGCGCAACCTGCCGCTGGCCCACCTGGTTGTAGATTGCCGTGTCGATGTCGGCCGGTGAAATCCCGAAACGCCCGGCCGCATCGCGGTCGATGGTCAGGTTGGCGGCCGGGGCCTGCGATTGCTGGTCAGAGGAGACATCCGTCAGCTCGCGTGCGCTTTGCAGCGCGGCGACCAATCGCGGGGTCCAGTCATTGAGTTCATCCAGGTCACCGTCAGAGAGGGTGTACTGGTATTGCGCGCGTGCGACGCGTCCGCCGATCGTGATGTCCTGCATGGCCTGCAGGATCACCTGCGTGCCGACAATCTGTGCCACCTTCGGCCGCAGGCGGTTGATGATGTCGGTGGCGCTGGCCCTGCGGCCGTCGGCCCGGGAACGCAGACCGATATTGAGGGAGGCCTGGGCCGACCCGCCGGCATTGTAGTGGGCCTCCTCGACATCCGGATCCTGCGCGACAATTCTCGCAGCCGCGACGGCCTTCTCGTCGGTATAGGCGTATGGCGAGCCCTGCGGAGTCACCACGGTACCTTGCAGAAAGCCGGTGTCCTGCTGCGGAAAGAAGCCCGTCTGGGCCGTGGCATAGAGCACGCCGGTCAGAATGAGAGTGAAGCCGAAGAACATCAGTGTGATGAACTGGTGGCGCAGCACCACCTCAAGCCCGCGCGCGTAGCGTCGCTCGAGTGACAGGAAGCCTGCCTCCAGGGCTTTCATGAACGGTGAGGTCAGCGGCTTGGGAGCCTTCAGAAAACGCGCGCACAACATCGGGGTCAATGTCAGGGACAGCAGTACCGACACCGTCACCGCTGCACTCAAGGTCAGTGCGAATTCGCGCATCATGATCCCGACCACGCCGCCCATGAACATCAGTGGCGTGAATACCGCGATCAGCGAGGTCGAAATCGTCAGAATCGTAAAGCCGATTTCCCGCGATCCGGCCAGGGCGGCCTCGAATGGCCGCTGGCCGTGTTCGATGCGGCGCCAGATGGCCTCCACCATGACTATGGCATCATCGACGACGAAGCCGACGCCGATGGTCAGGGCCATCAGACTCAGATTGTCGAGGCTGAATTTGGCAGGCAGCATCACCGCTGCCGTCGCAAGCAGGGATACCGGTATGACCGCCGAGGGGATGGCGGTGGCCATCACATTGCGCAGGAACAGGAAGATCACCACCACGACCAGTACGATGGTGATCAGCAAAGTCCATTTCACTTCCGCGACTGAAGCGCGGATGGTGACCGTGCGGTCGGCGATCACGTTCATGTTGATGCTGGGTGGCACGGCGGCGCGCAGCTGAGGAATCGCGGCCTTGACGGCGTCAACCGTCTGAATGACGTTGGCTCCGGGCTGCTTGAAAACGACGACGTGAACCGCCGGGCCAGACTTGAGGGTTGTGAACTTGCCCGCCTTGCCGACTTCGCTGTACGCGCCGCTTTGCGTGTTCTCCACGCTGAGGATGGCTCCACCCAGGTCGCTCACCCGGATCGGCGCACCATTCTTATAACCGACGATGAGGTCATTCCAGGTCTTGGCGTCCAGGGCCTGGTCATTGGTGTAGACGGTGAGTGTCTGCTGCCGGCCGAGCAGCTGCCCCTTCGGTGCATTTACCGTGCCTTGCGCAATGGTATTGCGGATCTGGTCCAGCTGCAGTCCCAGCGCCGCGGCCTTGCGCGGATCGATCTGGATGCGGATGGCCGGTTTGCGCGGACCGCCGAGGTTGACCTGGCCGACACCATCCATGCGCGAAATCTGCTGGGCCACAATATTGTCGGCATAGTCACTGACGATGTTGATCGGCACCGTGTCGGAGGTCATCGCGATTATCAGCACCGAGTTGTCGGCTGGATTGACCTTGCGCATGACCGGTGGACTGGGCAGGTTGGCGGGCAGCTGGCCCCCGGCGGCGCTGATCGCGGCCTGCACGTCCTGGGCGGCGGCGTCGATATTGCGATCCAGATCGAACTGCAGCGTGATCGAAGTGGATCCAAGATTGCTGTTCGAGGTCATCTGCGTGATGCCCGTGATCAGCGACAGTTGTCGTTCCAAGGGCGTGGCCACATTCGAGGCCATGGTTTCGGGGCTGGCCCCCGGCAGGTTGGCGTTGATCTGAATGGTGGGCGCATCCACCAGGGGCAGCGCGGCCACGGGCAGCTTGAAATAGGCGATGAGCCCCATCCCCAGCAGCGCCGCCGCGATCAGCGAGGTGGCAACCGGTCGGCGGATGAAGGTGGCCGAGAGATTCATGCGTGGGGACGGCCTTCGGAACGCACGGCGACCTTGGCGCCCGGGCGCAGCGACCCCTGGCCTTCGACGACCACGACATCGCCGGGCTTCACTCCGGACTTGATGACCGTCATCTCGTCCTGCTGAAGTTCGGACTCGACCGGACGCAGCATCGCCAGATTATTTTCGACCACGTAAGCGAATGGCCCATTGGGTCCTTGGTTGACGGCGATGCTCGGCAGTACCACGACGCCTTGAAGAGTTTCCAAGGCCAATTTCACGTTCAGCAGCTGTCCCGGCCAAAGATGGCGCTGGGCATTGGCGAAACGCGCCTTCAGTTGCACGCTGGCGGTGGCCGGATCGACCCGATTGTCGATCACGACCAGTTCGCCGGTATCCAGCAGTTCGCCACTCTCCTGGCTATAGGCCTGCGTGACGAGGGGCTTCTGGAAGCCGTTCGAGAATTGTTCCAGCCGCAGGAAATCACCCTGCGGCAGAGTGAAGGTCACCGCGATGGGCGAAATCTGGTTGATGGTGAGGATGCCGCCGGTATCGGTGGTGGAGACGAGGTTACCGGCGTCCACCAGGCGAACACCAACTCGGCCCGCGACCGGCGCGAGAATGCGGGTGTAGTCCAGATTGACCTGGGCGGCGGCGAGCGCGCCCTGATCGAGCATCACATCCCCCTCCAGCTGGCTCACCAGGGCGGCCTGTGTCTCCACATCCAGTGTCGCGATGGAATCCTGGGTGGACAGCTGCTGGTAGAGGCTCAATTTCAGCTTGGCCAGTTTCAGCTGGGCCTGGTCACGCGCCAGGGCGCCCTGAGATTGCATCAACGCCGCGCGGAACGGGGCGGGATCGATTTCGGCGAGTAGGGCGCCCGCGGCCACCTCCGAGCCCTCGCGCACGGGTACCCGCAACAACCTGCCGTTGACCTGGGGCCGCACGGTGACCGCCTGCCAGCCCTGGGCCTGTCCTAAGGCATTGATCGAGACCAGTACGTTGCGCTTCTGAACCGTCGCTACAGCGATGGCCGTCACCGGTGGCGGAGATTTCGGCTGAGGCGTCTTGTGAAAAAGAACCCAGCCAAACAATGCGACCGCCGCGGCGCATACCCCCACCAGTACCCATGAACGTCGCTTGGACCCCGCCATCACCTGACCTTTTTAATGCCCCGGTTTGGGTCCTGCCGCCAGGCCCGACCGGTTTTTACCCAGTGTACTCCTGCCCGAAGCGGTTATTGGGCGGGTGTATTGCGGGACAGGTAAGCGCTCAGGGCCGCGAGTTCGCCATTGCTGATTTCGGTCTTGCGAAACGGCGGCATGACAGACATGCCATGCCTGACCATGAACGCGACGTAGGTGGCCGGCAGATCGGTCCATGCAGTGATCAAGCCGGAGGCGCGGCTGCCGTTCGGGTATTTCGTCATCAGTGCGTGGGTGCCGGGATGGATGATTCCCGGATCGTGGCAGGCCGCACACCATTTTTCATAGACGGCCCGTCCGGCCGCATAGCGTGGAGCGAGGCTGTCGGCTCGCGTGATCCCGGATGCGCCCATGGGAAAGAGGAAGCCCGCGGCCACACTGACGGCGAGCGCGCGCATGCTCATCAGCTCTTGCCTCGCAGATGCTTCGGCCAGATGTCGTAACGTCCGGCCGAGAGAATGCCGTTGGGATCGATTGCATCCTTCAGCGTGGCGTGGAAACGCTGCAGGGCATGGTGGTTGAAGGAATACACGTCCATGACGGATTTCTGGAACACCGGAGCGGTGCGGTACTCGCCCCAGCCATGCTGGCCGCCGACCTCGATCAGTTTCTTGAACCCTTCGCGATAACGCTTGTTCGTTTTCGGATCCTCGGTCACCGGCGTTGCGAGAATGAAGATGAAGGAGCGCTCCCAGAAACAGGCCGGCAGGGTGAAGGTCGTGAACAGGGGCATCCCTAAGGACTTCGCGGCCTCGCTGAATACACGGTTCGCCTCGATGATCGCCGCGCCGGTGCGCGGAATGATGGGCGAGAACCACATATGGCCCTTCGAGGGCGTCGGATTCCACGGCGTGCGTGCGCCGATGGAGAAGGCGCGCAGGGAAGGAACCCCGAGCTCGGGCTCGTGATACTGGGTGGCCTGCTCGGCATTCACGGGCAGCTTCAGCTGGTCGACCACCGCGAATTTTGCCCCGGCGATGCGTGAAAAATGCCGCTGGGTGGCGCGCCACTGCGCCTGAATGACTTCTTCGGGACCATAGAAACTCAGCCACAGCCGCCAGTAGGGGATGCCGGCGCGCACACCATAGGCCTCGATCTCAGGTGAGAACCCCAGCTTCGTGCCCGCCATGAGCTTCAGATGCTCCGGGCTCATCTGCGGTGGGCCGGTCTCATTCAACTGCTGGATCTGGCCGACCGGAGGGTAGCCGAGCAGCGGAGACTCGATGTCCGGGAAGCCGCTGGTGATGCGGCTGTTCTCGACAAAGTTGAGGGTCTCGACCAGCGGCGTCAGGTCCTGATAGCGCGGCACGCTCACGGTGCAGCGCAGATAGGCCTCCGGCTCGGGCATCAGCCAGAACCCCATCTTGGTGACGACACCGTAGTTCGATTGCGAAAAGATGCCATCGATCCAAGGTCCGCAGCCGGACTTGTACTGCTGCCAGGTCTGGGCGTTCGGAATCGCACCCATGCCGGTGCGCAGCAGCTCCCCGTCCGGGAGAACTATCTCCATACCGCAGTGGGAATCGAAGTGATTGCGATAGTTGGCGGTGGTATAGCCACCGCCACGATCCAGAGCATTGCCCACGAGACTGCCCCAACCCGGGTCCGGGCAGTCGATCCACACTTTGAGCTTGTGATCCTGAATATAGCGGTACAGATCGAAGTAACTGACGCCGGGTTCAACCAGTGCGAACGCGTGCTCCTCGTTGACCTCGATGATCCGGTTCATGCGTTTGAGGTCCAGCACTACACTGCCCGAGTACACCGGCGCCGAGCCACCGTAACCGAGGTTCCGGCCCGTCGAGATCGGGTAGAGCGGGATGCGGTACTTGTTCGCGATGCGCACGATCTGCTGCACCTGTTCGGTGGACACCGGTGCCAGCGCGCCAGAGGCGGTTTTCTCCTCGGGCTCGTTCAGGAATGGCGAGAAGGCGTCACGGTAGAGATCGAGGTCCTCGTCGCTCGTGAATACCCAGTCGGCTCCGACCACCTGCGCGAATTCGCCGAGCGCCTTGGCATAGTCAGCGGCGCTGACCTGCGGCGGCACTCTCATGAATTGCGCACCCAACCGTAGCGCGTGTGGTCGGGCGTCAGCCCGGTCTCCACGTATCGCTGCCTGGCCCGCGCCAGGTTATCTGCCGTATAGCCGGGCATCTCCATGAAGTGCTTCAGACTGTCCGTCATTTTGCTCGCATAGTCGGCAGGCACCGGCTTGAAATGCGGCGCGAAATTGCGTGGTACGTCGATGCCATACAGACGCGCGGAATTCAGGCCCAGGATTTTGCGCTTGTCCTCGTTCGTGAACTGCGGATACCCATAGCGGCGGCGCATTTCCTCCGGGATCTGGAAGCGCCACATCGCCTCGATCTGCCACTGTGGCGAGCCGTACCACACGGAGTCCGAGCCAAAGACTATCCGATCGGGCCCCATGAATTTCAGTAGCTGGCCCATGATGTGTGCCGCGACGGTCGGGAAAGTGATGATGGATGAGGCCCAGGTGGTGCCAAGCTCAGCGTAGGTATTCTTCAGATCCCGGCACAGCAGGGCGTACTCGGTGGTCCAGCTGATGTCGGGTACGCCTTCGCGTAGCCTGCCCGCATGGATCTCCGCCAGCGCGTCGTACATGAAGAACGACGGCTGGATGCAGGCGTGATAGGTGATGAAATTCAGATTTGGCCAGTCCCGCGCAGCCTTCGGCAGGTCCGCGGGATGGCCGATCTCGGGGCGCTGCTCCTTGGTGTTCACCAGACCCTTGTGCACACAGATATTGTTGAAGCCCGGATGAGCCGCCTTGCGTTGGGCGTACGCCTTGTCGATGGCCGCGAAGGTGGGATAGGCGACCTGCTCGTCGTCATGCCGCCACTGCTTCATCAGGCTCAACGGATTCTCGTCCACTTTCGCGGCGTTCGCGATGTTGTACCCTTTCCAGGAGTCCGGACTGTTCTGCTCGATCTGCTCATGGATGTAGTCCAGATTGCCCTTGCCGACGTACAGCATCCCGTGCGCCAGCGCGCGGCGCGATCCTGCGACCTCGTTGATGAAGTCACGTGCGGCCGCCGTCTGCGCAGCGGTGAGGATCTCTCCCCCGCGCGCCTCGACCACATTGCGTGGTGCCCGATCGCCGGTATCGATCACACTGGCGGGTACATTGGTGAGCATGCCCACCGTGACCTGGCTCTCCAGATACACCTGCCGGACGAAGTCCGTGAGCAGGAAATTCTCCGGATTGAACGGCAGGCCCACGAGCGCCGGGTTCCAGACACCCCAGGGTTGGCCGTGTTCGTCCAGGTGTCCGGCGCGATTGAAAGGGTTGGCCTGCATACCCAGCGAGGGGCCGATTGAGGGTCCCTCTGCCAGGGCGCGCAACGAACCGAGGCTTTTGCCGCGGCTGCCTCTGACTAAGTGAAGCTGATCATCGAAAACGAACAGATCCCGCGGTGCTCCGCCTTGTGCGTAGGCTTCCGGCACCAGCATTTCCAGCGGGTCGACTTTGAAGAACGGTCCGAAGACCTCGTTGATGGCGAGAAAGGAGGCCGCCATGCCGCCCGTGCCGGCCAGAAAGCGGCGACGGCTGACTCCCAAGCGTCGGCTGGTCGCATCCGCGAGCTCATGGACCCCGGCTTCGACTCTCTTCTGTGCCTCGGTCTGCGGTGCCGGCAGATACTCGCCGTTTGACACCATCTGGGTCGGTATCGGCGTGCGGTAGCGATCGTCGTCGCAGGCGCGCGTGCACAGCGCGAGTTCCTCGAGGCTCAGCAACGTCTCATCGGGCTCCCAGACGCGATTGCTCTCGTTCCACTTCCCCATGATTCATCCTACTGAAGGATGCTCTCATGAGCAATTTGTGGCCCGAAAGATCAGTTCTGGAACGTACCCGTATTGATGAATCCGACCTTCTTCAGTTGGTTTCGCTGGGCCAGTGCGAGTACCTTCGCCACGACATCGTAGCGGACGTGAGAATTCGGCCGCAGGTGAATCTCGGGCTGCGGATCCTTGACAGCTTCGGCGCGAAAGTAGCTCTCAAGCTGCGGCATGCTCTGAACGCTATTACCATTCCACAGCACGGTGCCGTCGAATTCGATGTCCAGATCGATGGCCTCCGGTTGCACCCTCACCGGAGGCGGTGTCCCGTGCGGCAGCTCGATCCTCACGCCATGCGTCAGGATCGGAAGTGTGAGGATCAGCGTGATCAGCAGCACGAGCATGACGTCGATCAGCGGTGTCGTATTGATCTCGCACAGGATGTTTGCCGCGGCGGTGGAGTGGGCTTCGTGCGCAAACAATGGGATAGCGGGTCGGGCATGGGCTGTCATGATCGCTGCTCCTGTCGGTGCCGTGCTGATCGCATTCGTGACGCTGATGCCGAGGCCCTGCCTGCTGATCACCATTACGGCCCAATAACAGCCGAGGGCGAACTTCAGGCGCGACGTGGCCGCAGACAGTTCCAACGAGTGGGCGAGCCATTCCTCGTGCAGCCGCTCGGAGCATGATTCAGGTGCACGATCGGCGGCGCTTGCGATCAGTCGCGAGGCGATGCCGTTGATCCAGCGAAGATTGTTCATGCCGGAGATCCTCGTCGAAAGCTGAAAGCCGAGAAGACCTCACTGGCGCGCGCAAGCCCGGTAGGTGTCAGGCGATAGAGGCGGCGCCGCGGGCGACCTTCGGCAGCCGGGTCAATGGACTCCCAGCGACTGACGAACCATCCGGCAGCCTCCAGTCGCAGCAATATGGGATACAACGTGCCTGATGCCAGGCCACCGCGTTTTTGGACATCCGCTCCGGATAGCTCGCCGTTTGGATTCTCCAGAAACGCTTCCAAGACGCGAAGCGTCTGCAAGGACATCCGGACGGGCCGTTCTTGCGTACCCATAGTCGCTAGTCTACATAGATGTCTGGTTCGATGCAATTGAGTCGCGCAGCGGCATTCCTTCATGGGCGCCGAGCACGCTCTGCACCAATGCGAGATGCGAGAAGGCCTGCGGGAAGTTGCCGACCTGGCGCTTCGCGTGGGTGTCGTACTCCTCACTCAACAGGCCAACGTCATTGCGCAGGCTCAGCAGCTTCGTAAGCAGCCGGTCCGCGTCCCCCTGGCGGCCCTGTCTTTGATAGGCGTCGACGAGCCAGAAACTGCAGGGGATGAAGACGCCTTCGCCAGCCGGCAGGCCGTCCGCGCCACTCTCGCTTCGATAACGCATGACCAGTCCGTCAATCATCAGGTCACGCTCGATGGCGGCGATCGTGCCGGTCACGCGTGGATCATCAATGGGTAGGAATCCCACATGCGCAATCAGCAACAGACTCGCATCCAGCTCCTGTGAGCCGAAGCTTTGGGTAAAGGACTGAAGCCCGGGGTGGAAGCCTCGGTCCAACACCGTTCGGTGGATCTCATCGCGGATTCGGCGCCACTGCGCAAGCGGGGCGTCCAGAGAATATTTTTCGGCATCCTTGATGCATCGGTCGAAGGCGACCCAGGCCATGATTTTCGAATGCGTGAAATGCAGGCGCGGGCCTCTGACCTCCCAGATGCCATCATCCGGCTCCTTCCAGATGCCGGCTAGGTGCTCAAGTGCCCGGCACTGCACATTCCACGCGGATTCAGAGCTCGCCAGGCCGCCTTCGCGTGCCAGGTGCAGCGCATCCATCATTTCGCCCCATACGTCCAGCTGCAGCTGCCCGGAGGCGGCATTGCCGATACGCACGGGGGCGGCGTCGTGATAGCCGGGAAGCCACGGAACCTCCCATTCGGCCAGGCGGCGCTCGCCGAAGATGCCGTACATGATTTGCAGATCCTCAGGCGTACCCGCGACCGCTCGGTGCAGCCAGTCACGCCAGGCGCCGGCCTCTTCGAAGTACCCGCCGCCCATGAGCGCCGTCAGGGTCAGTGTCGCATCGCGAACCCAGCAGTAGCGGTAGTCCCAATTGCGCGGTCCCCCGAGCTGTTCCGGAAGGGAAGTCGTGGGCGCAGCGACGATGGCCCCGGTTTCGGCAAAGGTCATGGCTTTGAGGGTGAGGAGGGAGCGAACCACGATATCGCGTCGATTGCCGCTGTAGGTGCAGCGCGCCGACCAACGGGTCCAAAATTCCAGTGTCTCGCGCAGGGCCGCCTCGCAGTCCACGGCGGGGGGCGGCGCCCGGTGCGACAGTCCATAACTGAGCACGAATGCAATCCGCTGGCCCGGTGCGACGTCGAAATCCGCGGCGGTGGAGAGGCCTTCGCCACGCAGCGCGACCGAGGTTCGAATCACGGCAAGATTCGCACCGGCAATTGCGACATTGCCGTCGCCTTCCTCCAGGCGAGAGACCCATGGAACCGATGATCCATAGTCGAAACGAAGGGTGAGATTCATGCGCATGGCCACCCGACCGCGCCGGCCCTCGACAATGCGAATCACGGAGGAGGCGCCCTGGTTCACGGGCATGAAGTCAATCAGCGCTACAGTGCCCTCGGCGGTCTCAAACAATGTCTCCAGGATGACCGTATCCTTGAGGTACATGCGGGTGATCGCGGAGATCTCGCCGGCGGGATTGATCGACCAGCGCCCATGTTTGGAGTGTCCCAACAACGCCGCAAAGCAGGCGCCGCTGTCGAATCGCGGCCAGCACAACCAATCGATCGAGCCGTTGGCGCCAACGAGCGCCGCAGTCGTGCAGTCGCCGATGAGCGCGTAATCTTCAATGGTCAACGGACTATCCGGATCGATGTTCGCGGGAATATTCAATGCGCGCACCCTGGCAGCTCGGCCCGTTCCCAGTATAACGGCTGCGACCTTGGCGGGCTGACGGCTGACAAGAACTAGCAGCAATTGCTGACACGGATTCCGTACCGATACCGGTAGTGTTCGCGGCAAGATCCGTCGCACCGGAGCCTCGCATGACCGACCCAGCAAAGCCCACGCCATTTCTCACCGACGTAAAGACGCTGCGCTCCCGTGCCCGTGAAAATATCGGGACCGGGAATGTCACCTTCACCTATGAAGGGGACGTGAAGAAGACCATCGAGATCCTGCAAAGCGTGCTGGCTACCGAACTGGTGTGTGTGCTGCGGTACACGATGCACGCCGTCTCGGCCGCGGGTATCTCCAGCGATTCGGTCAAGGCTGAGTTCCAACAGCACGCGGATGAGGAGCGCGCGCACGCGCACAGCGTCGCCGAACGCATCAATCAATTGGGCGGCAGCCCGAACTTCGATCCGAAGGGTCTCGAGACACGCTCCGTCTCCGAGTACGGATCGGCGGAGACCCTCGTCGACATGATTCGCGAGAACCTGATCGCAGAGCGCATTGCGGTGGATCACTATCGGGAACTGATTCGATATTTTGGCGATCGCGATCCGACCACCCGCAAGATGCTCATCGACATCCTGGCCGTGGAAGAGGAGCACGCCAACGACATGCATGACCTGCTCGTTGCGCACGAAGGTCGCCCGATGCTGTGAGGTGAGCGTTTACGCTGCGCGATCGGTCCGTGGCAAATCAATGACTTGACGGCGCGATCGAATACCAGGCCCCAGCTCAGTACCGCTGCATTTGGTCAGGAGGTATCCTAACCTCAAGATCAAGAACAGTAGCGGCGCGTTTACGCGGACGCTAAGGAAGGGGGCTGGCGAAATACCTCGCATTCGTCCTGGCGAACCTCGTCCGCGATAAGACGCGGCTGGTGTTCCTGGCGGTGACCATCGTCAGCGCGTTCATGTTGTTCGGGTCGCTGTCGGCAGTGGGCGCCTTTTTTCGGGGCGGCTACAAGTTCTCCGACAATGTGCGCATCTTCATCTATCCGAAGTACACCAACACGCTGCCGGCGCACTATCTGGACCAGATCCGTAAGATCCCCGGACTGCGGCAGGGTCAGGTGGATTTTGCGGTTGCCCGAGGTGGCTACTACCAGGACCCGAAGAACTGGCTGAATCCTCTGGCGATGAACGAGGACTTTCCTCAGGCTCCGGATCCGACCGGCAGGTTCATCTGGAATGTGCAGCAGGTGCGTGACTATTTCACGGACCGCCGCGGTGCGCTCGTCAATGAGTTCATGGCGCACAAGTACGGCTGGAAGCTCGGCGACACCGTCCCGATCACGATGCCCAATATCACCAAGCTCGACGGCACGCATGTCTTTTATTTTACGATCCGCGGCATCTGGCATTTTCGTGACCCCGCCGAAGGTCACGACCAGTTCTATTACCACTATACGTACGTGGATGAGAGCCGGGCCACTGATCGCGGCACCATCGATTTTCTGGTCGCAATCCTGAGCGACGGTGTCGACCCGTCCAAGTTCGCGCACGCGGTGGATCAGCTCTTCATGAATTCCGGTGCCGAGACTTTGTCGGGCACTCAGGACGGTACGCAGCGCGATTACTTCCGCCGCGTCGGCAATGTCACTCTCATCGCCTATCTGATCCTCGGGGTGGTTTTCCTGACCATGTTGCTGGCCACCGGCAACAGCTTGACGCAGAGCTTCCGCGAGCGCACGCGTGAAATCGGCACCTTGCGGGCCATCGGCTTCGGTCCGAGGCGGATCTGGTGGCTGGTGATGGCGGAGGCCAACCTGCTGTTGCTGGCGGGAGGGGGGCTGGGGCTGCTCGCGGCCTCGTGGCTCATCCGGGCCGGGCAAAAGCGGATCGGCAATCTCGAGCTGTCGAAGGCACAACTGATCACCGGGGTGGTGCTGATGCTGGCCACCGGCTACCTGGTGGGGTGGTTTCCGGCGCGCCGCGCCGCGCGGCTGTCGGTCGTGGATGCGATCAGGACGGAGCGGCGATGATTGGCCAGATGTGGACACTGCTGAAGCTGAACCTGCTGTCGTTGCCACAACGTTGGGCGAGCACCGCCATCGACGTATTCGGTGTCGCGTGCATCGTGGCGGTCTTCATTGGCCTATTCTCCATCGCCGCAAGCTTCCGCTCATTGCTGATGGCGAGCGCGGATGATGGGGTTCTCATGGTTCTGAAGACCGGTCAGGACTCCGAAGACCAGAGCTCTTTGGATACGACCACGGCTGCGACCGTTGCGGGTATTGCAACCACCGTGGATCCGACGGCGATCGTGTCCCCGGAGAGCGCTCGGTCCATCAGCGTCAAGCGCATCAGTCAGGGCGACTACGTCGATCTATCGGTTCGGGGCGTGACCCCTGCGGCGTTGAAAATCCGCAGCGCGCTGAAGGTGGTCGCCGGCCGCGCGAATGCACCGGGGCGTTACGAGCTACTGGTGGGCCGCAGCAGCCAACGGCAGTTTGCGGGACTGGAGGTTGGCAACCATCTGCGCCTCGCGGATGCGGACTGGAGCATCGTCGGGGCCTTTGAAGACGGTGGGGGTGCCATCGAGTCGGAGCTGTGGGCGGATCTGCCGATTCTCCAATCCGCGTTTCGTCTCGGTCCGAGCGTGCACAGTGTTCGTGTCAAGTTATCGAGTGGAGTCGCCGCGACCCGCTTTCAGGCCGCCCTGAAGGCGGCACCCAATCTGGGCGTGTACGCGTTACCGGAGTCGCAGTACTACCAGCGCAAGGCAAGCGACCTGCTCGGTACCGTGAAATTCTTCGGTCTGCCGCTGCTCATCATCATGGGGATCGGCGCCATATTTGGGGCTCTCAATACCATGTACGGTGCGGTCGCTGCGCGTGTGCGCGAAATCGGCACCGCCAGAGCCATCGGCTTCGGAGCCTTCGCCGTGGGTGCCGCCGTCGTCACCGAATCGGTGCTGCTGGCCCTGCTCGGCAGCGTACTAGGTGCCGGGATCATCTATCTGGCATTGAACGATCTGCCCGCCAATACCAACTTCCTGGGCAACGCGCAGTTTGCATTCCAGTTCGTGGTGCCGGTCGCACTGGTGCTGGAGGCGATGCTGGGCGCACTGCTGATCGGTCTGCTCGGTGGCTTGTTGCCCGCGATGCGCGCCGGGCGGATGCGCGTGAGTCAGGCCCTCAGTGAGCAATGAATATTGTTAGGAATATTTCTTAAGATATTGATTGTACGTGTTAAATATAAGAATTGGCGACGCTCAGTGCGCAGTCCTTCCTCTGGGTGCGGCAAGCTGATAGCTTAACTAGAATTGAGATTCGGAATTTGGATCGTGCGCCGACGCAATTGCGTCGAGTCATCCGCGAGCACGGGCTCACATTCTAAGGGGGCGAGTTGAGCGTCATGATGAACCACCGCTTGCCATCGCGCGTCGTCGGCTTCGCATTCTTGCTGGTCATGGCCGTAGCGTTCCAAGTCCGGGCCGCGGACTCAGAATCGCAGACGCATCTGTATTGGGGTAATACGCATCTGCACACGAATTACTCCTGGGATGCCTACGGCACCGGCAATACCAGCGTCACGCCGGATCTTGCATATCGCTTTGCGCGCGGCATACCGATTCTCAACCCCTCACTGCATAACACCATCCGGATCGATCGGCCGCTGGATTTTCTCGTGGTGACAGATCACGCCATTCTGATGGGAACTCAGCCGCTGCTGGACCGGCGCGATCCGAAGCTCTTGTCGACTGACTGGGGCAAGAAGCTTCTGGCGATACATCAGAAGGAGCCCATCGCCGGGGCAATGCGTCAGGGCGGACAGCTGGGCGTGATGGACGGACCAGACTCCAAAGTTCAGGGTCGCCGGGAGTTCATGGATCAGATTTTCGCGCCGCAGATTCGCGAAGCGACCTGGGATGATGAAATCGCGGCGGCTGAGAAGAACAACATTCCGGGCAAGTTCACCACCCTGATCGGTTGGGAGTGGACAGCGACTCCCGGGGGCAAGAACCTGCACCGCTGCGTCATTTCGGACGCCAGCGCCGAACAGGCGCACAAATTCATTCCCTACAGTGTCAATGAGAGCCTGCGGCCGGAAGACCTGTGGGCGTGGCTTGCGAAGACCAAGAAGGAGACCGGCGTCGACTTCATCGCCATTCCCCACAACTCAAATCTGTCCGGAGGCCTGATGTTCGATGTGGTCGACAGCGACGGACGCCCGATCAGCGCGGAGTACGCGCGCATGCGCATGCGCTGGGAAGCGGATGTCGAAATCACCCAGTCGAAGGGAACTTCCGAGATTCTGCCGCAGCTTGCGCCCACGGACGAATTCGCCAATTTCGAGATCTGGCAGCGGCTGCTGACGCCCGTGCCGCAACCCCCGAGCGCGCATGACTATGTCCGTCCGGCGTTGCTCCAAGGATTGTCTTTCCAGAAGACGATCGGCGTGAATCCCTACAAATTCGGCTTTGTCGGGGGCACGGATTCGCACACCGGGCTGGTGACGGTACAGGAGAGCAACTTCCTGGGTGATTTCGGCGACGATCCCACCCCGGCCGAGCGGGATGCGGAACTGAAGCCGGGCGCAACGCGGCGTTTTATTTTTCCCGCCTGGGAGTTGTCCGCTTCGGGCATGACGGCTGTATGGGCAACCGAGAACTCGCGCCATGCCATCTTCGATGCCCTGAAGCGCAAGGAAGTGTACGGCACCAGCGGCACGCGCATCGCCCTGCGGATGTTCGGCGGTTTCCACTTCAGCCGCGCTGATGCCGCCGCGAAGGACATCGCCAAGATCGGCTACGCCAAGGGCGTTCCCATGGGCGGGGAGCTGACCGATGCGCCCAAGGACAGGGCGCCGCAGTTGCTTATATTTGCCGCCCGGGATCCGATGAGCGGAAACCTCGACCGCATTCAGGTCGTCAAGGGCTGGGTTGGGGCCGATGGCAAGGCGCAGCAGAAGATTTACAACGTGGCTTGGGCCGGAAAGCGCATTCCCGACGCCAAAGGTGATCTGCCGCCGGTCGGCAATACCGTGGATGTGAATACGGCCTCGTACACCAACACCATCGGGGCCGCCCAGTTGTCAGTGGTATGGACGGATCCTGATTTCGCCGCAGCTCAGCTCGCGTTCTACTATGTGCGGGTGCTGGAGATTCCGACTCCGCGCCATTCATTGTACGAGGCGGTGGCACTGGGTGTTCCGGTCTCTGACACGCACGAGCCGGCATCCATTCAGGAGCGGGCGTATTCCTCGCCCATCTGGTACACGCCGGCGCATGGATCATGACTCGGCTGGGACGCCTGATTGCCGATCCGCTGCTGCATTTCCTGGTGGTGGGCGGGATGCTGTTCGGCATCTACCGCTTCGTCGCGGGGGCCGCGGTTACCGGCGTTGACGACAGGACCATCGAAGTCGATCGGTCCAAGCTCCTGACCTTCCTTCAGTACCAGTCGATGGCGTTTGAGCCGAAATACTTCAACGCACAGCTTGATGCCATGCCGGCGCAGGCCCGCCAGGAGCTCATCGGCAAATACGTGCAGGAGGAGGCGCTGTACCGCGAAGCGCAGGCCATGGGACTCTCGGAGGGGGACTATGTCATCCGTCGCAGGGTCGTGCAGAAGATCCTGTACCTGCTCGATGACACCACCACTGAATCCTTTTCCCCAACCGATGCGCAGCTTCAGGCCTACTACGCTGCCCATAAGGGGCGCTATCAGGTCATTCCCGCGCTCACCTTCACGCATGTTTTCGTGGACGACTCGATCAAGCGCTCGCAAAGCGCCGAGATGGTTGCCGAAAACCTGAAACTGGAGTTGGCCGCAAAGCGGGCGGGCTTCAATGATGCCCCGGCCTATGGCGACCGTTTCCCCTATCAGCAAAATTACGTCGGACGAGACGCGGAGTTCATCAAGGGTCAGTTTGGTTCGCAGTTCGAGGAGGCGGTGCTGAAGCTGCCACCCTCGCAGCACACCTGGTACGGTCCGATAAAATCACAATTCGGCTATCACCTGGTACTGGTGACGGGACATGCGCCACCGTATCTCCCGGCGCTGGCGGAGGTGCGCGAAGAGGTCAAGGATGATCTTCTGCGCGATTCGATCGTGAGCTATCGCGACAAGGCCGTGGCGGATCTGGTCGGGCGATTCAAGGTTCGGGTGAAGGATCTGCCGTCTACGGATGGCCGAAGCCCATGAGGCCTTTAAGAGGTGTGCGCGGGTTTTGGCTCATCGCCGCGCTCGCCGTGTCGGCCGCTGCCTTGGCGCACGACGCACGCCCGTTGTCGATCAACATCATCCAGCAAGGCCCGAATCTGTATGCGGCGCGCATTCGCGTACCGCCCACTTTGCCGGTCGAGGACCGGCTGAGAGTGACCTGGCCTGCCGGGTGCGCCGTGATCAACGACGACACCCAGGATCTTGGCAGCTATGGTTGGGAGATTGAGGCGGTGCGCTGCCGGGACAGCCTCGAAGGGCAGAGCATCAAAGTGTCCTATCAGGTCTACAACCCGGCCCTGCCGACCCTGTTCCGCTTGAGCGAATTGGACGGCAGGGTCATCACTCGGGTGCTGCCGCCTGATCAGGCGGTGTGGAGCGTACCGAAATCGCCCGGGGCATGGCAGGTCGCTGGCAGCTATCTCAAGCTCGGCATGTGGCATATCTGGACGGGCATCGATCATCTGCTGTTCGTTACCGGCCTGCTGATTCTGGCCGGGACGACGCGCCGGGTTCTGCTTGCGATCACCGGTTTCACGATCGCGCACTCGATCACCCTGGCGCTTTCCGCCTTGAACCTCGTGGTGCTCCCAGAGCCGCCGGTCGAGGCCGCCATTGCGCTTTCGATATTGTTTCTTGCCTATGAGATCGCGCGCCCTTTTCCGCAGGGCTTTGCCGCCCGCTATCCGATCCTCGTCGCCTCATCCTTCGGGCTACTGCACGGATTTGGCTTTGCCGCCGCCTTGCGGGATGTCGGATTGCCGGCCAAGGAGCTGGCGGTGGGTCTGTTTTGCTTCAATTGCGGCGTCGAGATCGGGCAGATTGCTTTCATCACCGGCGTGCTGGCCATCGCCTATATGGCACGCTGGGCCACCGATCTGAATGGTGCAAGAGGCCTGGTGGCCCGACTGGCGCAGCGGCAACGGTTGATCAGCGGCTATGTGTTGGGGGTTCCCGCCGCGTTCTGGTTCATTCAGCGGCTCGCCGCGTTCTAAAGGATAAAGCGAGGTTCGCGTCCTGCTTATAGACCGCGGGCAGCCAGCGAGGGCGGTACGGCCGTTGCGCGTATGGCCGGCCACAGAACTGCGAGCTGACTCAGTACCAGCACCACGAGCGCGCCGAGGATGATGTGCAGCGGACTCATGCGGGCCATCGCCAGGTGATTTGCCAACCACAGATTGGCAGCCAATCCGATCACAATGCCCAATGCGGCCCCCATCGCAGAGATCAGCAGATTCTCGGTATGGAAGTAGCGCAGGATATCGATGCGCCTCGCGCCCAACGCCCGACGCGTGCCGATTTGCCGGCGGCGCTGCGCCACCCACAGCATGGTCAATCCGACCGTCCCGCAGGCGGTAATGACCAGCATCAGCACGCACACGGTTGCGAGCAGCCAGCTGGTCGCGGCCGCTGCTTCGAACTGCCGGGTCCGTGACGCCGCAAATGGCTCGGCCACACCCAGGATTCGCATGCGTGACAGTGACAGGAGTCGTTGCCGGGCCACCCGCATGACGCTGGCTTGCTCGCCAGGTCGCGTGCGTATCACGTAGAGCAGCTGGCTGCTCACTATCTGCCCCGGCGCAAAAGTGGAGAAATCCACGTATTCCATACTGGCGCCGGAGGCCGACGAAGCCCGCTCGACGATGCCCACGACCCGCTCGGGATCATCGCCGGTGATATAGACGGTCTGACCCAATGCCTGACCTTTCGGAAATAACCGCTTGGCAAGCGCCGCGGTGAGTACCACTGAGGCGCTTGACCTGACTTCGCTGGCGTTGATCTCAGTCACCTCATCGGGAGTGAACCAACGTCCGGCCACGAGCCTCAGCCCCTGTGCTGCGAGGCCGTGAACCGTGTCGATGTACACAGTCGTTTGGGCCGATGCATCAGTTTGCTGGCTTTTGACGCGGGCCCCCCAGACCCAGCTTCTGCCGCTGAGCGGGAAGCTGTTGGTCGCGTCCGCGTCGACTACTCCGGGTAGGGCGCGCAACGCGGCTACATCCGCCTCAATACGTGATTTCAAGTCAGCGGGCTGACCGACCCACTGATTCGACATCGAGAAGACGTTGGCCTCATCCAGGCCGCTGGGCCGGCTCATATCGGTCCAGTGATGTCGGATGATGGAGCCGGCATTGGCGATGACCGCAAGCGTCAGGGCGATCTGCAGCGCCACCAGTATCGCGCCCACTTTGTTGCGCCTGAGCGCGGAGAAAATTGGCCTCACATCCATGATGGCGCCTATTGCTCCTTGAGCTGCCAGCCAATGGCACTGCGCGCCGCTCGCCATGCCGGGTACAGTCCTGCCAGGAACGTCGCGCCGATGGCCGCAATCAGCGTCAGCGCCATCAGGCTGCTGTCCAGATGAGTCAACCGGGCAGTATCCGCGGCAGTGTGCACCAGTGTCGTGCGCTGGCCGATCAGTCCCAATGCGGTCAACATCAAGCCCAGGCCGCCGCCGAGCACCCCGACCAGAGCCGTTTCGGCCATGCACTGCAGAAAGATGTCGCTTCGCGAAGCGCCCAGCGCACGGCGAATCGCATAGGCCGCCGATCGGCCGGCGAATCTCGCCAGCATCAGGCCAACGGCGTTCACCAGGCACACCAGCAGAAATCCCAAGGCCAGCAGCGCATTGATCCGCATCTCATCCGGGACGATGTGTTCGATTTGCAGCCATTGCCGCACGTTGCTCAACTGCACCGAGACCGGCCAATCAAAGCGTCCGGATCGTCGCTGCTCGGCCGCGTAATTGGTGAGGAACTGGCGGTAGGCGCGCGCCGCGCTCGCATTCGGCAGTTCAGCCCAGAACTGTATCCACACGCAGCTGGACTGCAGGCGCGAGTTCCAATCCGCGGCCAGCCGGGTATGGCAGCTTAGGCTGTTGCCGGGGAGCTGGTGTTCGATCGCCACAGTGAAGGGTATGAAAAACTCTTCGTCGCGAAAAAAGGCGTTGCCGCCAGGATCATAGAAAAGCGGCTGTGGATTCCAGTTCTCGAGCACTCCGACGACGCGGAATGCTCCTGCCTCCATCGTGACCTCCCGACCCACCGCACCTCCGGCGGGAAAGAGTTTTGCGGCGAGCTTCGCCCCCAGCACGATGACGTTCCTATGCGCGGCTTCGTCCTGCACGCTCCAGGGCATCCCGGCATGAAAAGGCACCTGGAACATCGCAAAGAAGTCCCGGTAAGTCGCCCGCCCGCCACGCGCAATGGGCTCCCCGCCGGGCGGCAATATAACCTGCGAGATGGCGTACATGGCGGCCTGACGACCCGCGGCATGAGCTTGCATGAGCGCGTTGGCATCCTGATAGGTGAGCATGTCCGGCAATCGCGGATCGGCCTTCGCACCCACACGCCGCACGGATGGGCCCCAAACGTCAATCTGCGGTGTGAACAACTGCGAGGACTTGGCGGGGATGGGATCGCCGGACAGTGCCAGCAGCACGGTGAATACCGTCATGGTGGCGCCGATGCCGACACCCACCGCGGCAATGATCAATACCGTCAGCGCCACGTTCCCGCGCAGGCAGCGGATGGCCAGGTGAAAGTAATAGCCGCTCATTGAGGCCACTCGGCAGGTCCTCGAAGTTTCGCGAGGAGAGTGCCGGCTGCTGGCACTTTCAGATTATCCCGTACGCGGGGGCTTGCAGCAAGGTCCGGGGCGTGGCGCAGCATCACCCGCCTTCGTTATCAATGAGCGCGGTGTGGCGATGACTGAGGCTGCGGTGCTGATCGCTGGAGCAGGTCCGACGGGGCTGATGTTGGCGGGCGAGTTGGCCTTGGCCGGCGTCGCTGTGACCGTGGTCGAGCGCCGTGTCAGCCAGGAACTCGCAGGTTCCCGTGCCGGCGGTCTGCACTCTCGCACCCTCGAGGTTCTCGATCAGCGTGGCATCGTCGCGCGGTTCTTGTCGGAGGGGCAGGTGGCGCAGGTCGGGATGTTCGCCGGAGCCCGCCTGGACATCAGCGACTTTCCTACTCGGCACAACTACGGGCTGGGGCTATGGCAGAAACACATCGAGCGCATTCTGGCCGGCTGGGTCGGTGAGCTTGGGGTGAGGATCTGCCGCGGATGCGAGGTGGTTGGGATTGGGCAGGACGAGGAGGGGGTGGATGTCGGGCTGTCCGCCGGCGTGTCGCTGCGGGGGAAGTATCTCATCGGGTGCGACGGTGGGCGCAGTCTCGTGCGCAAGGCAGCCGGCATTCAGTTCCCTGGGTGGGATCCGACGACCAGCAGCCTGATCGCCGAGGTCGACATGACCCAGCAGCCTGAAATGGGCGTCCATCGCACGGCCTTGGGTACCCACGCCTTCGGCAAAGAGCGGTACGAGATACGCGATGGCCAGGTGATATACATGGGTGGGGGACCCGTGCGGGTCATGGTGACCGAACAGCATGTCGGACCGGCGAACGAACCCACGCTGCGCGATCTGAGCGAGGCGCTCATCGCCGCATGCGGAACCGACTACGGTGTCCACAATCCGACCTGGATTTCAAGATTCACCGATATGACGCGGCAGGCCGCGGCCTACCGCGACAGACGGATTCTGCTGGCCGGCGATGCCGCCCACGTACATTCCCCGGATGGTGGCCAGGGCCTGCAGCTGGGTGTGCAGGATGCCGTGAATCTGGGATGGAAGCTCGCACAGGTCCTCAAAGGGACTTCGCCGGAAAGCCTGCTCGATAGCTATCAGACTGAGCGTCATCCGGTAGCCGCCCGGGTGCTGCGCAACACCATGGCATCCGTCGCGCTGCGTCGTCCGGACGAGCACTCGAAGGCCCTGCGCGGCACCGTCGCCGAGCTCCTGAGCCTGGAGGAGCCCCGCAGACGTTTCGCCGCGATGATGGCGGGCCTGGACATACAATACGACCTCGGCGCGGGTCACCCGCTGCTCGGGCGCCGCATGCCCGATCTCGACCTCCTCACGGCCAAGGGACCGGTGCGGGTCTTCACCCTGCTGCACGATGCCCGGCCCCTATTGCTCAATTTGGCAAAGGACGGAGACCTCGACATCGCTGCATGGGCAGATCGGGTTCATTTGATCGATGCCAGATATGCCGGCAAGTGGGAGCTTCCGGTGCTCGGCGCTGTGACGGCTCCCACGGCCGTGTTGATACGGCCCGACGGCTATGTGGCCTGGGTGGGAGAGGGCACCCTCGGGGGGCTCGCTGAGGCGCTGACGGCCTGGTTCGGGCCGCCTACCGGCGTTGTTGGGTCGCACGGACCGATGGGTTAACCTGCCGCCATCAGGGAGACATTATTCATGGCGTCCGTACCCGTCCCGGCACCCAGGGAACTCACCGTCCGCGGTGTGATCCTCGGGGTTCTGATCACTCTCGTATTCACGGCCGCCAATGTCTTCTTCGGACTGAAGGCGGGACTGACTTTCGCCACCTCGATACCCGCAGCGGTCATTTCGATGGCCGTGCTGCGCAGCTTCCGGGGCATGACCATCCAGGAGAACAACATCGTCCAGACGGTCGCCTCGGCGGCCGGTACGTTGTCCGCAATCATTTTCGTACTGCCGGGCCTGGTGATCATCGGCTGGTGGAGCGGCTTTCCCTACCTGACCTCCATGCTCATCTGTGGACTTGGAGGCATCCTGGGTGTGATGTATTCGATCCCGCTGCGGCGTGCTCTGGTGACGCAATCGGATCTGCCGTATCCCGAGGGCCTCGCCTGTGCCGAAGTCCTGAAGGTTGGCGGGGGCGATGAAGCGCAGGCGGGCGCGGTCGAGGATGCCCGTGCGGGTTTGCGCGCGGTACTGTGGGGTTCGATCTGGTCCGCGCTGTTCGCGCTTATCGTCGCCACCCGCATCTTTGCCAGCGACCTCGCGCGCTTCTTCAAGGTCGGCAACCGTGGCGGCGTGACCGGGTTTGACTTCCTGCTTTCATTCGCGCTGTTCGCTGTCGGTCACCTCGTCGGACTATGGGTCGGCGTGGCGATGCTGGTCGGCGCCCTGATCGGTTGGGGCTGGGGCGTGCCTCACTATTCGGCGCTTCATGGCGGTGCGGGCGATGTCGCGCGGGTGGCGCTGGACACGTGGAGCCACCAGGTGCGCTTCGTCGGTGCCGGATGCATTCTCGCCGCGGCGATCTGGACCCTCGCAAAGCTGGTCAGACCGGTGTACTCAGGCCTGCGTTCGGCAATGGCGGCCTCGCGGGCCCGTCGCGCAGGAAATGCGGCAAGCCTGCCGCAAAGCGAACGCGACATTCCGATCGGCCTGGTCGGGCTGATCACGCTCATCTGCCTGGTCCCAATCGCATTACTGCTCGCGCGTTTCGACTCACATGGCGCGCTCGATCAGCATATGACCGTGCTCGTTGTCGGCGGCGTCGCCTATATCGCGCTGATGAGCTTCTTCGTCTCTTCCGTGTGCGGCTATATGGCTGGCCTCATCGGCTCCTCCAACAGCCCACTGTCCGGCATCGGTATCCTGGCGGTCATCGGTGCCGCGTTGCTGCTGGTGTTCTCGATCAAGTCCAGCCTGCCCGTCAGCGCACAGCAGGCGATGGTGGCCTTCGCGCTGTTCGTCACGGCGGTGGTGTTCTCGGTCGCCACGATCGCGAACAATAATCTCCAGGACCTCAAAACCGGCCAGCTGGTGAATGCCACGCCCTGGAAACAGCAGGTGGCGCTGGTCATCGGCGTGCTGGCCGGGGCCGCAATCATTCCGCCGATCCTCGATCTGCTGAATCATGCCTACGGTTTCGTCGGCGCAGTCGGCCCGCATCGCGATCATCCCTTGCCCGCACCCCAGGCAGGACTGATCTCGGCGCTGGCGCAGGGCGTCCTGCAGAACAACGTGGACTGGAGCCTGATTGGGGTGGGCGTCGGGATCGGCGCCGTGATGATCCTGATCGACGAGCTGCTGCGTAAAACCACGAAGTCCGTCCACCTGTCGCCGCTCGCGGTGGGTCTGGGCATCTATCTGCCGACGGCCAGCACCCTGATGGTCTGTGTCGGGGCGATTGCGGGGTGGTTCTACGACAAGCGAGCTGAACGCCGTGCCAATCCCGAGGGCATCAAGCGACTGGGGGTGCTGCTGGCTTCCGGGATGCTCGTGGGTGAGGGCATCATCGGGGTGTTCATCGCGGCCCTGGTGGCGTTTTCGGGAAAGGATTTTCCGCTGTCACTGGTGAGCGATGGATTCGCCGCCCACACTGCCGAAATTCTCGGCACCATCATGTTCGTGTTGACGATAGCAATGCTGTACCGCTGGGCCTCCCGGCTGCGGCCCTGACAGGGAAGGCCGACGATGCCCGGTTATGTCTTGCGGGCTGATGCAGAGGGGAGTTGTTCACGCCGATGTGTCGCGGTTCACAGGATCCTGGCGTACCGGCTATTAAGGTATGCCTATGCGACCGAAAGATCCATTGCGGCCGGAGAGCGGCCCGCGCCCGTTGACCCCAAAGGAGCTGGATCGCTGGCATGAGTCGCTGCGGGCAAAACAGGCGCAGCGAGCCCGCTCCAGATGGGACTCGAGATACTCGCGAGATACCCTGACTCAGCTGCGCTGACGGCGGCGCCCACGCGCCACACGGACCCGAGGGTCGATATGGCGCGTGGGCGGCGGACATGACCGGCCGACCGGTGCGTCGTGCCGTCATTCAACCGCGCGGCGCATTCTGACAGGTGCATCCGAAGTCCGGTGCGACCAGGGCCGCGGTACCAGCATAGGGGTTCGGCTCCTGTAGTCGGCGTACACATCTCCAAACGCGGATTCCAAGTCGCGCTCTTCCCAGCGGATGGCAATCAGGATGTACGCAGTGCAGGTTGCTGCAAACAGCAGATGAGCCGCGCTCATTTTGGGTGCCGCCCAGAAAATCGTAAGCCAGCCGATGTACAGGGGATGGCGCACGAACTTGTATAGGCTGGGGGTGCGAAACACGGGCGCACGATAGACCTTGCTTCCCAGTCGCCGCCAAACCTGCTTCAGGCCGAACAGATCGAAATGGTCGATCAGAAAGGTCGTATACAGAAGCAGTGCCCAGCCGAGCAGGTAGACAGTGATAACCGATGTTCGGATGACACCGTCCGGTGCCCGCCAGACAACACCGCCGATCGGCTCCCAGAAGGCGAAAAGTGCGGCCAATGCCACGGAGCTCAAGAGGACGTAGGTGCTGCGCTCAGCAGCCTCCGGAACGAGGCGTGTCCACCAGCGCTTGAAGGCCGGGCGCGCCATTCCGCTGTGTTGAAGCGCAAATGCAGCCAACAGACCGACATCGACCACGAGGGCCTGCCAAAGCGGCGCCTGCGGTGTGGCATCCAATGTAGTCGGCGTGGCGAATCCGCCGATGAAGCCGATGCCATAGAGAAACACCGCGAAGAAGACCAGATAGCTGGCAATTCCATAGACAAAGATTGCGATGCGAGACATTTGTTTGCTCCCCGGCCAGGTTGACCGGGAGGCATGGTGCGAGGAAGGGTTCCCGCGCGCATGGGGCAACTGCCCCCATCTTTGTCGACCGCGACCCCTATTTCTTGTGCTCGGCCAGGAGCCCGAGAGAGCGGGCGGCCTGCGCGGCGTTGCGCCGCGTCCCGACCTCGAGACGCGCGATAATCGCGGATACGTGGTGTTCCGCGGTTTTGGCCGAAATGCACAATCGATCGGCTATTTCCACGTTGCTTAGACCTTGGTCCACCAGGACCAATACTTCAATCTGGCGGCGAGTAAGGCCTGCAGCATTGGCGCGCGTGCGAGCGATCGGGCCGCGCGGAATTGCCACAGCCCCGCTGGAGCGCAGTTGACGCCGAACGCGCGCCGCCGCCGGAGCCGCCCCGAGACGATCGAGTGCTGCTATTGCTGCGCGCTGTGCGGCATCATCTCCTTCACTGAGCGCGAGGGCTTCCTCGTAGGGGCGGCCAACTCTCTTCCAGCCGATGGCGGCCTCTTTCCAGCGTCCTTCGCAATGGTCACGATATGGGGTCAAAAGCTCCGCAGTGCCTGCCACCCCGTCGCCCAATAAATGAAGCCACAAGGCCATATCCTCAGCCACCCAGCTCGCGTCCCGCTCCCTTGCGAGCGCATAGACCTCTTGCAGCAGCGCAATGGCCTCCCGGCTTGCAGCGGCATCATCGGGCGCGCCGAGCCAGGCCAGTTCGGCCTTCAGGGCGGCGACATAGACGCTTCGTTGCAGCTCCGCGAGCGTCGCCGACAGGCCGCGAGCCGCCTCGAAGGGTGTCTCGCTGTCCGGATCCCCGCGCCGGATGCGCAGCCTCGCCAGCGCAACAAGTGCCGGGAAGCGATAGACACCTGAACTGTACGTGCGACTCAGGATCAATCCGATCTCATCCTCGGCCGCCGCCCACTTGCCCTGATCCAGCAGAATCATCGCGCGCCAGCCCCTGAGGTAGCCTTCCCAGTGATTCAGCTGCCGCTCGGCGGCATATGCGACGCCGCGCTCGATGCGAGCCAGTGCGGCCTCATACTCGCGGCGCGTGTAGTGGGTGCAGGTGAGATTGCAGGACGCGCGCTCGACGTGGTCCTGAAAATTGCCCTTGAGCGCGAGCTCGAGACTTTGCTCCAGCTCGGTCAGGTTTCCTGAGCGTGCGCTATCAGCCCTCGAGGTGCCGATGTTGCCCAGCGCATGAACCGCGATCTCATCTTCGCCCAGACTTCTTGCCAGACTCAGGGCGCGCTCTCCCCACTGAACGGCCTGAGGTATCAGTGAAGCCAGCATTTCCAGCTGTGACTTGTGGGAGTAGGCCCACGCGAGTTCACGCCCCGGCGGGGCCTGCTCCAACACACCAATCGCTTCGTCGACGAATCCTTCGGCCTCGTGTCGTCGACCGCACATCCACGCAAAGCGGGTCAAGCGGGTGAGGTCTTGTCCTAATCGCAGCGTTTCGCCGGTAGATCTTCGCAGCTCGGCAGCCTCCTGCATTGCGGTCACGGCATTGTCGACGGCGCCCATGAGGTACGATTGCTCGGCGAACCGCTCCAGAGCATCGGTCAGAGTCGTGGCATCAAGAATGTCGCGATGCCGCAAAATGGCCTCGTAGTGCGCCACCGCTTCACGCGGCGCTCCGGCACCGGCCGATTCGCGTCCCGCAATTGCTGCGAATTTCAATTGCTTCTCGACATCGCCCGCTCGCTGGGCGTGATGAGCGATTTCGCTGGCGCGCGCATTTGGACGTCGAGCCAGCTCGTTTACCACCGCCTGATGCAGGCCGCGCCTGCGCGAGGGCGCAACGGCGGCCTCGACGGCGCGACGAGCCAGCTCGTGCCGAAATCGCAGCACGGCGCCGTCGAGTGTCAGCATACCCTTCTCGACACAGGCATCGAGACCGGAAAGACCATGTCCGACCATCTCGGCGATGATTGCCGTATCGGCGCGCCGCGGAAATATCGACACGGCCTCCAGAACCGCGCGGGCATCCGGTGCCAGGCGGGACGCGCGCGCCAGAGTCGCATCACGCACTGCATCCGTCGGCAGATCGCCCTCCACGGCCAGTGCTTCGCTGACCATGAAGGGATTGCCGGCGGTGAGAGCAAAGATCTCCGCGCCGCTGCGGCCATGATCCGCGGCAAGTTGCGCAACGGCATCCATCGACAATGCCTCCAGGCTCATGCGCTCCAGACTTCCGGCCGCCGCCTCGCCGAGAACAAGGCGTACCGGGGAGCGCGCATCGACCTCTTCGTCGCGATAGGTCAGTAGAATCAAGACCCGCAGCGGTCCGATGCGCCGTGCGAGAAAGCGGATGAGATCAAGCGTGACGGTGTCAGCCCAGTGCAGATCCTCAATGACCAGCACACACGGGGTGGGGGAGGCGGCCAGCAGGCGCAGTAGTCGCTCAAACGACTGAATGGGATCGAGAGCGGGGTCGAATGACTCGCCACTTGCTCGCATGATGTCTCGTAAGGGTAGCAGGGCCTCCGGCGTAGACAGATTCTCGCAGGCCCCACGATGCACGCGCGCTTGCTTGCCATGTGCAAAGACAAAGCGTTCCACCAATGTCGTCTTGCCGGTGCCGGCTTCCCCGGAAATCGCCAGAAGCCGACCGTGGCCCTGCTTGGTCTGTTCAAACGCCTGCTCGAGGCGCCGCAGTTGAACTTCGCGTTCCAGTAGTTTGATGGTGGCCCCCCCCCCAACCGCGAGCTTCACAGAATCATAAGCTCTTTCCGTACTAGAGACCGCGATTTGTCCCGCCGTGCCTCTCAAGATTCATCAGCTGCCGATCTTGGCGCAGGAAATTCGCGCGCATGCGCTGCCCCTGGCGGTGTGATGAAGAAGCGGATGGTCAGCGGCTACAGGCTGAGCATCCCGGCGGCGTGCGGGATTTGGCGAGCTCGATCAGTTGCGCTTAGGAGCGTCGCTGGAGATACGCTCTGGCGAGCTCTCGCAACCGTGCGCCGCCAAAGCTGGGATCATGGCCCGCGTGCACCACGCGCGCGGGCAGTGTTTCAATTCGTCGCATGGTTGCCGTGTAAACGGCGATGTCGCTGCCGGGCAATTCATCGAGTAGTGGTCCATCATAAATGGCATCACCGGAGAAGAAGATCCGCGTCGCTGCCTCCCACAAGCCGATGCTTCCGGGCGAATGTCCTGGCAAGTGCAGTATTTCAAACACCCGGTCTCCCAAGTCGAGCACGTCGCCCTCCCGTACTACGCGCGTCGCCGGTGCCGCCGGACACGCGAACTTCCGTAGATTGAAATCCGCGCACGGAAGGGCGGTAATGAAAGTGTCACCGACTTCGTACCCGGCATGCTCCAATGCAGCGATGAACTCCACCGTGTGATCCTCGCGCAGCATGCTGAAGTTATCGGACGGCCGCGTCAGGCGCTCAGCCTCGGAGATGTGCACGACACGCTCCGAAAACTCATGCAATGAGCCCACATGATCCAGATGAGTGTGTGTCGCGACGGCGGTGAGCGGCTTGGAAAACACATCCGCGGCCGCACACGTGAGACTGCTGAGCCCCATTCCGGTATCGATAATGAGGTCGCGGTCTCGCCCCCGCACGTGCCAGACATTGCATTGCATGACCCTGATGACGTGAGGCTCCCAAATGCGCGTGATGCCATCACTAACGCGCTCGAACTCGAACCATCGGTTCGCAATCTGAAGTCCCATCCCCACATTGTGGACGCATCTGAAGGTGTCCGTGACTCTGGCGGGCTGGTCAATCCTGGGGCAGAAAGTCCGAAAGGCCCTGTGCTGGGGCACACGCAGGCCCGATCCCCAGGTGCCGCGCAACTGCATTTGCCCGCGTAACACGTTGTTTTCGTGAGCTGAACAATGCAGCCGCTCTGCAACGATGGATATCGGCACAACCCTTGCAACGGAGTGCATGGAATAGTTGAAATGTGCGTCTAGGGTTCCGGCCTGTTGCTGAAACGGGTGTCTGGTCCGAGAGAGGCAGTCCAGGAGCGCAGTAAAGCGACTTGGATACACGGCGGGATAAAAGCCCGGGAGATTGGGTTGCGAGGAGCCAGTGATGGCCTTCGGGACGATCTCCGTCGCGGTGGTTGCCCCGATACCGAATTCACGACGCTCCTCGCATGTCGGGCAACGGCTTGTGCTAGGAGGTCCATCGGCAATGGTAGTCCCACGAATTCGGGTCGCTAAAGAGTCCCATCTTCAACCGCATCGCCGTGAAGTCAGTACGGTGGCTGCGACTGTTATTGCCATTCTGTATGCCGCCGCGGCAAGCGCAGAGAACGGCACGAACGCCACGACGGAGATTTCGAGTGCTGCGACCGTCGCCGAGGCAGGCGCGAGTGTCGCCGATACGGGTCTGGCTGAAGTAGTTGTGACAGCCACGCGTCACGAGGTGTCGGCGCAGAATGTT
Organism: Steroidobacteraceae bacterium; assembly: GCA_036498905.1. GTDB lineage: Bacteria > Pseudomonadota > Gammaproteobacteria > Steroidobacterales > Steroidobacteraceae > DAIDKA01. Next base: position 24,333 of record DASYER010000075.1, on the reverse strand, counting down.
CCTCTCAGCATCATCGCGATAACGGGTGAGCAGCTCAAACAGGGCGGCATCGAGGACATCTCCGATCTGTCGCACATTTTGTCGGGTGTGAACTACACGGACAAGGGACCATTCAGCGGCGTCAACGGTGCAAATCTGGTGATTCGCGGACTTAACAGTGAGACGACAGCGGGCCTGCCGGCCGCGGCGTCACCTGTGGTGCCGCCGGTGTCCACTTATGTCGATGACACTCCGATTTTCGTGAGTCTGCGCTTTCAGGATCTCGAACGCGTCGAGGTTCTGAAGGGTCCGCAGGGAACTCTGTACGGCTCAGGATCCTTGGGTGGAACAATCAAGTTCATCCAGCACGCACCGGATCCCACCGGATTCGATGCGAAAGTAGACGCGACGATCAGCGACACGCAGCATACGGGCGCGCCGAACGAAAACGTGAGTGGAATGATCAACATTCCGTTGAGCGAAACGTTTGCTGTCCGCGGCAACGCCAGCTTCTCGCATGATGCCGGATTCATCAATCAGCCGAATCTGTTCGCGCTTGATTCAAACGGAGCGCCTATAGCGGCACAGCCCGGAAACCTGTTCAGCGCGCCGGAATTCTACGGTCGTGATCATGTAAACGACTACGGATACACAACGGCGCGCATTTCGGCACTGTGGAAGCCCAGCGATGCCTTTCGCGCGCAACTTTCCTACTATCATCAGCTCTCGACGGCTCAGGGTTATCCGTACGCAGCAACCAGCACCGCTGCGTTCAATATGCCTATAAGCCCCAACACTCAGCCTGGCGGTACTTTCACCAATCCGCCGCTTGCGCCGCAGCTGTACAGTGAATCTGTGCCGTCTGGCATTGACCGCCTATCGGATGCCGAGAACAGTGCGACAACCACGACGGACAAAGTCGACCTGGTCGCGCTGAGTCTGGAATACGACTTGGGGTTCGCGACTCTCTCTTCATCGACCTCGTGGGCGGATCACTCAAATCGGACGCGGGCGGATGAGACTGCCCAGTACAGCAACTTCTTCTTCTATCAGAGCCTCTACGGCCAGTTTCCACGAACCTTCATTCAAGGCTATGAGCGGCTCGACGACAGGCCGATAACACAGGAGCTGCGGCTGGCTTCCAAGGACGGGGGTGCATTGGAGTGGGTGGCAGGCCTGTTCTTTAATCACCAGCAGACCGATATCCAGGAGCACGATTTCGAACCCGGTTATCTCGACTGGTACAACTCGTGCCAGCCAATCTACGGTCAGAGCTCGGGCGATGGCACCACACCTTCGTACTGCGGAGTCGGGGAGACGGGTGCCGGCCTCGTCAGCTCGTATGCCGGAATTCCAATTGTGAAGGACCAGGCCTATATCGGAGACTTCGAAACCACGTTCAAGGATCTCGCGCTTTTCGGTGATATCACTTGGCACGTCACCTCCAATTGGAGTGTGACCGGGGGTGGGCGTGTCTTCAAACAGACTATCGCTGCGTCCCAGCAGACCGGCTTGCTGTTCGATGCGGGGCCGTTCTTCGCGCCTGGCATCCCGATTGCGAACATCTCCCTGAGCGACACCTGGCGTCGCGCGACGTGGAAGTTCAACACCTCCTATCAGCTGGACAAGACCAATCTGGTCTACGCAACCTTCTCGCAGGGGTTTCGGCGTGGCAGCGTGAACGCGCTGCCTTCCTCCGAGCTGGGTGGTCTCTATACTCTGCCGGACAAGCTGAGACAGCTCTCGCCCGACACCGCGAACAATTACGAAATCGGCTTCAAGGGAACCGTCGAAAGTAGGTTCAAATACTCCCTCGCCGGATACTATATCGACTGGCGAAACGTGCAGGAAGGGTTGCAGCTCACACCCCTGGTACTTCCGGCATCGATGAATATCGGGGATGCCTATAGTAAGGGCATTGAGACTGAAATGGATGCGCTCGTCACGCGTCATCTCGAGGGACAGCTCGACTATACCTACGATCAAACGAAAATAACGTCCCTGAATCCACTGTTTGTGTTGCCAAACGTTTCTGCACCGCCGCCGGGCATTGGCACAGCACTGCCTGGCACGCCGCGCAACAGCGTCGCGCTTACCTTGAAGTACGGACACATTCCGCTCAATCAGGGCGAGCTATATTTCTCTGTTAGTGGGCACTATCAAAGTGCGGTGTTACCGGCGCTATCGGCAACCGTGCCCACCGTCGGCGGCTATACGATGGCGAGTGCCCGCGCCGGATACGAGGGGGCGCATTGGAGCATGGCCTTGTTCGTAAATAATCTCACGAACAATCTGGGCGTGACGTCCTATCAGGATCCGGCCATATTCGGCAACCGCGCCCAAGCTATCGTGTCGCAACCTCGTACCGTCGGGCTGACGGTCGGCTACTCGTACCAGTAGCAAGGCGGGGCACATGAAGGAATCCGCCACCGCCGATCCAAAAAGCGCACGCGCGCACGCGCGGTCCATGGCAGACATGCGGGTGCAGGCCATGCCTACGGTACCGGCGAGCAACAGTACGGATCTTCCCGATGGGGTCGCCGCCGGGAGCATGCTCTGGGAGGAAACCCTCGGAGCGGGCGGCTACGCCGCCAAGGAACTCGGGCGGGGTGCGCGATTGCGTCTCATCGACTTACACGGGGATGCGTGCGTGTCGATGCTGATCTTCAATGCCGAGCGGCCGGATGAGCGACTGAATGTCGCCGATACGCTCAAAGTGCAGTGGACGGCGGAACTACAAGCGGGTCGGGTGCTGCTTTCCGACATGGGCAGAGTTCTTCTCAGCATCCTCGAAGACGAGGCCCGAACCCATGACGCGTTCTGCGGGCCTTCGAACGAACGCACTAACGCCAGAAGATACGGCAGCGGAGCCAACTGGAGCGACACCCCGGCCGCACGTGATCGGCTATTGCTGGGCGCCGCGAAGTTCGGCCTTGGTGCGAAGGATGTGCATCCCTGCATCAACTGGTTCAAATCGGTGCAGATTGCGCCTGACGGCACCACGATGTTGCAAGCCGGCCCGTTCGCGTCAGGCCGGGCACTTACGCTGCGTGCCGAAATGGACGTCATCATTGTAATGGCCAATTGTCCGCATGTGCTGGATGCACGCCCGGACTATGCCGTTACGCCGGTCCGGGTTTGCGCCTGGCGGGGCCCGATCGCAGACGGCGAAGATGAAGTGCGTAATGCGACGCCCGAAGCAATGCGGGCTTTCCTCAATGTCGAGGAGTACTTCCGTCGCTGAGATTGCACACAATTTGCACGGACCTGAGAAGTTGGATGGTTCTGCGCCATGAGCAAATCCACCAGTGCGGGGCTATTGCGAGAAATATTGCTCGACGAGGTGATTCCTGCGCGCGGGGCCTGGGATCACCTCGTACAGGCGGGCCAGACACTGCGCATCCTCGACATCGAAGGCAACCAGGCGGTCGACTTCCTGCTCTATGCGGCACATGACGATACGGAACGCTACAGTGCGCAGGACACGATTTGCGAACAACAGAACATATTCCTGCGCACCGGGACGGTTCTGATGTCGAACGAAGGTCGCGCCATGGCGCGGATTGCGGCAACGACTGTCGCCTACCACGACACCATCGGCGGAGCGTGCAGTTGCGAGAGCAATACGCTGCGGTACGGCTATCACACAAAATCGCAGCATGCCTGCGTAGAGAATTTTCTGCTGGCGAATGCGCGCCGCGGTCGAACCAAGCGCGACATCGTGTCGAATATCAATTGGTTCATGAACGTGCCGGTTGAGGCGGATGGCACTTTGGGAATCGTCGACGGAATTTCGGCTCCGGGCCTTTATGTGGATCTGGAGATGTTGATGGACGTCGTAGCCGTCATTTCCAACTGCCCGCAAGTGAACAATCCATGCAACGGATTTAATCCCTCGCCCGTGCGGATTCTTGTCGCCTCCGGCATGGGCCAGCGCTGATGGGTGTGAGGCGTGCTTGAGAAGGTGCTTATTGCCAATCGCGGCGCAATTGCCTGCCGGATACTGCGTACTCTGCGCCGCCTGGGCGTCGCGTCCGTGGCCGTCTTCACGGAATCGGACGCCGGGTCGTTGCATGTCGCGCAGGCCGGCGAGGCGGTATGTCTTGGCGGCTCCCAGGGCAGCGCCGGTTACCTCAACGGTGCGGCGATGATTGCCGCGGCTCAACATACTGGTGCGCAAGCCATTCATCCGGGATATGGCTTCTTAAGCGAGAACGCGGATTTTGCTGAGCAGTGCGAGCGGGCCGGACTGACCTTCATTGGCCCAACGCCAAAGAACATGCGGGCCTTTGGCCTCAAGCATCGGGCGCGCGCGATAGCGCGGGCACAGTCCGTGCCGCTGGTGCCGGGCTCGGAGCTGCTCAGGGACCTGGCAGCTGCGTGCGCGGCGGCGCGCGGCATCGGCTTTCCGGTCATGCTCAAGGCGACTGGTGGGGGTGGCGGCATCGGCATGCGCGCCTGCGAGGACATGCGCGCCCTGGAGGAGGCATTTCCGGTCGTCTCGCGGCTCGCGGCCGGTCATTTTGCCGACGCGGGCATGTACCTCGAGCGGTTGCTGCCCGAAGCGCGTCACGTAGAGGTTCAGATCTTCGGTGACGGCAGCGGTCGGGTCGTGGCATTGGGTGAGCGTGATTGCTCGTTGCAGCGGCGCCACCAGAAAGTCATCGAAGAAGCGCCGGCGCCACATCTCGCACCCGAAGTACGCACTGCGCTGGCCGCGTGCGCCATCCGCCTGGCCTCGGCCGTCGAGTATCGCTCTGCCGGTACGGTGGAGTTCCTGCTGGATCCGGCGCGCGAGGAATTCTATTTTCTTGAAGTCAACACTCGCCTGCAGGTCGAGCACGCGGTCACGGAGGAAATTACGGGGGTCGATCTTATAGAGTGGATGGTTCGAGGCGCCGGCGGGGACTACTCCTTTCTAGATACCTGGAGCACGCCGCAGAAGGCGCCGCGCGCGCGCGGCTGGGCCATTCAGGCGCGCCTGTACGCCGAAGATCCAAGCGAGGGGAATCGTCCGAGCAGCGGTACGCTGACCGAGGTTGAGTGGCCCAGCGACATTCGCCTGGAGACGTGGGTGACGTTGGGCACGGAAGTCACCACACATTTCGATCCGTTGCTCGCGAAAATCATTGTCACGGGGGCCGATCGTGCAACGACGGTGAGAGCCCTACAGCTTGCCCTGGGTAGGACGCACCTGGCGGGTCTTGAGACCAATCTGGAACGGTTGAAGCAGATCGCTCACAGCGAGATGTTCGTTTCAGGCAGGGTGACGACCCGGGCGCTGGCCGACCTACCCTATGCCTCCGTGGCAGTGCACGTGCTAAGCGGCGGACTGGACACCAGCATTCAGGACTACCCGGGGCGGCGGGGATACTGGAACGTTGGAGTCCCCCCATCCGGGCCGATGGATAGCCTCGCATTTCGTCTCGGTAATCGTCTCCTCGGCAATTCCGAAGGGGCGCCGGGACTTGAGGTCACGGCAATCGGTCCAACCCTGCAGTTCGGCAGTCGCGCTGCCGTATGCTTGGCAGGCGCGGACGCCGAAGCGCGGCTGGATGGTTCCTTACTGGAGCCGTACCGCGTGACTACTGTCGAGGTGGGCCAGACTCTGAAACTGGGACGTATACGTGGCCCCGGCTTGCGCGCCTACGTGCTCATTGCGGGGGGCATCGAAGTGCCGCCGTACCTCGGCAGCCGCTCGACCTTTACGCTCGGTCGCTTCGGAGGGCATGCGGGACGCAATCTCGCGGCAGGTGATGTCCTGCATCTCGGATCTCACCGCCCTCAGACCTCCAACGCGCGGCCAGAGTTGACGATAAAGGCTCCGAGGGTGCCGGCACTCACTCACAAATGGAGTGTGCGTGTGCTGTCCGGTCCGCACGCCGCGCCGGATTTCTTCACGGATGCGGACATTGACGCGATCTTGGGTGCGCAATGGAAGGTCCACTACAACTCCAATCGCACCGGCGTGCGCCTCCTTGGACCAAAACCTCAGTGGGCACGCCGCGATGGCGGGGAGGCGGGTCTTCACCCTTCGAATATTCACGACAATGCCTATGTGGTGGGGGCCGTCGATTTCACGGGCGACATGCCCATCATTCTGGGCCCGGACGGCCCCTCGCTTGGAGGGTTCGTCTGTCCCTTTGTCGTGATCAGTGCGGATCTGTGGAAGCTGGGTCAGCTCGCCCCGGGGGACAGTGTGCAATTCGAATGCGTCGATGCGTCGACGGCGCGCGCGGCGGAGCAGGCGCAGAAGGCATGGATTGCAGGGGCCCCGATGCGCGACGCGGATATCGCTGAGAAGCTGCCGGCACGCGGCACGAGGGCGCATTCGAGCAGCGGTGCCGTCCTGGGGACTGTTGAGGAACGGGGGTCCTGCCCCAGAACGCTGTATCGTCGCCAGGGCGATCGGCACCTACTCGTCGAATACGGCCCAATCGTCCTCGATCTCACCCTGCGCTTGCGCGTACATGCCCTGATGCTGGAGCTGGAGCGTCTCAGGCTAGCGGGCATCCTCGAGGTGACACCGGGCATCCGCTCCCTGCAGATTCACTATGACCCGGACGTACTGTCACTAGATAAATTGCTGCGCGACCTGGGTGATTGCGAGGCACGCCTGGGCAGTTTGCAGGATTTCGAGATCCCCTCGCGCATCGTGTGGCTGCCGCTTTCCTTTGCGGATCCGGCGGTTGGCGAGACGATCGAGCGCTATATGAGTACGGTGCGCGCGGATGCGCCCTGGTGCCCGGACAACATTGAGTTCATCCGACGCATCAATGGGCTCTCCTCGGTGGAGGACGTTCAACGCATTGTATTCGCGGCGCGCTACATGGTTCTCGGTCTGGGGGATGTTTATCTCGGCGCGCCCGTGGCCGTGCCCCTCGACCCACGTCACCGTCTGGTCACCACGAAGTACAACCCGGCAAGAACCTGGACTCCCCCGAATGTAGTTGGCATCGGAGGTGCATATCTGTGCATCTACGGCATGGAGGGCCCGGGCGGGTATCAGCTTTTTGGACGCACGGTGCAAATGTGGAGCTCTTACCGGCGAAGCGGCGAATTCCTCGAGCATCCCTGGCTGCTGCGCTTCTTCGATCAAATCCGCTTCTTTCCCGTGTCTCACGCCGAGCTCAATGACTGGCGGCGTGACTTCCCGGTCGGCAGGCGCGCTTTGCATATCGAGACCGAGACCTTTCGGCTGGCGGACTACCAGCGCTTCCTGCACGAGGAGCGTTTTGGCATCGAGTCCTTCCAACGAACACGCGGCGCGGCCTTTGAGGCGGAACGGGAAGCCTGGGTCAAACGCAGCGAACTGTCACCGGAAGGGTCCGCGCCCGAGAACATTGATGCAGGAATCCCAACCGTGCCGCTTGGCTGCGAGCTCGTGGAATCACCGCTCGGCGGGAACGTCTGGCGCATCGCCGTGCGGGTGGGAGATCGACTCGAGAAGGGCGTGATGATTGCCGCAATCGAATCGATGAAGACGGAGTGCAGTGTGCCGAGTCCCGTTGCCGGAATTGTACGCGCAGTCTATATCCAGGAACGCCAGGCAATTGCACCCGGCACGGCGCTCATTGCACTGGAACCGGACGTTTTTGCACCGACTACGGAGCAAGCTTGAAATGGACGGACGTGACCAGGAATGGAGCGTGACCACGATTGCTCGAGATGTGAATAGCGGTACACGCAGCGCCACCGCGGTCGTGGGCGAGTCTCTCGCTCGCGCGCGCGCTTACGACAAGATTCAACCCCAAGTATGGATCGACCGTCCGGCCGAGTCAGAGCTTCTGGCGCAGGCAGAGATCATCGACAGAAGGATTGCGGCCGGGGAGGTGCTGGCGCTGGCCGGTGTGCCCGTTGCGGTCAAAGACAACATCGATGTGGTGGGTCTGGCGACGACGGCTGGCTGCCCGCGCTTCGCCTACCGCCCTGAGCGCTCCGCCACGGTCATCGAGCATCTGACAGCGGCCGGCGCGATCGTACTGGGCAAGACCAACCTTGATCAGTTCGCCACCGGACTGGTCGGGACGCGCAGTCCGTACGGTGCAGTGGGCTGCGTTTTCAATCGTGAGTTCATAAGTGGTGGGTCCAGCTCCGGTTCTGCGGTGGCCGTTGCCGCAGGCATCGTACCGTTGGCCCTGGGTTCCGATACCGCTGGGTCCGGACGCGTACCCGCGGCCTTTAATCATCTCGTTGGCTTCAAACCCACGCGCGGCCGCTGGAGTACGCGCGGCCTCGTGCCCGCCTGCCGGAGCCTGGACTGTATCTCGACCCTGACGACCAATGCCGCCGATGCGGCGCTCGTTGATGCCGTGCTCGCGCGGTTCGACGCGGAGGACTCCTTTGCGAGGCGTGCGCCGTCCCGTGGACCTTCGATTGGCGCGCGATTTCGTTTTGGCATACCACAGCAGGGGCAGCTGGCCGACCTGGCGCCTGACGATGCGCGATGCTATGCCGCCGCCAGCGCCGGGCTGCAAGCCATCGGCGGCAGCCCCGTGGTCGTCGATGTGGCAACTCTGATTCAGGCAGCGCGTCTGCTCTATGGCGGGCCCTGGGTGGCCGAGCGCGTTGCCGTGGCGGATGAGATGCTGCAGAACCATCCGAACACCATCCATCCGGTGGTCCGTTCCATCCTCCAGGCCGCGAAGGGCCTGTCCGCCGTCGATGCGTTCCGCGGCTTGTACGCCCAGCAGGGTTACGCTCGGATAGCCGAAGAGTTGTGGGAACGGATCGACGTGCTCCTACTGCCGACGACTCCGACGATTTATCGACTGAGTGAGGTACTCGCGGAACCCTATGAGCTCAACGCGCAGCTCGGGGTCTACACCAACTTCGTGAACCTGCTGGACATGAGCGCCATCGCCCTGCCCGCCGGGTTCCGCAGCAACGCGACCGGTGTGGGTATGAGCCTCATCGGTCCCGCGTGGGCTGATGCCAACCTGCTTGCACTTGCCGGGCGCTACACCCCGTGCTTGAAGTTCCCGGTGCCGCCGCTCGATACACAATCGCGGCCGGCGCGAGTCCAGCTGGCGGTAGTCGGCGCTCACCTGTCCGGCATGCCATTGCATTGGCAGTTGAGTTCGCGGTGCGCTCGTCTGATCCAACATACCCGCACCGCACCGGTATATCGGCTTTACGCGATGACCGCCCAGACTCCGGCAAAACCGGCGCTGGTGCATGCGGGCGCCGGCGGCGCTGCCATCGAAACTGAGATCTACGAGCTGGACCTTGCCGGCTTCGGCAGCTTCGTGAACGAAGTGCCAGCGCCGCTGGCCATCGGCACTGTCCTGCTGGCGGACGGCTCAAGCGTCAAGGGATTTGTCGCCGAGCCCCGCGCGATCATCGGTGCTCTCGACATCACGGCCGACGGCGGCTGGCGCGCCTATATCTCCCGATCGGCCGCGACCGCCCAAACATCCGGAGCCTCCCCATGAATCGCCTGACTCGAATTCTCGTTGGCCCGCTGCTTATGGCGGCGGTTGCAGTGTTGCCGGCCCACGCACAGATCAAAGTCGGTGTTTCCGATTGGACTGGATGGGTAGCCTGGTATGTGGCACAGGATCAAGGGTACTTCCGCAAATACGGGGCGGACGTAAAACTTGTTTGGTTTGCCAATTACAGTGATTCCATTTCCGCACTTTCCAGCGGCCAATTGGATGCCAACAGCCAGACCTGGTCAGACACCCTGGGGCCCCTTGCCAAGGGGCTGCCGCTGAAGGCGGTACTCGTCAACGACAATTCCGCAGGCAACGACGCACTACTGGTGGGCCCGAAGATCAAGACCTTTGCGGATCTACGCCATCACACCGTTGCGCTGGAGCAATACAGTGTTTCGCACTTCGTGCTCTACACGGCGCTGGCGCGCAATGGGTTGAGCCCAACGGATGTCACGGTAGTGAATCTGTCAGCGGGTGACGCCGCCGCGGCGTTCATGAGTGGCAGAGTGGACGCGGCAGTCGTGTGGAATCCCTGGATCAGCCAGATTCAAAAGAGCGGCAAGGGGGTGCCGCTGTTCAGCTCAGCGCAGATGCCGGGGCTGATTCCGGATCTGTTGGTCGCCCAGGAGCGATCACTGCAGAGCAAACGCAAGGACTTCATCGGGATGGTGCGGGCATGGTTTGATACCGAAGCGTTCATCCGCGCGCAACCGGATCGGGCCGTCGCCATCATGTCGCGGATCGTCAGCATGTCGCCCGAGCAGTACCGTGTCTTCCTGCCTGGAACGCGCTTCTTCGATGCGGCGGCCAATTTGGAGGCATTCGATCCGAAGAGCCCACGCAGTCTGGTGCGCGTGGCTCCCAACATCGGGGCATTTCTGTTGGCAAATAAGCTCATTGATGGACAGCCCGATGCTGCCAAGGGCGTGGATCATTCCCTGATTGACGCAGCGATCGCCGCCGGGGCGGCTTCAGCGTCGGCCGCGAAGCCATGAACGGGCGCTCGGCATGGAAGATTCGCGGCCGGCTGAGCCAGCGAAGCTACTGGATGCTGGCGGCCGTCGGTCTCATCGTGCCGCTCGCGCTCTGGACGGTGCTGACGCTATTCGGATCAGTCAATCGAGTCTTCCTTCCGGGTCCAATCGATGTGCTGCAGCGTGCTGCAACCTGGTTCAGCGACGATCACCTGGTTGACGACATTCTCATCAGTACCTTCAGAGTGACCGCCGGCTGGGCCCTGTCGGCGCTTATCGCCATGCCCCTGGGGCTCCTGATCGGGTCCTTCCGTGTGGTGCAGGCACTGCTGGAGCCGCTTACCGATTTCGTACGCTACATGCCGGCGGTGGCCTTCATCCCCCTGGTGATGCTTTGGGTCGGGATCGAAGAGCCGGCCAAGGTGGCGATCATATTCATCGGTACCTTCTTTCAGATGGTACTGATGGTGGCGGAAGATGTTCGACGTGTGCCGATGGCCCAGATCGAGGCGGCTCAGACGATGGGCGCGACGCGTTGCGAAGTGATCGAAAAGGTCATCGTCCCGTCGGCCAAGCCGGCCCTTCTCGACACCTTGCGCGTCACCATGGGCTGGGCGTGGACTTACCTGGTCGTGGCTGAACTCGTCGCTGCAAATTCGGGGCTCGGATACGCCATCATCAAAGCGCAACGGTTCTTGCAGACCGACAAGATATTTGCCGGCATCGTGCTCATCGGTGCGATCGGCCTGGCGATGGATCAGGGGTTCCGACTCATCCATCGGCTCTCTTTCCCCTACCTGCACGTCCGGAACTGACATGGCCATCATCAGCTGTCGGTCGGTGTGCAAGGTGTTCGGTGAAGGCCGGGCCCGCGTGACCGCACTTGATAACGTGTGTCTGGATGTCACGCAGGGAGAGTTCGTGACGCTCGTGGGGGCATCGGGTTGTGGAAAATCGACCCTGCTGCGGATATTGGCCGGACTTGAGACACAGACGGCGGGTCATCTGGAGGCAGCGGGAGCGCCCGTTGTCGCACCGGGCGCCGACCGCGCGATGGTATTCCAGGACTACAGCCTTTATCCGTGGCTCTCGGTGATCAACAATATCAAGTTTCCGCGACAGCTCACGGCGCATACGCGTGACCGTACCAGCTCTGATGTCGAGGCGGCCTCGGGTCGGGCCGACGCACTGCTTCGTGTCATGGGATTGACCCACGCGGCCGACGCTTTCCCTTCGGAACTATCCGGAGGAATGCAGCAGCGAGTCGCGATTGCGCGCGCGCTTATGACGCGGCCGCGCATTCTGCTCATGGACGAACCATTTGGAGCGCTGGACGCGCAAACCCGCGAGGTCATGCACGATCTCATCCTCCATGTGTCGGCGCTCGAGGGCTGCACCGTCGTATTTGTGACGCACGATGTGGAGGAGGCGATCTATCTTGGCCACCGTGTGGTTCTGATGGCGCCAAAGCCGGGTCGCATAGACTCGATCTATGAAGTGCCGCTTCCGGCGAACCGTTCATTGGCCATGAAATACTCGGCGGAATTCCTGGCATTGCGCCTGCGGGTCCTTGACCGGATTCGCCAGACATCCGGCATGCGCACAGATTTCGAACTCTTGCAGCGGCTTTCGCCCTCAGTGGTTGCACGGGCATGACGCACGCTCCGGCCAGTGCGACGGAGGCGTTGCTCCAGACTGAATCGGCATTGCGGCGCGCCCCGGACAATCCGCGCCTGCTGCTGCAGCGGGCGCAGTGCCTGCTGGCGCTGGGCCAGGTCAGCAGGGCGTGTGAGGCGGCCGCTGCCGCGCAACGTCGCGCCTCCACGGACGCGGCGGTGCTTGATGCCATTGGCAATCTCTTCACCAGGGCAAGTGACCAGCCACGCGCGCTGGCAGCCTTTGAACAGGCGATTGCGCTGGCGCCCGATGAGCCGCATTTCACATTCAACCGCGCGGCAGTGCGTCGCTTCCTGGGAGATCTGGACGGCGCCGAACGCGACTACGATCGCGTGATTCGCCAGAAGCCCGAAGATTATGAAGCCTATCTTAACCGCTCGGAGTTGCGGCGGCAGAGTTCAGAGCGCAATCACACGGTGGAACTGGAGGCACGACTTGCCCTAGGTGAGACGGGTTGGCACGGAGAGGTGGCGCTGCGCTACGCACTAGCCAAGGAGTACGAGGATCTCGGGCAGTACAGTCGGTCCTTCGAGCACCTGGCGCGCGGGGCGCGGGCGCGGCGTGAGCACCTGCGATACGACGTTGGAATGGATGTCGCAACCGTAGACTGGATCATCGAAGCATATCCGAAAGTGTGGTTGGCCAAGGCAGCGGCCGCAGCCGCGTCGGCCGCCATCAAAAGCGCTGATGGCACGCCGATATTCATCGTGGGCCTGCCACGCAGCGGCAGCACTCTTTTGGAGCGGATTCTCGGCAGTCATTCGGCCGTGCGCGCGGGCGGCGAATTGCCGCATTTCGCGTTGGGTGTAGTCGCGGCTGTTGCGGGCGTGGCGGGCAACGGCCGTAGTCCGCCGGCACGCCGTGAGCTCGTGAGGCAGTCTGCGGACATTGACTTTGGGCGCCTCGGGCGTAACTACCTATCGCGCGTTCGCGCCGCCGGCATGACCGCCCAGCTCTTCACTGACAAAATGCCGCTGAACTATTTGTATTGCGGGCTGATCCAGCGTGCGCTTCCGCACGCGCGAATCGTACACGTGCGGCGTAGCCCAATGGCAGCCTGCTATGCAATGTTCAAGACCTTGTTCAAGGACGGCTATCCTTTCTCGTATGACCTCGAGGAGATCGGAAGCTACTACGTCGCATATCGTCGCTTGATGGATCACTGGCGCGCGACGTTACCGGGATGCATTCACGAGCTGAGGTACGAGGCATTAGTCGCTGACCAACAGACGCAAACGCAGCGTTTACTCGAGTTCTGCGGCCTCGAGTGGGAGCAGGGCTGCATGCAGTTTCATTCGAATACCACGGCCACCACGACCGCGAGTGCCGTCCAGGTGCGCCGACCACTCTATGCCACGGCTGTCGGGGAGTGGCGTCACTACGCGCAGCAGCTCGAGCCATTGAGGCAGCAGCTGCTGGCGGCGGGCATCAATGTCGAGGAGTAACACTTATTATGATGCGCTTGGCAATTATCGGCTGGGTCGCAGCCGCTTTGACCCTGATAACAACGCCCCGAGTCAGCGGCGCCATGGAACACGTCAGTCTTGGCGTAGTCAACTGGATTGGCTATGGTCCGCTGTATTGTGCTGCGGCAAATGGCTACTACCGCAAGTATGGTTGGGACGTGAAGCTCGTCACTTTCAGTGACAACTCACTGATGACGGGCGCACTTGAGGGTGGTGAGCTCGGGGCCTCCACCCTGACTTACGACCAGGTGATCAGCTCGGTATCCAAGGGATGGAATCTGAAGGTTGTGATGCCGCTCGATTATTCTGTCGGCGGAGATGCGATCCTTGCAAGCACCGCCATCCGCACCGTCAAGGACCTGAAGGGCCGCAAGGTCGCTTTCCAACCTTCATCGCCATCGGACTTTCTCCTCGGATACGCTTTGGCACAGGCCGGGCTTTCCCAGAGTGACGTCCGCACGGTTAATTCCACGCCCGAGGGGGTCGTCGCGATCATGGCGAGCGGTGCGGTGGATGCCGGCGTGACCTATGAGCCCAGTGTGTCGATGATTCGAAAAGTGGGCGGGGGCAATCAGTTCCACGTGCTGCTGTCCTCGCGCGAGGCGCGCGGACTGATCACTGACGTGCTCGCCTTCAGGCAGGAGACCATTGCCAAGAATCCGCAGCTCGTTCAGGCACTGATCCGGGGCACCTTGGACGGACTGGAATTCATGAGCCGCGAGCCGGATAAAGCTGCCAGCCTCATCGGCCGCGCGCTCGGACTCAGTGTTGCTGATGTCAAGGCCCAGCTCCAGAACGTCGAAAACCCACCCCTGGCTCAACTCGGTGATGTGTTCAAGAAGACGTCCGTGTTGCCGTCGTTTTACGCGAGCGGCAGCATTATCGGTGAGATTCTGAAGCGCGAAGGGCAGATTCGAACTCCACCCCCGATCGAAGCAACCTTCGATGCGTCCTTTGTCACCACTCTACAGGCCCATCCGGGAGAATAGCGATGAATCGGCTGTTTCGGGGAACGGGTGCTTGGCCCAATGCAGTCATGATTGCATACACCTTTGTAGGCTGGGCGCTTGGAGTGTGGTTGCTGACACGTCCCGAGTTCCTCGTGAATGTCGTCGGCGTGCTCCTGACAGCCCATGCGCTCATCTCTTCAGCGTACATGATTCATGAATGCGTTCATCAGAATGTCTTCGCCCGCATCGTGTCCAACGATCGGCTCGGCATGCTGATGAGCTGGATAAACGGATCATGCCTGGCGGACTATCAGAGGCTGAAAATTAAGCATCTGCGCCATCACACGGACCGGCTGGACGTCGTGACCTTTGACTATCGGGCTGTTCTCAGGCGCGCACCGTTATGGATTCGGCGAGCGGTGCTGGTGCTCGAATGGGCCTATATCCCGGTCGTGGAGTTCCTGATGCGCGCGATGATCGTTGTGGTACCTGTTCGCCATGGGACGCTGCGCGACCGGACTCGCACTGTGAGCCTGTTGGTGGTGCGAATGGCGTTGTGGGCTGCGTTGGCGCTGGTATCGGTGAAGGCACTCATGCTGTATGCGCTCTCCTATCTCATATTCCTCCAGGTGCTACGCTTCATGGATGCCTTCCAGCACACTTATGAGGTGTTTCCCTCGCAGTCGCTGGCTCCGGCTCCGCCCGATCCGCGTCGTACGCGGCTGTACGAATACGAGAATACTTACTCGAATCTGCTGGCGACCCGTTGGACTTGGCTCAATCTCCTGGTACTGAATTTCCCGTATCACAACGCGCATCACACCAAGACTGGCGTCCCTTGGTACGGGCTGCCGGCTCTGCACCGGGAACTCTACGGCGAGGAAAATCGCCAGGTCATGCCGTGTCGCGATCTGATCGCGAACTACCACCGCTACCGGGTCGAGCGTATTTTGGCGGAAGACTACGGCTCGGTGGCCGACGGGCGCCAGCGCGCGAGCGGCTTCCTCGGGGCGGTCGGCGTCTCATTTTTGACGGCCGTATGAAGTCCTCGGGTACAACGGCGCTCATTGTGATCGACATGCAGCGCGATTTCCTGGACCTCGGGGGCTACATCGCCCGAAGCGGGGTCGATGTTGGCATTCTGCGGGCGGCGATCCCCAACGTGCGGCGGCTCCTGGATGCTGCGCGATCCGGCGGTATTCGCATTGTCCACACACGCGAAGGTCATCGCCCGGATCTGGCCGATCTTAATCCGACCAAGGCCCGACGCGCCGCTCAGGTTGGCGCGGCGATCGGTAGTCGGGGTCCTCTTGGTCGCCTGCTGGTGCGCGGAGAACACGGACACGAAATCATCGATGAACTTCTGCCACTGCCCTCCGAGGTCGTCATCGACAAGCCTGGATTCGGCGCCTTCTATGCGACAGACCTTGAGCTGGTCCTGCGCGCCTGGGGAGTTACGGGATTGACGTTGGCGGGCGTCACGACAGACATATGTGTGCACTCGACGCTTCGCGAGGCAGTTGATCGCGGATTTGAATGTCAGACCGTTGGGGACGCCTGCGCTGCTGCCGACAGATCGGTCCATGAGGCAATGCTCAGCTGCATCGCGGGTGAGGGTGGCATCCTCGGTCGGGTCGTAACCACCGCTGAAGCCGTCGCAAGATGGGGTGGCGATTCTCGCCAGGCCTGAAGCAAGACCTGGCTGCGCATTGGATTTCGGGTTTGCCGCGATTGGCGGCGTGATTCCCAGCGCGAGCCTCCGCTTGCTATAAGAAGGGAAGTCGATGGAGCAAAGACATGATCCTGATCGGCCAGTTCGACTCTCCGTTCGTTCGCCGTGTGGCTGTTGCGCTGCGGCTCTACGGACTTGACTACGAACACCGGCCTTGGTCAACCTTCGGCGATGCTGACAAGATCGTTGCGTTCAATCCGCTGCGCCGGGTTCCGACCCTGCTGTTGGATGACGGGGAGGTGCTGATCGAAAGCGGGGCAATTCTCGACTATCTCGATGAACGGATGGGGCCGGTTAAGGCACTGATGGCGAGGTCCGGCCCGGAACGTCGGCACGCGCTGAAAATCTGCGCACTGGCCACGGGACTCTCCGACAAGGTCGTCAGCCTGATTTACGAGCGTGTCCTGCATCGTGAGATGTCAGATGCCTGGATCGGCCGCTGTCAGTCGCAGATCAGCTCGGTGCTGAATATGCTTGAAGCGGACCTGAGCCGCCGCACCTCGACGTATTGGTTTGGGGCCTCGATAGGTCACGCCGATATCGCGGTGGCGTGTGCTTTGCGAATCCTACGCGAGGCACACGCCGCGCTGTTCACTGATGCGAAGTGGCCGAGCCTGGCGGCTCATGGGCAACGCTGCGAGGCGTTGCCGGTGTTTCAGGGGGCGCAGCAGGAGTTCATTCCGCCGCCACGATAGCGCAGGGCTTCAGTTGTTGATGTCGATCGGATCGTATCCCGGTTTGCACACATCGACGATACACAGCGATTCGAGAGTACGGCCTTCGGGCGGTACCTTGAGGCCGGCTTTTATCATCAACTCCCGCAGCACCTTGGAGGTCTCCGGATGCGGGATCGCTGATTGCACGCCAACGCGTACGAGGCCGTCGGCGTAATCGATCGGCTGCCAGGTGTGGGTCGAAATCGAGGGGCTGCCGCGGTTATCGGTGTTGCCGAAATCGCGCACATCCATCTTGGCACCCGCTGCCACCAACACTTTCACCACCTCAGTCGCCCCCTTGTGCGCGGCGCCGTGCAGTGCAACGCGGCCGGTGTCGGCCTGGAAGTTGGGATCGATGCCGAGGGACAGCAGATACTTCACCGCCTCCACCGTCTCCTCCGGGGAGCGCTCCTTGGTGACGCCTTCCACCCAGCCGATGCCGGCAGCCACCGCCAGCGGCGTTATGCCCAGCTTGGTATTGATCTTCGGATCAGCACCGCGGGCGACGAGTAGCTTCAGCAATTCAAGATCGCCTGACTGGGCTGCACGCAGGAATGCCGTGGCACCGTCTTCGTTCAACCATTGATTGGTGAACACCGTGCGCGTTTCCGTACTCTCCGTGATGCGCCAATTGACGTTGGCGCCCTTGTCGAGCAGGTACGTGATGAACGCGAGGCTGTCCATGTCGGCAGTGCGCACCGGGTAGTCGCCGCCTTCGATATTGCGGTTGTCGACGGCCAAATACAGGGGCGACCAGCCCCCCTTGTTGACCAGATTCACGTTGGCGCCGTGCTCGATGAGGAACTTCGCCATCTGGTAGTTCGAGTTCTGGACGGCGGCCAGCAGCGGACTCCACCCGTAGAGAGTCGTCTGGTTCACATCGGCGCCACCTTCCAGCAGCACGCGCGCAGCGTCGATGTCGCCGCTACGCGCGGCATAGACCAGCGCGGTAATTGCACCACCATCGGGTGCACGCGGCGGGGGACGGCGGCCACGAGGAGTGGGTGCGGGAACTGGATTGCCCGAGGCATCCACGACCGGATTGCCATCCGCATCCTGTTCAGTAAGCGCTTCTCCGCCAACACCGGCCCCGTGGTTGCCGCCGGCGCCGACGATGGTGACGAAGCCCAAACCCCTGCGTTCTATTCCTTTGCACAAATCGGCATCCGGAGTGCTTTTCGCGGCATCGCCAAATAACATTTCGCGCTGGACTCTCACCTGTTGCAGATCAGGTGTCTTCGCCTCGCACAGCACCGCGATGGCCTGCTGACGTACGGCGCGGCGGGGATCTTCGGAGTTGCCCAAGGCTGCCGTGCGCCCATCACGCATCATCGCTTTGGACACGGCCGCCACTTTAGCGCCGTGCTTGATCAATTCCTTCAACACGTCAGCATGGCCCTGGTCGGCAGCCTGCATCAGCGCATTGGTACCACGTTCGCTTTCAATGGCATTCACATCGGCGCCGTGCTCCAGCAGTTCATGGACGGCATCGACATGGCCCGAGCGTGCGGCGAGCATCAGCGGACGGCGGCCGAGCGGCAGCTGTTCGTTGGCATCGGCGCCACCCTTGAGCAATTCTTTAATCACGGCGGCATCACCGTGGGTTGCTGCCAGCCACAGCGGCGTGGCGCCATCGTGATTGGCCAAGCCAGGTTTGGCGCCGGCTTTCAGCAACAGCTCGGTCAGTTTTGCGTCATCGCGATAGGCGGCCCACTGCAGAGCAGTGGCGCCGTCGAGCTGTTGTGCATTCACGTCGGCATGGCTTTTCAGCAGATGCTCGACTTCCATCGTGTTGCCCTTGCTTGCGGCATCGGCGATTTCAGCTTGCGCGAACGCAGCGCCAGCCATCGCCGACAGCAACACGGCAGAGAGAGTTTGCAATGCAAAGCTACGCATACTGTTTATCTTGAGCCCTTCACACCAGGCCGGGCAGGCGTCCGGTGCTGTCACCAAAACTGTCACGGTGAATGTCGAACTGGTCGAGAATGCTCAGCAGCAGATTCCCCGTCGGTACCTGCTTGGTCGGAAATGCCAGATGCCGGCCGCCTTGCAGTTTGCCGTTGTTGCCGCCGATCAGGATGTGCGGCACGTCGTAGTGCACGTGCTGGTTCGGGTTCCCCATGTTGCTGCCGAACAGCAGCAGCGAATGGTCGAGCAGCGAGCCGTCGCCATCGTTGGTCTTGGCCAGTTTGTCCACGAAGTAGGCCAATACCTTCACATGATACTGGTTGATCTTCGATAGCTGCTTGATCAGGTTCGGATCTTCGCCATGATGTGAGGCGCCATGGAATCCCAGCGTCGGCGACTCACATTCCGGATAGACACGGCCGGTGAGATCGCGCGCGAACAGCATGGTGCTGGAGCGCGTGATGTCGGCCTGGAAGGCGAGGGTGAGCAGGTCGAACATGATCTTGATGTGTTCATCGAATGACTGCGGAATGCCCGGGGGTACTGCGAAATTTGCCGGTGCGGCAGTGGTCGCTTTGGCGGCGATCTGCATGCGACGCTCGATTTCACGAACGTTGTCGGTAAAGGCATCCAGACGTGCACGGTCGGGCACACTGATCTCAGTGCGCATGCCTTTGATCTTGTCATTGACCGAATCGAGGATGCTCTGGTTGCGTTCGCGGCGCTCCACCCGTTCTGCGGCGGTGCTGCCGCTGCCGAACATGCGTTCAAATACAA
The DNA here is from genome assembly GCA_036498905.1 of Steroidobacteraceae bacterium. Lineage (GTDB taxonomy): Bacteria > Pseudomonadota > Gammaproteobacteria > Steroidobacterales > Steroidobacteraceae > DAIDKA01. The sequence goes on along the minus strand of DASYER010000075.1, from coordinate 4,717 downwards.
CCTGAGGGTTCAGCTCCATCGGCAATGGCGTCGTCGGCGTTGCCCATGCGATCGTGTTCGTATAAACGCAGCTGTAGCCTTCGCCGCAGTTGCTCGAACCCGAACCCGGGTCTTCCACGGAAATTTCCACCGACGGCAGCAGTGTTTCCTGGCCGTACTTGGCGGCAATCACCTGGTCGATGGTCTGGCCGGCATAAACGTCTGCGCCAGAGGTTTTGCGTGGCTTCTGTGCGCACAGGAACGCAGCAGCGACCCAGTGGTCGGCACCGGTCTCACCCGGAGGCGGCTCGGAGGAGCGCGAATGCAGGCCGGTCAGAATATTCAGGTGTTTGCGGAAAGGCTCCATCGGCTTCCAGTTGAAGGGCAGTTCATCAGCCAGTGGGCCGACCTTGTCCGGAATCCAGTAACCCGGTGCCGCGCCGTGCGGCACGAATCCGCCGAAGAAGCGCGGCGGTGGATTTGCGGCAGTCTTTGCCTGTGCCGTCATGGCGGGGAGCATTGCATCCAGCAAAGGAAGGGCAAGCGTGGTGCCGAGACCGCGCAGCACGGTGCGACGGTTGAGGTGCTTTTTGGTGATGAACACTGGTTTACTCTCCTTTCATGGAGTTTGCGGCTGACAGCGAAGCTGGGGCCGGGGCGGGGGCTGATTTCATGTCCATGGTGAAGTCCGGACTTTGGATTACACCCATGATCAGCGACGAAAATTTGTAGTTGTCCTTCGCGGCGTTGTGCACCAGCGAACGGACCAGCGGCATGTCCTTGTAATCGAGCCCACGACCAATGGCATAGGTCAGCAGGTTTTCGGTCACCACTTCCACGAACATTTCGTGTTTGCGTACCGCGAGGTCGCGCAGACCCTTGATACCGTCGACGCGGGTGCCGTCGGTGACGATGCCGACGGCGTCGATCGGGGTGCCGATTTCCGTCGTGCGCCACTCGCCCACCGGGTCGAAGTTCTCCATCGCCAAACCCAGCGGCTCGAACATCTTGTGGCAGGTGGCGCAGGTCGGGTTGGTGCTGTGCCTTATCAGGCGCGCGCGCATGGTCTTCGGGGCTTCACCGGGTTGCTGGTCCAGCTTGATAACCACGCCGGGCGGCGGATCCGGCGGACTTACTCCGAGGAAGGTCTGCAGGAACCATTTGCCGCGTTTCACCGGCGAGGTACGCGCCGCCTCAGAGGTAATGGACATCAGTGCCCCCTTGCCCAGGAGGCCTCTGCGCATATCCTGATCCGGCCCCAGGTGAACTCGACGGAACTCCGGGCCATAGATGTCGGGGATGCCGTAGTGTTTGGCGAGACGTTCGTTGACGAAGGTGTAATCCGCCGTCAGCAAGTCGGTCACACTGCGGTCTTCCTGGATGATGCTGGCGAAGAACATCTCGACTTCGGTCTTGAACGCATCGCGCAGCGTGCTGTCGAAATCGGGAAACAGGTTCACCGCCGGCTCAATGGCGGCGATGCCGCGGATGTTCAGCCACTGGCCGGTGAAATTCTGCACCAGCGCCTCGGAACGCGGATCGGCGATCATGCGATCGACCTGCTGCTTCAGCACTTTCGGCTCGTGCAGCTTGTTGGCCGTGGCGAGTTTGATCAGCTCCTGATCAGGAATGCTGCTCCACAAAAAGAACGACAGACGCGAGGCCAGTTCCAGATCGCTGATCCGGTAGGGGCTGCCCGCCGCCACTTTGGTCGGCTCGATCTCGGCGCGGTAAATGAAATCCGGATCGGCGAGGATGCGCTGGATCACCGCTTGGATGCCGTTGTCGAATTTGCCGCCCTGTTCACGTCCGCTGCGGTAGAAGGCGGTCATTACCTTGATATCGGCGTCGGTGACCGGACGGCGGAAGGCCTTCGTGGTCAGCGTCGTGATGATCTTGCGCGCGCAGCCGTCTTCCTCGCTGGCCTTCTGCGGATAGCACTCAAATATTGCGCGACGGCTTTGCGTATCGGTGGCCGGCGTGCCATTGAACGGCCCTTCGATGAACACCTGGCCTACGTGCGGGTAGAACGTGTGACCGGAAATCGAGCCCGGCGAGTTCATCGTGCGCTGGAATGACTTGTCGATTCCGGTATCGGGCAGATCGCTGGTGCGCAGGAACGCCACGCCGATGCGGTGAAAGCCGGCCTTGATCGGCAGCGGCGGCGTCTTGCCACCATCACCGCGTTTGGTGGAGATTTCCTTGTCCCAGTCGTACAGGTACACGCGTTTGCCATCGACGGTGACTTCCAGCTTCTCGCCGCGGACGTTGCCGAGAACTGCGGTGAAATACCCCGTCATACCCTTCACGGTGAGCGTGTACTGGCCGTCGGCGGGGAATTCGTGTTCGATCAGCATGCCGCCGCGGGTGCCGAACGGCAGGCCTTCGACGTATTCGTTCTGGCTGGTGTCGTGCGGCGCATCAAACACAGCCAGCGTCGGCGCCGTTTCGGTGCCGATGGCCAACCGGCTGATATTGCCGGCTGCCGACAAATACGCCTCCATCAGCGCAGGCGAGGTGGTCAGCGTGCCGGCCATGTTGTCGAAGCCGTGACTGGAGTCGTCGGAGGGCAGGAACTTGGCGGCGTCGATGTCGAGCGTCAGCAGATCGCGGATCGCGTTGGTGTATTCGGTGCGGTTGAGGCGATGCAGCCCGGGCGCCAGCGGATGGGGACCCTTGGTGGCGGCACTTTTGTCGATGTTCTCTTCGACGCTCTGCGCCAGCATCTGCACGGTATCGTAGTCGGGGCGGGCCTTGCCCACCGGCGGCATCATGCCCGCGCGCAGGCGTTTGATTACCTTCTCACCGATTTGCGGCTGTTCGGCGATGCTGGCCGTACTGGCGAATTCCAAATCGATGCCGCCAGCAAAGTCGTTGGAGTTGTGGCAGACGGCGCAGTACTTATCGATTATCGCTTCGCTGTCCATGCTCGCGGCGTGAGCAACGCCAGCATTTGCGAAAACGATGACCCATGCCAGCATGAACATGCCGTGGGACGCGGGCTTTAACAAAGTCATTAACCGCATAACCTTCCTGCCAAGAGCGATGACTGTGGAAGCATCGTCAGACAACAAAAGCGGGCCCAACGGGCGCGGCTCCCAGCGCCGTTGCCAGCCAGGTCATGTATTCCAAGCTCACATTGTAATACGAGGTGTCAAAGACATCCGTCTTGCTCACCGCACAACACTTTAATGGTCGAAGCGGGAAAAGTGCCGGCAGGAGGGTGCGGGGCGGTGGCCCGTTCGAAGCTAAGTGCTTGTTTTAATGGGCTCCCCGGGTTGGAATTGAACCAACGACCAACGGATTAGCAGGTCGTTTTGACTAGTCTTCTGACTAGTTATAGGCTTGCTGACAGTATGAGCTTAAGAAAATGGCCAGTTCAGAATGCTAAGGCGCGGTTTAGCGAGCTTTTAGAGACCTGTGTGCGCGAGGGCCCTCAAGTGGTCACGCGACGAGGTGAGGAAACTGCTGTGCTCGTGCCGATCCAAGAGTGGAGGCGACTCTGTCAGCTCGCAAGGCCCTCGCTTAAGCAGCTGCTGCTTTCCGATTTTGCCCGGACAGATCTGCCGATAGCCGCACGGGGTGGGCACCCGCGACGCGTTGTTCAGCCGCTGTAGGATCGAAGGTGTTCTTGCTGGATGCAAACATTGTCTCGGAACTCAGGAAGTCACGCCCGAATGCCCATGTGGTTAGTTGGCTCAAGGAAGTATCGGATGGTGATCTTTGTCTGTCGGCCGTGACAGTTGGCGAGATCCAAGCCGGAATTGAACTGACCCGCGTGCAGGATCCCGGGAAGGCGGAGGAGCTCGAGGCCTGGGCGGACCAGATAGCTGCTTCGTACAACGTGCTCGCAATGGACGCCGCGTGCTTCCGACGTTGGGCGAAGCTGATGCACGGGGAGTCTGATACCGTCTACGAGGATGCGATGATTGCAGCCACCGCGCTGACCCACAAGTTAACCGTCGTGACGCGAAATGTTCGCGATTTCTCCCGCTTCGAGGTACCGGTTCTTAATCCGTTCAAGTAATTTCTGCCGCTCGTGCATTCGATCCGATTGCGCTCGCCGCTCACTGCCGTCCCATGGTACGCGGTTGCCTCCGACGGCGATGCCATGGAGGAGGGCATACATTTCTGGTCATCGATGTCCATTCAATAGGCTTAGGCCGTGACGGGGGTTCCGTCATAACTGCGGTTAGTGGTCGTCTGCCGGGAGAGACGTGCGGCCACCTCCTAACTCAGCAATGGGCCTACTGCACGACTACACGGATTTCCTTGTAGTTCTGAAAGAGCGTCTGATTGGCCGGCGCCACGAGTCCGTCTCGTTGTCCTTTCACGGTCAGCCGGACGACGTAGGTGCCCGGCTTGTAAAAGGTGACCGTACGGTTGACGTTCACCAGCGGCTGCGGGTTGTCGACGGCCATCATCGACTTGGCTGTGTCGGCGGATGACACAACCCCAGCGCCGGGTAGGGCGCCATTACCGCCGCCGCCTTGTACAGGTGGCGGCGCCGCCAGATCATTGATGGTCCAGCCATACTGGATGATCCCTATCTCAATCAGCCGGCACGTTGCAGTTGTATTGCGACGCGGTGGAATACCTAGGGAACATCTGAAGAACTGGCCATGACGAAGGCGGCGACAACGGATTTCGGCTCACGAACGGCATCAGGCGCCGCTTTGGAGTCAATCTGCGTTGTAAAACACCCGTCCCGCCAGATTGCACCGACACGTGTCCTACG
>DASYER010000074.1:0-1979 GCA_036498905.1 Steroidobacteraceae bacterium | reverse complement strand
GTTCACCAAAGGTTATCGGATGCGCGAAGCCCACCTGCGTGATTTCATGGCCGTCGTCGAGACCGGAAGCCTGCGCGCGGCGGCCCGCAAGCTCGACATTTCCCAGGCCGCGATCAGCAAGAACCTGTCGGCCCTGGAGCGGGCGTGCGGCTTGCCGCTGCTGGTGCGTTCCGCCCACGGCGTGGAGCCCACGGAGGGCGGGCGCATCCTGCTGCGGCGGGCGCGGCTGGCCGATGCCGAACTGCGCAAGGCGCAGGAGGAGATGGCGGCGTTGTCCGGCGAGCACCGCGGCGTCGTCAACGTCGGCCTGTCGTCCACGGCCGAAGTGCTGCTGGCCTCGCGCGCGATCCAGCGCTTTCATGCGGTGCGGCCGACGATCAGCATCAATCTGCAGGGCGGCAATGCCTTCACGATGGCCGGCCTGCTGCGCGAAGGAAAGCTCGACTTCGCGGTGGTTCCGGCCGCCAAGGACCTGGCAGGCAGCGATCTGCATGCGGTGCGGATGCTGAGCACCGAACTCGTCATCGTGACCCGCGCCGACCATCCGGCCGCTCGGGCCGACAACCTGCGCGAGTTGCAGGACTGCCAGTGGATCCTCGGCGCGCGGCCCGGCGACAACGAGCCCGCGATCGTGACCGCCTTTGCGCATGCCGGCCTGCCGGCGCCGCGCTTCAGGGTTCAGCGCGAATCCTTCAGTGCGCTGATCTTCCTGCTCATGCAGACGGATTTCGTGGCCGTGACGAGCTATCCGGCCGTCGAGCCCTTCTGCCGTCCCGGCTTTCTTGCCGTGGTCCCGGTGAAGGTGAAGTTTCCACCAATGGTGCAGTACCTGCTGACCTCCGCCATCCGTCCGCTGACGGCCAATGCCGAGCTGCTGGCGAGCGAGTTCAGGCGGGCGCGGCGCGGCTACAAGCGCTGAGTCAGTATTCAGTCAGCCTCATTCCTCTATAAAACTTTCTTCGTATCAAAAAGTAGCCCTATCGACTGCGTCGCGTGGGCCGCCGCACAGAGGAACTGGCCATGATGGATGTATTCGCCCGGGGGCGGGAGCTGCGTCAGTTGGCGCCGCCCGGACTGATCGATCTGGAAGACAGGGCGCCCTGGGAGGGGCTGAACAAGGTGCCGTTTGCCTTCACGCACCGGCTGGCAGGCCACCCGCTGTTCACGATCGAACGGCTGGCCGAGTTGTCGGAGCGCGTGTTCGAACGCCCGGATTACAGGCGCCACGTCCGCACGTCGCTGCCGAAGGAAGAACTCAGGCGGCGCCTGCGCGAGGACATTCTGAGTATCGGCACCAACGGTCAGTGGCTGTCATTGCACTACATCGACGAGATGCACAAGGACTATGCAGACTTGTTCGAATCCCTCCTGGTAGACATCGAGCACGTCACGGGCAGCTCCGTTCGTCGGCAGATGGAGTGGGGAAGCATGTCCGTCTTCATGAACGCGCCAGGGCTGAAGGTTCCCTACCACTTCGATCACGAGACCAATTTCCTGATGCAGATTCAGGGCGAGAAAGAGGTGCGGCTGTATCCGCCCGGCCTCGCAACGCTGACGCTGGACGAGATCGAGGATTTCTATCGCTACAACCCGATGGCCGGCCGCTATCGCGATGACCTGGCGACCGCAGGTCAATCCTTCATTCTCAAGCCGGGCGTGGCGGTGCATCATCCGCCGCTCGCGCCCCATCTCATCCGGAATGGAAAAGAGATTTCGGTCAGCGTGTCCCTCTACTACGTGACGGCAGAGATGGAAGACCAGGCACGGGTTCACCAAGCGAATTACTGCCTTCGCAAACTCGGATTTCGTCCCCGACCGGTGGGCAGCTCGTCGTTCTGGGACGGCGTCAAGAGCGGCGCGATGAAGGGGATTTCGAAGTCGAAGCCACGCACCCACGACGAGATGCTTTACTCGGGAATCCAGCGCATTGCGGCCCCGATGAAACTTGCGAAGCGCGCTGCCCAGCGGCTCCATCGATA
>DASYER010000073.1:0-54572 GCA_036498905.1 Steroidobacteraceae bacterium | reverse complement strand
TTGAGCCCCGCGCGGTATTGCGCGCTCTTCCTGAATGCATCGAGTCCGATCACCAGGCCGCCGAAATCCGCGATGTTCTCGCCGAGGGTGGCCTCGCCGTTGATGTGTATACCCGGCAGTGGTTCGTAGGCATCGAACTGCCGCACCATCACTTCCGCCCGCTGCTTGAATCTGGCTGCATCCTGCGCTGTCCACCAATCGACCAGATTGCCGTCAGCGTCAAATTGCCGGCCCTCGTCATCGAAGCCGTGGGTCAGTTCATGGCCGATCGTGGAGGCGGCCGCGTAGCCATAGACGACCGCATCGTCAACGTCCGAATCCTTGAAGCCCGGAATCGCGAATATCGCCGCGGGTAGCACGATCTCGTTGTTCGAGATGTTGTAGTAGGCGTTATAAGTTTGCGGCGTGATGTCCCATTCGCTGCGATCCACAGGTTTGCCGAATTTCGACAGGGCATCGTTGAAGGCCCAGATATGGGCATTGCGCGCATTTTCAGCGTATGAATTGCGGGCGACGAGCAGCGCCGAGTAGTCCTTCCATTTATCCGGATAGCCGACCTTCTTCTTCACTTTCGCGAGCTTCTCGTGGGCTTTGGCCTTGGTCGCCGCGCTCATCCAGTCCAGCCGATCGATGCGTTCGCTGTAAGCGGTGCGGATGGCCTCGACCAGGTTGCTGTAACGCTGCTTCGTACTCTCGGGGAAATACTCCTTGACGAAAATGCGGCCGAGAACCATGCCCAAGGCCTCATTCTGCGCATCGAGTGCGCGCTTCCAGCGCGGGCGTTGCTCCTTCTGCCCGGAAAGCACGCGACCATAGAAATCGAAATGCTCGGTATCGAAGGCGGTGCTCAGGTACGGCGCGTAGGCGTCGATCAATCTTATGCGCAGGTAGTCGCGCAGGGTCGGCAGGGTTGCCGACGAAAGCGCCGATTCCAGGCCCGCGAAGAACTCCGGCTGACCGACGATGAGGTAGCCGGGCGCGAGCTTCCAGACTTTCATGCGCGCTGACCAGGCGATGGACGGTGTGTACTGGCGCGTCAGCCTGGAAGGAGACATCTTGTTGTAGTTCTTCTGCGGATCGCGCAGCTGCGCAAGGGGCCGCGAGACCTTTGCCAGGCTGGTCTCAAACGCCATGATGGCCTGCGCGCGGCTGACCGCACTGGCGGCATCGGCACCGAGCAGCTTGAGCACATTGCCCAGATGCAGTACATACGCGGCACGCGCCTTCACGGTACCCGCCTCGGTGCCGAAGTAGTAATCACGATCCGGCAGGCCCAGGCCCCCCTGCGCGAGGTACACCGCCATCACATCGCTGGCTTTCTCATCCTGGGCAATACCGAAACTGAAGAACGGATCCAGATTCTCCCGCTGCAATGCGAATGCCAGATCAAGCACACCGGCTCGGTCCTTGATGGCGTCGATGTGTGCGAGCTGCGCTTCTATGGGTTTGATGCCCAGTGCGTCGGCCCGCGTCTGGTCCATCGCCATGTCCCAGAAATCCCCGACCTTGCGTTCATCGCTGCCGGGGACCGCGCTGGTGTTGGCTGCGGCCCGCTCGCTGATGGCGCGCAACTTGGTGTACAGGTCCTCGTCGACCAGCTTGCCGATGCCCCAGTTCGACTCCGAAGCGGGAATGGGATTGGCCTTCAGCCAGGTGCCATTCGCGTAGGAAAAGAAGTCATCGCCCGGGTCGATGGAAGTATCGATGTTTGCGGCGACAACATCCGGGACCGGGGGCGCCGCAGCTGCGGTGGTCACCAGAGCGAGAATGAAGGCCATGGGGGCCCAACGCTTTGCTCGGCGAGCGATTGTTTGCATGCTTTCAGGCGCACCTGTCGTGAGGATCCCGTGGCCTGAATTGGGCATAACCGGCCTTCTTTTTAGCTCCTCGGACTATACACCGCTCCGCGCCGACCAACGGAAGGGGACGGGATCCCAGGTCTTTGCCGAGTCAACGCGGTCGTTTCCGACCTGCCCGGGGTTGGGGTAGAATTACCTGCCGGCCAGACCGGCTCCTACCCAGCGCGGCAGTACGACTTTTCGGGGAGATCACAGATGAGCGTCAACAATCACATCAGGCGACACCATCACCTGACACTGAGCGTCGGTAACGCTCAGGAAGACTACGATTTCCACACCAAAGTGCTGGGTCTGAAGAGCGTCAAGAAGACTGCCCTGTACGATGGCGAAGAGCCCATTCTGCATCTGTATTACGGCAACGATACCGGCGATGTGAGCCGACTCATCACCTGCTTTCCGATGAAGCATTCCGGCCGCAAGGCCCGCAAGGGGACCGGCCAGATCTGTACCGTCGAACTGTCGATTCCGATCGGGTCGGCGGGCTTCTGGGAGAAGCATTTGCAAAGTCGCGGCTTCACCGTGCGCGTCCAGGAGCGATTCGGAGAGCGCGTGGTGGCCTTCGAACATCCTTGCGGCATCGAATACGAACTGATCGAGGCGAAGGGTGACACGCGCGCGCCGTACAGCAATGGCGTGGTGCCCAAAGAGCATGGACTGCGCGGCACCCATGGAGTCGTGGTCTCGGTGCGTGATGCGGAAAACTCTGAGGAATTCATGCAGGGTGGCTGGAACGGCCGGCGCATCGCAAGCGATGGTCGGCATGTTCGCTATGAGGTCGGCAATGGCGGCAGTGGCGCCGTGGTCGAATTTCGGGTCGAGCCGGACGTGGCGGCCGGAAGCTGGACCTATGGTGAGGGTGTGCCACACCATGTCGCATTCGAGGTTGCCGATCACGATGCGCAGAGCAAGGTGAAATTCCATCTCGAGGGTCTGGGCTTTACCGACGTGTCGGAAATGAAGGATCGCGGCTACTTCGACTCGGTGTATGTGCGCACCCCGGGCGGAGCGCTGTTCGAGGCGACCGTATCCAAGCCCCAGGGCTTCCTCGTCGATGAGCCGTACGAGAAACTGGGCACGGCCATGCAGATCCCGCCGTTCTTCGCCAATCGCCGCGAGGAGCTGCTGCAGAAGATCGAGCCGCTCAAGTACTGACTTGACGGCCCCTGGCCGAATGCCGGCATTCTGTTCTCTATCCGAAGCCATCGCCGCGCATGTCCATGATGGGGACTGCGTGGCGATGGAGGGATTTACCCATCTGATACCCTTCGCCGCCGCGCACGAGGTGCTGCGGCAGGGGCGCAGGCATCTGACGCTGGTGCGGATGACGCCGGATCTGATCTACGATCAGCTGATCGGCATGGGGGCCGCGGATCGTCTCGTCTTCTCCTGGGGCGGCAATCCCGGAGTGGGCTCGCTGCATCGACTGCGCGATGCCGTCGAGAACGGCTGGCCCCAGCCCCTGCAGCTCGAAGAGCATTCCCACGCGGCCATGGCCAATGCCTACGAAGCCGGAGCGGCCAATCTGCCGTTCGCGGCATTCCGCGGTTACATCGGCGTCGACCTGCCGAAGGTGAATCCGCGCATCCGTCGGGTGGAATGTCCCTTTACCGGAGAGATGCTGGCGGCCGTTCCAGCGATTCGGCCGGACGTGACGATCATTCATGCGCAGCGCGCCGATCGGGCGGGGAACGTATTGCTCGATGGCATCGTCGGGGTGCAGAAGCAGGCGGTGCTCGCGGCCCAGCGCGCCGTCGTGACGGTGGAGGAGATTGTGGATGACCTCGGCGCGCCGGGTCTGAACGCGGTCGTACTGCCGTCATGGACGGTCACGGCCATTGTTGAGGTTCCGGGCGGCGCCTATCCCTCGTACGCGCAGGGCTACTACCGCCGAGCGAATGCCTTTTATACGCGTTGGGACGAGATCTCCCGCGACCGCGACCGCTTCACGGCATGGGTGAGCGAGCATGTGCTGCAGCAGGGACCGGAGGCCTTCAGGCCGTACAGTCCGCGGGCCCGGTGAGCGACATGACCACGCCACCGACCGCATCCTTCAGCGCCAACGAAATGATGACCATCGCGGCCGCACGCGCCTTGCGCAACCGGGATGTATGTTTCGTCGGCATTGGCGCGCCTTCCGCGGCCTGCAATCTCGCCCGCCTGACCCACGCCCCGGATATCACGCTGATCTATGAATCAGGAACGATTGGCGCCCGGCCGACAGTGCTGCCGCTATCGATCGGTGATGGGGAGCTGTGCGAGACCGCGCTGGCCACGGTAAGCGTGCCGGAAATGTTCCGCTACTGGCTGCAAGGCGGTCGCATCACCGTGGGCTTCCTGTCGGGGGCACAGATGGACCGCTACGCGAATCTCAACACGACCGTGGTGGGCAGTTACGAGCGGCCAAAAGTGCGGCTGCCGGGCGGGGGCGGGGCGCCGGAAATTGCCTCCAGCTGCCAGGAGATATTCATCACCATACCCATGTCGCGGCGCACGTTCGTGGAGCAGCTGCCCTTCATCACTTCGCTGGGCCATGGAAGCGGACGCGGCTCGCGCGAAGCATTGGGCCTCAAGACGCGCGGGCCCACGCGGATCATGACCGACCTGTGCGTGCTGGAACCGGACCCGGCAACCAGCGAACTGGTGGTGACCTCATTGCATCCGGGAGTCACCCAGGATGCCGCACGTGCGGCCTGTGGCTGGGCGCTGCGCTTCTCCGACCGGCTCGCCACCACGGCGGAACCCACGCAGCAGGAGTTGCAGGTGCTGCGTGATCTGCAGGCGCGCTCGGCCGCCGCGCACAAGGATGAGACCTGATGGGCATTGCGCAATTGGTACCGGCCTACATCTGTGATGGTGTCAGGACGCCGTTCGGGCGCTATGGCGGGGTGCTGTCATCGGTGCGAACCGACGATCTTGCAGCCTTGCCCCTGCGCGCCCTGCAGCAGCGCAATCCGGGTGTCGATTGGACCCGTGTCGATGACGTCTATTTCGGCTGTGCCAACCAGGCGGGCGAAGACAACCGCAATGTCGCACGCATGGCGGTGCTTCTGGCTGGGCTGTCCGAAGAGGTGCCCGCCTCGACCATCAATCGGCTGTGCGGCTCAAGTCTCGAAGCCACGATCACCGCCGCCCGCAGTATCCAAACCGGTGCCTGCGAGCTGGTGATTGCCGGGGGCGTCGAGAGCATGTCGCGCGCCCCGTATGTTCTGGCCAAGGCCGAGGGCGCCTTTGCGCGCGGCGCCAAACTCGAAGACTCGACGCTGGGATGGCGCTTCATCAATCCGCAGCTGCAGGCGCGCTTCGGCTGTGATTCGATGGCGCAGACGGCGGAGAATCTGGTCGCGCAGTGGCAGATCTCGCGCGCTGATCAGGATGCCTTTGCGCTGCGCAGCCAGCAGCGCTACGCCCGTGCCCTGGCACGCGGATTCTTCGCGCGCGAAATCGAACCCTTTACCAACGCACTACCGAAGCAGGCACCCGTCACCGTCGGGCGCGACGAGCAGCCACGACCGGATACGACACTGGAAGGGCTCGCCCGGCTCAAGGGCGTGGTCCGTCCGGATGGATCGGTCACCGCGGGAAATTCCTCGGGCATCAATGACGGCGCGGCAGCCTTGCTGCTGGCCAGTGAGGCCGCCGCGAAGCGTTACGGATTGACGCCGCGCGCGCGCGTGGTCGCCGGTGCCGTCGTCGGGGTGGCGCCGCGGGTCATGGGCAGAGGTCCGGCCCCGGCGACCGAGAAAGTGCTGGCGCAAACCGGTGTGAAGCTGTCGCAGATTGATGTGATCGAGCTCAATGAGGCTTTCGCCGCCCAGGCTCTGGCCGTGCTACGCGAACTGAAGCTGCCGGATGACAGCGAACAGGTCAATCCGAACGGCGGTGCGATCGCCGTCGGACATCCGCTGGGAGCAAGCGGTGCCCGCTTGGTCATGACGGCACTCAATCAGCTGCACGGCAGCGGTGGACGCTTGGCGTTGTGCACCATGTGTATCGGCGTGGGACAGGGCATCGCGCTGCTGCTGGAGCGCGTCTGATCGGCTGATCGAGGCTATTGGCCGATCAGGGGCGAAGCCGCAGTCGTGACATAGCCTAAGGCGCGGCCGCCGAGTCCGACCCCGAGCCACAGCAACAGGCAGATCACGGCCGTCACGCGCCGCAGGCTCACGGCAGCGTGTTGCGAGTCGATCACTTTGCGGTGGATGGTCAGCGTGTACAGCACGGCCAGCACCAGCAAGCTCATCTTGACCTGGAATGCCCAGTTCCCGTACATCTTCACCGCTTCGGTCGAGAACAGCAGGAACCCGGACAGCAGCATCACCGCGATACAGCCGAACATCCAGGGCCGCAGTTCCCGTGCGAGATCCGGGGTCGATCCGTTGCCGAAGCGAACGCCGCACAGGCTCATATTGATCAGCACCAGAATTCCCCCCAGCAGTCCCAGGGCCAGCAGATGGAAAATCTCGACGAACGGAAACAGCCAGGCGGAGTCGCGAATGGTGTGACCGAAAAAGGAGTCATTGCACCAGCGGCAGAAGGCAAGCGTCCAGGCGGCGAGTTCGTTCATGGCGGCTTCACGGCGGTGGCAGAACGTAGGCAATGCCGCGCCCGCAGGCGACCACTGCAATCCAGAGTACGAGCGAAAGAATCCCGGTGATCTTCGCCCCGCGCGGGGTCACCGGCAGCAGATCCCACTGCATCATCGTGCGCCCGATGGTGAAGTTGAAGACCACGACGTTCAGCGCCGCGGCCAGCAGCATGAGCATTTTCAGTTTGAAGAAAATGGTGCCGTAGAACAGCACCGGATCGCCGGTAAAGAGCGTGATGCCCGTGACGATCATGACGGCGAAGGAGCCGAACAGCCAGGGATTGAGCTGTCGAAAGATGGTGGACACCGGCGTGCGCCGTAGCACCAGATCAAGCAGGCGCAGGTCCAGCAGAATGACGAAGCCGAGAAACACTCCCAGCGTCAGCACGTGGATGGTTTCGATGATCGGCTCGGCCCAGACCGATTCGCGGATCACGGTGCCGAAGGCGGTGTCGTGCAGCCACACCAGAGCGCTGTCGAAAATCATCGCGGGATTATGCCGGTGCGCCGCGCGACCCCTAGCGGGCCTCGCACGGCGTAGGGGTCCATTTGGCGGCGTCGGTCTTCTTGAACTGGGAGCTGGTGATGAAGGGCTGATCCAGGAACTCCGGGTCAGTGACGATGCTGGTCACGATCAGCCAGGTGTCCCCATTGGGTTCGTGGAAGCTGTCGAAATATTCTTCCACCGACGTGTTTGTGCCGTACGGCACACCGTTCTTGCGCAGGTAGCCGGGCCGCAGCTGCGTGGTCATGATCTTCAGGTACCCGTCCTGCGTCGGCGGCGGGCTGCCGGCAGTCCCGGTGGTGGTCGGCAATCCGGCGGTGACGCCGCCGCCGCCGCCGCGGCCCCTCAGGCCGTCCCACTGCGCCACCGAGTAACCCTGCCAGCTGGCCGTCATGTCATGGGTCGCCGCGGTCGGACCGGCAAAATGCAGCAGCCGTGTCTGCTCGCCGGCATCCGTGTCGACTTTCAGGGTGTTGGCGTCCTGCCAGGTGATGTGCAGGCGCGTCGGCACGCGCATGATCGCCGCCGCCCCGTACGCACGGCAGGCTTCACCGGCTGCCTGATCCTTGGACGGATCCCATTTCTGCATCAGCGCCCGTCCGGCGGCATTGAGCGCAACGCCGGTGAAGTCACCCTTGTCGGGCGTCATCATCCGGTAGCGCCAGTCCTCGGTGACGACCGCGACCCAGTACCCCGTCAGGTCGACCGGCGCGCGGCTGCGCGGATCCGTCGGCCCGGCAGCCCTCTGGGCGTGGGCGCTGCCCATCACGAGCACGCCTGCAAGCAGGCCGAGTGTTGCCAGCCTGCTCACATGATTACTCCTTCCCAGGTCCAGCCATCCGAGGTGCGGACTATCTTGTGCAGGCGGATGCGATGTTCGTTCGGATCCCGCCCCGGATTGCCCGAGACGATGACGTGATCGCCGGTCTTCAGGGTGTCGCGGGTCACGTGCTCCTGGGTCAGCTGTGCGCCGCCGCCCCATTCGACGGACCAGACCTGTTCCTGCCCCTTTTTATCCTTCACCATGACCTTCACGAAGGAATGCGGGTTGCGGAACATGAACTGGGTCAGGGTTCCGTCAATGCTGATTTCCTGGTCGACGAAGTAGGTCGCCGCAAAGGAATGATGGGCTTGCACCGGTGCGCCGAGGAGCGCTGCGGCGCAGGCGAGCAGGGCCAGGTAATTGCGATTCATGAAGCGATACCTTCAGTGCTTAGGACTTAAACTCTGGTACACGGCAGTGACGAATTTATCGGTGGTCCAGAATCCGGAAGTCGAGCCGTAACGCGGATCGTAGTCGCGGGTCGGTCTTGCGGCCTTGACCTGTTCCAGGGTCTTACCCTTCTTGATCAGATCCTGGATGCGGTCGCGGATGATCGTGACCATCTCCTGGTAGTAGACAACATCGGCCACGTCGCACAGGCGCCCATGCCCCGGAATGATCAGCGTGCCGCCTTCCTGTTCGTCGGCGGGAATCGCCAGCGCCACGATGCGATTCAGGCCGGCGATGACGCCTTGGATATTGCCGCCCCGCGCCAGATCGACGATCGGATAGCCATTGGTGACGAATATGTCCCCGGTACTGATCACATCGGAGCGACGGAAGAAGACAATGGTGTCCCCATCGGTGTGGGCGGCCGGTATGTGGATCAGTTCCACGCCTTCATTGTTGAAGAAGATCTTGCGCTCAGGCGTGGTGTAGGTGTCCGTGGGCAACGCGCCCGATGGGGCGGCGGGTGAATCCTTCGTGGAGGCGCTCATCCGATCCAGCACGCTCTGGAAGGCCATGATGGTGGCCTGGTTCGAGGCGCTGGTGCCGATATCCCCGACCACGTTGCCGCCCGCGACCGTCATGCCGGTCTTTGCGATGGCCTCATTGCCGCCGATGTGATCCGGATGCACATGGGTGTTGATGATGTAGTGCACGGGCTTGTCCGAGAGGCTGCGGATGGCAGCCAGGACCTTGGCGCTCATGGGTGCGAGCCCCGTGTCCACCAGCAGTACGCCGTCACTGCCCGCCTGAACGGTAATGTTGCCCCCGGCGCCGACCAGCATGGAGATGTTGCCCTGGACGGGGAGGATATGCACTTCGGCGGGCGGAGCTGGTGCCGGATCGGCGGGCGCCGGCGTTGCGGCCGCGGCCACCGTGGCGGCGGCCACCATCCCTGCCAGCGCCATCAGTTGCAGATATTTCATGGCGGCGGAGCCTTCTTTGCGGGCCGCGGCAGCACCGGCATGGTTTTCATTTTGAGCATGTATTCCGGGTACATCGTCTCGGCGCCGCCGCGTGTCGCCTGCACGGGTATGCCGTAATTCGCCGGGAATTCGTTCAGGAAGGTATTGGTGCCGGGCAGGTGGTGCGGCACCACCCCGGGCGCCCGATCGACTTCATCCACCGGCTCGCAGGGCCAGGGCGCCATCTGCTGCTGCGGGGCATAGACGAAGTCAGTGGTGCGGATGAAGGGTTCGGTGAGGTACACCGGGTCATAGACGATGACCGTCACGGTCAGATAGTTCCCATGCTTCAGGAGATGCACGCGGGCGGTGGCCTCGTCGCTGCGCGGGATCCCGTTGCGGCGGATCCAGTTCTCCTTCAGATGCGTGGTGGTGATGACGAGGGTGTCACCATCCCAGGCTCCCGTTGAAAAACCCTGCCAGGTGTGGCGCGCGTAGTCCGGCGGGTGCGGCCTGCCGTCCATCCAGATGGTCTGTTCGGCGCCATAGGCCGACAGGTGGGTGTGATAGGCGATGACCTTCTGAGTGACCCGGTCGACTTCCTTCCAGATGCTCAAGTTCGATGGGCCGCGCCAGCCGTAGTCGGCGCCGTGCTGGCGACACTGGTTTTCGGGAAGTTCGATCAGGGCGGCATCCCAGGCGTCGCCGCGCAGCCGGGCCGCGTCATTGATCGGAAGTCCCAGATAGTCGCCGATTTCTGGGCCGGGTATGCGCTCGAAGCGATCCTCATCGAAGCGCGGCGCCCATTCTCCGGACGGGTCCATCTGTGCCTGCGCCGTCCCGCCAAGTGTCAGACCAAGCAGCAGGGCAATCGCTGTCCCGGCAGCGAGTCGGCTCCCGTAATTGGTGCGCATTCATTCCCCCCGTTACATTGCGGCGCAGGATCGGATCCGTGCCCCGGTGGACGTTATTATCACAGATTCGCGCCGTGGCGAGTCCTGTGTGTCGTGGGATCCAATCGGCCGGCGAGAGGCTGTTGTGATTTCAACGTCGCGGAAACCGCCCGAGGATTGCACTACACTGCCGCCTGAATCATATTGCCGCCCACGCATCCGGGGCAGTTCGTTTCCTTCGCGATACAGCGGTTTTGACGAAGCGGCCGGTGCCCGAGCGGTTTCAAGCTTGAATTAAGGGGTGGGGGATGATTGACCGGCGCAGTTTCATAGGGACGTGCACAGTCGCAGCAGGCGCACTGGCCCCTGGGATCAAGAACGTATGGGCGGCACCGGCCGCGGGCCCGGCCGCGACGGCCACCACCACCGCCGGAAAGGTACGCGGCACCCTGGATGAGGGCGTGTACGCCTTCAAGGGCGTCCCTTATGGGGCGACCACGGCCGGCGCCGCCCGTTTCCAGCCGCCGGCGAAGCCGAAAGCCTGGACCGGCGTACGCGATTGCACCCAGCTCGGACACCGCTCACCCCAGCTGCTCTCCTTGTTTCATGGCTTCGTGCCGCCCGAAGTGGAGGCCATGGACCGCGACGAGCCGATGGGTGAGGACTGCCTGGTCCTGAACGTGTGGACACCCACGCTGGAGCGCGATCGCAAGCTCCCCGTCATGGTCTGGCTTCATGGCGGCGGCTTTACCAGCGGCTCCGGCGGTTTCATCTGCTACGACGGCATGCAGTTGGCGAAGAAGCACGATGTCGTGGTCGTGACCGTCAATCACCGGCTCGGGCCACTCGGGTACCTGTATCTGGCGGGTTTAGGTTCCGCGCAGTACGCCAACAGCAGCAATGTCGGTAATCTGGACATCGTCGCGGCACTCGAATGGGTACGGGACAACATCGCCAAGTTCGGGGCCGATCCGGACAATGTCACTATTTTTGGCCAGTCCGGAGGCGGCGGTAAGGTCAGTTCACTGATGGCCATGCCCGCCGCGCATGGGCTGTTCAAGCGTGCGATTGTGCAAAGTGGCGCCGACGTGAAGGGGATATCGCGCGAGGCTGCGAGCAAGGATGCCGTGCGTCTTCTGGCGCGCCTGAATCTGAAGCCCGAGCAGGTCGACCAGCTGCAGCATATCCCGATGGACCAGCTGCTGAAGGCGGCCAATGAGGGCAGTGGACCGCCCATCAATTTCGGACCGGTCATGGATGGCAAGAGCCTGCCCACAGACCCGTTCGATCCGACGGCGCCGGTGCTCTCCGGCAGCGTGCCACTGCTGATCGGCACGGTCGAGACGGAGGTGACCTTCTTCCCCGGCCAGCCGCTTGAGCCGATGGATGACGCCACCTTTCATACCAAGCTGAAACAGCTGCTGCGCACCACCAACGATGCGGATGTGGACCGGGTGATTGCGGCCTATCGCAAAGGGCGACCCGACCGGGCCAATACCGACCTGTACCTCATCATGGCATCTGATGCCACCTTCCGCGCCGGCGTGCTGCTCGAGGCGGAGCGCAAGGCGGAGCAGACCCAGGCTCAGGTCTACCAGTATTACTTTACGTGGCGTTCACCGGTACGCCAGGGGAAGCTGCGCACCTTCCACACTTTGGAAATACCCTTCGTGTTCGACAACGTCGATGCGTGCCAATCCATGACCGGCTCGGGCGCGGACCGGTTGCCCCTGGCGCAGAAGATGAGCAGTGCCTGGGTCGCGTTCGCCCGCACCGGCAATCCGAATCACCCGACCCTGCCGGACGTGTGGGTGCCGTATGACAATGTCCGCCGCGCGACGATGATATTCAACGACACCTGCGTGCTGCTCAATGACCCATACGGCGCCGAACAGCGACTGCTGCACTCGGTGATGGGATCAGGCCCGGCACGGGCCTGATCGCAAGTGAGGCGACTCCCGGTAATCCGGGAGTCCTCTTGACTAGCCCGGGGTCGGGGCGCGATCCAGAGCCGATACGTGTTCCGCACCGCCATGGCGCGTGCGGCGCGGTGCCGTTTCGCGCAGGAACAGGGCGAGCACCAGCCCGAGCACCTGGCCGCAAAGCGCAAAGTACAGCGTGTACTGGATGCCTGAGTGCTGGGCGATGGCGCCGGCGACATGATTCGCCACACCACCGCCGAAGATCTCGCCGGCACCGATAACCAGGCCCGCTGCCGATGCCACCAGACCCGCCGGTGCGGCTTCAGCCGGGATCGGGCCTGCGAGAATCGCCAGAGCTCCAAAGTTGAACATGGCCGCCACGAACAACAGGCCAAAGAGCATGGGCATGTTGGAGCCGGTATGGATGAACATCCACAGAGCGACTCCTGCAATCAGGAACGACAGCAGCGTGGCGATTCGGCGCCCGATGAAGTCCGAAACGGTGAGCAGCCCGAATTGGCCCAGTGCACCGCCGAACCCGATCGCGGAAGTGACGATGCCCATCTGCGGGCCCGTCAACTTGACGTAGTCGACCAGGTAGTTCGGCATCATGGCCGAGAGCACGAAGATTCCGGTCATTGCGCATAACAACGTGACCATGGCCAAAGGCACGTTGCGGTGCCGGAAGAGTGTCCAGACCGACGCACGCGCCACCACCGTCGTGCCGCGCTGGGCCGCGAGGGTCGCAGGCTCGCGAATCACGAACCACAGGATGGCCGCGATGACCAGGCCGGGAAGACCGACGATCCAGAACACATGCCGCCAGGTCGTGATCAGCAGCAGCTGGGTCGCCAGGATGGGCCCGACACCGCTGCCGAAGAGGGACACGGTGCACTGGAAGATACCGTTGTTCATGCCGCGCCGCTTCGGATGGGACGCCTCGACGGCGACCGCGACGCCGGTGGAGGCGACCGGTCCTTCGAAGGCACCCATGGTGGCGCGGATTACCAGCAGGCTTATGAGCCCGGTTGCCATGCCGCTCAACACCGAGAGCAGCGAAAAGATGACGACCGCAGGCACGAGTATGCTGCGCCGACCCAGGCGGTCCGACAGGAAGCCCGTCGCGATCGCCGAGACGCCCCAGGCGATGCCGAGTACGGCCACCAGGTCGCCCAGATTCTGATAGGTGAGCGGCAGGTCCTTCATGATGGCCGGGAAGAGGGGTGGCAGGATGAATCGATCAATACCTACCAGACCGAAGGCAAGGCTCATCGTCAGAAGAGACTTCCATTCGTAAGACACATCCCAGGGCTTTTCACTAGACATCGTTCCCCCCAAAAGTCGCGGCACTCAGATTCTATGTTGCACCCGCGGCATGGGCGGCGTGCGAGTTGTTATCGGGAGCATCATCGGCCCAAGTTCACTCGCCGGTCAATCGGGCACTGGCAGGTGCGTGTGCCGCTTGAGAAAGGCCCGGCACAGCTTGCTGTAGAGAGCAGGTTGGTCAAGATTGATCAGGTGGCCCGCCTCCGGAAGGATGACGTGCTCGGCGTGCGGCAGTTCGGCGCACAGATTCCGTGCCGACTGCAGGCGGCTCGGCAGATCGTAGGCCCCGCTCAGCACCAGTGTCGGTGCTTGAATAAGACTCAAGGACAAAGGCGCCGCGGCCGTCCCCACCGCAGCAGGGTCGAGCAGTTCGCGCCCTGGATACCGCGCGATCATGGCGTGCACCTGCTGCTGCAGCGGGGCGGACTCGGTGCACAGCTGCACCAGCGGGTGCTTGCACCATTCGCGGCGGAAGGCCGCGAGGCCGCCCTTTCTGGCCAGCTCGCGGAAGTGCTTCATGGGCACTTCCTCATCGACGGCGTGCTGCTCCAGATTCGGGGGGCCATCAAGAATCAGGCTCGTGACCTGCTGCGGCGCGCTGCTGGCGAACCGCAACGCCGCACGGGCCCCCTGTGACATGCCAAGCAGTGCTACGGAATTCAATTTCAGATGGCGGCACAGCCGCGTGATATCCGTGGCGTCCTGTGCGCTGTCCGGAACGCCACCGGAGAATCCATGACCGCGACGATCGAAACGCACCAGCCGGAATTCATCACGCAGCGCGGCCACCTGCGGATCCCACATCTCAAGGTCGAAAGTCCAACCGTGCAGCAGGACGACGGCAGGCCCGCGACCCTCGTCGCGGAAACGCAGCCGGATGCCTGACACATCAAGATAGGAATCGGGCCCGACGGGCATGCTGTCAAAGTGCCGCTGGCTTAAGGATGTTGCGAAGTCTACGTGCCTTTGCGCATCCGCACATTTCACAGTCAGTTTCGTTATCCGAAATCCGCAAACCGCGGCGCTGGCAGTGCTTGACGCTGGCACGAAGCAGAGGCCACTATGGTTTCGCATATCGACGCAGATTTCGATATGCGAAAAAGTCAGCTTGCAATCAACCGGGGCGCCATGGCGCGCCCGAGTCAAAACAATCAGCTGCTAGGGGGTTATGTGTTTGCATCAATACGCAGATTCAGTCCGCTGGTCCTGGTGGCTGCGCCGGGACTTCTCACCTTCGCTGTTCCGGCCATGGGGCAGGGCGCACCGGCCACGGAGTCGGCCGACACTTCGACAAAACTCGAAGAGGTCGTGGTGACGGCGCGCAAGCGCAGTGAGTCGTTCCAGGATGTCCCGATTTCCGTCGATGCCTTCACCGCCCAGCAGATTCACGCCGCCGGAATCGAGAACCCGCGCGACTTCGTCGCGATGGTGCCGAATATGACCCTGGTCGAGGTGCAGAACGTCGGCAATGCATTCATTACGATCCGGGGCATATCGCAGGCGCGCAACAGCGAGCCTTCGGTCGCGGTCGTGGTGGATGGCGTGCTCGAGACCAACCCCTATGAGTTCAACCAGGAACTGGTCGACATCAAGCAGATCGAAGTGCTGAAGGGGCCGCAGGGCGCGCTGTACGGGCGCGATGCCATTGGCGGCGCCATCATCATTGACACCGCCGACCTTTCCGACCATTTCGAGGGCAGTGCCCGCGCCGGAGTCGGCAATGGTGTATCCGAGAAGGCCCAGGTTGCCGTCAGCGGTCCGATCGACAGCGCCGGTACGCTCAGGTACCGCGCGTCGGTGAACTACTACAATACCGACGGCTACCTCGAGAATAGCTATCTGGACAAGAAGGCCGATCCGGATGAGGACTACTCCGCACGCATGCGGCTGGTGTTCAAGCCCAATGATGCATTCAGCGCGGACCTGCGCTTTTTGTACAACCAGGTGAATACGACGGCCTACTACTACGTCATCCCGCGCAGTGACGAAGCGAACGTCTTCACCAGTTTCACCACACCGGCGAACGCAAACAACGTCACGAGCCCGATCCAGAACAACAATCTCGGCATGGATCACCGCGTGGTGAGCGATGGGGCATTGAAGCTGGACTTCAATCCCGGATACGGGACGATTACCGCTACGACTGACTACAATCACACCCGGGAAATCGACACGGGCGATGCCTACGATTTCCGTCCGATCAACACCTCCATTGCCTTCACCGACTTCTTCACGTTCGTTCCGGGTGCGCTGGGCGGTTCGCTGGATGAGAGTCAAAGCCAGTTCATCGACGTGAGAACGTACAGTCAGGAGGTGCGCTTCACGTCCCTCAAGACTGACGGTTTTTCATGGATTGCGGGCGCGTATATCGTGCACACCGACCGCTTCATCTCGACCGGCAACCTGGTGGATCGCGGCCAAGGCATTCCGGCCGTGTATTACACGCCAATCGTGAATCCGACCAATCCGTTCGCGAACAACACGAATGTCACGTTCCTGGCCGATTCCCAGAGCAACAACGCCTGGGCCGTCTTTACGGACCTGAACTGGGAGATCACCTCGCAGCTGGAGCTTGATGGGGCGATCCGTTATGACCGCGATGCGCGTCAGAACACCACCGAAACCCCGCAGCAGTTCCTGCCCGATCCGAGCGCCACCTTCGGCGAGGTGCGCACGCACACCTGGGGTGCGGCGGAGCCAAAGGCGACGTTGCGCTACAAGCCCTTCGATGACCTCACGCTGTATGGCGGCTGGAGTCGCGGCTTCCGCAGTGGCGGCTTTAACCAGACCGGAGTGGGTGCCGTGGCGGCGGCGGAGGGGCAAAAGGGCGTCCACGATCTGTTCAACGCCGAAATTGACGATACCTCCGAGGTCGGTATCAAGAGCGAGTTCCTGGATCACCGGGTGCGTGCAAACCTGAGTCTTTTCGACACCGATTCGCACAACGGGTATTTCTTCTTCTACGACTCGACGACCTCCACCCAGAATCTGGGTAATCTCGACGCCCGCTACAAGGGTGCCGAACTGGAGCTGACGGCCAAGGCCACCGACCGGCTCGATCTGTATGCGAGCTTCGGCTACACCGACAGCAAGATCACCCATATGGAGGACCCGAGCGTCGTGGGCAATCAGGCGCCCCTGGTATCGCGCAATACGATCAATGCCGGTGCGCAATATCGCCAGCCCTTCACTTCGAATCTCAACGGCATCGTGCGCTTCGACTTTCAGAGAATAGGGCGCACCTGGTGGGATCCGTACAACGTCACCTCACGCGATCCGGTGAACCTGCTCGACATGCGTGCGGGCCTCGAGGCGGATAAATGGTCTGTGACGGCGTGGGCGAAGAATCTGACCAACAAAATATATAATGCCGAATTCTCCACGGGCGGATTCCTGTGGCGGGCATTGCCGCGGCGCTACGGCGTCGACGTCGAGTATCACTTCTGAATATGTGGGGCGTGCATGACAGACGATTCCTCTCCGCCGTTTCGCTTCTACGACAATCGCCAGAAGTATCTGGCCTTTGTCACCAGCTGCAACGAGAAATCGGCGATTGCGCATCGCGCGACCCATGAGGTGACATTGCTGCGGCCGACACCACCGGCGGTGCGCATTTTCGACGCGGGAATGGGCGATGGCACGGTGATCACACGGGTCATGCGTGCCACGCACTGGCTGTTTCCGACCATTCCGCAGTTCGTGGTCGCCAAGGAGATCAGCCTCGAAGACGTGCGGCTGGGGCTGGATAAGCTCCCGGATCGCCTGTTCGAGCATCCCGCCACGGTCTTCGTCGTGACCAATCTCAACTATGCGGAGGCGCCGCGCCTGATGCCGCGCGACGCACAGGCGGCCGCAGCCTTGAACTGGCAGGAGGTCCGGCTGACCGGGACCACGGCGCACGAATACGCCGAGCAGATCGAGGAGCTCGGCAACATTCTCGACAGCGGCTGGCAGACAACCCCCAGCGCCAAGACCGGCAACCCCAAGGTCGTGCGTCCAACCGTGCTCGTGATCTATCGGGAAGATCACAAGTTCCTGCTGGACTCGGCGATTCCAAAGCCGGGGCGGCTGTTCGAACATTACGACCTGGTTATCGCATCCCAGCCGTGGCGGGCGCGGATGGGTGCGGATTTCAAGGTGCAGAAGATTCTGATCCCGCTGGCGCGCAGCCTCGCGCCGGGCGGCCGGCTGCTTGCCATTCAGTCCTGCGGGCACGATCCGGGACTGGAGATTATCCAGCAACTGTGGCCCGACGAGCGGCCCTTCGAAGTCGGCCGGCACGAACTGCTGAGCACCTTGCGTCGTGAACTGGCACGTGATGCCCGTGAGTTCAGTTTTACCGCGCTGCCCGATGAGAAGGCGGTGTTTCGCTATGAGATGCACACGCTGCCCTCCGAAATCGGCGACCGGATCGGCACCTCGACGCTGTTTGCCGCCTGGAACGCGGCGATCTACGTCAACCAGATTGAGGACGAGCGCCTGGATGGCGTGGTAACCAACGGGGCGTACCTTGCGGCCACGCAAAAGGTGCTCCAGAAACATGGCGGGCTGTGGTTCAACGACGAGGCGTTCGTGGTGACTCGACGTCGCGACTGAGAACCGCTAGCCTCGCGTGACGCAATCATGAACGGGAGGCACTCATGAGACTGGTAGTCGTCGCGATGGCGGCCGCGCTGGCCGTAGGGACCGCAGGCGCGAATGCTGCCGAGCCGGTCTGCAACCGGGAGTGCCTGGCAGGGGTGATGAGCAGCTATCTGCAGGCGCTTGTCAGCCACGACCCGGCAAAAATGCCGGCGGCGCGCAACATCAAGTACACCGAGAACGGGGTGCGCCTGAACCTGGGCGATGGCCTGTGGCAAACGGCCTCGGCCATGCCGACCTACCGTTTGGATGTGATTGACGAGGAGGCCGAACAGGTCGGTCTGCTCGGCCGCATCAGCGAGAATGGCAACAACAACTGGTTTGCCGTGCGCATCAAGGTCGAGCATGACAAGAAGATTTCGCAGATCGAAACCCTGATCAATCGCAGCATCTCGGGCCCCGGTGCCGCTCCGCCGGGCGCTGCCGTCAAGGGCAATACGGAGCCCAATGCCCTGATGGCGCAGGTCGTGCCAAAAGACAAGCGCTTGAGTCGTGCGCAGCTGGCGAACATCGGCAACAGCTATTTTACCGGCATGGCGGAGGAGAAGAGCGGGGCGAACGTACCGTTTTCACCGCTATGCCAGCGGCGCGAGAACGGCACGGTCACCTCGAACAATACCGATTCGCCAAAAGGCTCGATGCAGTGGATGGACTGCAAGTCGCAGTTCGACACCGGCTTTTCCGTCATCGTCACCAACATCCGTGAGCGACGCTTCGCCATCGTGGATCGCACCAAGAACCTGGCCTTCGGCTGGGGCTACTTCGATCATGATGGAACGCATGCGAAGTTCTCACGCACCCTCGATCATCAGCTGGCGGATGTGAGTCCGACCTTCCGCCAGCCGATCACGTTCTATATCGCCGAAGTATTCAAGGTTGAGGACGGCAAGATCCGTCAGATCGAAGCGGTGCTGACCACGGTGCCGTTCCGGATGGAGTCGGGTTGGTAATCGTGGGTCTTGGCGAGCGCCCATAGACCCAGGCCGGCTGCCAGAATGCCGGCCAGCAGAAACAGGAATGCATTGCGTTTTTCGCGACGGACGAGGTGCTCCCCGTCCAGTGGAGCAATGATGAAGGGCTCGCCATGGCGGGCCTGTGCGACTACGCCAACCCGCTCGATCGGCGAGTGCAGCACGGTAGATTCGGCCTCGGTGTGCGCCGCATCGCGTGCCTTTTCCCACTCCTCCAGACTGATCTGACCATCGTGATTGTCATCGAAGCGACGCAGCAGCGCAGGTTGATCTCGTTTCCATTGGGTCAGTATTTCCTGCGTCTTCTGGTCAACCGCACCGAACTCGGTGTGCGATCGCAGTTCACCCAGCACCGATAGAGGTGTCCCCGGAACGATGAGTCGTTCCTGAAAGCGATAATCGTCCTGTCCGGGTAGCCCGATGATCGAGTGAGACTGCGGCTCCCCGTGCGGATGCCGCGACATGCCCGACCAGTGCTCGTTGGACGTGGCCGTCACTTCGGCGCCGACCGGACCGATCAGACATTCCCCGTCGGCATCGTTCAGCACGAAGGGTGTAACGCTCGTTGCCTTCTCGACGGTGCGATATACCGCCTGGCCCTTGGCATTTTCCTCGCGCGCCTCCACCCGGAAGTCCCACCACACGCAGGCCCGATCCGTCAGCGGAGATCGCATGATTTCACCGGGAGGCGATCTGGCGATGCCGGACACGCGCACATAGCCTTGTGCGGCAGAACGGATCCGTACCAGGGGGGTGTCGGCAATAAAGCGATCGCGGCGCAATCGCGAGAGGCAGGCGAGGAGGGCCAGCAAGGCCAGTACACCGCACAGTGCGGCGAAGATCCAATACCCCATGCCAGGGTGTGCAGCCATGGGCTAGCTTCCGAAGACGGGCTTCAGATCGATATCGGCGGTCTGGCCGGCGTTGAATTTGAGCATTGGCGCGGGCGTGAAGGCAAAGGGACGCGCAATCAGCAAGTCCGGAAACGATTCGAGCCGCACATTCAGCGCATTGACGGCGTCATTGTAGATTTCCCGACGGTCGGCGATTGCCGTTTCCAGCGCGCTGATGCGGGTCTGTAGATTTTTGAACAGATCGTTCGCCTTCAGGTCCGGATATCGCTCTGCAACGGCGTACAGACTCGACAGGCCGGTGCGCAGTGCGCCTTCGGCAACGCTTACCGAGGCAATATTTCCGGCGCTGCGTGCGCCCTCGACATTCGCACGGGCGCGCGCGACATTCTCCAGCGTCTGGCGTTCATGCTGCATGTAGCCCTTGCACACCTCGATCAGTTTCGGCAATTCGTCGTGACGCTGGACCAGCAGCACATCAATATTTGACCAGGCGAGCTTGACTCCGTTGCGCACGCGGATGAGGCCGTTGTAGATGATGACGGCATAGCCCAGGAACAGTATGACGACAAAGGCACAGACCACTAACGGTGTCACGGGGCGCTCTCCTTGCCGGAACCGCAAGTCTCGCAGTTTCGCTGCTTAGAACCCAGTTTCCGGCGTGAAAACTGTGCGATTCCTAACACTTCGCGGCGCATTTGCCCGGAAAGCCCCTGGCCGGTGCTTCCATGGGTGTTAGGACCGTTGTTTAATTGGTGCTAGTCTGAAAGGCATGAGACTGGGAGGCGGCATGAAAACGATCACGTCTTTCATCATTCTCGTGAGTGCGGCAGCATCGGTTCTGTGCGCAGCTCAACCGCCGGGGCCTTCCTCCGCCGCCGTACGGGCGAGTTCAGCGCCGGTACAGGTTACCTCGGGTGCACCGCAAATATCCTCTGCGCCACTACAGATTACCTTTGCGCCACCGAGGCCTCCTCAGGCTGCAGCGCAAATCGATGCGGGTGCAGCACAAAGCGTGCTCGTGAGACCGCTACCGCAGGTTCTTGGCACCCCCGGCGGTTATGGGGGTTACGTGCACGTGGTGAGAAATGGCCAGGAGCGATATTGCCGCAACGACGTGGCGACGGGCTCCCGTACGGAGAGGCATACGATTTGCCTCACACCCGCGCAGCTGGCCGCCCAACAAGCCAGGGCGTCCGACTATATTGAAAAGGCACAGAAGGTCGGAGGTTTCACGGGAGTTCCGGTCTGGGGAATGGCGCCGCAAACCAGCGGTATGCACTAGTGGACTGTAACAACTGAAAAGGGAGTATGATTGTGCCCATGAGCACGATCGAACTCTCGAAGGTGGAGCGCGTGGAGCTGAGCCAACGTGCGACGAGTCAGGCGGGCCGAGCGGACGATGCGCGCCGCGCCCGACTGATCCTGTTGCTTGAGGCCGGGGAGACCTGGGCTCAGATCCGAGAGAAGCTGCCATGCAACGATGCGTTCATCGATCGGTGGAGCAAGCGCTTCGCCCAGGAGCGTCTGGCGGGACTCTTCAGCCGCCACGCCGGTCAGGAAGCCAGCACCCTGACCCCGGCGCTTGAGGCGCGCATCCTTGAATGGACCGTCAAGCGCAAGCCCGCTGCCTCGACCCATTGGAGTACCCGTAAGCTCGCCGAGCAGCTGGGGATCTCGCACATGATGGTCGCACGGGTGTGGCGCAAGCATGGGCTTAAGCCCCAGCGGCTGGACGGCTATATGACTTCGGATGACCCGGACTTCGAGAAGAAGGCCGCCGATATCATCGCGCTGTATCTGCATCCGCCGCAGCACGCAGCCGTATTTTGTGTGGATGAGAAGACCGCGATCCAGGCGCTGGATCGACTCGATCCGGTGCTGCCGCTGTCCCCGGGACGCGCCGAGCGGCACGGTTTTGAGTACTACCGCCATGGCACGCTCTCGCTCTACGCGGCCTTCAACACTAAGACCGGGGAAGTGCTGGGCAAGACCGCAGCTCGCCACACCTCGGCCGAGTTCGTGGCGTTCCTGACCGACATTGTCGTGAATCAGCCGCGCGGCAAAGAGATCCATGTGATCGCCGATAACCTCTCCGCCCACAAGACCGGGCAGGTCAAAGAGTTCCTTGAAGGGCACCGCAATGTTCACCTGCACTTCACCCCAACTTACTCCTCGTGGCTCAACCAGGTGGAGCTGTGGTTCTCCAAGATCGAGCGCGACGTCATCGCTCGCGGCGTCTTCACCTCGGTCCCAGATCTGAGGAAAAAGCTCATGCGCTACATCCGCCAGTACAACAAAGACCCCAAGACCGTGAAGTGGAAGTACTTCGACCCCACTCGACGGATTACTACCAAATCAGCTGTTACAGTCCACTAGGTAGTTCCCAAGTGTCCCGAGCTGCAGCGGCCGCGACATTCATATCGTGGTTTCTCGTGCTGTCGTGGGCGCCGGTCTACGCGCAAAGCGACTACAACGAGTATCTCCTCGTTCACGCCAATTTTGATGTCTGCCGCGATGTGAATCAGCCGATCGCAAAGCGCACAACAAGCTGCTCATTCGTCATCGCGCGCGGTGGCCTGGAAAAAAGCGAGGTCGCGAAGATCTATTTGCTGCTCGGGCAGGCCCTGCAGGAGAGTGGGGATGAGCAGGGTGCGCTGCAGGACTTCAACGCGGCGATAAGAAGCGATGCGAAGTACGAACAGGTCTGGCTGGGCAGGGCATCTTTCTTTGCATCGCAGTCCGATTTCGCGCATGCCCTGGAGGATTACGATCAGGCACTGAAGATCAATCCGAAGGATGCGGCTGTTTACGACAATCGCGGAATCATGCTGCAGGCAATAGGGGAGCGCGACAAGGCGATCGCGGACTTCACTCGCGCGATTGCGCTCGATCCCCAGGATCGGAGCGCATTCTCCAACCGGGCGACCGCGTATCTGGCATCCGGTGAGGTGAAACCTGCCATTGCAGATCTGTCGCAGGTGATTCAGGGTGAGCCCGGAAACGGCATGGCGGCCTACAATCGGGGTACGGCCTATGAGCGCAACGGACAACCCGATCTGGCATTGG
This sequence comes from Steroidobacteraceae bacterium, assembly GCA_036498905.1. Classification (GTDB taxonomy): domain Bacteria; phylum Pseudomonadota; class Gammaproteobacteria; order Steroidobacterales; family Steroidobacteraceae; genus DAIDKA01. The sequence continues at coordinate 31,775 of DASYER010000073.1, read as the reverse complement.
AAGACTATCGTCGTGCCGTGCGCCTTGAGCCATCGTTTGCACCGGCCAGCGCGGCGCTGGGCAGACTCCTCAAGGACAAAGACCCCGAGGAGGCGATCGCCCAACTGAGTGCGGCAGTGCGACTGGATCCGAAGTCCCCGGCGCTGCGAAGCCGCGCAATCCTGTATCTGGCATTGGCGCGGTTCGACGACGCACTGCGTGATTTCGACCGCGTCATTGCCAATAATGCCTCCGACAGTCTTGCCTTCCTGGATCGGGGCGTGGCGCAGGAGAAACTGGGAAATCTGGAGTCCGCCATTCACGACTATGACCGCAGCATTGAGCTCGCCCCCGCCGCCGCAACGTACGCCAATCGTGGCAACGCCTTCCTGCACATGCAGAAATTGACCAGCGCGCTGTCCGATTTCAATGCAGCTTTGGTGCTCGAGCCGGCGAACCTCACGGCTCTGCTGGGACGTGCGGAAGCCGACTATGTACGCAAGTCGATGTCGGACAGCCTCGTTGACTACAGCCGGGTCATCGACCTGGATCCAAGGAACGTCATCGCCTACTTCAGGCGCGGCAACGTGCATTTTGATCTGCACGAATATGATGCTGCCCTCAATGACTATTCCAGAAGTCTGGACCTCGACCCGGACCAGCCGGTGGTTCTGTACAACAGGTCGCTTGCGGAGGCGCGTACGGGGCGGCTCAAGGAGTCCACCAACGACCGGCGCCGCGCGCTGACTCTTGATGCGTCGGTGGCAGCCGGTGAAAGCGTCTCCTCCCGGAGGAAGTAGGCCCGGTTGACGCGGATTTTCGTGCCGCAATCCCGGTTTCCTGCTACAAATTATCAGTGGACTCACTGAAAATCATGGCGGTACGTAGGCCTCCCGAGGCACGTGATTCTTCCGCGCATGGGTTCCTGGCGCCGTGGGCCGTTGAACTTGCCAGGCGGATCCGTAAAGGCTTTTTCCGGACGACAATTTCGACCACTTTGCTGACCGGGCTGTTCTTCATTGCCTACTTCTGGGTGCAGCGCCATCCGGCGTATACGCCCATCACGATGCCGCAGACCGCCGTGGATCTGAGCATTCCATTCCAGGCTCCGGCGCTGCTGGCCTATGTATCGGTGTGGATATACATAGGTTTTGGTCCTGGACTGCAGCGAACGGTTCGCGAATTCACGGTGTATGGGCTGTGGTTGTGCGGGCTGTGCGTCACCGGGCTCGGAATTTTCTATTTTTGGCCCACTCAGGTGCCCAGGATGGCGCTTGCGGCGACCAATTTCCCGGGTTTCGCGATGCTGCATCGGATCGACCAATCCAGCAATGCATGTCCCTCAATGCATGTGGCGGTGGCGATCTTCACCGTCGTTCGGGTGGATGAGGTGCTGCGTTCGATGCGGGTACCCATGCAGCTGCGCCTCATCAATGCCGCCTGGTTCGGCGCGATCGTCTATTCGACCCTGGCCATCAAGCAACATCTACTGATCGACGTGGGTGCGGGGGCCTGCCTGGGACTGGTATTCGCGCTGATGTCACTGCGCTGGCGTCCGGGTTTGGCCTCCGAATCCAGCATTGCGGCATTGGCGCTTCCGCCATAACTATAAACAGACGGGGAAGATATGGAATCCATGAATCTGCAGAAGCTCATCAAATGGGGCGGTATTGCCGTGGTGGCAATCATCGCGCTCATGGTGATCTGGCCGTTCTACAGTGTGCCGACCGGCTCACGCGGGGTCGTCACTCGGTTTGGTGCCATCGTCGGCATCGAGGCCGAGGGGCTCACCATCCTGCCGCCGTGGGAGAAGCTTTCAATCTTCTCAATCCGCGCGGAAACCGCAAATGTGCAGAACGCAGAAGGGGCCACCTCCGATACACAGCCCGTCACCACCAGCCTTACCGTCCGGTATGCAATCCAGCCGGACAAGGTTTCGGAGGTGTTCGAGCAGTACTCGCATGATGGCGACCTGTCCTCCTATGTCGATACCGCGACGCATGAGATTTTCAAATCGGTCACGGCCCGGTACGATGCACCCGACCTGATATCCCAGCGACCCAAGGTATCCGCCGATATCTACGATGCACTGACCACCAAGCTCGCGAAATATGGCGCTCGCGTGATCAACATCGATATGACCGGATTTGCATTCTCACCAACCTACATGGCGGCGATCAATGACAAGGTGACGCAGGAGCAATTGCGCCTGGCCGCGGAAAACAAGCTCAAGACCGTTGAGGCCGAGCAGAAGCAAAAGGTGGCCGTTGCAGAAGCTGAAGCGAATGCCGTAAAGGCCACCGCAGACGGCGATGCTTACGCGCGCGTCACGAATGCGACTGCCGAAGCGAAGGCAATCCAGGTTCAAAGTCAGGCGCTTGCCCAAAGCGCTCAGGTGCTGGAACTGCGGCGCATCACGGTCGAGCAGACCAAGGCCGAGAAGTGGGATGGCAAATTGCCGCAAGCAATCTATGCCGGCGCACCAATTCCGTTCCTGGACGTCAGCAAAAAATAGCTCCGACCCGGTATCGCTTGCGGTGCCCGGCGTATCCAGTGCTCGGCACTTCGACTTGCTGGATGGCCGGCATGCTGCGGTAGGCTCATCCGATGGGGCGCGAGAGCCAACGCATCAAGGTGGAGGAGACGGATCGCATGGACCTCTATGGGTCCACATTCGCCATCTTCGTGACCTGCCGCTGCGGTTATGTCCGGGAGATCTGCGGCAATCAGGCAAGGTGGAAGCTTGGGCCGGGCGTAACCATCGGCCAGTTCAAGGCGCATTTGCGCTGTACGCAGTGCGGAGGACGAATGCCTGAGATCTCCGTATTTCGCCGTCCACGAGACTGAACGCCGTCCAGTTGGCCCAATTTTCGGCTACGCGCTGTTTGTCCCCGCAGCTGTTGCCAGTACAACAGATCAAGCGTCTAATAACTGGAAAATGAGGCCTCGGAAGAAGGCCAGGGAGAACATAGCAGCGTGGAGCGGTCGGCCCTTTGGGTTGAAAGTAGAACGGCCGGCTTCTAGGCGGTCGGGCCGGCGCACGCCTCAGCCGATGAACAAGACAGTCGCGACGATCCTGACGCTGGTTGCGCTGATGGCGGCGGTCGCGATTCCGGTGCTGCTCGCCATTGAACTTGCGGATCGACAGGCCCGCGAGACCGAACTGAGTCTCGTGACCGGCTACGCCAACGATGTGCTGCACCGCTCCGAGATTACATCCGACCAGGCGCTTGCGGCGACGAGCACTCTCAATGCCGCGCATGCCGCGGACCCCTGTTCGGATGCGAACATTGCGATCATGCGCAAGTTCGATCTGTCATCGAGCTACCTGCAGGCGATTGGCTATGTGATGGATGGTCGATTGGTGTGCTCCTCCCAGGGGCGCGAACCAGGGGGGATTGCGCTGGGGCCCGTAGACTGGGTCACGCCAATGGACATCCGCATCCGACTCAACGTCAAATTTCCATTCGATCCCGTGACGACCTATCTGGTGTTGACGACACCTGAAGGCTATGCGGCGATCATAAACAAGGATCTGCCGCTCGATGCCACCACGAATGAAAAAGACGTCTCACTTTCCGCGTTTGCGACCTTCAATGGACGCGTCATGGCCTCACGCGGGTTTATCGGCCCGAAGTGGATAGGGCGCAAATGGGCCACTCTGCCGCCCACGCGCTACGTCAACGCCTTCGTGGCCGACGGCTACGCGGTGGCCGTCGTGGCGTCGAACCGTTACTACGTGGGCGCCATTGCCGCACTTCCGGTGTCGTACGTGCGGGCACAGACGCGCGCCACCGCGGCAGTCCTGCTGCCCGTCGGCGTGATTGCGGGAATCGTACTGGCCATTACAACGTTGCACCTCGGGCGACTGCAGCTGGCGATGCCGGCGGTCCTGAAGACGGCGCTGAAGCGCCAGGAGTTCTTCATGGTCTACCAGCCCATCGTCGACCTGCGCACCCAGCAGTGGGTCGGCGCCGAGGCACTGATCCGTTGGCGACGTAGGGGCGGGGAGATGGTACGCCCGGATCTTTTCATTCCGGTCGCCGAGGATGCCGGTCTCATGCAGCGCATCACGGAACGTGTCGTCGATCTGGTTCGCCGCGACGTCGAGGACCTGTTTGTCCGTCATCCGCAAATTCACATCGCGATCAATCTGACTTCAGCAGACCTGCATGCACAGAGCACGATCGGATTGCTCACCAGTCTGGTCAAGGATACGCATGCCGGTCCGCGCAATCTGATCGTCGAGGTCAGCGAGCGTGGTTTCGTGAGGCCCGAGCCCGCCCAGAGGATCGTCCAGGAGCTGCGCGCCATAGGAATTCGTATGGCTGTCGACGATTTTGGTACGGGCTACTCGAGCTTGGCGTTCCTGGAGAGTTTCGAGCTCGATTTCCTGAAGATCGACAAGTCCTTCGTAGACACCATGAACCTGAATACCCCGACCAGCCAGGTTGCGCTGCATATCATTGAGATGGCCAAGTCTTTGAAGCTGGAAATGATCGCGGAGGGAGTCGAAACCGAGGCGCAGGCGCAGTTCCTGCGCGAACGGGGCGTTCAGTATGCGCAGGGGTGGCTTTTCGGCAAACCGATGCCCATGAATGAGCTGTTGGTCCAGCTCGTGAAGTCCAAAGCGGCATATCCCGGGCGCTAGGCAATCACGGTAAGATGCGGACGGCGCGCGAATCGGCCAAGGAAAGAGGGAGACTACGGCTTTGAAGATGGGCGGATCACTCGTCGCATGCGTCTTGATGGCGCTGTATTGTGCGGGCGCCCCGGCGCAGCCAGTTTCTGCCGTGCCCCGCACGGCGGTGGCCTCTGCACCGGCGGCCGCAGTGTCGCGCCCCGGGCCGCCACGGGTGTTCGTGCAGATCAAGGCGGACCTCTGGCGCGCAGGCAACGGAAACTGGTGGAGCCTGATCTACGTAACGCCGGACGGCATTTTGCTGGTGGATCCGATCAGTCCGGAATTCGCATCCTGGGTGAAGGGCGAGCTGGCGAGCCGGTTTCCAGGCAAAGCGGTGCGTTATATCGTCTACAGCCACAGTCACTGGGATCACATCGGTGGTGCTGCTGTGTTTGCCGACAGCCACCCCCATATCGTCGGACAGGAGCGCATCCTCAAGAACATGGATGGGCGCTTCCCACACATGCCCGGTAACATGGTCGATCTCAATCACGACGGGTCGATAGAGTCGGAGGAGATTGCCGTTCCGACCCTCGAACATCCCGGCATTTGCGGGATGGGGCGCGGGTATTTCGAGTCCATCGATCGCGACCACACCGGACGCATCACACCCGCGCAATGGTGGGCCTTACAGGGCGTCGTGCCGCCTGACATTGTCTATTCGGACCGGATGACCCTGGTTTTCGGCGGGCGCACCATCCAGCTCATCTTTCCGGGACTCAATCATGCTGACGACGGCACGGTCGTCTACTTTCCCGCGGAGCGCGTGGTGTTTTCGACGGATTTTCCGGCTGACGCGCTGGTGACGACATCGATGCGCTCGCTGCCCAGCGGCTGCGGCATGTTCGACCGTCATCCTCTGGCAGAATGGATCAGATCGTATCGGACCATCGAGAGTCTGGACTTCGACATCCTGGCGCAGGGACACGGATCGGTCACCTTCACCAAGGCGGATGTCAGCGAGGGACGGCAGTTTTTTGAGGATCTGCGCACCGGCGTGGCGCGGGGCATGGCACAGGGTGAGAGCCTCGCTGAGCTGAAAAAGACGCTTCTGCTGGAGAAATACAAGGACTGGGCGTACTACGACATGCTGCGCGAAGTGGACATCGAGGCGGCGTACCTGAACCTCGAGAATTACCCATGAAGCACCTGCTGGCGGGCGTGGCGATGTTCTGTAGCTGCGGGTGGGCCATTGCGGAAGAGACGCCGGCGCCGCCGCCTACAGTAGCCGCCATCAAGGCCTGCATTCAGCAGATGGATGTCGGCGGCAAGTGGAGCTTCACCTGGAAAGTGGTGGAGGTCGGCCCTGCGCGCCACCCGCGCAACAGCTACGAAGCGCTGTACGCGCCGCCAGGTGCCGCACGTAATAGTGCCTTCGGCTATCCGGTTCACGTGGTCTACAACCTGAACGGCCGGGCCGATATTGACGCTCTGTACTGGCTGATTAGGGATGGCCGCGGCCGTTGGCAGATCCCGGCCATCTGCACGGTGCAATGAAGGCGCCCGGCGCAGCGCCGGACTCAGTGCAGCAGGTCCGGTTCGTAGCTTGAGGCTTCACGAAAATCCGTCGGCCCGCGCACTCCGGTGTACGGCGCCAGAGCGTCCACCTCGGTTTGATCATAAAGCTGATCCCCCAGGATTCCGTCGTCAGCTTCGGCGCTGTGCGGATGCGGTTTGAGGTTCCGGGACCGCAACAGCTGCCTTACGGTGTTGACGGACATGTTCCATTCGGCGGCCAGCCGTTCCACGGTGGGTTGCGCGAAGGAAAGATAAAGATTCTCCGCGTTGGTGTGATCCTGGGTTTTTCGGAAGTCGACTTTTGATGACTGCAGCGTTTTGCGATAGTCGGCGACCGTGCGCATCTCACTCACCACAAGGTCTCTGAACTGTTGGGTGGTGAAGTATCCGGGCAAATCGGTCTTGTTGTAGAACGGCAGGTTCAGATTGATTTCGTGACACCACAGGCACTTGCTCGGTTTCCCGGCCCGCGTAAGTTCGGGTGCTGCCGCAGCCTTCAAGTGCCCCGAGGTGTCGTACAGACCGAAGCGCAGTTGGCCATTCCCCATGAATTCCAGAGTCTCGATATCCTCTTTGTGGAAGGAGCCATCCTTGAGTGCGCCTTTGCCTTCGTAGGCAACAAAGGCAACGCCGCCGATGCCCGCGCCCGTGCCCACATCGATGAGGCGATTGCTGTGCGAAACGCCGGATTCGACCACCGCGATCTGACGGGGTCCGAAGCTGTGACGAGCCAGGAATTGCGCGAAGGTCGGGTCGGTGCCGGTGAGCTCATAGTAGTGGTTTGCACTGCATAGGCTCAGGAGCACGAATCGCCCAATATCGACCGCACCGGTCTTGTGATATTCATCGCTCGATTTGAGGATCTGCAACAACCTCCTCCAGGCCGCTATTGATTCCGGCCGCACCTGCGCGGCGCCAAGATCGAGCGTCACCACCCGGCCGTGCCATCTGAGGATATCCGCCGAAGCCGGCAGCTTTGCGCCCAGAAAGGACAGCGCCCAGTACAGGCCGGTATTGACGTTGCTCTTGTGTTCGGCCGGGTAGTTTTGCACCCATCGCAGGTCGATCACCAGAGCGGGATCTTTGGGAGGTGGTGAGCTGCACCCCAAAAGCGCCGCCGCGCACAGCGCCACGAGCACAACACACAGCCATACCGCCAAGGCGCGAGGCGTAAGTTGGCGAGCGTTCCAGGATTGCATCCGAAAAGCGTACGTGCAGTATCCGGGGAAGTCCAACGATCGCTTACGAATGAACCTTTTGATTCGCACCCGGAACTCACCGTCTATCGATGGGTGTGACTCGCCGCAAAGACACGTTGAACCTGGACGCGCCGATTCGAATGAATGCACGGCTGGATGGTGCTGCGGACTATCGTACCGACATCGACGGTCTGCGGGCGATCGCGGTGCTCCTCGTCATCCTATACCACTACGACGTGCCCGGATTTGGCGGTGGATTTGTCGGCGTCGATGTATTTTTCGTAATTTCGGGCTTCCTCATCGCCTCACATATCGCCCGAGACATTCGCGCCGGCCGCTTTTCCCTCCTGGCATTCTATGAACGCCGCATCCGGCGCATCCTGCCGGCCCTTTTTGGCATGTACGCGCTGGTGCTGGTCGCGGGGGTGATCATACTGTTTCCGCGCGATCTGCATTTCCTGAGCCGGATCGGCGCCTATGTCATCCCGTTTCTTGCCAACTACGTGCTCTACCAGAACGCAGGAGTCTACGGCGGTGAATTCGCTGATCATGTGATCCTGCTGCATACCTGGTCGCTTGCGGTCGAAGAGCAGTTCTACTTGCTCTTCCCGCTGCTGATGCTCGTGATCGCGGGCATGTTCCGCGCACGCTATACGACCGTACTGTGGCCATTGGCTCTCATCTCTCTTGCGGTCTGCAGCCTCACCGTACGCATTTCACCCGTGGCAGCATTCTATCTGGCGCCATTTCGCGCCTGGGAGCTTCTGACTGGTGCCTTGCTCGCCTTGGGAAATTTCTCCGTGCCGCGCGCGGCATACATGCGCAGCGCTGTCACTTTGCTCGGACTACTGCTCCTGGCTGCCGCAGACCTGCTCCTTAAGTATTCCAGTCCGTATCCGAGTGAACTGGCGCTGCTTCCCTGCATCGGAGCCGCACTCATTCTCTATGGAGGGTGCGGCCAAAGCCTTGCGTTGGGCCGGCTTCTGGGCAGCGAGCCGATGCGCCGCATCGGGCTGTGGTCCTATTCGCTCTATCTTTATCATTGGCCGCTGCTGTTACTCGTGCAGTACTATGCATTCGAGCCACTCTCCATCCTGATGCGCAGCGTACTGCTGGCGGTGACCTTCCTGTTGGGGGCGTTGTCATGGCGTTACGTGGAACAGCCATTTCGAGGACGCAATGGGTGGTTTGACCGGCGCGCGCTGTATACCGTCGCGGGGGTGGCGGGGTCGGTCCTGATGGCGGTCACCTTGTTCGTCCATCGCGCCAGTGATCCAAGCCGATATGACACACAGGAGCGGATCCGATTTCCGGCCTACACCGCGGATCAGGATCGCTGCAAGCTCACCTCGCCCGAGGACCCGACGCGACCTCCTTGCATACTGGGCGACACCTCGGCGCCAGTCAGAGCCGTTTTGTGGGGCGATTCGCATGCTGCGGCGATGCTGCCGGCATTCAGTGCCGCATTTTCCGACCACCGTGAAGCAGTTACGTATGTGGAGAGTGATGGGTGTCCGCCGCTCCTGGATGCCTATACCCATGCGCGCGCTCCAGGCCAGTCGGCGGCCATGCGGTCATGGATGGATGCGGCCGGGTTCGGTCGGGGCGCAGCCTGTAAACGCCACAACGACAGCGTCCTGGACTGGATCATTCGTAAGCATTTCACGACGGTGATCCTCGGCGGCCACTGGATCGCCAATACGGAGGAACGCTATTTCACGGTGTTGACCGACGCCGAAAATCCTGACAATGAATCCGGGCGGCACAATGCGGCCGTTTTTGGCCGGGGGCTCGAACGACTTCTGGTGATGCTGCAACGCCAGCATGTGCGCATATTCGTGATGGATGACGCACCGGAAAATCCCACCAGCGTGCCTTATGAGTTGGCGTCCGCGCGACGGCTGCACCTGCGAGAGGACTTGGGAATTACCCGGATGGCCTATGACGAACAGCAGCACAATCCCATCGAGATTTTCCGGCGACTAGAACAGCGATTCGACCTGCACATTTTGAGGCCTCAGGACGTTCTGTGCGCAAGTGGCAGGTGCGCCATCGCGCAAGGTGAAGTTCCCTTCTACGTCGACAACGAACACTTATCACCTGCCGGCGCCATATTCCTGCGGCCGGAATTGGCGCCGCTATTTACTGGTAGCTCATGGTGAAAGTTGCCTGCGCGTGGACGCTCCCGGCGGTCAAAGCCGCCGGAGCGGTGCCGGAAGGATTGGTGTCGTCGCGATAGTATTGCACCGTAAGAGGTATCCCATTGATGGTGCTCGAGGCGCCGAGGAACCATTGATGGGTCGTTCCCGCTGCCGCGGAATCAGGGCCGAAATTCACCGGTCCGGCGCTGTTCAGGATCCTCAATTTGATGCCCTGAGCCGTGGAGTTCGAGTCCAGGGTGAGCAGTGAGGTGGTGTTGGTGGGCGTGGTGGCGTCGCTGAGGGTGATATAGACATTGGCGCCCGATGCGCAGTTCAACCCGATCGGGAAAGACATGTCGCCGGCCGTTTTTCCAACCGTGCCCAGCGTGCTTAACGAGACGACCGGAAGATTCACGCTCACGGTGGGAGTCGTCACCGTGCAGGTGATGGGGACGACGGCGCTGTTGCCCGCGCTGGTGGCGAGGGTGTTGGCGATTCCCGTACTCCAGCTGCAACTCCCCGTCGGAGTGAAGGTGACCGTCACACTCGGCAAACTGGTCAGCGAGAAGCCGGAGACCACCGGCCCGGTCACGACCAGGTTTGCCAGCACACCGGGAAGGCTGCCATTGCCCGGTGCGCCGATGGTCCCGGATGTGTAGCCGCCGCCGGTTGAGGTGATCAGCGTCTGGCTGGCGCCATTGACGATATAGAAACTGACTCCGACCCCACTCACACTGGTCTGATACACACCACTTCCGGCGGAGATCTCGGTGCCATTGACGGTGGCTGTCTGGATCAATGCGCAGCTGATTCCCGAGGCGGTGGCCATGGCCTGGGCCCGGGCGACCTGGCTCCCCACGGCGGCGTCTCTGGGAATCGAGTAGGGCCCTGCGGGCGAGAACGACAAGGCTGCTGGTGAGAAATTCACGGTCTGCGCAACGGCCGGTGCGCCCGCCATGAGCAGCAGACCGCACACACCCAGCGTGAGCAGGCTCAGCCACCCTTGTGTTGCGCGGCCCATCATCAACGCTGTCCTATGATGCTGTTCAGTTCGGAGTTGCCGCCACCGTTATGCGTGTTCAGCGAGGGCTTCTCGGGTTCGCAGGGGGTGTCGATCCGGACGAAGGGCCCATCGCCCTTATGCTTCGGCGGCAGCTGGTACCTGAACGAGCACTTCTGATCGGGCGCATCGCCCCAGCGGGCGATCAATGTCCCGGTGTCCGCAATTCCGCGCAGGTAGATGCCCCCATCCTGTCCTGCAAGCCCCACTTCACTGCCCTGTGCATCGTAGACGCTGGCACCGAATGGAACCACCGATCCATCGGCCAGATGGGCCGTGATCAGAATAGCCCGGCCGCTCACGGTCTGGAAGCGGATCATGACCACGGAATTGAGTCTTGGGGCGACCGACTCGCTGGTGCTCTTGAATTCCACATCCGGCGAGACGGCATCGCCCGGGTCAATGCTGACGCTGTTCAGTCGGTAGGGCATCAGGAAGGGAAGTACGGCATAGCCTGAAGCATTGACGGTGGTGCCGATGCTGTTGGTCACGCGGGCGCCCTCGGCGCCGATGGCTTCGACCACGCCGATGGTGTCGGTCATTTGGTTCGCAAGGGTAATGCCCCCGGGGTGCAGCACCAGCCCGCCCGTAGCTCCCGCTGATTGCTGGGAATAGCCGCTGCCCTCGCTTACGCTGGCGGACACGCTGGCATAGGAACTGCGGTACTGGGCACTGGCCGAGTAGGAGTCGTCTCCGGTGGACTGGATGGCCGAGGCACTGTAACTGAACTGATTGTTCTCACCCCAGGTGCCATTGAGTGATTCCTGCGCACCGCGGGCGCGCACGTCGCCGGTCTTGTCCTGATCAAAACTGGTGGAGAGCAGGGGCGAGTGTGGTGAGTGTCCCAGGGGCAGCGAGAAGTTCGCCTGCACGCGGCTGTCGGGCTTTCCGGTCAACACATCCTTCTGGCGGGCTGCCGAGATGCTGTAGCTCAGACTCGTGCCTCCCAGGCGCACGTGATTGGTATAGCCGGTCTGGAACTCGGTCGTGGTGCCGGGGGAGTGCCAATAGCTGCTGACTGAGGCCGTCAGATAGAAGTTACCCCACCGACCGGGCAAGGTCTGGTTGATATTGATCTGCCACTGGCTGCGGGCGCGCTGAACCGCGTCGGGACTGGCGCCGGCCGCGGCCGACTGCTGTGCGGATTGCGCATCGCTGAAGGAATAGTAGCCACTGGAGGAGTAGCGGTAGGTGGAGACCACAAAGCTGGTCTGGGTTTCGTGCACCAGCTTGCTGTAACTGAGTCGCAGGCTCTGGCCGCTGGAGGAATAGGCATCCGAGATGGCGGCCTGGGCTTGGGTGACATCGGCCGCGACCGCACCCAGCGCAGTGTTGACTGCGATACCCAGAAGCCCGGCCCGATAGTGCTGTGCGTCCACGGCGCCGGCATAGCCGGTCAGGTAATTGCTGAACCCATGCTGGAGTGTGCCCTGCACGAAACGCTCCGTGCCGCTCAACGAAGGCTGTTTGACTTCTCCACCAGTCAGTGAGTATCGCCACACTCCGGGGCGCAGCAGCTGGACCACGGAAGCATACGGAACCGTAAAGGTATTCTGGGTGCCGTCAGCCTCAAAGACGGTGACATGCAGGTCCCCCCCATAGCCGGTCGCGTATAGGTCATTGATCTCGAAGGCACCGGGTGACACGGTGGTCTCCAGGATGGTATTGCCGTTCTGGGTGATGACAACGCGCGCGTTCGTCTGAGCGATTCCACGCACGACCGGAGCGTACTCGAGCTGCGAATCCGGCAGCATCTGATCATCGCTCGCCAAGGAAATTCCGCGAAATCCGAAGCTGTCGAAGACGGCGCCGTCCGTGAAGCTGTCGCCCACTGTCAAGTCACTGCGGATCGCGGGGATATCGTGTGCGAGATAGGTCGCGACATTCTGCAAGGTGGTAGGGCCCAGCGAGGTCACATCGACGGAGGATCTCTGGCGCAGATGCCAGCTTCCGAAGTTGACGCCCGTCGACAGATCCAGATGACCATCGGTCGTGGTGACAAAGGAAGTCGCAGAGCGATAGACGTTCAGGTTGTAGCCCAACGTGCCCGAGGGCACCCCACTGTCCCAGAATTCCGGGCCGACATAGCCGCGAGGTTTGTGCAACATCGCAGCCTGCGGCACCGCGATGTCGATTCGCAGCTGTGACAGGTCGAAGGATACCGTGGCCTCGGCTATCATCGCCTTCAGATCCACGCAGCCGTCGGACGCAGTCTTGCGCAGTTCGCTCCGCGCCGATGCAGACAGCTTCTCGAAGTCCAGTCCGAGTCTACTGACGAGCGAGCGGTCAATGCAGGGTAGGGCAGTGTCGCTGTTGGGCTGAGCAATAAAGCGGACCGTGGAGTGTCCCACCCATTTGCCATTGACCTGGATATCGACCGAGTAATCCCCGGGCAGCAGCGGGTTGCCGCGCGAGAAACGGGACACGTCGACCTTGACGCCGCCCTGAAGAAAGGCCGGGTTGAATTCGACCTGCGCCGAGGCAGGCTCCGCTGCCAGCAAATGCGCCGGGGCCAGCGCCAGCAGCGCAAGCATCCCGTACCGGGCGGATTGGCTCAGCAGGTTATGAAAAATCGGTCGGGAAGTCCCGTCGCAGGTAGCCACGGGGCATCATTCGGATCAGGGCGCCGCCGACGCGGAAGCAGTGCCGTTTACGTTGCCGCCATAGTCGTTGACGAACCAGTATTCGATGGTGACGGCACTGCTTGCGGCGGCGGTCTCATCGGGAACATCAAAGCTGCGGCTGGCGAAGGGGTCCACCATGTCCGCCTTGATGGTAATCGGATGACCCCCGAGGGTCGCGATGATCTGCGTCAGGGAGACATGGTAGGCGGTAGGATTGCTTGCCTGGATGCCCGTGAGCTTGCCGTCCTTCGATAGCAGCTTCCAGGTGAGCTTGGCGGGAGCATCTGCGGCAGAACCGGCCAGACTCGATGGCCGGAAGAAAACCTTCATGCGATGCTTGAAGGCGAGATCGAGCTGATTGGGCAGATCCGGATTGGTCGCGGCGCGCGGCGGGATGTCGAGCACGTTGAGCCAGAACAGCGACTCTCGATCCTGGGGCAGGAGGTCTTGAGTGTAGACCAGCCGCAGACTTTGCATCTTGTTCGGATCGAGTCTGAACAACGGCGGGGTCAGAACGAACGGAACCTTCGATTCGCCCGGCTTTGAGTGGATATCACCTGCATCGAGCCAGGCTTGCACGAGTGACGGACTCTGACCGGAGTTCTGGAGGCTGATGGTCACCTCGCGCTTGGCAGCCGGATACACGACGCGCGTGCCATTGACGACGACTCCCGCTTCAGCCGGCGGGACCACCAGCAGCGATGTTATGGCAACAAACGCCGCGGAAAGAAGCCTTAATGTGCGCACTCCCGACATCGCTCGATAGTTCCAAGCCGCCGTCGTCAGATCAGAAGGTCAGGTGCAGTCGCCGTCCCGGCGACTGCACCTTCGCTTGAACCTGAAGGCGTTCTGATACATACCGGCCAAGTGTCGGAAGCACCGACATTTACTGGTAGATCAGCGAATACGTGATCGAGGTATTCACAACACCGGCAGTTGCGGTAGCTCCAGCGAGACCGTTGGTGCCGGCAGTCGAATATCCTGCGTAGAACCACTGCGTACCACCACTTCCGATGGGCAGAGTCGGGGGCTTGTTGGTATTCGTGCCCGGCATGATTTGGGTGCCGACGACAGATGCCGCAGAAGCGTTGTAAAGGTTCACCTCGACATTGCTGCCGCCCACGGCATTGATCAGGCCGCCGGTCACTTCATCGACATTGGGACCTGCTTCGAAGTAGATCTGCACTGTCGTAGGAGCGGCGCCACCGATATCCAGATGCGTCGCCGTGCAGGTAGTGACGGCCATGTTGAAGAAGGTTCCGGACGCGGTCGTCTTCGTCGCCGCATTCGTCAGAGCCGATGTGCTCACGATGGGCAACACCACCGTTGCGTCGGTGCCGCTTGCATTGACGCTGACCGTGCAGGTATTCGCTGTCACGCCACCTGTGAATGTGATCGTTCCGTCAGATGCCTGACTCGACAGCGGCAGCGCCATGGCTGTCGCGATGCCGGCAGCCATCATCGCTCGCTTGATCCGAATGTTCATGAATCCTCCAAAATTAAAACCAATCCGCGGTATGACCATAATCCGTATCGGCTGAATCACTAACCACTTGAGGGCGCAAGCGCGGCCCGACAATGTGTGATTCAAGTCTCAACGTTCGTTTGAACGCCGAATGATCAAGACCGATTGGCCTCATCGAGCGACTGTTGGTGTCGATCAAATTGCCACGTTGCAGATAGTTTGGCGGAGCGTTATGGCACAAAGCGGGTGCTAGCGCACAAATACACACGGCAACAATGTGCGCCATTGTTCAAACAGAAGTAGTTGCAGCAAATGAAGTGGTTGGACGGGCAGTGCGTCTTCAAACTCGGAGTCGAATGACAGATTGCCGCAAGTATTTGGAAGGCTGCGACAGTGCCATAAGAGGTGTCCCTCGAAGCCCGCCAGGGAGCAGGGCGTTTCCGCAGATTTGCCGCAGTGCGGCATGCAATCCAAATGCATGTCCACTTCTTAGTCATCGGGCGCCCGAATCTAAGGGTCTCTCATATACGGAGAGATATCGGAAGTCGTCGAGCCATTGCCGCCCTTGCGAAATTCGGGAGACTGCGACTATTCTGGCTTGCAGGTCCACATCGACTGACTAGAAGAATACTGGGGGGGTACCATGGCTATTCATCGGTCCGGGATTCGTGGTTGGGGTCTGATAGAAGTGCTGCGGGCGTCTTTGCGGGTTGCGGCGCTGGCCGCGGCGCTGAGCATCCCCCGGATCGCACTTGCACAAGATGCACCGCAGACCACCAAAGACACGTCCAAGGACAGCGCGGTCGAGGAAGTCGTGGTCACCGGGTCGCGCCTCTCCCGCTCTACCTTCACGACGCCGAATCCGGTCACGGTGCTGGACGCCAAGGACATCCAGAATCTTGGACTCACCAATGTGGGCGAGGTGCTGGGCGAATTGCCGCAAAATTCGAACTTTTTCGCCGCCAACAATGTCGGCCTGGGTAACTTCAATGTGGGCGCGCAGCTCGCGAACCTGCGCGGCCTGAATCCCTTCTTCGGAACGCGCACCCTGACCCTGATCGACACGGAGCGCGTGGTGCCGACGGCCACCGGCGGGGGCGTGGATGTAACGCTGATTCCGTCGATGCTGGTTGCCAGGACTGAGGTGGTGACCGGAGGCGCATCCGCCGTCTACGGGTCAGATGCCGTTGCCGGCGTGGTCAACATCATTCTCGACAAGAAGCTCGATGGGTTCAAAGGCCAGGCCGACTACGGCGAAACCTCGCATGGCGACGGGGGCGACGTGCATTTCTCGCTGGGCTACGGCAGCGATGTGGGCGAGCGCGGCCACTTCATAGTCGGTGCCGAATACCAGAACTCCGAGGACATCGGCATCTGCTCGCAGGTGCGCGATTGGTGTAAGCAGGGGGCCGGCCTGTTCACGAACACCTTGTATAACGGGGCGCCGGCAGGGCCCGGACCTGCCATTCCACCCAACGGGCTACCTCATTACATCATCGGCCCGAATGCGACCGTTGCCAATCAGAGTCAGACCGGTGTGCTGACGCCTTGTGGAGTGCCGGTAAGTGTCTGTATTCCGACCGGACCGCAGTACAACTTCAATTCGGCGGGCTCTGCAGCCTCTCCCTTCAGTCCCGGAGCTTACGCGGATGGTGCCGGCGTCTTCGGATTCAGCCAGGGCGCGGCTGCCACCGGCGTGGGAGCCTATGACGGCACGACGCTGCGACCGGCGGTCAAGCGCTACACGGGACTGGTGGATTACGACTTCAAGATCACCGACAGCATGAGCACGTTCCTGCAGGCCTCCTACGCAAAGAGTGCGGCAGTCAATCCCGTTGCCAACGGCGCCATTGGTCCGATCGCGCTGGAGGTCGCCTCGGGCGTCTTCGTGCCGCTCAGCAGCTATATCGCGCCTGACAATGCCTATCTGCCTGCCCAGTTCCGGCCCGGCGGAGCCAATGCGCTTGCACCATCCATACCGATTCCCCCGCCCCTGTGCGCTCCTGCCCCGTCACCATGCGGGAACTCAATCGGCGGCGGGCTATTGGGCTTCAACATGAACGCCATCGATCCGGCGCGCAATCAGACCAACAATGACGTCGTGCGGCTTACCGGCGGGCTCAAGGGCGCAATCTCCTCGACCTGGACCTGGGATGCGTACTTCGAGTGGGGCCAGAACAAGAATGACCAGGCACTGTTCAACAACGTCGTCGGCACCTATCTACAGTTTGCGCTGGATGCAGTTCCGCAGAATCCAGGCCTGCCGGTGAGCACCAGTAATCCCGTGGTATGTCGGGCAACCGACCCGACTTACTACCCAAGTGCCTACAATGCGGCGGCAGCGGGCTGCTCACCGCTGAACCTCTTTGGCACTAGCAATGCCAGTCCCGCGGCACTCGCGTACGCATTCCGCAAGCTCGTCGAGTACTCGACGCTCAGGCAGGAAGTAGTGTCGGGCAATGTCGGTGGCGAGCTGTTCAACGGCTTCGGCGCAGGGCCGGTCAAGGCCTCATTCGGTGCGGAGGTGCGCCAGGATACGGCTGAGGTTACCCACGACCTCGCGGATCAGCCCTTTTATGACGAGTACTTTCTGAGCTACGGCCTGGACTATTCCGGCAAGATCTCCGTGGCGGAGGGCAATGCCGAGGTCAACATACCGGTACTCAAGGACCTGCCGCTCGCGAAGTATCTGGAGCTCGACACGGCCATACGCGAGACCAAGAACCAGAACCAGGACCAGACAGTCGGTTCTGCGACTTACGGTGAGTCGGTCTCGCATATGATCCCCAGCTGGAAGTTCAGCTCCATCTGGGATTTGACCGACTGGCTGCGCCTGCGTGGCACGCGTTCGCGCGACGTGCGTGCGGCGGGATTCCGCGAGCTATATGAGACCTATGCCGTCACAGCCGGTGGACCGTTTGGCACGATCACCAATCCTGCGAACAACCAAAGTCAGGTAATTACCCCCCTCACCGGCGGTAACATCAATCTCAAGCCCGAAGAGGCCGATACAACCACAATCGGGGTCGTATTCGCGCCGAAGTCAGGTCCTCTGGAGCGGTTCCAGTTCTCCGCGGACTGGTATCGGATCGTCCTCGACGATCCGATCACGGGGCCGCCGTTTGGCCTGGGCGTGCAGAACATCGTCAATCTGTGCAATGCCGGTCAGCAGGCGTTCTGCAATCGCATCACCTTCTCAAACCCGGGTGGATTCGCGGGAAATACGGCGCCGGGGACCATCGTTGTCAACAACACGGCGGTGAACCTGGGCAGTTTCGAAACCCGTGGCGTGGACTTCGAGACCAGCTATCTGCTGCCATTACCCGAGGTCAACAGTCACCTGAACGGCAATCTTAATTTCCGCCTGCTGACGTCCTTGCTCTACAACATGACCATCGACGCGGGATTGGGTGCACCGGCAGTCGATTATGCGGGTCAGTCCGGTCCGACCGCAGCCTTCGGCGGCTTTAACACCTCACCGCGCTGGCAGTCGAACCTCTTCATGACCTATGCCAACGGGCCACTGTCGGCAACCGTGCAGGTGCGATACATCGGTTCAGGATCGTATGAAGCGATTACGGCCTTTGGTGGGGCACCGGTTGCTCCGGGCGACCCAGGCTATGCGACGACCAATCCGAACAGCATCAACAATAATTCGGTCGCGTCCGCGACCTATCTGAATCTATCGGGGTCCTACGATCTGGGCACGCACTTCACGGTGTTTGCAACGATCAACAATCTGCTCGACAAAAGCCCTCCGGTGGCACCGGGCGGAAACGGCTATCCGACCAACCCGGTATATTTCGACACCTACGGTATGACCTGGAAGGTCGGCTTCCGCGCGAAATTCTGAATCTGCCCACTCTAGGGATGACGCCGCCTCGGTCTGGAGAGCGCTGCGGAGGTTAGGCTAGGCAATGATGGCCCGGACGGAATCAAGGTTTCGTGCGGGCCTTTTGCTGTGACTTAGTGCTTCGGGCCGCTGTGAACCCAGGCCAGACCATCCGGTTGCCCCATGGGTGCGATCTGTCCGCTGATGGCGAACGAGTGCAGGTCGATGACGGCGACCCTGCCGCCGCCGCTCACGGCCACGAAGGCGCGCGATTCCCCTGGCGGGATCAGGAGGCCGGCTGCCCCGCCACCTAGGTCCACTGATCGGATTGTCTTGTGCGAAGCGACATCAATCACTATCAGATTGGCATGGTCCTGCTGCGGCGCAGTCCCGAACCGCCCCAGCGCCGAGATGAGCACGTGTTGGCCGTCCGGGGTGAATTTCAGGCGATTCGCACCCTGCACGGGAATGGGGAAGGTTGCGATCGCCTGTTTGCGTGCAAGATCGATCACGGTGACCGTCGCATCCTGGGCGTTTGCCGTCCAAAGCTCGCGTCCGTCGGGCGAAAGGTCGAATCCTTCGGCTCCGCGTCCGGCGGGAATCACGGTTTCATCCCATACCGTCACCGTCGGCGCCGGGGGCGGCCCGAACCCGGGTCGGGTCGAACTCTCCAGTACTGACACCGAGTTGGAGCGCACGTTGGTCGTATAGATATGTTTCAGATCCGCTGCAACCCGGACCATGTGGGTGCGGTCCTGGCCCGTCCCCATGACCCAGTCGATGGCACCACGTTGCGGATCGTAGCGACCTATGACTTTGTTGGTCTCGGCAGTGAAGTAGAGCTTGCCGTCCATGAAATCGAGGCCATGCGCGGAGTGCAGGGCGCCGAGATTGAGGGGCGGAAGCGCTTGACGCTTGGTCAGATCGATGCGGGAGATAATGTCGAGCTCGCTGCCTTCACCGCCATAGTTGGAGATGTAGGCCCGCGTGCCGTCGTCGGAGGCCACTACCTCATGGGGGTCGGGGCCCGCCGGCAGGCGCGCCAGAACCGTGAGCTTCGTCGGGTCGACGATCGCCATCGTTCGCGAGTCCTTCTCGAGGACCAGCAGGACATCGGCCCGCACTGCGCTCGAAAGCAGGCCGCTCAATGCGAATAAGGCGAGACAGCCTTTCGTCGTCGCGCTGACCATTTCGTCCCCCTTTAGCGCGTGGCTTGCCGATTCTTTAACCCTTCGACATCCCTGCCTAGCATAGATCAAATCGGCAGCGAATCGGTTCGGCAACTCTAAAGGGGGGTGCGAGGAGCACTCACACCCTTTCAAGCGCCGGCCGCCGGCCGGCGCTTGCCTCTTCAATCAAACGAGCAAGAGTCAGTGCCCAGCAATCTCAGCGGCCACCACTGATGCGATCACGCCTGTGGCCACGGCCGCAAGGACGTAGTTGCCGTCCACTTCCCGCCACTCGTACCCATGCGGCGGTGCACGCAAGTGCCGCGCCCGATAGTCCACGTGCTCTCCGCGGCGCCAATCCTCATCCCGCATTCTCGACCCTTTCCTCCATTCCTGATGATGGACGTAGTGGTGCCCATCATGGCCGCGGTCATGGTCGTGGTCGTCAGCGAGTGCTTGGGTATTGGCTGTAATAACCGTCATCGCGAGCAATGCTGAAGCGATTAAAGCTGTTCTCATGAAGGCTCCCGGAAATTGAGGTTGTTGAATACCTGTCGCCGACGCGATGCTACTGCGGGCGCGCTGCGGCGGATGTCGGGGGCCAGATTGTCTGCTCTAGGCAATACTGCCCCTCGGGCGACAGACAATTCTGACTGGGCCAACTGACATGAGCGGGGAGCGGCGCGCAAGCTGAGCGAGGGAGCAAAGCTGGTGGGACGGGTCCGCAGAAGGGCTAGATGAGATCGTCCTGCGGGTCAAGAAAGTGACGGACGTTATGGCGGAAATAGCGTGCTCGAGTCGCGAGCAGGCTTCCGGGATCGAGCAGGTGAACAAGGCCGTGACCGGCAGGGATTTGATGACGCAGCAGAACGCGGTGCTGGTCGAGGCGGCGGGCGCGGTGGCGGCGGCGCTGAATGGGCAGGCCACGGGCCTGATGAAGCTGAGCGGGCAGTATCGATTGGCATAAGCGCCGAGGGCCCGGGGCAATCGGCCAAGCCCACGGTTGACATAATCTGGGCGAGCCCGTAAATTCCCTAAAAGAACAATAACAAGCGGGGTTTCCGTGGAAACCACTAGACATCGACCTGACACCATTCAGCTGTCATCCGAGAAGGAAGCGCATCAGAACGCTCACGGAGAGGTTAGTCGTGAAAGAGACCAATGCGCGATTCAGTAAAGTCCAGGCGATCCGCTCAGGTGTGCGCACCAGGCCGCCGGAATCCAGTGGCATCCAGGTTCAGGAGGAAGAACTGAGTCTGGCGACGGCGCAGTGTCTCTACCGAATGCGCTGCGGCTGCGGTCGCTCTTGGTTCGAGCTTGAACTGAAGATATTGGTCAAGTGCCCGGCCTGCTCGAGACTCAACCGCGTCCATATTGATTGAAGGGCAGTCCGGCGCCCTTCGGCTTGCGTGTGCTACGCTCATTGCGGCGCACCAATGCGTGGCACGGAGGCTATGGAGCGGTCCTCTATGATCATTGAGCGTGAAGACCAAGTAACCGAGGCGGTGCTGAGCGAGAGTCTGCGTATCGAAGACCCGCGCCTCAAGCAGATCCTTCAGTCGCTGATCAAACACCTACACGGTTTCGCACGAGAAGTGCGGCTTACGGAAGAGGAATTCAATACCGCGATCAGTCTTGTGACTGCCCTGGGAAGGCTCACGACCGATAGTCACAACGAGACGCGCCTGATTGCGGGCTCTCTTGGGCTATCGACGCTGGTGTGCATGATGAACAATGCGGGCACAACGGCCAATCTGCTCGGCCCCTTCTGGCGCAAGGACGCGCCGCATGTCGAGAACGGCGGGTCAATCGTTCGCTCGCCAACGCCCGGCGCTCCACTGTTCTTTACCGGGCGCGTACTCGACACCGAGGGCAAGCCGATCGTCGGCGCACACGTCGACGTGTGGCACGCCTCGACCAAGGGCTTGTATGAGAATCAGGATCCGAGTCAGGCGGATTGGAATCTGCGCGGCAGGTTTACCACCGATGAATCGGGTACCTTCAGCTATCGCACCATCAAGCCCGCCGGCTATCCCGTCCCCGCCGGTGGTCCGACCGAGAAGCTGCTGAACGTGCAGCATCGTCACCCCTTCCGGCCCGCGCATCTGCACGCGCTCGTCTATAAGGAGGGCTTCAAGACCATTGCCTCCCAGGTTTATGCCGACGACGATGAAAATCTGACATCCGATGCGCAGTTCGGTGTAACCACGAACGCAATCGGGCATTACGTTCGGCACGAGAAGGACTCGGCGCCGGATCCTGATGTTCAGGGCACCTGGTACAGCATGGCGTACACCTTCGTTCTCAAGCAGGGTGAGTCCTGGCTACCCACGCCCCCCGTGTCCGCCAAAAGCAACGTGGCGGCGACCTCAATGACGGGGTCCGCGTAGTGGCTGGGTCCGAGGCCGTCGGGCAGCTGACCTGGGAGGTCATGGAATCCCGAATCCGCGGATATTTCGAGGATTGCAATTCAGGGGACATCGAGCGGGTGGCCGCCCACTTCGAACCTCATGGCGTTCACTATTTTCCGCCGGGCACCTATGAGGGGCCCTTCACAGGTGCCCGTACGATCGGTGCCAAGTGGAGTGCGGCGGTTAAGAACTTGGGGTCGTATTGGACCGTGGATCAGGTGCTGTGCGATCCGCGCACGCGGCGCGCGGTCATCGAGTGGACCCATTTCAAGCGAGTGCCCGGGATCATTCTGCGCGGCGACGAATGGTATGTATTCAGCGCGCGCGGGCTCATTGAGGAAATTCGCGCCTACTACGCTTCCCCCCAGGACCCCGCCCTGAAGCGACTCGAATTGGGTGGATTTGACTACGCCGGCCGCGGCTATCCGCTCACGGCCCCTTAAGACATGGAGGTCTCGGAGACCCGCCGCGTTGTGCTTGACGACGCTATCGTGCAGATGCAGCGCCGGGGGAACTGGCTGGTCGCCGCAGATGGTCGGCAAATCGAGTGTAATAGAGCCGTGCATTTGCCGCCGGTTGAGCCGAGCAAAATCATCTGCGCGCACCTGAACTACCGCAATCGGGTGGAGGAGCTGAAGACCAGCGCCGGTCCGGCACCGAATTATTTCTACAAGCCACCCTCATGCCTGGTTGGGCACCGCAGTGCCGTCATACGACCGCAGGGGTGTCGGTTCCTGAACTACGAAGGCGAAGTGGCTATCGTGGTCGGGCGCACCGCCCGCAACATACGTCGGGCCGAGGCGCAGGACTATATCGCCGGCTACACGCTGGCCAATGATTACGCGCTGCATGACTTTCGCGATGCGGACCGTGGCTCGATGTTGAGGGTCAAAGGCGCAGACACGTTGGGCGTTATCGGGCCCGGTCTGGTGCGCGGATGGCGACCGGCCGACCAGATGATCCGCACCTACGTCAACGGCCAGATCGTTCAGGAATCCAGTCTCAACGGAATGATTTGGGATATGAGCTACCTGCTCACCGACCTGGCCCGGATGATGACGCTGATCCCGGGCGATCTGATCCTGACCGGTACGCCCGCGAATTCACGACCCGTCAATCCCGGAGATGTCGTGGTGGTGGAAGTTGAAGGGCTCGGCCGCCTTGAGAACACCATTGTTGAAGGCGAATCACCGGTCTCGGACGAGGCCGGATGGCCTCCCACTGCTTCCGAGAAAGTCCTGGGAGTCGCATTGGGAGAGAAGCTACGCGAGTAGCGCAGGGCGAATAGGTCAGCGCTCGCTGCGGAATATCCGTTGCAGAGGCGGGAACGCATCGGCCGCGCGCAGCATCGACCTGGTCGCGAAGCGGGAAAGAGGCGATCGCGCGTGCATCCTGCGCATATTGGCGAGTGAGGAGCGCACGGCCGCGAAGCCGTGTTCGAGCATGTCACGCTCGTAGCCGGCCAGAGCCGGGAGCAGCGCCTGCTTGCCGCAGCTGACGGCGACCAGAGCCTCCCGTAGTGCCGCAGCATCCCGCAGCGCCGTGTTGGCGCCCATGCCGCGAAACGGCGTCATATTGTGGATCGCATCGCCCAGCAAGGTAACGTTTCGGGTCGTCCACGGCTTCACCACCTGCGCCGACTTGACCGGGAAACAACTCATGGTCGTCGGGTCGGCACGATCCACGAGCCGGCGAAGCGCCGGGTGCCAGGCACTCATCTGTGCGAGCACATGCTCCTTGGCTGTCGCGCCGGACACGTTGTCGATCGGACCGCTCAGGGCCAGCGCTTTCGGCCGGGCCGAAAAGCCCCACATCACGTATTCGTCCTGATCATACGGTGAGACATTTCCAGGTGGATATTCCACGACACTGGCGAACATGAAGCGTCCGGCGGGTCCCATAAAAAGTGCCGGCCCCTCAAAAATCACCGGCGGTGTCTCGTGCCGCGCCGCCTCATCCAGAGAAAAGCGCCCCGAGACGGCGACAATTCCGGTATCGATGCGTCGGGCATCAGGCAATAGCTGCCCGCGGACACGCGATCCTGCGCCATCGGCCCCAATCAGAACATCACCGCTCGCCGTGGAACCATCGGAGAATTGGACGGTGATCCGATCGTCCGGCGCGTTCTCGAACGAGAGAAACGTTTTGTCGAACGATACGACATCCCGCAGACCGTCGAGCAGGATCCGACGTAGTGCGATGCGGCTGACGGGTCGCACGCTTTGCGGTGCGGTCGGATCGACCGGCGGAATCGGAATCCGCAACAGCCGGCGCAGTCGGTGGTCCTGGAAATTGACCCCGGTGTTGGGTTTGGCTGAAGCCGCAACGAATCGCTCGAAGTTCGCTTTCGGAAGACAGGACTGAAGCGAACGGTTTCCGGTGGCGCTGATCGTGAGTCGATAACCCTGCAGGCGATCGGAAGGGGTACGGTCACGCTCGAAGACCCGGACCTCTATGCCCCTGGCAAGAAGGCCATGCGCCAGGCACAAACCGCCGGTACCGGCGCCGATGATCATCGCCTGCAGCCTGCGCGGGGTGTTCATGAACGCTTCCCTCCCGCAAGCCTGAAGCCATCGGCCATTCGATCGAACGCGCCATCGACTTGGTGTCGCAGGCTCTCGATTCGGGCCAGCACGTCACCGCCGGACTTCATCGTCTGGCCCAGCTCATCGAGGATTACCGCGAACACGGCGAGCAGTGAGGCTCCCAGAATCTTTGCCTCGGGCAGAGAGAGCGTGGCGTTGCCATCGGCAATCAGTGCGTGGGCGACGGCGTGGCCGTGCCGCTCAACCACCGCCAACCAATGCCGCCGCAGCGCTGCACTGGTCGCCACCAGGTAGGGCATGCTGCCGCGGTCCTGCGGCCCCGCAGGGCGGCGACTCAGGGAATCCAGGAACGCTCGCGCCTCCGAGCGTGCGGCATCCAGCACCGAATGCTTCTTGGGTCGTTCCCGCACCATCGCGACGAAGCGAGCCTCGAAGGCTTCGTCCTCATCGAAAACCAAGGACTCCTTGGTCTTGAAGTAGTTGTAGACCGTCTGCTCGGAAACCTCTGCGGCACTGGCAATGTCGGCGACGGTGACAGCGTCAAACCCCTGCTTGGCAAACAGCAGCAGCGCTGCGTCAGCAATCTCCTGCCTCGTACGCAGCTTCTTTCGGCTCCGCAGGGAAGCCGGGAGACCATCTTGTGGTGCATTTTGGGACTTGCGCATGTTGTGCCCTAACCCGACCGTTCAGCGGCAAAAGTATAGTAACTATAATATTCGTGTCAATATACAAATATTGCGCAGGTATCGACGCAGCTTGAGAGAAGGAAGGTTCGTCAGCTCGCCCGTAGCGCGACGCTGACCGGCACGGTGGCCGCTCGAAAGGCCGGCAGCAGCCCGCCAATCAGTCCCATGCACAGCGCCCAGCCGATGCCCAACAGAACGAGCGAGGGAGTAACCGCAAGGTGAAATTGAAACCCCAGGGGACTGGCTGCGAGGTCATTGAAGAACAGCCACGCGAGCCCGGCACCCATCAATGCGCCGGGTATCGCCAGGAGGATTGCTTCGGCTAGGGTCGATGCAATGAGCGGAAGACCGTGGAATCCAATGGCGCGCAGCGTGGCGAGTTCGCGACGACGCATATCCACCATGACGTACATGGAATTGGCCGCCCCGATGGTGGCCGCCACAGCCAGGACCGATCCTATGAAATAGCTGATGAAGTTCAGTATGTCATTCACCTGGCGCACCGTGGCCTGCGCCAAGTCCGCCTCATGCACGACTTTCAAATGAAGCTGAGGGTCACCCCGGATTGCATTGGCGAGCTCGGCAAAGGCAGCCGGGGTCTGCAGCACTACGTCGATCGTGTTGTAACTGCCGCGCCTGAACGTGGTGAGAACCGTGTCAGCATCCGCGTATACGAGGCAGTGCCCGGTGCTGCGGCCGAGGTCGAAGTTTCCGACGACGAGCCACTCGACCCCTTGGATGACCTGCTTGTCTCCAACGCCGAAATGCTGGTACTGGCGCGCGCAGTAGTTGCTCGCGATGATCTCGAGCAGTCCAGGTCTAAAGCTGCGGCCCGCGGTCAGGTGCAGCTCGGGTGCATACTCGATGAGTTTCGGGCCCGCACCGGTCAGGGGAAAGCCGTCGAAGTTGCCGGAGTCCTTCCTGCGGGCCTGCACGTACACCGACACATCCGGTACCGCAATCGGTTGCGCGCTCGCATTGCGCCGTATGCCGGGAAGACTTGCGATCAGGTCTGTGAGGTCCTTCGGGATGTTGCTTTGGGCGGGTCCGACCGCCTCGACACTCAGCACGCTCGCCCGGTCGGGCCGCACGTTGCTCATCGCCTCACGCTGAGCACCGACACCCATTGCCAGCATGGCAACCAACACCCCCACGGCGCACGTGATGCCGATGACGGTGGTACAGACCAATCCCATGCGTTTGGACAGGTCGAGCAGGCTCATGCGCAGGAGCACTGCCAGCTGCTTGAGGAAACCCAAGCGCCTACCTTCCCGCCAGGGCGTCAACGATACTCAGCCTTGCCGCGCGCAGGCCAGGGACGCTGACGCTGATGAGCGTGACGAGCGCGGCTGCCATTATACCGACACCCACGACCACCATTGGCATCGACAGTCCGGGTATGTACTTCCCCGCAAAGGGGAATGCGAACCAGGCCAGGGCCAGACCTGTGAGAGAGGCGACGATGGATACGAGCACCGACTCGGCCACGATCATGATAAATACCGTCCGAATGCCGAATCCGAAGGTCTTCAGGACGGCAAACTCGGGTGTGCGTTCGCGCACCGCCTGCATCATCATCGTGGCGGTCGAGAACATCAGCGCCAGGAGAACCGCGCCGAGGATCCAGCGGATGGCGAAATTCAGGTCACCGAGTGATTGCATTGACTGCTGCGACATCTCCTTGAATGATGCGGTTCGCGTCGGGGTCGCGGAGTTGGCGAACGCGCGATCTATCGCGTCACTCACGGAGGCTGCCTGCTTGGGGTCCGAGGCAATCGCGTAGAAGTGGCTCACCATGCCCTTGTTGAGCGCTCGCGCCTCATCGATGTAGTAGTAATTGGCAAAGACATAAAGTGCCTCGTCCTGATTGCGTAACGTGACGATCCCCACGACGTCGAAGGTCCAGGTTGCCGAGCCATTGGTCTGAAGCGTGGTTGAGGTGATCGGAATCTTATCCCCGATATGCCATCCGTATTTCTTGCTTATATCGTCGGTAATCAACACGCCGGTTCGTGTCTTGCGCAGGGCCTCCAGGTCCTTGGGTTTAGCAATGAACTGCTCGGGCAATAGCGTGAGGAACACATCGCTCGGCGGGATCGCAAGCACGTAAACAATCTGGGTCGGCTGCTGGTAGAACGAAAGCATGCCGTAATTGAAGGATACGGTCTTCACGCCGGGAATGGACTGCAGTCGGCTCACGGAGGCGATCGTCAGAGGTGCGCCGCCATACACGGCGGGTCCGACGTAGAGTACGTCTGCGCGAGTGTTGGCGATGGCCCTGTCCATCCCGGTCTTCATGCCCTGCAGAATGCCGAATAGGGCAAACGCCACGCAGACCTGAAGAAAAATCAGCGCCGTGCGCACGGGCTTGCGCCAGATGCCCGACCAGATGAGCGGAAGAAATTTCATGGCCTCGCCCGTATGACGGAGAGCCACTTTAGGCCATCACAAACCGGTCTGTCATTAGGCGCGACACGAAGCCAATAGCTGGCCCCGCAGGCTATAATGGCATCCGCTAGACCATCGATAGATGGAGGAGGTAACGATGCGCCCGGAAGTCGTATATCAGGTGTTCTTCATCAAGGACGGGGCCGCTCTGGCGACGCCGACGGTGATCAGTGAATTTGGTCGCGAATTGTGCGTGGAGGTGGCGGACACCATGCGCGTTCTGGTCTCGGCGCAGGCGCCTGAACCGGATGGGCGCTCGCTCACGTACGCGAAAATGTCACTCTATCGGGACGGCAAATGGCAGCTTGAGCAGGAAATGTCGATGAGGGCGTACTTAGCAATGTCGCCGTCCTTCGAGCATTCGATTGAGAGCACGCCATACCGGTTCGTCGTGAAACAACGCAGTGTCGTGCATTCGGTCGAGGGCGAACCAGATCACTTCATCGTGCAGCCGCACCGGTTCACTCCCGAGGCAAACAAGGGCGCGCAATGAGGTGTTCCGTAGGGCCTCGAAATCCGGCACCTACCGGGAAAGTCAGTCATCTTCAATGGCGGAACGTTTGCGTTCCTGGATGATTGCAAATATGGCACTTGCGAATACGCCAAATGCAAACCAGACGGTTATTGCATGCGCGTAGCGAAGAGCATGTCGCGCATCATTTCAGCCGCACTGTGTTTCTGCCGATCTGAGGGATGGACTGGTGAGATCGAATCCGTACGCGCTATTCAAAACGCTGATGGCTAAGTGGCGCACAGGCCCAGTGAAGGAGGGCGCGTTTCTAATTGCGGGCTGCCAACGGAGCGGCACGACTTTATTGCGATTGCTACTGGAGAGTCATCCGACCATTTCGTGCGTCGATGAAATGCTTTCCTACACTGTTCTTTCGAAAACAACACGCTCAAACTCGGGGCACTTTGTCGGCTACAAAATTCCAATTTGGACCGAGCAGCTTGATCAAGCAATGCTGCGACCAAACGAATTGGAACCGATTGGAAAGGTCGGGTTAATCCCGAATTTTTATTCGGGGCAAAAGATCCTCTTTATGGTGCGGAGTCCCCTGGACGTCGTAGCGTCGATGAGGCAACTCCGAGTGGGTGAGTGGCAATGGCTAGAACATGTATGTCGGCCCGTGATGGAAGCAATGCTGCAGGAAGAGGAGTTCCGGCGGAGTTACGCTGTTGAAATTGAGCAGTTGCGGAATTCAGCGATTCCCGATGTGGGATTGGGAGCGCTCTACTGGAAGTGGAAGACCAGCGCATTGCTCAGATACCTAGGCCAGGGACTGCCTGTCCATCCGGTCATATATGAGCAGCTGATCTTCGACCCTGAGGCGGTAATGAGAGAGGTGTTGATGTTTCTCGGCATAGAGTGGCATCCGAACGTCCTAATGCATCACAGACGATCGCATTCGCAATTGATTGAGGGCATCGCTATTGGCGGAACCGACGCCAAACGCGCGCTGGATGGCAAATCTTTAGGAAAGTGGAGAAGCGTTCTTACGACGAACGAGAGAGATCTAGTGCTCAGCATATCTGCCCCGTTGTCCGAAGACCTGAAGGCGATTCCAGGTTGGGACAAAGCGATGCCCTGACGTCCTATCAATATGATGGATGCATTTATTGCAGCTTCGGCCCAAGTACCCGGATTGACTTTGGTGACCTGTGACGACTCGGATTTCGAGTCGTCGGTGCCTGGGAATATAAATCCGTGGTCTTAGAGCTAGAGCGCCGGGCTGGAATAGGCGCCGCTTAAATTGGTAGCGGGGCAGGATTTGAACCTGCGACCTTCGGGTTATGAGTAGGACGGGCGAATACAAGAGATTGAATTGTCGGAAGATAAAAATGAGGGGTAAGGAAGAAGTAAATATGTTGGACTCGTTGGGATTCGTCTTTTCAGCGTCCAAGATTGACATCCTGAGAGCCATGTATAAACTTGTTTATACATGGCAAGGAAGGTTGCATTCATGGCAAAGACAGCCGCTCTGACAGTACAGCAATGGGGAAACAGCCTGGCGGTACGTATCCCTGCGGCCGTTGCTCGATCCGCGCGGTTTAGGGTCGGCCAGCCAGTGGAGCTGTCAGTTGGCGATGATGGTGTACTGGTCAAGCTTGCGGGAAAGCCGAAGCTGACGTTGGCGCAGAAACTCGCCGCGTTTGACCCTTCTCGACACAGCGGGGAGGCGATGGCCGTGCGTCCGGTCGGAAAGGAAGTTCTCTGATGGCCGCACGCAGATTGTGGATTCCGGGCCGCCGCGACATGATCTGGATTAACTGTAATCCGCAGGCCGGGCGCGAAATGAAGGATATCCATCCGCTGCTGGTGCTCTCGCCCCGTGAGTTCAATGAGCGAACAGGTATCGTAATTGGTCTGCCGATGACGACGGCGCCCCACAACGAGACGAATCCGTTCGCGATTCGATTTGTAGGGCCGAAGGGCGCAGTGAGCTTCATCCTGGGACATCAGCCGAAGTCGTTCGACTGGCGCGTCCGCGGCGCGAAGCAGCATCCCTGGAAGCAGGTGCCGGACGACGCGTTCGACCTGGCGTGCGAGACTCTAAACCAAATTATTGCAATTGGCTGAATCGGCGAGATTTGGCAGACGAGCCGCTGCACTGGATAACAGGACGCGGCGGAGTGCGCGGCCAACCGAGAGGTCATCTTTTGAATATTTACACTGTGCGCGGACTTGTTTGTGCCTTCATAGGATTCGTCGGCGTTCAGGCAATTCCTGCAATCGCCGACGATGCATTAGCACCGAGTGTTCCATCTTGCGACTACGGAGAGTGGCAAGAAAATTCAGATGGGCTGACGCCAGAGTTATGGCCAAAAAGCGCAGCTACTTTCAAGAAACTGTGCCTGGAAAGCAACGGCGCGTTGGTGAATGGTCAGGATCCACGACTACAATTGCGACTCAGGCCCAGGGCAAATGTTGTCATGCCTGTGTCTAAGAAGGTGGTTGCGCTCGCCGGGCGGGGGCCGGCGCTAGTCGTCATGATCGTCGAAACGGATGGTCGAGTCTCATCAGTCGGTCTTCTGAAATCCACTGGTGATCAGAAACTCGACAATGCGTGGCTAGACTACTCCAAGGATGTGATCTTCAAGCCCGGGTTCCACTTGGACTCCAATCCGGTCCGCGCGTACTACGTCGCGAAGTTTGAGATCATTCATCGAATCCAATGCAGTCCGGTAGGCAGATTTGAATGTGCGTTGGGATCTGCCCATGTTCGGTGAATGGATAGAACGCCGCCTGGCGGAGCCGGTGTACTCCCGGGTGGCAGAGGGTCGTCGTCATCGAGGCGTTCAAGGTGCCGCGCGCAGCGAGGTTCATCGGAGGCGGTGATTTTCGGTGAGACGGGCGCTGGCGGTACCCGTCAAAATAAAATTGGTAGCGGGGGCAGGATTTGAACCTGCGACCTTCGGGTTATGAGCCCGACGAGCTGCCAGACTGCTCCACCCCGCACCAGGAGGGCGCGCATTGTACGCACGGTGGCTGGCAACTTGCAACGCGTAGTTTTGCTGCGGTTTGGCGCGCTTGGAGGCGTCCTGGGACGGCATAGCTCATGGCTTGAACACTGAACCGGGGTGGGCTGGCTATACTCTTGGGCTATGCATTCACATAGAAGGGAGCGCCATGGCGCCTCACGCCTCGGCTGGCTGCGGGCGGCCGTGCTTGGGGCCAATGATGGGATTCTATCAACCGCCAGTTTGCTGCTCGGCGTTGCGGCGGCGCATGGTGACCGTAACGCGCTGCTGGTAGCGGGTATTGCCGGGTTGGCCGCCGGGGCCGCCTCGATGGCGGCGGGCGAATATGTATCGGTGAGCTCGCAGGCGGATTCGGAGGCGGCTGATCTGCGCAAGGAGAAGCAGGAACTGGCAACCGACGCGGCCGGTGAGCACGCCGAACTGGCGGCGATCTACGTCGGTCGCGGGCTGACACCGGCGCTTGCCGAACAGGTCGCCACACAGCTGGCCGCCAAGGACGCATTGGCCGCTCATGCGCTGGATGAACTGGG
>DASYER010000072.1:0-6878 GCA_036498905.1 Steroidobacteraceae bacterium | reverse complement strand
GCTCGAGCACGAGCACTTCGATGTTCTTGTCGGTGAGCTGGCGCGCGGCGAGACCAGCCGTCAGGCCGCCGCCGACCATCACCACGGTCTTGTGGGGGAGCTTCTTGATCATTGTGTGGTTCCTCAGCTGAAATCGGCCATGGACTTCGGATCCTTGGCGCCGGGGAACGGCTTGCCGCGGTACTGCACCATGTTCACGGTGTTCGTGGCAGGCAGGCCCGGATAGCCCACCATCTTCCAGAACACCTTGTCGTTGTTGCCGCCGTAGATCGGGTCGGCGAAGCAGGCCTGCGTGAACAGCGGATACACCAGCTCGTTGAACCACGCGGCCATCGGCAGGCGCGGATCGCTCACCTTGCCGGCGCCGAGCTGGTCGAGAAAGGCGTTCGCATCGGCCGGCGCGACCTGGTCGAAGGGCTTGCCGTACTTCGCGGTGCAGGCCTGGTTGGCGGCCTCGACGCCGGCCTTGAACCACTGCTCGGGCGTCATCGGCAACTGGTAGCCCTGCTGCGGCCTGCCCTGGATCCAAGGCCCGCGCGCATAGTGCTTCGAGCCGCGGCCGAAATCGCCGGCGAGCTGACGGTCGATGTAGATCGGCAGCCCGCAATCGACGCCGTTCGGCGTCAGGTCGTCGGCCGGACACATGATGTTGACCATGGTCTCGATGAACGCGGCCTCGTCCTGGCTGAAGCACACGTAGCCCACCGCGGGCACGGGTGCCGCGGGGGCGGGGGCGGCGGCCGGCGCCGCGACGGCCGCGAGCGATGTGGCGGCCACGCCGCCCGCGAGCCCTTGGGCGAAAGGCAGGGCGCTGGTCGCGCCCACCACCTGCTTGAGAAAACCACGCCGCTTGTCGATATCCGTCATTGTTTCTTTCATCGTGTCGTGCTAAAGGTCAAAACGCATCGCCCGTGCCTGGCGTGCGCGCGGGCGATGGGCTGAGCGAGGCCTTCCTCGGTCAGCAGATCGTGCGTCTCGGAGTGCGCGCGAACGCAGGCCGCGAAGAAAAAAGCCAAAGCCCTTCGTCTGGTCCAAAACTGCTGAGAAGGTCCTTGCCAGCGTCGAGCGAACTAGGCGCCTCCGTACCTCTCGGTCTTGACCGAGTCCGCTGGCACGCCCAGTCGGACGAGAGCAGTCGCCACGGTCTCCACAAAATCGGTGGCTCCGCACACAAAGCACGCGAGCTCCCGTAGCTCGCTGCGTTGAGCAAAGACCTCCGTCAGCATTTCCATGTCAATCCGCCGACCGAAGTCGCCGAGGCGGTGTGCAGGCTCCTTGGTGGTGGTGGCAACAAAGCAGAAGCTCTTGTCGTTCGCCGCCATACCCGTCAGTTCCTCCGCAAAGGCCATGTGGGACCAGCTGCGGGCGCTGTAGAGGAGCAGCGCGGGCGCAGCGGGATCCGGAGCGAGTGCCCGATGTCTCACCATTGACATCAGTGGAGCGATGCCGGACCCGCCAGAGACCAAGGCAATCGGGCGGCGGTTCGACGGCGTCCACGTGAAGTGGCCTCCGATCGGGCCGCGAATCTCAAGAAATTCGCCGGGCTGCAGTTCGTCCGTCAGAAACGGAGACACCTCGCCATTGGGTAGGCGCTCGATGAGCAGTTCCAATTCAGGGCTGCCAGGAAGGGAGGTGATTGAGTAGCTGCGTCGCGCCTCATAGCCGTCTGCGGCAACCAGGCGGACGTCGACATGCTGGCCGGCCAGGTGCTCTCCCAACGTGTTGTCCAGGACAAGGCTGATGGAGTTGGGCGTGCGCTGTCGTTTGGCACGTACCTTCGTCTGCAGCCAGGCCAGCTTCTTGGTCACGAGGCTACTGGTCGCCGGAATATCGTTGCTCTTGCCACGGGTCGCCGCGCATGTGGTATCCCCGCAGCTCCCAGAAACCCGCCTCATCGCGCTCAGTAAACTTCAGCCCGTTGCACCACTTGGCACTCTTCCAGAAGTACAGGTGCGGCACCAACAGGCGCGCAGGGCCTCCATGTTGGCTGGAAAGGGGGCGCCCTCCGTACATGGTCGCGACCATGGCTTTGCCACCCACCAGATCAGCGGCTGGCACATTGGTGCTGTAGCCGCCATAGGATTGCGCCAAGACAAATGGCGTGAGTTCTCCGATTCCAGCTGCGGCCAGCAAATCGTCGATGGAAACCCCCTCCCAGGTGGTGTCGAACTTCGACCAGGACGTCACGCAGTGGATGTCCCCTTCCCAAAGCGTGCGTGGTAGTTGGTTGAACTCGAGCCATGACCAGCTTGCGATCGTCCGCGCGCCATGCTTCAACGTGAATTTCCAGTTGCCCAGGTCAATCTCGGGCGTTGGGGTGGCCGAAAGTACGGGAAAGTCGTCTGTAGCGTGCTGTCCTGGCGGCATGCGGGCCGCGAGTGCGGCATCGACGCGGCGGCCAGTGAAGCCTCTTGTCACCATGGGTGAGCTCCTCTTTCAGGTTGAAACGGGAGGAAGTGGGATGCGAGGCCAAACCGCGCAGCTACAGACCATAGCAAGTCTCCCGGCAGGTCAGATCGCTAACTGCATGCAGGCGGCGAATAGTTGCTATACGCGGGCACGCGAGCGGCGGCTACGGGAAAGTGACTACGACAGAGCCTGTCTCACCCGCAGCCGAAGCTCAGGGACGACCTTCTCGTCGAACCAGGGGTTCTGCTTCATCCAGTTCAGATTTCTCGGAGAGGGGTGAGGCAGGGCGATAAATTGAGGCGCATACGACTCCCACGCCGCCACAGTCTCAGTGAGCGTTGCCCGCCTGCGGTCGCCGAGAAACTTCGCCAGCGCGTATTGCCCGATCAGGATGGTGAGTCGAATCTGAGGCATCAGCGAGAAGATGCGGTCATGCCACAGGGGCGCGCACTCGGGACGTGGCGGCAGATCTCCGCTGCGGCCGCGTCCCGGGTAGCACAAGCCCATGGGCACGATGGCGAATAGTCGTGCATCGTAGAAGACGGATTCTTCGACCCCGAGCCACTGCCTTAGCCGTATTCCACTGGCGTCGCGCCAAGGAATCCCGCTCTCATGGACCTTGACGCCGGGTGCCTGGCCGACCATGAGGATTCGAGCCGAGGGTGAGATCCTCAGAATCGGCCGAGGGCCCAACGGAAGATGCGCCTCGCAGACGCGGCAGGCCCGGATTTCATCGAGCAAGGCGTCGACGCGAGTGGCGGCAGGGCGGCGCGTCCCTGCGGCAGGGAGATGATGAGCATTCGTGGAGAGACGCTGACTGGGCATGGAGTCCACAGCATAAACACATCGCGCCCGGGCACTCATCGCTCCCGCTTTTCAGCATGAATAGCTGCTATGCAGAATGCGGCGTAGTGCCCAGGAAATTCAGGCTTCAGTCAAAGACGCGTTGACACCTTTGCTGGACGCCTGAACGGGACGGCCCGGCGAGAATCGTTCCGATTGCCTTGCGATACGGCCGCAAGAACTGCACAGCGGACGGGGTGAAAGCAAGATAGTCGGTTCGATTTCCTCGTATCTTGGCGGCGAGGGTTGCATGGAAGGCATAGCACCCGGAAGTTTGCCGACGTTGCCGTCCGCGACCATGCCTCGAGCACGCCGCGCGCTCTCCGACCGAGAGGGCTTCGCGCGAGGCGTAGGACAGGCGACATTCCGGCAACCGGGGCGGCCTAAGGGCCATTGATGTAGATGACGGATCGTTTCGAGGCGATAAGCCTGTTCATTCGGGTGGCGAGAACGCGCAGCTTTTCTGTGGCTGCGCGAGAGCGGGGTATCTCCCAACCCACCGTGTCCCGAGCGATCGCCGGACTGGAAAAAGAGCTCGGTGTAGCGCTATTCGCTCGTACTCCTCGTGCCGTGACGCTGACGGACGTGGGCGCCGACTATTTCGCGCGCGTTGAAGTCGCCCTGAATGCCCTGGACGAGGCGACCGATGTAGTGCGCGGCTCGAGTGTGCTGAGCGGTACGCTGAGGATCGGGACGTCTTCGAGCTTTGCCCAGCGCGTATTGATCCCCCGCCTTCCAAGGTTCCTGGCCCCGCACTCGCAGCTACGGATGAATTTGCTCCTGGAGGATCAACGGCAAGACCTCATTGCCCAGGGCATCGACGTGGCGCTGCGCTTCGGTGCGTTGGAGGACTCCTCTGCTGTGGCACGCAGGATTCACTCATGGCCGCGCGTCGCCGCCGCCTCGCCCGACTACATCTCCAGAGTTGGGGAACCTCAATCGCCGGCGGATCTCGCCAACTGTCAGGTCTTTGCGGGGCCCGCCAGCAATGGAACTGGGGTAACGCTGCGCATGGGCGAGCAAATCTCCTCGGTGAAAGTCGACAGCCGCTGGGCCTTTTCGACAAGCGAAGGCCGGATCTCGGCTGCGGTGGCCGGGATGGGCATCGTGGTGACCACCTTGGGTAGCTGCGCGCAAGAGCTCTCGGACGGAGCATTGGTTCGCGTACTCGAGGAGTGGGACCTTGGCGAAGTGGAACTGCACGCCGTTTATGCGCTGGGACGCCAGGCAAAGCCCGCGGCACGCGCTTTGACGGAGTTTCTCATCACCGAGCTCGCAACAAACTCGCTCGAGATCCGTTCACAGGCGTGAAGAACTGGCGCAGTCGGCCGGCTGCCCGCCTGGCGGCGGCATGACACCGTCCGGCAAGCGACATATACCGGAAGCACGGTCATCCTTTGACGTGCAAGAATGCGAACGGCCCTCCTACGCGGTCTTGTCCCCAAATGGCTGCCGCACGCCGTTCCGGATAGCCCCAGCTCTCCATGTCCTTGCAACAAAAGCTCGACGTACTGCGCGATCACCTGCAGGTCAGAACGCGTTCGGACGCGTTGGTCGCGATGCTCAGGGTGATGGAGGATGCCGTCTCCAGTGACCGGGCGATCAAGGCGCTTCAGGCCGCCGGTCGTGCCCCAGCATTCACTCTCCCAGACGAACGGGACAAACCGGTTTCCCTGGCGGACACGCTGAACGACGGCCCCGTAGTCATGGTGTTCTACCGCGGGGACTGGTGTCCATGGTGCACGCAGGAACTTGCGGCGTTGCAGGCAGTGGCCGGCCAGTTCGAGCAGCTAGGAGCGTCCGTGCTCGCCGTTTCTCCTCAAAAATCGCTTCACAACCGTCGGTGCGTCCGCAAGCACAAGCTGGGCTTTCCCATCCTGCATGACGCCGGTGGGCACGTGGCGGCTCAATATGGCGTGAATTGGGACATTCCCGCCAATCTGCGGAAGCTATATCTCGGATTGAATGTGGACCTCACGAAGTTCAACGGCGACGAGGATTGGACGCTGCCGTTGCCTGCGCGATATCTCATCGACCAGAAGCAGTCAGTGGTGTACGCCGAGATCAATGCGAGTGAGTCCCATCGGATGAACCCGGCGGGCCTTCTCACCGCACTGGAGAGCCTGCAGCGCAAAGCGCCTCCTCACTGAGGACGGCACAGCGATGCGCAGCCATCGCGGGGCGGAACGGTCACGCATAGCTGCTATGTCGCCCATGAATTGCCACAGGGCATATCGTTCCTCCACCCGCGATGCGGCGCACCGCGAGTTTGAACTGGCAGAGGACGAAGTGCCGGTCATTCTGTTGTCCATCGGGACGGAGCGGGCAGGAAACCGGGCGCGAAGGCCGTGCCGTCCGCTCGTCAAAGTGCTGGATTTTTTCCAACCATTAGTTAAATCAAATAACTCAAGGACGATTGCGATGCCAAGAACTTCTGCTCTAAAGCCGGAACAGGTGCCGGCTGATTCGAAACCGACTCTCGATGCATTCAGCAAGAGTCTCGGGTTCACCCCCAATATGCTGGCAACCTTCGCGCAAAGCCCGATCGCGTTCAATGCATGGGCCACCTTCCGCAGCGCCTTGAACAAGGCGCTCGACATGAAGACGCGTGAGGCCATCAGTCTCATTGTTTCCGAGGTGAATGGCTGCAACTACTGCTTGGCGGTTCACACCTATGCGGCCAATATGGCCAAGTTGCCGGCCGACGAAATCATTCTCGCCAGGAAGGGGCACTCGAGTGACCCGAAGCGCGACGCCGCCGTCCAGTTTGCGCGCAAAGTCACCGAGATGCGCGGCCAAGTCAATGACGCGGATGTCAAAGCCGTCCGCGATGCCGGCTACACGGATGCGAACGTCATGGAGATTGTCGCGCTGGTGGCCATGTTCTCCCTGACGAACTTTTTCAATAACGTGTTCGATCCTGAGAAGGACTATCCCGCCGTTCCACCGGCTGGCTCGATCTGAGCCAGCAGTGCGCCGATACGCAATCGCAAGCTCGTGATGGAGGATGGGACGTGGCGCTGCGCCCCCCGGGCTTCCCCGAGGTTTGTAATGCGTGGGTAGGCCAGGCGCTTGGCGTGCGGAGTTTTTTTACCCCCGATCTCATCGGGGTGCTGCAGCCGCTGCGCCAGCAAGAAGCCGTAGGCGGCAATGCTGAGACTGGCGTGATGATGAAAGCCATGGCAGCCCCGTCCTTCGTACTGTCCGAGGCCCAGGTCCTGCTTGAGATCCTGGTAGTCACGCTCGATGCGCCAGCGCATCTGGCCTCATAGAACATGCGCTGCAGCGACATGTCCTCGGGCAGCGTGGACAACCAATATTTCAGCGGCTCTTCGTGGCCCTCGGGCCACTCGATGAGCAGCCATTGCGGCGCGCGCGGTTCGCCGCGCTCCTCGTCGCGGTGCGCTGCACGCAGGCGTTCGCGAAACGCCGTGTCCACGCCATAAGCCGGCGTCGGCCAACACGCAGTGCCTGGGCGCCCCCTGGGCCAGCAGATGTTCGATCTGCTGCAGCGCAATCCGAGGCTTGGTGGCGAACTCGAGCGCTTCGGGCACGCGGGCCTTCTCGCGTCGGGCCGCGTCGTCGGCCCACTCTTGGGGAAGGTACAGCTGCCACGCCACCGGAAT
>DASYER010000071.1:0-60346 GCA_036498905.1 Steroidobacteraceae bacterium | reverse complement strand
TTTGGCGCGCCAGCGTCAGCCGCCGTGTGACCAGGCCCACCTGCAGCTGCCGGCATTGCGCACGGCACGCGCGCGCCCAGGTGCGTGAGTGCGCGTGCAGGCCGTGGTCGATATGCATGGCCCGCAAGCGCGGGCGCACCGCGGGCAGCTCGGCCAGCAGCGCCAGCAGCGCCGTGGAATCCTCACCCCCGCTGAACGCCACGCACAGCGGCGCGGTCGCGGCGGGTGGATGCAGTGTGAGCAGCTGCGAATAGACCCAGGCGGGATCCAGCTTCAGATCCCGCGCGCGGCGCAATTACGCCGCCCCGTCCTCGGAGAACACCCCAAAGCCGGCAATCTTCTCGGCGCGCCGCGCGAGCAGTTCTTCCTTGCTCAAGGTTTCCAGCTCATCCAGATGGCGGATCACGGCCTCCTTCAGCGAGGCCGCCGTCGCGGTCGGGTCGCGGTGCGCGCCGCCCAGCGGCTCTTCGAGCAGTTCGTCGATGAGCCCCAACTGCTTCAGACGCCCGGCCGTGATTCCCAGCGCCTCGGCCGCCGCTTCCTTCTTGTCGGCACTGCGCCACAGGATGGAGGCGCAGCCTTCCGGTGAAATGACCGAATAGGTGCTGTACTGGAGCATCATCAGTCGGTCGCACACCCCGATCGCCAGCGCGCCGCCGGAACCGCCCTCGCCCGTCACGACCGTGACGATGGGCGTGCCCAGCACCGCCATTTCAAACAGGTTGCGTGCGATGGCCTCGCTTTGGCCACGCTCCTCCGCGCCGATGCCCGGATAGGCGCCCTGGGTATCGATGAAGGTGATGATCGGCAGGCCGAAACGCTCGGCCATTTTCATCAGGCGCAGTGCCTTGCGGTAGCCTTCCGGCTTGGGCATGCCGTAGTTGCGCCGCACACGCTCCTTGGTGTCACGGCCCTTCTGGTGGCCGATGATCATGACGACACGGTTCTCCAGACGCCCCAGGCCGCCCACGATGGCCATGTCATCGCCGTACATGCGATCCCCGTGCAGTTCGGCGAACTCGGTCAGGATCATGCCGGTGTAGTCCAGCGGATACGGCCGCTGCGGGTGTCGCGCCAGCTGCGTGATCTGCCAGGGGGTGAGATTCGCAAAAATGTTGCGCGTGAGCTGGCGGCTCTTGGCCTGCAGCCGGGAGATCTCATCCTTGATGCTGACTTCGGATTCGGAAGTCACGTGCCGCAGCTCCTCGATCTTTGCTTCGAGTTCGGCAATGGGTTGTTCGAAATCCAGGAAGGCTACTACAGCCATGAAGGTGATCGTTCCGCCATAGGGTGGAATGGTAGCGCAAGTCAGGGGGCGCCGGAGGCTCCCACGGGTCCGTACAGCACCCGCATGCCCTCCCGGCCGACCAGCTCCTCCAGGTGCTCCAGGAGCTGCCTTCCCGGACGCACGTTCCACTCCGGACCCAGGTCCAGGGCGCCGCTGGCCTGGGCGGTCCGGTACTGGACGGTGACCTGGCAGGGGCCGTTGCGCCAGGGTGCCAGCACCTCCGCCAGGCGTGTCAGCATCGCATTACGATCCGACTTCTGCGGCAGGCTCAGGACCAGGCGCCGGGCCTGCTGCTCGCGCACCGCATTCAGGTCGGTGATCTTGCGGGCCGAGATCCGCCAGGCATCGCCAAACTCATCGAAACGGAAATGGCCCTCGACCAGCACGATGGCATCCTTGACGATGAGGTCACGATGCCGCTGAAACACCTCCTCGAACAGCGTGGCCTCGATGCGGCCCGTGCGGTCATCCAGAATGATGCTCACGCGCTGGCCGCGCTTGCGGATCTCATCCACCAACCCGGCCACGGTCACCAGCCGTCCGCGGCTGAAGGCGCGTTCACCGTCCCCGGAACCGGCGGGTTTCTCGGTGATCAGGTCGCCGATGCGCTGGGCCGCGAAGCGCGGCAGGTCCGCTTCGAAGCGGTCGATGGGATGGCCGGTCAGATACAGCCCCAAGGTCTCCCGCTCGCCCTGCAGACGCACGGCCTCGCTGAAATCGGCAATGGTCCTTAAGGTCTCATCCGCCTGGGCGCTGGATTGCGGAACGCCGCTTAAGCCAAACATATCGTTCTGGCCGGCCTCGTGGGCGCGCGCCGTCTGATCCCCCAGCTGCATCGCCCGGGGCAGGCCGTCCAGCAGCGTCGCGCGGTTCGGACCGATGCCGTCCATGCTGCCCGAACGGATCAGCGCCTCCAGCGTGCGCCGATTGATGCGCGTCAAATCGGTCCGACGACACAGTTCGGCCAGACTGCGATAGGGCCCGCGAGCCTCACGCTCGGCGATCAGGGCCGCAACAGCGCCCTGACCGACACCCTTCACGGCACCCAGCCCGTAGCGGATCGTCTTCGCGTCGGCCACCGCGAACTCATGCCGCGAGCTGTTCACATCGGGCGGCAGCACGGCCAATGACAGCTGCTTGCACTCATCGATCAGCGAGACCACTTTGTCGGTGTGATCCATATCCGCGGACAGCACCGCGGCCATGAACGCCGCCGTGTGATGGGTCTTCAGGTACGCGGTCTGATACGACAGCACCGCATAGGCAGCCGAGTGCGACTTGTTGAAGCCGTAGCCGGCGAACTTCTCCATCAGGTCGAAAATATGCGCCGCCTGGGCCTCGGGCACCCCGCGCGCAACCGAGCCGCTGACGAAGATGGAGCGTTGCTGCGCCATCTCCTCGGCCTTCTTCTTGCCCATGGCCCGGCGCAGCAGATCCGCGCCGCCGAGGGTGTAGCCGGCCAGGATCTGCGCGATCTGCATCACCTGCTCCTGGTACAGGATGACGCCATAGGTTGCGGCCAGCGCCGGTTTCAGATCCGGATGCAGGTAGTCGATGACCCCACCCGGCTCGCGCTTGCGGGTGATGAAGTCATCCACCATGCCCGATTCCAGCGGCCCGGGGCGGAACAAGGCGACCAGCGCGACGATGTCCTCGAAGCAATCCGGCTTCAGACGCCGGATCAGGTCGCGCATGCCGCGTGATTCGAGCTGGAATACCGCCGTGGTGCGGCCGGATCTGAGCAATGCGTAGGTGGCCGCGTCGCCCACCGGCAGGGCGTCCATGGCAACCGGCGCTTCGCCGGCCGAGGCCCGCGTCTGATTGATGATGGCCAGTGCCCGATCGATGATCGTCAGGGTGCGCAGGCCGAGGAAATCGAACTTCACCAGTCCCGCGGCTTCGACATCATCCTTGTCGAACTGCGTCACGATGCTGCTCGAGCCGGCTTCGCAGTACAGTGGCGCGAAGTCCGTCAGCACCGACGGCGCAATGACCACACCGCCCGCATGGGTGCCGGCATTGCGCGTGAGCCCCTCCAGCGCGCGCGCCAGATCGATGAGATTGCGGATCTCATCTTCGGTGTCGTAGAGGCGCCGCAGCTCAGGTTCCTTGGTCAGCGCATCATCGAGCGTGATCCCCAGCTCGAAGGGAATCAGCTTCGCGATCCGGTCGACGAAGCCGTACCCCAGGCCAAGTACCCGGCCGACGTCGCGCACCACCGCCTTGGCGGCCATGGTTCCGTAGGTGATGATCTGCGAAACACGATCCCGGCCATATTTCTGCGCGACGTAGTCGATGACGCGATCACGTCCATCCATGCAGAAGTCGACATCGAAGTCGGGCATCGAGACGCGCTCAGGATTCAAGAAACGCTCGAACAGCAGATCGTGTTCGATCGGGTCCAGGTCGGTGATTCCCAGGCAGTAGGCCACCAGGGACCCGGCGCCCGACCCGCGGCCCGGTCCCACCGGCACCGCATTCTGGCGCGCCCAGCGGATGAAGTCGGCCACGATCAGGAAGTAGCCGGCGAAGCCCATCTGGCAGATGACCGCAAGCTCCATATCCAGTCGCTGCCGATAGGTCGGCGGCCGGCTGACTTCGGGTGTATCTGCCAAACGCGCCGCCAGCCCCGCCAGCGACTCGCTGGCGAGGAACTGCTCGGTTGTCATCCCGGCAGGCACCGGATAGTCAGGCAGGCGCGGCTGACCCAGGTTGAGCACCAGGTTGCAGCGCCGGGCAATCTGCACGGTATTCGCCACGGCTTCGGGAATATCGCTGAACAGCGCGCACATCTGCTCCGGGGTGCGCAGGAACTGCTGCGGCGTGTACTGCTTCGGGCGCGCCGGGTCCGTCAGCAGGTGCCCGCCCTGGATGCACACGCGCGCTTCGTGCGTTTCAAAATCCGTGGCGGCGAGGAAGCGTACGTCATTGGTGGCCACCAGCGGCACGCCGCGCGCGGCCGCGAGCTCCACGGCCGCAGCGATGTAGTTCTCCTCATCCGGCCGCCCCAGGCGCTGCAGCTCAATATAAAACCGATCACCGCACCGGGTGAGCCAGAATTCCAGCTGCGCCTGCGCATCCGCCAATCGGCCATTGACCAGCGCGCAGCCGATGTCGCCCGCGGCACCGCCGGACAGTGCGATCAGGCCCGTGAGCGATTCGGTGGTCAGCCAGCTGCGCTCCACCATCGGCGGACCATTCTTCTGACCCTCGAGGTATGCGCGGGTCACCAGGCGCGTGATGTTGCGGTAGCCCTCCTGGTTCTGGCACAGCAGGGTCAGGCGCGAACTGCCGCGGCGCTCGGCGGTTTCAGCCACCAGCAGGTCGACGCCGATGATGGGCTTGACGCCCTGGCTGAGGCCCTCACGATAGAATTTCACCATCGCGAACAGGTTGTACTGGTCAGTCACCGCGACGGCCGGCATGCCGGCGCTCGCGGTCGCGGTCACCAGTTCCGGCACGCGCACGATGCTGTCCACCAGCGAAAACTCGGTGTGCAGCCTCAGGTGGACAAACTGCGCCTTCATGTCACAACGATCCTACCGGTACTGCTGCGCGTGGCTCGGACACGGGTCCAAAACTGCGCCGGTGGATGGCACATGCGGCGTGTCGCACCAGCGCCGCCAGATGATCCGCCGTCCCGTAGCCCTTGTGCACTGCCATACCGTACCCGGGATAGACGACGTCCAGCCTGCGCATGACCGCGTCTCGATGGGTTTTCGCGAGAATCGAGGCGGCACTGATCGCAGGTTCGCTGCAATCGCCCCTGATGATCGCCTGCACCGTGCACTGCGGGGCGATATCGCCCAGGCACGGCAACCGGTTGCCGTCCACCAGGATGTTGCGTGGGCATACGCTAAGCCCCAGCAGTGCGCGGCGCATCGCCAGGTGCGTTGCCTCCAGAATGTTCAACGCGTCGATTTCATGACACTCGGACCAGCCGACCGCCCAGCACAGGGCGCGCTCGCGGATCCGAACCGCCAGCAACTCGCGCCGTTCAGGCGTGAGCTGCTTGGAGTCCCTCAGGCCCACAATGCGTCGACGCGGATCCAGAATCACCGCGGCGGCGACCACCGGGCCGGCCAGCGGCCCGCGGCCGGCCTCGTCGACTCCTGCAATCAGGTACTCAAGCACGATAGATACCACGCTCACGCAGAAGATCCAGGATGGACTGCGCAGCCCGATCCGCGGCGCCGACCCGCAGCTGCTGATGCACCTGCAGGAACTGCGCTTCCAGCCCTTCGCGGCCCGGCACATCTTCGAGCTGCTGCAGCAGCGCCCGACCCAGCTCCTCGCCGTTGACCGCCTCCTGCAGAAACTCCGGCACCAGGGACTTTCCGGTCAGCAGGTTCGGCTGCGAGAAATGCCTGACTTTCACCAATCCCATGCCGCGCAGCAGGAAGGCGGTGAGCGCATTGAAGCGGTAGGCGGCGACCATGGGACGACGGATCAGCAGGGTTTCCAGGGTCGCGGTTCCGGAGGCCACCAGCACGGCGTCGGCGGCAATGATCGACTGCTGCGCCTGACCCTCGAACAGCTGCACCTGCAGGCCCGGCGCCACCCGCTGCAGCTGCATTGCGAAGATGTTCCGGACACTGAGTGAGGCCATGGGCGCGATGAATTTCACCTCAGGCCGCTGCCCCTGCAGCCACAGCGCCGCGCGCAGGAAATCCTCCCCGAGGCGCCGCACCTCCCCGAGCCGACTGCCCGGCAGCAGCGCGATGACCGTGGCCCCGGGGGCCAGACCGAGCGCCTCGCGCGCAGCGGCGCGATCGGTGTGCAGCGGTATCTGGTCGGCCAGCGGATGGCCGACAAACTGTGCGCGCACGCCATGCGTTGCGTAGAACTCGCTCTCGAAGGGAAACAGGCACAGGACCAGGTCACAGGCGGCGCCGATGCTGCGCACCCGCCCC
This sequence comes from Steroidobacteraceae bacterium, assembly GCA_036498905.1. Classification (GTDB taxonomy): domain Bacteria; phylum Pseudomonadota; class Gammaproteobacteria; order Steroidobacterales; family Steroidobacteraceae; genus DAIDKA01. The sequence continues at coordinate 54,145 of DASYER010000071.1, read as the reverse complement.
TGCCGCCACGCCCAAACCTGGGGACTCACATACTGGACCGTGGGAATACCGCGCCGCCGCAGCTGGCCCTCGAGTCCGATGTTGAAGGCCGGCGCATCGATGCCGACGAATACATGGGGGCGCGCGGCGCTGAGGTCGCGCACCAGCCGGCGGCGCAACGCAAACAGCCGCGGCAGATGTACCAGTGGTTCGATGAGACCCATGACCGCGAGTTCATGGGAGTCCGCCCACACCTCGCACCCGGCGCTGCGCATCTTCGGTCCGGCAATCCCGAAGGCACGCACCTCGCCCACACGCTCCCGCAGCGCCGCGAGCAATGCGGCGCCGAGGTTGTCGCCAGAGGATTCGCCGGCAACCAGGCCGATCACCAGCGGGTCAGACATGCTTAAGCCCGGCGCCCGTCAGCGCACCAGGCTGCGCGTCGATGCATCGATGAATGCCAGCAACGGCTGCACTTCCTCGTTCTCGCGGGCAAGCTCCGTCAGCTGCACGATCGCATCGGCCAGCTTCAGGTCCGAGCGATACAGAATGCGATAGGCCATGCGCAGGTTGCGGATCTGATCGGCAGTGTAGCCGCGGCGCTTCAGCCCTTCGGAATTGATGGAATTCGGTCTGGCGGGATTGCCGGCGATCATCACATAGGGCGGCAGGTCACGCGTCAGCACGGCCCCACCCGCCACGAAGGCGTGCGCCCCGATCTTGCAGAACTGATGAATGGCCGAAAGCCCGCCGAGCTGCACCCAATCCCCGATCTGCACGTGCCCGCCCATGGTGGCGCAGTTGGCGAGAATCACCTTGTCGCCGATCGCGCAGTCATGCGCAACATGGCTGTAGGCCATGAACAGTCCGTCCGAACCGATACTGGTGAGGCCGCGGCCGGCTGCCGTGCCGCGATTCATGGTGCAGAACTCGCGAAACACATTGCGAGCGCCGATCGTCAGCTTCGTCGGTTCGTCTTTGTACTTCTTATCCTGCGGCGCGGCGCCGATGGATGCGAACTGGAAGATCTGGTTGTCCTCACCAATATGGGTCGGCCCCTCGATGACGGCGTGCGCGCCGATCGTGGTACGGGCACCGATGACGACATCCGGGCCGATTACGGCAAAGGGTCCGACCGTGACGCCCTCACCCAGCTGCGCGCGCGGGGAGACGACTGCGTGCGAATCGATCATGAAGCGGCCGTCACTTGGACACCTCGGGGGCCACCATCATGTCGGCACTGGCGACCTCGCTGTCGCCGACCGATGCCACGCTTGAAAAGCGCCAGATGCCTTTGAAACTGCGCGTCAGCTGGACTTGAAGAATCAGCTGATCGCCGGGCTCGACCGGCTTGCGGAAACGCGCCTTGTCGATACCGACAAAATAGAACTTGGTGTCCGCATCCGGCACCACACCACTGGTGACAAAGGCCAGAATGCCGGCGGTCTGTGCCAGCGCCTCGATGATCATCACACCGGGCATCACGGGCCGCTGCGGGAAATGGCCCATGAAGTACGGTTCATTGAAGGTGACGTTCTTCAGGGCACGAATGCTCTGCCCGGCGTGGCACTCCAGCACCCGGTCCACCATCAAGAACGGGTAGCGGTGGGGCAGCAACTTCAGAATGCTGTGTATGTCTAACTGTACGACTTCAGTCATCTTTGCCGTCATCTTTATTGGCGTCTTTGCTCAGGCGCTTGAACCGGGCCACCATCCGGCGCCAGGTACGCGCATCCTCAAATGGAATTCCGCTGGAGTATACCCCCGGCTTCGGAATTGAATGGCTGATCATCGAGAAGCCGGTGATGATCACATCGTCGCTGATCAGCAGGTGTCCGCCGATCGCACAGGCGCCGCCGATCTGGCAGCGCTCGCCGATGACCGTGCTGCCGGAGATGCCCGTGCACCCGGCGATGGCCGTATGCGCTCCCAACTGCACGTTGTGCCCGATCTGGATCAGGTTATCGAGCTTGACCCCCCGCCCGATCAGCGTGTCGCCGATGGCGCCGCGATCAATGGTGGTATTGGCACCGATTTCCACATCCTCTCCGACACGGACACTACCTACCTGCTGGACCTTCAACCAGGTACCGCGCTCGGGGGCAAATCCAAAACCATCACTGCCGAGCACACATCCCGGATGCAGGATGGATCGGGCGCCGACCCTGACCCCATCACACAGCGTGACCCGCGCCACCAAGCGCACTTCGGCCGCGATCACCACATCGGCACCGATCACGCAGTGCGGACCCACCATCGCACCCGCGCCGACGCGGGCGCGAGCACCGATGACCGCCAGCGCGCCGATATGCGCGCTTCGATCCACCTCGGCATCCGCGGCCACGATGGCGCTGGGATGAATCCCCGGGACCACCGGGGGAACCGGATAAAGGAGCGCGGCAATGCGCGCATAGGTGGCACGCGGGTTGCTGGCGATCAGGGTGGCGACCGGGGATTCGGCGGCGAATCGTGCCTCCAGAACCACGGCTGCGGCCTGGGTCTGGGCCAGCGCCGGCCGGTGGCGCCCTTCGGCCAGGAACGTGATGGCCCGCGGATGTGCGTCGGCCAGGGTGGCTACGCTGTCAACTTCGCGCAGCGGGTCGCCGCGCAGCTCACATCCCAAGCGGACCGCCAGCTCGCCGAGGGTGACAACCATGCAGCTGCCTCATGCGGGCCCGCAGCGGGGCCCGCCGGGTTACTTACTTGCCGGCCGGCTTCGGTGCCGCAGGCGCGGGCTTCGGGCTGGCGGCCTGCTGCAGGGTCGCGAGCACTTGCGGGGTGATGTCCACCGCGTTGGTCGCATAGATGACGCCGTCCGCAATGATGAGGTCATAGTTCTGCAGCTTCGCGTAGCCGCGGACCTTCTCGATCAGGGACTTCTGCAGGGTCGAGAGCTCTTCGTTGCGACGCGCATTCAGATCGTCCTGCGCCTCGCTTTGCTTGCGCTGCAGTTCGCGCTCACCGTCGCGGATGTCCTTGTCCTCACGGGCGCGCTGGTCGTCCGTCATGGTCGCGCCGTCCTTGGTCAGCTTGTCCTCGCGCGTCTTCAGCGTCTGCTGCAGGGTCTGCAGTTCACGCTGGCGGGGGACGAACTCATTGCGCAGCTTGTCCTGGATGATTTTTGCATCCGGGGAGTCCTGCAGCAGCAGATTGTAATTTACATAACCAATTTTCAGCTCCGCCCATGCCGGCGCCGCCGCCAGAACCATGGTCGCAGCCGAACCCAAAATCAAAGACCTGACGACGCCCTTCACAATGCTCCTCTTATGGGCAAAGCCCAATTTAGTAGCGGGGATCATAGCGGAACTCGCTTTAAAACGCCTGTCCGACTGAGAACTGGAAGCGTTCGGTCTCATCACCCCAGGTTACCCCGTCCAACTCGCGTTGCGCATTGAGCGGAACCGCGAGGCTGAACCTGAACAGACCCAGTGGCGCGAGCCACTGCACCGCGATGCCGACCGATTCCTTCAGGCGGCTGATCGCGAAGTTATAGTTTTCCTTGGTCAGGACCGACGGATCGTTGAGGTCCGCCTCCGTGACGTTGCCGACGCTGTACTCGGGGTTGCTCGGAGAGCCCGGCGGTGCATAGAACTGCGGACTCTTCGTGGTCGAGAACACATTGCCGACATCGACGAACAGGCTCACCCGGGCGCTTGAGGCAATCTTCGAGGGCAGCGGGATGATGAGTTCGGAGCGGGCCAGCACATTCAGATTGCCGCCGTAGGGATTGCCGTACTGGTCCTTCGGACCCAGCCGGCTTTCCTGGAAGCCGCGCACCGAATCCGGGCCACCACCGTAGAACAGTTCGTACGGCGGCAGCGAGGGATCAATGCACTGTGCCGGCGCGGTTGCGGTCGCCGGCGTACAACGGGTCTTGCCCAGGGCCGCGCCGTAGCCCAGATCACCGGTGAAGGCAAACGTGAATCCCTTGAACAGCGGAACGTACTTCACGAACTCGTAGTTCACCTTGTAGTACGACACGCCCGTAATCGGGGGGGTGTAGCTGACATTCAGGGCCTGGTGCATACCACGATCGGGGAATAAGCCGCGGTTGCGCGAGTCATAGCTCCAACCGGCAAGCAGCTGCGCAATCGCGAAGCGCGTGCCGTCGATCTGGTAGTAGCCGTTCACGTAAGTGCCCGTGGTCGGATCAAAGATCAGACCGGTGGCCTGCCCGGTGTAGGTGTGTCCGTTGTTCTGCACCCACTGCAGTGACTGCAGCGCGCTGCTGTTCTCGATCGCGACCAGCTGCACACCCTGCAGGTTGATGCCGGCATTGAGGAACTGATACTCGGACAACGGATAACCGAAGCTCTCGCCCACACTGAGAATCTTGGTCGAGAAGTCCGAGGAGGTCGAGGTGAATTGCGAAGTGTCGCGGAAGCTAGCCGAATAGGTTCGGGTCAGATTGTCGACCGTGCTGTACGGATTGGTCTCGGAAATACCATAGACCTTGTTGAATTCGCCGGCCTCCAGGTTCACCGACACGCGCTGTCCGGTGCCGAGGAAGTTCGCATCGGTGTAGTTGCCGTTCAGCTGGAACTTGTAGGTCTCCGAATAGCCGACGCCACCGGAGATCGAAGCGCCGGGGCCCTCTTCGATCTTGTAGGCCACGTCCACCTGGTCCGAGGAGCCCGGCACAGGCGTCGTTTCCTCGTCGACCTTGGTGATGTAGGGCAGGCGCTGCAGTCGCTGTTTGGATCGGTCCAGGGCGAGGTTCGACAGCCAGCCACCTTCCATGATGCGCATTTCGCGACGCAGCACGTCGTCGTTGATGCGCTTGGTGCCGTTGAAAATGATGTTGCGCACATACACCCGGTTGCCCGGATCCACGAAGAAAGTCAGGGCCACGATGCCGGTGGCTTTGTCGGTGGTCGGCACCGGGTCGACCTTCGCGAAGGCATAGCCATCCTGCCCCAGGCGGTTCTGGATCAGCTCCTGCGTGGTCGTCACCCATTTGCGCGAATAGATCTGCCCCGGCTGCACCAGCAGCAGCCCTTCGAGCTGTTCCTTGGGTACCGGAAAGGTGCCCGCAAGCTTCACTTCACCGACCTTGTACACCCCGCCCTCATCGATGTTGACGGTGATGAAGATGTCGTCCTTTTCAGGCGCTATGGCGACCTGGGTTGAGTCGATCTGGAAATTCGCATAGCCCTGGTCCATGTAGAAGGAGCGGATCTTCTCCAGATCCCCGTCCAGGGACTCGCTGGAGTAGCGGTCATCCTGCTTGTACCAGGACAGCCAGTTCGGAATCTGCAGTTCGAGGCCCTTATCGATCTGCTTGTCGGTGAAGACGTGGTTGCCGACGATGTTGATGGTGCGGATCTTGGCGCGCGTACCTTCGGTGATGGTGATCTTGATCTTCACCCGGTTGCCCGAATCATCCTCGACCTTCTCGTCGATCTTCACCGCATACTTGCCGCGGCTGAAGTACTGATCGGTGAGGTAGCCCTTTACCTCCTCGAGCACCGAACGGTCGAAGGTCTTGCCGGCCGCCAGGCCGACGCTGCGCAGCGACTTCTGCAGATCCTCGGTCTTGATGTCCTTGTTGCCGGTGATTTCAAAGCTCTCGATGGCCGGCCGTTCGACCACCACGACCACCAGCGTGCCGCCGTCACGGCGCATCTGCACGTCGCGAAAGAACCCGGTGTTGTACAGCGACCGGACCGCTTCACGGACGCGCACCGGCGTCACGTGGTCGCCGATATTCACCGGCAGGTAGTTATAGACCGTGCCCTCGGAAATGCGCTGCAGTCCTTCGATGCGGATGTTGGTCACCGCGAAATCGGCGGGCGCGGTTTCCGGCGGCAGGTCGGGGTTCGCCAGTACGAACGAGCGGCCCGGGACCGCCGGGGCCGGCACCGGACCCTGTGTCTGGGCCAAACATACTGCCGAACCCGCGCACAGTGCGAGGGTGGTCACCAATCCAAATCGCTTCATGAACAGATTGCCGGCCCGGGTGTTGTTGGAAATATATGGGGGGCGCCGCGTTGCGAAGGCTCTCTCAGACCGCCTACGCATGAATCGACCTCGATACCCCACCGCGTTGACGGCAGAACTCCACGGCCAGTTCACGCGCTTCGGCATCCGCCTGCAGGACATCATCGAGGCTGCGGATCTCCCCCCCGGCAGCCCTGGCCCCATTGGCCCTCGAAAGTACACATTCAATGACCGCGGGTATGTCCGGAAAGTTCAATCGGCGCTCCAGGAAAGCAGTGACGGCGACTTCATTCGCCGCATTGAGAATGGCAGGCGCCAGCCCGCCAGTGTCCGCTACAGCCCGAGCCAGAGCAAGACAGGGGAAGCGTGTCGCATCAGGCGCGACAAAATCCAGCTGCCGGGTGCGGATCAGGTCCAGAAAGTCCGTACCGGCTTCGATGCGCTCCGGCCACGCCATGCCATAGGCAATGGGGGTGCGCATGTCCGGACAGGCCAGCTGGGCCAGCACCGAGCCGTCGATGTATTCGACCATCGAATGCACCACGCTTTGCGGATGCACGACAATCTCCACTTTTTCAGGCGGCAGACCGAACATAAAGCATGCCTCGATGAGTTCGAGGCCCTTGTTCATGAGCGAGGCGGAATCCACGGAAATCTTGCGGCCCATCACCCAGTTGGGGTGCTTGCAGGCCTGGTCCGGGGTCGCCGTTGCGATGGCCTCCAGCGGCCATTCGCGGAAGGGCCCACCGGATGCGGTCAGCAATATGCGGCGTACGCCGCGCGGGCCGACCCCGGGCCGGGCGTCATGGGGCAGGCATTGGAAAATCGCATTGTGTTCGCTGTCGATGGGCAGCAGCTCGCAGCCCGAGGCATGCACGGCCGACATCAGCAAGGGCCCCGCCATGACCAGGGACTCCTTGTTCGCCAGCAGCAGGCGCTTGCCGCTACGGGCCGCGGCAAGTGTCGAGCGCAGTCCGGCGGCGCCGACGATTGCGGCCATGACCTGGTCCACTTCGGGCAGCGTTGCAAGGGTCTCCAGGGCCGCAGGTCCGCTGAGCACTCGTGTGGGCAGTCCCAGACCCTGCAGGCGCTGCTCCAGAACCTGCGCCGCGCCGGGATCCGTGAGTGCCGCCACGGCGGGGCGGAACTGCTGGATCTGCTGCAGCAGCAGGTCCACGTTGCGGTGCGCGCCCAGCGCTACCGCCCGATAGCGGTCGGGATGGCGGGCGATCACATCCAGGGTGTTTACCCCGATGGAGCCGGTGGCGCCGAGGACGGCGATACCTTTCATCGGGCCACTTCCAGCACTTGAAGTCCCAGCAGCAGCACCGGCATGGCGCTCGTCAGACTGTCGATTCGATCCATTACTCCGCCATGTCCGGGAAACAAGGTGCCGCTGTCCTTCAGGCCGGCAAAGCGCTTGAGCAGGCTCTCGGTCAGGTCACCGACGACCGAGAATGCCACGACCACGAGGCACACGGGCACCAGCTTCAGCGCCGGTAAAGCAAACCACCAGCTGCCCCACAGGGAAACCAGGCCGGCAAACACCAGGCCACCCAGCACCCCTTCCCAGGTTTTGCCCGGGGACACCTGCGGCGCAAGCTTCGTATGCCCAAAACTGCGTCCGGCAAAATATGCGCCCACATCGGCGGCCCATACCAGGCATAACGCAAACAACAGCCATTGGGCCCCGCGCGGTACGTCGACGCGCAATCGCACCAGCGCCATCCAGGCCGGAGCCAGGGCGAGCAGCCCGGCGAGCCCCGCCGACCAGGCCGCGACGCGGCGCGGCGCGAGGATCACCCAAAGAAGTGCGGCGATCCACCACAGCAGGGCCACGAGGAGTATCAACAGCCGCGCCGAGGCGTCCTGGGTCAGCTCCCACAGTATCGGCAGGCAGGCTGCGACCAGGGCGACGTACAGTATGCGGCCGGGTATTCTGCGCAGCCGCAGGAACGCGGACCATTCCCACGCGCCCGCCAACACGGCGGCGGTCATCGCAATCCAGGTGGCCGATGGCGGCAGCCACAGCAGGATGATCAGCAGCAGCCCGATGAGGACGGCGGCGGTCAGGATACGGGTCTTAAGCACTCGTGGGACTCCGCGCCTGCTCCGGCGTACGCCCGAAGCGCCGCTCGCGGGCGCCGAAGAAAGCCAGCGCGGCATCCAGTTCGCCGGCGTCGAAATCCGGCCACAAGCAATCGGTGAAGTACAGCTCGGTGTAGGCCAGGTTCCACAGCAGGAAGTTGCTGATGCGGTGCTCCCCGCCGGTACGGATGAACAGGTCCGGATCCGGCAGATCAGCCAGCGCCAGCGCCTGCGCCACCTGCTCCTCGGTGATGTCGACCGCACGCAGTGAGCCGGTCGCACATTTTGCAGCCAGCTGCCGCACCGCCCCGGTGATGTCCCAGCGGCCGCCGTAGCTCATGGCGATGGTCAGCGCCAGCTTCTCATTGGCCGCGGTCCGGGCTTCGGCGGAGGCGAGGTAGGCTTGCAGTCGCACGCTCAGACGCTGGCGATCACCGATGAAGCGCAGTCGCACGCCGTTGCCGTGAAGCTCCTCGACTTCCTGGTCGAGCGCATCGACGAACAGACCCATCAGTAGCGACACCTCTTCCGCCGGCCGGGACCAGTTTTCACTGGAGAATGCGAAAACCGTGAGCGCCCCGACACCGCGGGACGTGCACGTTTGCACGCAAGCACGCAGGGCGCTGATGCCGGCCTTGTGACCTGCATGCCGCGGCAGTTTCCGCGCAGCAGCCCAGCGGCCGTTGCCGTCCATGATGATCGCCACATGACGGGGCAGATTCACGCTCATGCAGGTCGATCAGACCTGCATGATCTCCTTTTCCTTGGCCGCCAGCATCTGGTCGATGTCGGCGACGTGCTTGTCGGTGAGCTTCTGGATGTCGGTCTCCGCGCGCTTCTCTTCGTCCTGTGAGATCAGCTTTTCCTTCAGCGCATCCTTGATGTCCGTCATCACGTCGCGACGCACGTTGCGCACGGCGACACGCGCACCTTCCGCGTCCTGCTTGATCACCTTGGTGAACTCGCGACGGCGCTCCTCGGTGAGCGGCGGCATCGGAATCCGAATGATCGTGCCCGCGGTCATGGGATTGAGGCCCAGGTCCGACTTGTGGATCGCCTTCTCGATGGGCTGCACCATGCCCTTCTCCCAGGGGGAGACCACGAGGGTGCGGCCGTCCTCGACCGCAATGCTGGCCACCTGCTGCAGCGGCACATCCGAGCCGTAGTAGTCGACCTTCAGATGTTCGATCAGGCTCGGATGCGCACGACCGGTGCGCATCTTCTTCAGGTCCGCCTGGAACTGGACCACGCACTTGCCCATGCGGGTCACTGCGTCTTTCTTGATGTCATCGAGCATGGTTGCCCCTATTCGAATGTGACAGCCGTACCAATTTCCTCACCGCGTGCGATGCGGGTCAGATCACCCGCATTGTTCAGGTTGAAGACGCGCAGTGGCAGGCGGTTGTCACGACACATGACGATGGCCGTGGCATCCATGACGTTCAGACGGTCCTGCAGCACCTTGTCGAAGGTCAGCTGCGTGTACCGCTGCGCGGACGGATTGCGCACCGGATCATCCGAGTACACGCCGTCGACCTTGGTGGCCTTCAGCAGCACATCGGCGTTGATCTCGATCGCCCGCAGCGAGGCGGCGGTATCCGTCGTGAAGAAGGGATTGCCGGTGCCCGCGGCGAAAATCACGATCCGCCCCTTCTCCAGGTGGCGGATGGCGCGCCGGCGGATGTAGTCCTCGCATACCTGGTTGATGCGGATCGCCGACATCACCCGCGACTGCATGCCCAGACTCTCCAGAGCATCCTGCATGGCGACCGCGTTCATGACCGTGGCCAGCATCCCCATGTGATCGGCCGTGACGCGGTCCATGCCGGCGCGCGCGAGGCCGGCGCCGCGGAAGATGTTGCCGCCGCCGACGACCACCGCGACCTGCGTGCCCATCTGGACGATCTCCTGGATCTCCCCGGCAATGCGCTTGAGCATGACCGGATCGATGCCGTAGTCCGCGCCGCCAAGCAGGGCCTCGCCGGACAGCTTCACCGTGATGCGGGAGAATCGGGACCTGGTGCTGTCACTCATTGTGGTCTTCACCCTCGTACATGAAGAAAACCCCGCCGGGGCGGGGTCTTCTTGCTGGCCTTACTTCTTCGGGTCTGGATCGAAGCCCTTGACCTGCGCCATCACTTCGGCAACGAAGTCATCCTGCTTCTTTTCAATACCGGCTCCCACCTCGAAGCGCTCAAAGGCCTTGACCGTCGCCTTCGCGCCCTTCAGCAGTTTCTCGATCGTCTGGTCGGGATCCTTCACGAAGGCCTGCCCGGCCAGTGTGATCTCGCCCAGCGATTTGCGCAGCCGGCCTTCGACCATCTTGGCCACGATCTCCGGCGGCTTGCCTTCGCTCTGGGCCTGATCCGTCAGGAAGGCACGTTCCTTGGCCACGACATCCGCCGGCACCTCGGCCATGGTGACGTACTTCGGGTTGCTCGCGGCCACATGCATCGCGACATCGTGGGCGAGTACCGGATCCCCACCTTCCACGGCCACCACGGCGCCGATGCGGGTGCCATGCACATAGGCACTGACGTGGCCGGTGGAAGTCAGTACGGCGAAACGCCGCACGCTGATCTTCTCCCCGATCTTGGCGACCAACGCCCGACAACGGTCCTCGACGCTCTCACCGCTGTCCAGGCGCTGCTGCAAAAGATCCGCAAGCGAGGCCGGCCGCGCCTGCAGGGCCTTGGCGGCCACCGCCTGGGAGAACGTACCAAAGTCCACGCCGCGCGCGACGAAATCGGTCTCGCAGTTCACTTCCACCATGGCGGCCGCATGACCGTCGGCGGAACGCTCGATCACGATGACGCCTTCGGCGGCGACGCGAGCGGCCTTTTTGTCAGCCTTGGCCAGGCCCTGCTTGCGCATGAGCTCGGCGGCGGCGTCCATATCGCCCTGGGTTTCCACCAGTGCCTTCTTGCACTCCATCATCCCGGCGCCGGTGCGCTCACGGAGCTGCTTCACTGCGTCTGCTGTGATGTTCATAAGGATTCCACGCAAAGGCCCCGGGCCGGTTGGCGCCGGGGCGACTCAAATCGAACTTCTTAAGCGGCAGAGCCGGCGTCACCTTCAGCGGCGGCCGGGCTCTCAGGCGCACTCTCCGAAGCCTGGGGACGACGGCGAACCACACCACCGCGACCCGCAGGGGCCGCAGCTTCAGTGTCGACAGCGGCAGCTGCCGGCAGTTCGGCGCCTTCATCCAGATCATCGAGGTCGGTCGCCGACTCATCGCCACCGCCCGGGGCCTTGACCGGCGCACGGCGACGGGCCGGCGCCTTCTTGTTGCGCACCGGTGCCTGGGGCTTCGCACGCGGCTTGCCCGTCTTGCGACGCGGCTGACCGGCCTCATCGAGTTCCACGAACTCATCTTCCCCCACGGCCACCTGCGGCACCGAGGCCTTGCCCTCCAGAACCGAGTCGGCAATGCCCGAGGCATACAGCATGATGGCGCGCATGGCGTCATCGTTACCCGGGATCACATAGTCGATGCCGTCCGGGCTGCAGTTCGTATCAACGATCGCCACCACCGGAATACCCAGCTTCTTGGCTTCATGAATCGCGATCTTCTCGTGACCCACATCGATCACGAACATCACATCGGGGAGCGACTCCATGTTCTTGATGCCGCCAAGGCTACGCTCAAGCTTGTCCATTTCGCGGCGCAGCTGCGTGGCTTCTTTCTTGCCCCGCTTGTCGAGCGCACCGCTGGTCTGCAGCTCGGTGATTTCGGCCAGTCGCTTGATGGACTGACGGATCGTCTTGAAATTGGTCAGCATGCCCCCCAGCCAACGCTGGTTGACATAGGGCATTCCGCTGCGGCTGGCCTCCTTCTGGACGGCATCACGCGCGGAGCGCTTGGTTCCGACGAAAAGCACCTTACCGCCGTCAGCGACGGTACCCTTGATGAAGGCCGAGGCCTGCATATACAGGGGCTGGGTCTTCTCGAGGTTGATAATATGGATCTTGTTACGCTCACCAAAGATGAAAGGGGCCATCTTCGGGTTCCAGAAGCGGGTCTGATGTCCGAAATGGACACCCGCTTCCAGCATCTGTCTCATGGACACGCCGGTCATACGAACTCCTGCATTGTAGGGTTGATCCTTGCGCGTATCCCTGGTGACCACCCGAACATTAATGTTGCAGGCACCCAGCCACCGGGTTAGCGATACGCGTATGGAATTTCTCGTCGTTGCCAACGAGGGCCGCGCTTTATACCATGAACGTCCCGTAGGAACAATGTCTTACGGGTTACCCAGTCACACAGATAATGCATATCACCATCAAGTCCCCTGAAGAGCAGCTGAAGATGCGCGAGGCCGGGCGGCTCGCGGCCGAGGTCCTCGACATGATCGGCCCCCACGTCGTGCCCGGAGTGACGACCGAGGAGCTGGACCGGGTGTGCTACGAGCACATCGTCAACGTGCAGGGCACGATCCCGGCAAACCTCAATTACCGGGGCTTCCCGAAGACCATCTGCTCCTCGGTCAACCACGTGGTCTGCCACGGAATCCCCAATGACCGGAAGCTCAAAGCCGGCGACATCATCAATATCGATGTCACCGTCATCAAGGATGGCTTCCACGGCGATACCAGCCGCATGTACTACGTGGGCAAACCGCCCGTGGCCGCCCAGCGGCTGACCGAGGTGTGCTTTGAGGCCATGTGGCGCGGCATCCGTATCGTGAAACCCGGAACACGCTTGGGCGATATCGGCCATGCGATCCAGGAATACGTCGAATCCCTTAATTTCTCGGTGGTTCGTGAGTACTGCGGCCATGGCATAGGCCGCATTTACCACGAGGATCCGCAGATCCTGCACTATGGGGAGTCAGGCACCGGCCTGGAGTTGCAGCAGGGGATGACCTTTACAGTGGAACCGATGGTAAATGCAGGCAAACGTCACGTGCGTCTGCTGCCGGACGGCTGGACCGTGGTGACCAAGGACCATTCCCTGTCGGCCCAATGGGAGCACACCTGCCTGGTCACTGCGACCGGTGTGGATGTCCTGACCCTGGGCGCGGCGGACCGCCATTGAGTGAGCCCGTGGAAGAATTGCTGCCCGAGGCGCAAAGCGCGCCTGCCTGGGCTCTGCTGGCGCGCCTGCCGGCCCAACTTGCCGCCCATCCGGGCTCGCGTGAGGAGTATCGCCGGCAACTCGGCGAGGCCCACGAGGAGCTGAAGACCCGTTTCCTCGCCGAGGAGCCGGTCGAGACCCTGGTTCATGCCCGGGCGGCCCTCATCGACACGGTGCTGCGCCAGGCCTGGGTCGAGCATCTGGGAAACACCGATCGGCACTGGGCGCTGGTGGCCGTGGGCGGTTACGGCCGCGGCGAACTGCACCCCTGCTCCGACATCGACATCCTGCTGCTGGTGTCACAGCCGCCGGATGATGCCGAGCGCTCCGAGGTCGAGCGGCTCATCGCGTTTCTGTGGGACATCGGCCTGGAAGTCGGCCACAGCGTACGCACGGTGGCCGAATGCGTGCAGGAAAGCACCGCCGACGTGAGCGTCATGACGACGCTGCTCGAAGCACGACTGCTGGAGGGCGATGAGGCCTTGCTGGCGAGCATGAACGTCGCGTTGAGCCCGCCCGGCATCTGGCCGGAAAAGGAGTTCTTTGAAGCCAAGCTCAAAGAACAGGCGGCGCGGCACCTGAAGGCGAATGACACGGCTTACAACCTCGAGCCCAACGTCAAGACCGGACCCGGCGGACTGCGCGACATCCAAACCGTCGGGTGGGTGGCCAAGCGTCATTTCGGCGCCGAATCCCTCGATGGCCTGGCGCGCCGCGGCTTCGTCACCGCCAGTGAACTGCGCCGGCTCAAACAGGCACAGTCCTTCTTGTGGAAGGTGCGCTTCGGACTGCATATCGTGACCGGCCGGCGCGAGGACCGGCTGCTGTTTGATCACCAGCTGAAGCTGGCGCAGATGTTTGGCTACGAGGATGCGACCTACACGCTCGCCGTCGAGCAGTTCATGCAGCGCTACTACCGCACCGTGATGGATGCGAGTTTGCTGAACGAACTCCTACTGCAGCTGTTCCGCGAGGCCATCTTGAGCGATGAGGAGGACATCCGGCCGCTCAATGCACGCTTCCAGGTGCACAACGGCTCCCTCGAAGCGCGGCGCGATGATGTCTTCGCACGCACTCCTTCGGCGCTGCTCGAGCTGTTCGTGTTGTTGCAGCAGAATCCCGACATCAAGGGTGTACGCGCCTCGACCATGCGCGAGGTGACGCGCAGCCTGTGGCTGATCGATGAGGAATTCCGGCAGAACCCGCGCCATCACCGGCTGTTCATGGACATCCTGCGTGCTCCGGTCGGTGTGACGCATGAGCTGCGCCGCATGAACAACTACGATGTGCTCGGGCGCTACATTCCGGCCTTCAGCCGCATCGTCGGACGCATGCAGTACGACCTGTTCCACGCCTATACCGTGGATGCGCATACGCTGTTTGTACTGAGCAATCTGCGGCGCTGGGCGATTCCGCGCTACGACCACGAGCTGCCGACATTGTCGCGCCTCATGCAGCAGCTGCCCAAACCCGAAATTGCCTATCTGGCGGCCCTGTTCCATGACATCGCCAAGGGGCGCGGGGGCGATCACTCCGAACTGGGCTCGGTGGATGCGGAGGCCTTCTGCCTGGAACAGGGACTGTCGCGCTATGACGCACGGCTGGTCGCCTGGCTGGTGCGCAATCACCTGGAGCTGTCGGTGACCGCGCAGAAGCAGGACATCACGGATCCGGAAGTGGTCAGTGCGTTCGCGCGCAAGGTGGGCGATGAGACCCATCTGGATCATCTGTATGTGCTCACCTGCGCCGACGTGCGCGGCACCAATCCGAAATTGTGGAACTCGTGGAAGGCGTCGCTCTTCCATGAATTCTACGAACGCGTGAAGCGCGCGCTGCGCCGCGGGCTGGAAAGCCCGATCGACCAGGAAGAACTGATCCGCGAGACCCAGGCCGCGGCACGCCAGCAGCTGGCCGGATTCGGGATCGCCGCGCAGGACATCGAGAAGCTGTGGGCGCGTCTTTCGCAGCAGTACTTCCTGCAGTACACCCCCGAGGAAGTCGCCTGGCACACCCGCCTGCTGATTGAGCGGCAGCCCGGCCCCGGGGAGACGCTCGTGGCGATCGAGCCGCGTAGCGTGCGCGGCACCACCGCGGTGCTCGCCTTCGCACCGGAGGGCATCCAGGGCTTTGCCCGCACCACGGCAGTGCTCGATCAGCTCGGACTCAATATCGTCGACGCACGCATTTCGCCGACGGATGACGGCTTTACACTGGGCCTGTACCACATCCTCGAGGATGATGGCGCGCCGATCACCGACCAGGATCGGCAGACCGAGATTGAGTTTGCGGTGCTGCGCGCCCTGCAGCGCACGGATGCCAGCATGCCGGTGGTTTCACGCCGTGCGCCGCGCCAGGCACGCATGTTCAATACCCCTACGCAGGTGACGATCAGTGTCGATGAACGCAATCGGCGCTCGGTGCTGGAACTGGTCGCGGGCGACCGCCCGGGCCTGCTGTGCGATGTCGGCACGGTACTGATGCAGCAGCACATCGAACTGCGCAAGGCGAAGATCATGACCGTCGGTGAACGCGCCGAAGACGTGTTCTATGTGACCGATCTGCAGCACCGGCCCTTGAACGAGGAAGCGGCACAGCGGCTGAAGGAGCACCTGCTGCAGGCGCTGGATCAGCGGCCGACATAATGAATCCACGGCTCGGGTCGCTGCATACCTACCCATTTGAAAAGCTGAGCAAGCTCCTGGCGGGCACCACGGCGCCCGCCCATCTGCCGCCCGTTCCGCTTTCGATCGGCGAGCCGCAGCACGAGCCGCCGCCGTTCGTGCTCGAGGCGCTACGGCAGGGCGTGAACCGCCTGGGAGCTTACCCGGCGACGGCCGGCACGCTGGAGCTGCGCAGCAGCGCCGCGCGCTGGCTGGAACGGCGCTTCAGCCTGCGCGCCGGCAGCGTGGATCCTGCGACCATGGTGCTGCCGGTCAACGGTACGCGCGAGGCGCTGTTTGCCCTGGTTCAGGCGGTCGTTGATCCGGGCGACATGCCCGTGGTGATCACGCCGAACCCGTTCTATCAAATCTACGAAGGTGCCGCGCTGCTGGCCGGAGCGACGCCCTACTACCTGAACGCCACCGCCGAGACGAATTTTGCGCCCGACCTGGATTCAATTCCGAAGGCGGTACTGGATCGCACTCAGGTGCTGTTCCTGTGCAGCCCCGGCAATCCGACCGGTGCGGTGCTGCATGAGAATTACCTGGCGCGTGCCCTGGATCTGGCCGAGCGCCATGACTTCATCGTGGCTGCCGATGAGTGTTACGCGGAAATCTTTGCCGACGAGGCCGCCCCGCCTCCGAGTCTGCTCGAGGTCGCACAGGAGACCGGGCGGGATCAGTTCCAGCGCTGCATCGTGTTCCACAGCCTCTCGAAGCGCTCCAGCGTGCCGGGCCTGCGCTCCGGATTCGTGGCGGGCGACCCCCAGCTGATGCGCAAGTTCCTGCTGTATCGCACCTATCATGGCGGCGCGATGTCGCCGATGGTGCAGATGGCCAGTCGGGCGGCCTGGGACGATGACGCGCACGTGCGCGTGAATCGCCAGTTATATCGGGAAAAGTTTGATCGGGTGCTGCCGATCCTGTCCCCGGTGCTGGACGTGCAGCGCCCCGCAGGCGCGTTCTATCTGTGGGTCGACGTGGCCGGCGACGATGAGCAATTCACCCGCGAGCTGTTCGGCCGGCAGAACGTCACGGTATTGCCGGGCAGCTACCTCGGACGCACCACCGAACTGGGCAATCCGGGCGCGGGCCGGGTCCGTCTGTCTTTGACCGCCACGGTGGAGGACTGCGTGACTGCCGCCACGCGGATCCGGGATTACATTAGCGGCCGCTAAAGGCGAGTATGAGCGACACACAGAAACTTCAGACGCTGGTTGAAGCCGCTTTCGAGAAGCGCGCCGAAATCACTCCCAAATCCGTCTCGCGCGAGCTTCTCGAAGCGCTTCAGACCACCATCAGTCTGCTCGATGCCGGCAAGCTGCGCGTGGCCGAAAGGCACGCCGGCGAGTGGGTCGTCCATGAATGGCTGAAGAAAGCCGTGCTGTTGTATTTCCGGGCCCATGATAACGACGTCATCGATGCCGGCTATTCGAAATTCTACGACAAGGTGCCGCTCAAATACGCCGACTATTCGGCCGCGCAGTTCCGCGACGACGGGGCTCGAGTGGTACCGCATGCCGTGGTGCGCAAGGGCGCGTATGTCGGGGCCAACGCCGTCCTGATGCCCAGCTACATCAACATCGGCGCCTACGTCGATTCGGGCACCATGATCGACACCTGGGTGACGGTCGGCTCCTGTGCACAGATCGGCAAGAACGTGCATCTTTCGGGGGGCGTCGGCATTGGCGGCGTGCTCGAACCGCTGCAGGCCAATCCGACCATCATCGAAGACAACTGCTTCATCGGCGCCCGTTCGGAAATCGTCGAAGGCGTGATTGTCGAAGCCGGCTCAGTCATTTCGATGGGCGTCTTCATCGGCCAAAGCACCAAGATCTATGACCGCACCACGGGGCAGGTCCTGCAGGGACGCGTGCCCGCAGGCTCCGTGGTGGTCTCCGGGAGCCTGCCCTCCTCCGATGGCCGCTACTCGCTGTACTGTGCGGTCATTGTCAAAAAGGTCGATGCCCAGACCCGGGCCAAGACCTCGATCAATGAGCTGCTGCGGGCCGCCGAGTGAGGCGGCCGCCTTTGTAACCACTGTGATACCGCCACGCGACTGACGATGTAACTGCCGGTCCCTAGGATCTGTTCCATTCGGACAATCCTAATAAGGGACTTTCATGCGCAATCGTTCTTGGCTCCTGGCCGCCGTTGCGGCCAGTGTGCCGCTGGGTACCGCGATCGCTCAGCAGACACAGGCGCCCACGACCGATCAGGTCAATGCGCTGCTGAAAAGACTGGATGACCAGGAGCAGCGCATCAAGGTGCTGGAGCAGAAGCTGCAGCAGCAAAGCGCGACCTCCATTCCGGCCCCGACGCCGGGGCCGGGGCCGGTGGACAGTGCAGGCAATGGCGCCGTAACGCCGGCACCGCAGCCCGACTTCTCCCAGCCACCTCCGCCACCGTCGAATCTGACGTCCGGTACCAAGGTCAACGCCAGTCCTGCGGGCTATTCCATTTCTTCCGCGGACGGCGCGAATGTGGTTCGGCTGCGCGGCAACGTCGCCTTTGACGGGCGCTGGTATTCGGACGGCACTACCCCGGACAGCCAGGACACCTGGCTGTTCCGCAAGGTGCGGCCCTATCTTGAAGGCACGCTGGACAACATCTATGACTTTCGCCTGATGCCGGACTTCGCCGGCGGCAAGAGCATATTGGTCGATGCCTACGCCGCGGCCCGCTATGCGGAGTGGTTCGTCGTGCAGGCCGGCAAGTTCAAAGCTCCGGTGGGACTCGAGCGCCTGCAACCGGATCAGTACGACCGGTTCATCGAGCTCGGACTCCCGAGTTCATTGGTTCCCAATCGCGATCTGGGCATCCAGGTGGGCGGCGATGTGCTGCAAGGTGCCATCGGCTACGCCTTTGGACTCTTCGACGGTGTGACCGATGGGACAAGCACCGACTCAAACCCGACGCCTGATACCAGCACCACGGGCAAGAAGGATTGGGAGGGCCGGGTCTTCTTTCAGCCCTTTGTCGGCGCCGACAGCCCGTATCTGCGGGGTCTGGGCTTCGGCGTCAGCGGCACCTATGTGAATTTCATCGGCAGCCCCACATCAACCTTCCTGCCCTCATATAAAACGCCCGGCCAGCAGTCACTGTTCGGCTACCGCGCCGCCACCTCGGCGGCGCCGGGCAGCGCGACTTACGCCGATGGCCAGCGCAGCCGCTGGTCACCGCAAGCCTATTACTATGCCGGCAGCTTCGGATTGCTCGCCGAATATGTCGAATCCTCCCAAGGCGTGGCCCGCCAGGTCAGCAGCAAGGAGCTGCGCACGGGACGGGTGGACAATTCCTCGTGGCAGGTACAGGCCGCCTACTTTCTGACCGGCGAGCGTGAGGCTTACAACAGTCTTACGCCGCTATCGAGGTTCCAGCCGGGCAGTGGCGGCTTCGGCGCGTGGGAACTGGTGACCCGCTACCAGCAACTGCATATCGGCGCCGATGCATTCGCCGGCGGACTGGCCTCATTCGCGGATCCGGCCGCAGTGGCCAGCGTAGCCCGGGACTTGGGCGTCGGATTGAACTGGTATTTGAACCAGAATCTGCGTTGGATGTTCGACTTTGACCGCACCCAGTTCGTGGGTGGCGCGAGCAGCGGCAATCGCCCGGACGAGAAGGCGCTGCTGCTGCAGATTCAGATGACGTTCTGAGCGCGACGGACTACGGTGCGCGCCAGCCGACCACGTGACCGTCGGGCAGCCTGACCTCATTGGCGCTGGCGCGCAGATCCTGTGGCACCGGTGTGTCATCCAGATATACCGTCGTGGTGCGCCCGGAAGCGACGAGTACCGGCACGATCACCGGGCCGGCGGATGTCGCCAGCGCCTTGACGCGGTATTGACCGGCCGCCAGCGTCAGGGTGATCGGATCGGCCGCAAACAGTCCGGCGCGGTTCTTGACCTTGCGCAGTTGCGCGCCCTTGTCATCAAGGAGCGTGTATGAGGTGTGCAGCGCATAACGCGACTGCTCTGCGGTGTACACCGTGGTGGCGCTGTAGACGACCAGCTTGCCGGTCGGTCCGTTGATGACCGGCCCGGCCGGGCCCACCGCACCGACCACCACCGGGGGCGCCGATGCGCAGCCAGCCAGGGTGACTACACCGACCAGCGTCGTGAGCAGACTCGAAGTTCCCGCTTTCATCCTAAGATCTCCATTTTGGGTACGGCTGCGGCGCCAAATCGCCGTATGTGATGGGTATTTTACCGAGCAGCTGGTAACGATGCGGTATCAATGGTACGAACTGTGGCAGGCCGGCGGCCTGTTGCCGTCCGTTACAAAAATCCTTCCGATCGAGTGATTTTCGCTGGAATACTTCAGTCCTGATGGAGCAGTCGCCGCACATCCTGTTTGTTGAGGACGACCCGGACATCCGCAGTCTGGTCGCCGACTTTCTTGAGCGCAATGGCTACAGGGTGAGCGTGGCCAAGGACGGTCGCGACATGGACCGGCTGCTGGGAGTCAGTCGGATCGATCTGTTGATACTCGACATTATGTTGCCGAAGGAAGACGGGCTGTCGCTGTGCCGTCGCGTTCGCGCCAACAGCCATGTGCCCATCATCATGCTGACGGCGCGCGCCAGCGAGGTGGATCGTGTCGTCGGACTGGAAATCGGCGCGGATGACTACCTGACCAAGCCGTTCGGCACCCACGAGTTGCTGGCACGCATCCGGGCGCTGCTGCGACGCGTGCAGTCCGTGACCCTCACACCACAGGCGCGCCAGCGTTCGTTGCTGCTGTTTGCCGGATGGAAGCTGGACGTGGGAACCCGCCGGCTGACTTCCGCCGACGGCGCGCAGGTGCCGCTGACGGGCGGCGAGTTTGAACTGCTGGCCGCTTTTTGCGATCGGCCCAAGCGGGTGCTGACGCGCGACCAGCTCCTGGATCTGACCCGCGGTCGCAATCCGGGCGTGTTTGATCGCAGCATCGATATCCAGGTGAGCCGGCTGCGACGTAAGATAGAAGCCGATCCGAAGGACCCGATGCTCATCCAGACGGTCCGCTCCGGAGGGTACATCTTCACCGCCGAGGTCACCGCTGCGTGAAACGACTGTTGCGCTGGCTGGTGCCGGCCGGCTCTCGCGGTCAGGTGGCCGCCATCCTGATCGTGGGAGTCGTGCTCTCGCAGGTGCTCGCGGGAGTGCTCTACGTCGTGACGCTGCCGCAATGGCAGCGCGTGCTGCGGCCGGACCTGGCCATCAGCAAGGTCGAGATGGTCGTGCGCCTGCTCGAGTCGGTGCCCGTCGCCGATCGACCCTCCTTCGCCCGGCTGTGGAATGAACCTCAGTTCCAGGTGCGCTATGAGCCTGGCATCGCCGCCCTGCCGCCGCTGCTGGCAGAACCGGACCTGGCGCTGCGGGCGCAGCTGCTCGGCACGCTGCGCAGGAATCCGGCATCGGTGCAGGTCATCGCGCGCAATGACACCCTGGGCGAGAATGCCAAACTCATCACGGTGATGCTGCGCGGCGGCGGCGCCGTGCAGATCTCGACGCCGGTGGGTCTTGAGATTCGGGTCGGGCTGCTCGAACAGCTCGCCACGATCGTATTTCTGGTATTCGCAACCGCAGGACTGTGGTTCTGGGTGACCCGCACGATCAACCGGCCGCTGGACCGATTTGCCCGGGCCGCCGAACGGGTTGGCGTTGATGTGCACTCTCCGCCCCTGGCCGTGCATGGTCCGCTGCAGCTGCAACGCGCAATCGGCGCCTTCAACGAGATGCAGGTGCGGCTGCAGCGGCTGCTGACCGACCGCACCCTCATGCTGGGCGCGATCAGCCACGACCTGGGCACTCCGTTGACCCGATTGCGACTTCGCGTCGAGACCGACCGGGCCGATGATAAGACGAAGATGCTGGCGGACATCGAGGCGATGCAGATCATGCTCACCTCCGCCCTGTCTTTCGTGCGTGGCGTTGATGATGCCGAGCCGCGCGAAGTCGTCGATCTGGATTCGCTGCTGCAGACCGTATGCGACCTGGTCTCGGATCTGGGAGGCGATGTCACGTATGGGGCACCAAAGCGCAGCAACTACTACTGCAAACCACAGGCAATGCTGCGGGCACTGACCAATGTCGTGACCAACGCCGCCAAGTACGGCGAGCACGCCTCGGTCACTCTGCAGCGCCTCGCGCCTAGCGGCTTCGTCATCGAGATCCAGGATGACGGTCCAGGCATTCCCGACACCGAGAAGGCCAAAGTCTTCGAACCCTTCTATCGCACTGACGAAGCGCGCGAATCCGATCGTCAGGGAATGGGCCTCGGTCTGTCCATTGCCCGATCCATCATCCTGGCACACGGGGGCACGATCGAGCTACGCGACCGCGAGCCCCACGGCCTGAACGTACACATATTTCTCCCCGCAACCGGACTGCCCGGATCAACCTCAGCCACCCCATGAGATCCGGGGCACCGTGCCCGGTAATTTCTGTAACTGAGTGTTTCAGCGGCCGCGACCGGACACGGTCCGGTGCAATTTCCGCATTCGCCCCGCCCACACGCGCGGCATCATGACCCGTCAGATTCCGGTCACGCGCCCGATTTAAGAGCTACCGTCTATGTGGATCATTCGTACTGCCCTACGTAATCCCTACAGCTTCTTTGTGTTGGCGATCGTGATCGTGCTTTTTGGTTCCCTGGCGGCCGTGCGCACGCCCGTCGACATCCTCCCCGACATCAATCTGCCCGTCATCAGCATCGTGTGGACCTATGTGGGCATGCCGCCGGCCGACATGTCCAACCGCATCATCACCTACTACGAGCGCCAGATGACCACGGCGGTCACCGGCATCGAGCACATCGAATCCCAATCCCTGCCCGGTGTGGGCGTGGTCAAGGTCTTCTTCCACCCTGACGTTAATGTCAACGCTGCGCTGAGCGAGGTCATCGGCATTTCGCAAACAGTGCTCAAGCGGCTGCCGCCCGGCATCAACCCGCCGCAGATCCTGAGCTACAACGCCTCAAGCGTCCCGGTCCTGCAGCTGGCGCTGTCCGGAAAGAGCCTCACCGACCAGCAGCTGTATGACCTGTCCAACAACTTCATCCGCCCGCGGTTGGCCGAAGTCGAGGGCGCCGCCGTGCCCTCCCCCTACGGCGGCAAGAATCGTCAGGTGCAGGTGGATCTGGATCCGGCGGCGCTGCACGAGAAGAATCTCTCGCCCGAGGATGTCGTCAGCGCCATTCAGTTGCAGAACCTGCTGCTGCCGGCCGGCACCGAGAAGATCGGCAAGCTCGAGTACGAGGTGCTGCTCAATGCCAGCACCGACACCCTGAGCGCCCTCAATGACCTGCCGATCAAGCGCGTTGACGGCACCGTGGTGTACCTGCGCGACGTCGCGCACGTACGCGATGGCTATTCACCACAGCAGAACATGGTGCGCGTCAACGGACTGCATTCGGTCCTCACGACGATTCAGAAGAACGGCTCCGTATCGACCCTGAGCATCATCAGTCAGGTCAAGGATCTGCTGCCGCTGATCAAGGCCGGCGCCCCCGCGGGGTTGCACATAGGCCTGGTGGGGGACCAATCCATTTTCGTCAAGGCCGCGGTCACCGGCGTGGCCCGCGAGGGCGTCATCGCCGCGATCCTCACGGCCCTGATGATCCTGCTGTTCCTGGGCAGCCTGCGTTCGACCCTGATCATCACGCTGGCGATCCCGCTGGCGGTTCTGACCTCGATCCTGTGCCTGTCGATGCTCGGACAGACCATCAATGTCATGACGCTCGGCGGGCTGGCACTGGCCGTCGGCATCCTGGTCGATGATGCGACCGTCACGATCGAGAACATCAACTGGCATCTTGAGCAGGGCAAGCCCGTCCAGCAGGCCGTCCTCGACGGCGGCCAGCAGATCATCATCCCCGCGCTGTTCTCCTTCCTTTCCATCAGCATCGTGTTCGTGCCGATGTTTTACCTCTCCGGCGTCGCACGCTACCTGTTCGTACCGATGGCCGAGGCGGTGGTGTTCGCCCTGCTGGGCTCCTTCGTACTGTCGCGCACGCTGGTACCGGTACTGGCAAAAATGCTGCTCACGAGCCACGATCCGGGCGTCGCCGGCGCAACCCATGGCGCCCCCGCCCCGTCCCGCCGCGGCAATTTCCTGGTCCGCTTCCAACGCCGATTTGAACGCGGGGTCGCCGATGCCCGCTCGCTCTACGCCCAGCTGCTCCGCCTCGCGATGGGTCGGCGCGTCATGTTCATGAGCATCTTCCTGGCCTTCGTGGTTGCTTCGGTTGCGGTGCTGACGCCCTGGCTCGGTGAGAACTTCTTTCCGTCCGTTGATTCCGGGGAAATCAAGCTGCACGTGCGGGCGCTGCCCGGCACGCGCATCGAGGAGACGGCCCGTCTGTGCGACCAGATCGAAAACACGATCCGCCAGCTCATTCCGCCTAACCAGCTTGACGGCATGATCGACAATATCGGCCTGCCGATAAGCGGCATCAACATCACCTACAGCAATTCCGCTCCGATCGGACCGGCGGATGCCGACATCCTGATCACTCTCAAAGGTAATCACGCCCCGACCGATGACTACATCAAACTGCTGCGAGAGCGGCTGCCCCGCCTGCATCCGGAAGCCACGTACGCATTCCTGCCAGCGGACATCGTCAGCCAGATTCTGAACTTCGGGCTGCCGGCGCCGATTGACGTGCAGGTAGTGGGGTTCAAGCGTGACGAGAACGCGCAGTATGCGCAGGTACTGCTCAACAAGCTGCGCCACATCCCCGGCATCGCCGACCTGCGGATGCAGCAGACATTCGACCAGCCCGTCCTCAACGTCAAAGTCGATCGGATTCGCGCCACCCAGGTCGGCCTGACCCAGCGCGATATTGCCAACAGCATGCTCGTGACGCTCTCGGGCAGCGCCCAGGTGTCGCCCAACTTCTGGGTCAATCCGGATAACAAAGTCTCGTACCCACTCGTTGCGCAAACCCCCCAATATCGGATCGACACGCTGTCAGACCTGGAGAACATTCCGGTAAGCGGCGCCGCGGGCGGTGCTCCGCAGTTGCTGGGCGGTCTGGCGACCATCACGCAAAGCCGCGCCGAAGGCGTCGTCTCCCACTATGACGTCCAGCCCACCATGGACCTGTATGCGACGGTCCAGGGTCGGGACCTGGGCGCCGTCGCCTCGGATATCAACGCTATCGTCAAACAGACTGCCGGCCAGCTGCCACCCGGCTCGACCGTCGCGGTTCGCGGTCAGGTGCAGACCATGAACGAATCCTACGAGGGGTTGCTGTTCGGCATCGCCGGTGCATTCGTACTCATTTATCTGCTGCTGGTCGTGGACTTCCAGTCCTGGCGCGATCCGTTCGTGGTGGTGTGCGCGCTCCCGGCTGCGCTCGCCGGCATTACCTGGATGCTGTTCGTGAGCGGCACGACGCTGTCCGTGCCGGCACTGACCGGGGCAATGATGGCCATGGGTGTCGGCACGGCGAACAGCATCCTGGTGGTCAGCTTTGCCCGAGAACAGCTCGCCCTCGGCCACGACCCGATAGCCGCGGCCATCGAGGCGGGAACAACCCGTTTCAGGCCGGTGCTGATGACCGCCCTGGCCATGATAATCGGCATGATTCCGATGGCTCTGGCGCTGGGCGAAGGCGGCGAACAGAATGCGCCTCTGGGCCGCGCCGTCATCGGCGGCCTCCTGTTTGCCACCGTTGCCACGCTGTTGCTGGTACCGGTCATCTTCAGCCTGATGCATCGCAATGATGTGCCCATCGTCGCCAGCGCCGGCTTACCTGCTCAATCCTAGGGGATTCGATTCATCATGACAGAGCCCGAGACCTCACAGTTGCAGCGCCGCGTGCGCCGCACGCTGCTTTTCGGTGCACTTGCCGTCGGCGTCATCGTCGCCCTGGGCATTGGGCTGCGCCTGCGGGCGCAGGCCCAGGTGAAGAGCTGGACAGACACACAGGCCATCCCGACGGTGGAAATCGTCGCACCGAAAACAACCGCGCAGATGCAGGAACTGGTGCTGCCCGGAACCTTGAATGCCTACATCGATGCGCCGATCTATGCCCGCGTGGATGGCTATCTGAAGCGCTGGTACGTCGACATCGGTGGCCACGTCAAAGCCGGACAGGCTCTGGCGGATATCGAGACGCCGGAGCTGGATCAGCAGATACACCAGGTGGAGGCCGACCTCGCAACCGCAAAGGCCCACGATGATCTGGACAGGATCACGGCCGAGCGCTGGAAGAAGATGCTCGCCGCACAATCCGTCTCTCAGCAGGAAGCGGATGAGAAGGCTGCGGCCTATGCGGTCAGCCAGTCGAGCGTGAATGCCGCGCAGGCGAATCTGGAGCGCCTCAAGGCACTGGCGGCCTTCAAGCACGTGGTCGCGCCATTCGACGGCATCGTGACCGCGCGCAACACGGACGTGGGAGATCTCATCAACGCCGGCGCCGGCGGCAAGGGTAGTGAGCTGTTCCGGGTTGCCGATGAGCACGAGGCGCGGATCTACGTCGATGTGCCGCAGACCGATGCCGGGAAGATCAAGGTAGGCCTCACGGCGCAACTGGAGCTGCCGGAGAACCCAGGCGTGAAGGTGCCGGCAAAAGTCGCGGACCTGTCACAGGCGGTCAGCGTGGCCTCGCGCACCATGCAGGTCGAGCTGATGGCGGACAATCCGGATCATCTTCTGCTGCCGGGCAGTTACGTCGAAGTGCATTTCCAGATCCCGGCGCCGCAGCACGTGCTGGAACTGCCGACCACCGCGCTGATCTTCCGCAAGGAAGGCCTGCAGGTGGCGACGGTCGACGCTGGCAATCACATCGTGCTCAAGCCGATCCAGATCGCGCAGGAACGTGGCGCCGTGGTCAATGTGAATCTCGGAGTGACGCCCCAGGATCGCGTGGTCGACAGCCCGCCGGATTCGATCCTCAACGGCGAGCTGGTGCGCATCGCCGGCGCGCCGGCGCCGATGATCGCCAGGAGTGCTGCGCAGCCATGAGGCATTGGCAGCGACTGCTTGCTCTGGCCTGCCTGGCGCTTGCGGCCTGCACGCTGATGCCGCGATACCAGCCCCCGACCAATCCGGCCCCGGCGCAGTATCAGCAGTTTGATGCCTCCAAGGACTGTGGGCCCGCCGGGAGCGTGCCGCCCGGAGCGTCCGCCCCCCCGACGGACGCTCCGGGAGCGTGCATGTGGGGACTCGCACATCCCTCTGATCAGCTCCCGCGCAGCGACTGGTGGCGCGAGTTTGCCGATCCCACTCTGGATGGGTTGGAGGCAAAGATCGATTCCGCCAATCCTGATCTCGCCGCGGCACTGGATCGCTACCAGCAGGCACAGGCGCTGGAGGGCGAGGCGCGCAGTGCGCTGTTCCCCACCCTGTCCGCGCAGACCTATACGAATACGGATCGACAGTCGGACAATCGCCCGCTGCGCTCAGCCTCGCAGCCGGATTCCTACCACGACGATTTCATCGGCGGCGCCTTGAACTACGAGCTCGACCTATGGGGCCGGGTGCGCAGTGCCGTGGCAGCCGGCAAGGCGCAGACCCAGGCTTTGTCGGCGGATCTGGAATCCGTGCGCCTGGCGCTGCATGCGCGGCTGGCGCTCGACTACATCGCCCTGCGAGGTGAGGACGCCCAACGCTCCTTGCTGGAGGAAGCCGTCGCCGACTACGGCCGTGCCGTTGCGATGACGAACACGCGCTTTCAAGGTGGAATTTCCTCGGAGCTGGACGTCGCGCAGGCCCAGACACAGCTTGAGACGGCCCGCGCTGCGTTGACTGATGTGATCGACCGGCGCGCCCTGCTCGAGCATGCGATTGCGGCTCTGACCGGCGCGATCGCCTCAAATTTCACCATCACCCGCGGTGACCTCACCCTTCAATTCCCGAATGTTCCGGTAGCACTGCCGACCACCCTGCTCGAGCGTCGGCCGGATGTGGCAGGCGCCGAGCGCACCATGGCGGCGTTCAATGCGCAGATCGGCATCACGCGCGCGGCCTTCTTCCCACGCATTTCCCTTGCCGCGATCGCCGGACTGCAGAGCACGCAGACCGCCGGGCTGCTCGGCGCTCCGAACCGCTTCTGGGCGATCGGCCCGCAGGCCGCCCTGACGCTGTTTGATGGCGGCTACCGTCGCGCCGTGGTGGCGAGTGCCCGCGCGCAGTTCGATGAGGCAACGAACAAATATCGTGCCTCCGTCCTTGGCGCCTTCCAGCAGGTGGAGGATGCGCTGGCCGAGAACCGCCTGGTGCAGCAGGAACACGATCAGCAGCAGGCGGCACGGGTCGCAGCCGAGCGCGCGCTCGCCCTGTCGCTGAACCGCTATGAGAACGGCGCGGTCAACTACCTGCAGGTCGTCTCTGCGCAGATCGCAGCCCTGCAGGCGCAGCGCGCCACGCTCGACCTGCAATCGCGCGAACTGCAGGCGAGCGTAAACCTGGTACGCGCGCTCGGGGGTGGCTGGCAGGCAAACTGGCCGACGACCGCACGCGCCGGGAGGTAGGTCATGGCACTGAAGGATCTGCTGGTGCATCTGGACCACACCGAAACTGCGCGGGTGCGGCTGAATCTGGCGGCCGATCTGGCCCGCCGCCATGGCAGCCGGCTGACCGGCTTGTACGTCCGTGAGCTGGATTCCGGCCAGGTGCATGCACAAAGCACCGGCGAGTTCGGACTGGTTTCCGCTGCTGACTTGAGCCGCGACAGCCGTCGCAACGCGCAGGCCGCCGATGACACCGCGCAGCGGCTGGCGCAGGAATTGGACGCGCTCAGGGCGAAATCCGGGCTGGAGGTTGAATTGCGCAGCGTCGCGGGCAGCGCGGCGAGTGTTGTACCGCAGCACGCGCGTTTCGCCGATCTTTGTATCCTGGGTCAGCACACCCCCACCGCACCCTCTTCTGACGGCCACACCTTCTCCGAGACCGTCCTGTTCAGCGCGGGGCGTCCTGTGGTTTTTGTGCCCGCCGACGGATCCTTCGGCACCCTGGGGCGGCATATCCTGGTGGCCTGGAATTCCAGCCGGGCATCCGCACGTGCCCTGAACGATGCACTGCCCCTGATCGAGCATGCCGAGCGGGTCACCGTGCTGGCGATCAATCCCTCCCAGTACATGGAGCGGTACCGGGCCTTGGCACCGGAGCAGATCGTGGCGCACATCCGGCACCACAACCCGAATGTCGAGGCCGTCGGGCTGGAGAAGATTGCCCGGGATTCAATCGCCGAAGTCGTGCAGGCCGAGGCGGGCCGGCGAGGTGCCGATCTGATTGTCTCGGGTGCCTTCGGGCACCCCAAGCTTTGGGAACAGGTGATGGGCGGCGTCACCCGCGATCTGCTCGCCGGCATGACCCGTCCGATTCTGATGTCTTATTGACTCGAGCGCCGGGACGCGCAGCCCACCTCCAGCTCGGGGCCAAAAAGCAACAAGAGGGGAATTCCAGAATTCCCACTGCAATGCGCCACCGGATTTGGAGTCGGCGCAGAACACCTAGGACTCACCGAACACGGCAATTCCCTGCGGCGCAGCAGCGTTGCAACATAACCGTCACATGTGTGCAATCTGGATGTCATACGAATGAATCACAGTTGCGGCGCTGAAACTAACGGTTAGGAAGGATACCGACTCATGACATTGTCCAGCTCCAAAGGCCCCCTTTCCAATTCCGTCGCGACACCCTCGCGCCGGCGGTTGTCCCTTGTCGCGACGGCTGTCGCCCTGGTACTTGGCGCCGCGTCCGCACCGGTGGTGATGGCACAGAGCGCGCCGAGCACCAGCCCCACGATTCAGGCCGGCCCGGTCAATCTCACCTTCGGGGGCTTTACGGAACTTGCCACCATCTTCCGCAACAAGACTGAAAGCACCGATGTGGGTTCAAGCTTCAACGGCACCCCGCTGGGCAATAACGAGCAGAGCACTCAGTCAGAGTTCCGCTTCAGCGCCCGTCAGAGCCGCTTCAGCATGCTGGCGCAGACCAACAGTACCGACGGCTACAAGCTGGAGAGCTGGCTGGAGTACGACTTCCTGGGCGCCGCGCCCACGGCGAATTCGAACGAGAGCAACAGTTACACGCCGCGCATGCGCAACTTCTATGGTCGCTTCATCAGCGACTCCGGCTGGTACATCATGGGTGGCCAGAGCTGGAGTCTCGCGACGCTGGAAAAGAAGGGTATGGATCCTCGCGATGAGGATGCGCCGTTGACCATAGACGCGCAGTACGTCGCGGGCTTCACCTGGACCCGTAACCCGCAGATGCGTATCGTCGACAAGATCGGCAACGGCTTGTGGCTGGGATTGTCACTGGAAAGCCCGCAGGCTACCGGCATCGTCAACAGCAACAGTCTCGCCCCAGGCGGCATCAAGGGCACGCTGCCGGCGTCCCCGACCACCGGTTTCGCCGGCACGGGTCAGCTCGGCAATGGCGGGGGCACCTGCACCGCCAGCACCACAACCACGACCACGACGACCACCACCACGGGAACGGCGACCTCCACGTCCACTTCCGCCAGCACTTGCTCGGTGTCGGGTTCGAGCTTCTCGGATGATATTGCTCCGGATGTCATCGTAAAGGCGGCGCTTGACCCGGGCTTCGGCCACTACGAACTGTTCGGTCTCGGCCGTTTCTTCCGTTCCGCTATCGGACCCGACAGCAACACCACCGTGGGCGGTGGCATCGGCGCCGGCGCCTACATCCCGTTGGTCCCCAACATCCTCACGTTTCAGCTGAGCGCGCTCGTGGGCAAGGGCATCGGCCGCTACGGCTCGGCCTCGCTGAACGATGTGGTCGTCAAGCCCGATGGTTCGCTGTCTCCGGTCGCGGAGTATCAGGTGCTGGCCGGCCTGATCTACAACCCGGTCCCCAGCCTGCAGACCTACCTGTACGCGGGCCGTGAGCAGCAGAGCCGGACGCTATACACCTACAACCCTGCGGGTGTCGGCCCCTACTACTTCGGTTTGGGCTCACCGACCCTGGTCAACAGCGGCTGCTACACCCTGGGTGGTACCTGCACCGGCCAGAACCAAAAGGTCGACGAAGTGACCGGTGGCTTCTGGTGGAAGTTCTACTCTGGCAAGCTGGGCAACGCGCAGTTCGGCCTGCAGGCCGGCTACATTCAGCGCACGCTGTTTGAGGCGGTGGGCGGCTCACCGGCCGCTGGAATGTTTGAGGGCATGGCTTCCTTCCGTATCTACCCGTTCCAGAAGTAATCACACCTGCCGCCGTGCACGTCCTGACCCATTCAGGACGATGCATGGCGGCGCCTTGATCGGAACCCCATTTCCTATTGCCCCGGCCGCGCCTTGCGGCCGACACCCTATCTTTGACTTAATACTTTTCAATCTATATATGTAGCTCCGCTGTATACGAAAGAATACAAGGGAGCTTTTCGATGGCTGGTGAAAATCGCGGCGCAAACCGGCGCTTTCGTTCGGTTCTGTTGGCCGGTACGGGATTGGGAATTCTGCAGGCCCATTCGGCATACGCCGACGATCAGAAGACCGACGCAACCGCGGATCGGGGCTCCGTTCAGGAGGTTTACGTTCTCGGCGAGAGAGACTCCTACAAGGGCGAAATTTCCAGCCTGTCGAAGCTGACCACGCCTGTACAGGACACGCCGCAGTCGATCGCCACGGTCACCCAGCAGGTCATGGAGGACCGGGCCGTGACCGACTTCAACGAGGCTTTGCGCAACGTCCCCGGAATCACCATCGGTGCCGGTGAGTTCAGGTCCTTGGGCAATTCGCCCACCATCCGCGGCTTCTCGGCGCGCACGGATATGTTCCTGGACGGGATTCGTGACTACGGCGACTACTTTCGCGATCCGTTCAATCTGGAGGGCATCGAGGTGCTCGAGGGTCCCTCGGGAATTCTCTTCGGGCGCGGCTCAACCGGTGGCGTGATCGAGCAGGCCACCAAGCTTCCAAAGCTGCAGGAGGCCATCTCCGGCATTCTCACCGGAGGGACCGACGATACGCGGCGCGCGACCATCGATGTGAATGAGCCCATTTCCGCTCTCGGCGCGGGTACCGCGCTGCGAGTCAATGCGATGGGCATCAAGGCGCAGGTGACCGATCGGGATGTCGTTGCGGACTCGCGCTGGGGGTTCGCGCCCAGCCTCAGCTTCGGAATGGGCACCCCGACACGGGTGACTCTCGCCTACTTCCATCAGTACAACGATGACATCCCTGACTACGGGTTGCCGTATTTCGGCATCACACCGGCTGCCGTCTCGCAGGACAATTTCTACGGCTTCCGCAGCGACTACATGCGCACGCGCACCGACATCGCGAGCTTCAAAGTCGACCATGACTTCTCCGATTCCATCACGCTCGAGAATCAGCTGCGCTATGCAAGCTATGGCCGTGATTTCCGCTTCAGCGAGCCGCTGATTGCCACGA
Source organism: Steroidobacteraceae bacterium (assembly GCA_036498905.1). Classification (GTDB taxonomy): domain Bacteria; phylum Pseudomonadota; class Gammaproteobacteria; order Steroidobacterales; family Steroidobacteraceae; genus DAIDKA01. Next base: position 22,047 of record DASYER010000071.1, on the reverse strand, counting down.
CGATTCCCTTGACGACGCCGCTGTCGGCAGTGAATGTCACGCGCAATGACAACGAGGGCAAAAGTGTCGACACCATGCTCTGGGACCAGTTCTTCGGAACGATGCGCTTCCAGACCGGTGATATTCACAATACGGCGGTGGTTGGAATCGAAGGCGGCCACGAGAAAGCTGCGCCGATTTTCTACAACTTCAGCGGCGTGCCGACCACTCCGCTCCTGGACCCCAACGAGAATCAGGCGTTCACGGGCAGTGAGTACCCGCGTTACCAGACGCATCTGAGCGCCGACAGCGTTGCACCCTTCATCATGAACACGGCAACTCTCGGTAACTGGCAGGCGATACTCGGCGTGCGCTGGGACCGATTCGATCTTGACTACAACGACGTCAACTATTCGACGACCAAGCCGGGCGTGGTCACGACGACGGATCACATTCCCCACATCGACGAAGACTTCAGCTACCGTGCCGCCCTCTCGTACAAGATCACGCCCCACGGCAATGCCTACTTCTCATTTGGTACGTCCTTCGATCCATCCGCCGAGGATCTGTCGCTGATCAGCAGTTCGCGGTCGTTCTCCTTGAACAACGCGAACCTGGATCCTGAAAAGAACAAGACCTTTGAACTGGGCACGAAGTGGGATCTGCTGCAGGAGAAACTGATCTTGAGCGGCTCGATCTTCCGGCTCGAAAAGGACAATGCCCGCGTCCCGGACCCTACCAATCCGGTGCTGAACATTCTCGCCGGAAGCCAGCAGGTGGATGGCGGGGAGGTGCGTGCCGAGGGCAATCTCACCGCAAGCTGGCAGGTGCTCGCCGGGTACACCTACCTGGACAGCAAGGTGACCGAAACCGCCAAGGGCGCCGCGCCGGTCGGCGCGCCGCTGATGAACACACCCAAGCACGCCTTCAGCGCCTGGACCACCTATCGGCTGGGTGAACGACTGGAGTTCGGTGGGGGCGGCCGATTCGTCTCTTCGCAGTACACGCAGAATGTCCCGCCTATCAAGACCGTTCCGGGGTTCTGGGATTTCGATGCCATGGCAAAGTACGCGATCACGACGCGCATCGCAGCCCAGCTGAATGTGAAGAACCTGTTCAACAGGTACTATTACGACCAGCTGCACTTCTTCCACGTCGTACCGGGCGAGGGACGCACACTGCTGGTGAGCATTTCGGCCACTTATTGACCCATGGTGATTACGATCCCGCGACTGCTGAGCGCCTCCCAGGTCGCCGAATTTCAGGCGATTCTGGGAGCTGCCCAGTGGATCGACGGCAAGGCCACCGCGGGATACCTCTCGAGCCGGGCCAAGAACAATACGCAGACTGCGGAAAGCGAGCCGGTGGCGCGACGGCTCGGTGCCATGATCCAGACCGAACTGGATCGCAATCAGCTCTTCATCGCGGCCGCACTGCCCCTGAAAATTCTTCCGCCGCTATTCAACCGCTATACCGTGGGCCAGTCGTACGGCGCGCATATCGACGGGGCGGTGCAACCTCTGGCGGGCACGCAGCACCAGGTGCGAACCGACCTGTCGGCCACTGTGTTTCTCACCGACCCCGCCGAATACGACGGCGGTGAATTGGTCATCGGCGCCACAGCGGGGGAAAAGGTGGTGAAGCTGCCCGCCGGAGACATGGTGCTCTACAGCGGCGGCACCGTGCATCACGTCAGGCCCGTCACCCGCGGGGTGCGCCGGGCCGCTTTCTTCTGGGTGCAGAGCATGGTGCGCGACGACGCCCGCCGCGAGTTGCTCTTCGACCTTGACGGCACGATCCAGGAACTGGGGCATACCGGCGCGGATCACAATGCCTGCGTGCGCCTGGCGGGCATCTATCACAACCTATTGCGGCAGTGGGCTGAAACCTAGCCCTGCCGCGGACTATTCGCGGGCTGCTTGTCCTGCCGGCCAATGTCCTTCAGGCTGCACGACTTTGTGTACCGGAGGTGCCCGGGTGCGATTTACTCCCCTTTGTCTCATCGTCGCTACACTCGCCTCCGGCTGCGTGTGGGCGCAAGCGGCGCCGGATGCAGCGGGCGCTCCGGCGGCAGCGTCCGATACCGAGGCGGGCTGCCGCAGCCTCAAAGAGTTCGCCGCCACCGACTGCCCGCTCAGCTGGTATGGCATCACCATTTTCGGCCGCTACGATGCGGGCATCGGCTGGGTCAGCCACGGCTTACCCACCAGTCCTTATAACTATGAAGGCGAGTCATTGGTCAACCGCAATGCCACGCATTCCCGATGGCTCATCGCACCGAACAACCTGTCGGTGACGGGCCTGGGCATCAAGGGTAAGGAAGCGTTCACGGAGGGTTGGTCCGTGGTATTCAACGCGACGACGGCCATCAATCCGCAGTCAGGAGAACTTGCCAATACGTCGGCCACCAACATCGCCAACAATGGCCTGCCACGAGGCAGCTATGCGGAGGCCACCGACGGCTCGCGCGCCGGCCAGGTCTTCAATGATGAGTTCTTCGGCGGTGTATCGTCCGATCACCTGGGCACGCTCACCTTCGGCCGGCAACGCGCCCTGGGTGCCGACGCGGTGGTTGCGTACGATCCGACCGGCGGCGCCAACGGCTTCTCCTACATCGCGTATAGCGGCACGATGGCCGGCGGTGGCGACACCGAAGACAGCCGCTGGGACAATGCGACCAAATATCACCTCTCCGTAGGTCCGGTGCATGCCGGGCTGATGTACAAGTTCGCCGGCGGTTCCGGTGGCTGCTACTCCCCTGCCGCGGCCTGGTCCGCCGCCACCTGCACGCCGCAGGAGGCGCACAACACGGCCTACGGCTTCGACTTAGGCGGCCAGTACGCCAATTTCGCGGCCGACCTCATCTATCAGCATTACAACCAGGCCATCAGCGTGCTGAACCCCCTGCTGGGACCGCAAAGCCCGACCCAACCGTACGAATCAACCGTCAACAGCATCAATACCAATCAGATCGCCGGAGCGAATCTGATCTCACCTGACGGGACCCTCTATGGCAACGTCACCGACAACAGCGCGCTGCTGGTCGCTCTCAAATATGCCTGGGACCCCTTGAAGTTTTTTGCCGGCTACGAACACATCCGGCAGACCAATCCGGCAAACCCCTTGGGTGTCGGCGCCTCGGATCAGGGTGGCTACATCCTCAGCGGTGTCGAAGACAATGGCCTGGATTCTGCAAAGGTGGTGCAGATCTGGTGGACGGGCTTGAAATACGCCTTCGCCGCTCACACCGATATGACAGCGTCCTGGTATCACCAGCTGCAGAACGACTTCCGCGTGCCATCGACCTGCTCGGCTCTCACCGGTTTCCGCAGCTCCTGCGCGGGCACCTTCAATGAGCTTTCACTCTACGTCGATCATCACCTGAGCGCGCGCTTCGACGTTTATGCCGGAATTGCGTACTCCGTGGTACGCGGTGGACTCGCCATCGCCATTCCGCACAGCCCCGGCGTCCCCTACAACCACGACGACAACACGGCCCCGACCATCGGCGGTCGCTTCACCTTCTGAGGGTTCTGCGACCGGTCATTGCTGCGCAGCCTGTCCTCCGGCCACGGCGTGATCAGCGATGCTGACGACCTGCTGAGCGGCATTGCGCGCATGATCGCCGATGCGCTCGAGTGCCTTCAGTACAAACGCCGCCTCCACCGTCACTTCCATATTTGCCGGATCCTCCAGCGCGCGCGTCAGCAGGCGCCGCAGTCCGGCGGCATATTCCGCATCCAGGTCCTGATCGCGATCGATGACCTGATCGGCAATCGCACTGTCCAACTGATCCAACGCTTCCAGCGACAGCCGCAGCAGTGCGGTGGCCAGGTTGGCAAGGTGCCGCGCGTCGCTCGACGTGCGCCGCCCCGGCCTGCTGCTCTGGTGCAGGACGGTCCGCGCGATCTTGCACGCTTCGGCACCCGCGCGATCCAGTTCCGCCGCAATCTTCGCCAGCGCGATGATGGCGCGCAGATCACTGGCCACCGGGTTGCGCCGGGCAATGAGCGTCAACTGATCATCGTAGATCCGCGAGCCACTGCTGATCAGCACGCCTTCGCGATCGACGGCGAGTTGTGCATTGTGCACATCCCATTCGGCGTAGGCACGTGAGGCCGCCCGGACCTGGTCCAGCGCCAGGCCGCCCATTTCCAGCACGCGGATATGCAGCCCGGCGAGTTCACCATCAAAGGAACGGCTGATGTGACCTTCGAGCATGTCGGAACCGAAACCTTAAGCGCGCGAGTGACCGGTCAGCCAAAGCGGCCGGTGATGTAGTCTTCGGTGAGACGGTGCCGCGGATTGGTGAAGATCCGATCCGTTTCGCCGACTTCGACCAGTGATCCCATGTGGAAGTAAGCCGTGCGCTGCGAGACACGCGCGGCCTGCTGCATCGAATGGGTGACGATGGCGATGGCGAAAGACTCCTTCAGCTCATCGATCAGGTCCTCGATGCGCGCCGTCGCGATCGGATCAAGTGCAGAGCATGGCTCGTCCATGAGGATGACATGGGGCATCACCGCAATCGTGCGTGCGATGCACAGGCGCTGCTGCTGGCCGCCGGACAGGCCGGTGCCGGATTGCGTGAGGCGATCCTTGACCTCGTTCCATAGACCGGCGCGCTGCAGGCTGGTGCAGACCAGTTCATCCAGGTCGGCACGACGTCGCACCAGGCCATGCAGACGCGGCCCGAAAGCCACGTTGTCATAGATGGACTTCGGAAACGGATTCGGCTTCTGGAACACCATGCCGACGCGCGCACGCAGCTGCACGACATCGCGCGCAGGGTCATGGATATCCCGGCCATCCAGCAGGATCTGCCCGGTCACACGCGCACCCGCGATGGTGTCGTTCATCCGGTTCAGGCAGCGCAGGAAGGTCGACTTGCCGCAACCGGAGGGTCCGATCATCGCCAGCACCTGCTTCTTGCCCACATCCAGGCTCACGTTCTTGATGGCCTGCTTGGCGCCGTAATACACATTGACATCGCGGCAGGAAAACACCGGATCCACGACCGTCACGGTTCCGATGGTCTGGCCGACCGCGCCGTCGAGGCGGCTGGCGTTGCCACGGCCGCTCGGCCGCAGGTTCAGGCCGGCGTCGCGATGGTGCTCACCGCTGGCGGCCAACGCCGCGGGCGAGAGGCTCGGGGGAGAGATGGTCTGATTGGATTCGTTCATAAAATGGCTCCGCTCAACCGAATCGGCCGGTCACATAGTCATCCGTGCGCCGGTCCTTGGGGGAGGTGAAGATCTGCTCGGCAGGACCCACTTCCACCAGTTCACCCAGGTACATGAAGGCCGTGGTGTTTGACACTCGCGCGGCCTGCTGCAGATTGTGCGTCACAATCGCGATGCAGAATTTCTCGCGCAGGGATTGCAGGGTCTCCTCGACACGCAGCGTGGAGATCGGATCGAGCGCCGCGGTCGGCTCGTCAAACAGGATGACTTCGGGGCGCACAGCGATCGTGCGCGCGATGCACAGTCGCTGCTGCTGACCGCCGGAGAGGCCGCGACCATCCTCGTGCAGTTTGTCCTTGACCTCATCCCACATCGCCGCATCGCGCAGCGCCGATTCCACACGGTCGGCCAGCTCACGCCGTGAAATACGCTGCGCCAGGCGGATCCCGAACGCGACGTTGTCGAATATCGACATCGGGAAGGGCGTGGGCTTCTGGAATACCATGCCCACGCGCAGGCGCAGGTCTGCGACATCCACCGTGGGCTCGAGAATGTTGGCGCCATCCAGCAGCACTTCGCCTTCGGCGCGGTGCCCGGGGTACAGCGCGTACATGCGGTTCAGGACCCGCAGCATCGTGGACTTGCCGCAGCCCGAGGGTCCGATGAAGGCGGTGATGCTGCGATCGGCCAGATCCAGGTTGATGCCTTTGAGGGCATGCGCCTTGCCGTAGTAGAAATGCAGGTTGCGCACCGAAACTTTCGGCGGGACCGCGACGCCATTGGCCGCCGCCGCACTCGGCGGGCGCGTCTGTGTCGCAACCGCAGCGGCTGTCTCGCCGGCACTCATGTGCGCCTCGCCGGCTGCAGGGCTGAGACCACGATGCGCGCGAAAATGCTCAGGGCCAGGATGGTCAGCGTGATCAGGAGCGCTCCGGACCAGGCCAGCTGCTGCCACTGCGGATAGGGGCTTTGCGCAAACAGGTAGATGTCCACCGGCAGGTTCGCCATCGGCGCGTTCAGATCCTTGCTCCAGAACTGGCTGTTCAGGGCAGTGAACAGCAGCGGCGCGGTCTCACCGCTGACGCGCGCAATCGCCAGCAGCAGGCCGGTCAGAATGCCGCTGCGCGCGGCCGGATAGATGACGCTGAGGGTCGTGCGCCACGGATAGGCGCCCAGGGCGGTGGAGGCATCCTTCATGCCCTGCGGCACCAGCCGCAGCATGTCCTCGGTGGTGCGCACCGTCACCGGAATGGCAATGATCGCGAGCGCCGCAGCTCCGGCGATGGCCGAGAAGTGCCCCATCGGGACCACCACGATCTGGTACACGAACAGGCCGACGATGATCGAGGGAGCGCTCAGCAGCACATCATTCACAAAACGGATCACGGCCGACAGGCGCGAATTGCCGCCGTACTCGGCCAGGTAGGTTCCGGCCAGCACGCCCAGCGGCGCACCGACCGCAATGCCCATCACAGTCATGACGGCGCTGCCGAAAATGGCGTTCAGCAATCCACCGTCCGAGCCCGGCGGCGGCGTCATCTGCGTGAACAGGCGCAGTGACATGCCCGCGAGTCCGTTCTTCAGCAGCGTCCACAGGATGGCCGCGAGGAAGAACAGGCCCACGACGGTCGCGCCCACCGACAGCAGCAGGGCGACGACATTGGCGAATTTGCGCGTGGTACTGCGTTTCATACGGAGCCCAACGCCTTGCGATCCAGCCGCCGCAGCATCAAGCGCGCGGCACTGATGACGACGAAGGTGATCACGAACAGCAGCACGCCCAGGGCGATCAGCGAGGAGTTGTACAGATCACCGGTTGCTTCGGTGAATTCGTTGGCAATGGTCGCGGAAATGGTCGTCCCGGGTGCCAGCAGCGAGCTGCTGACGCGATGCGCGTTGCCGATCACGAAGGTGACGGCCATGGTCTCCCCGAGGGCGCGACCCAGGCCCAGCATGATGCCGCCGACGACTCCAGTGCGTGAATACGGCAGCACGACCTGCCAGATCACCTCCCAGGTCGTGGCGCCCAGGCCGTACGCGGACTCGCGCAGCACGTCCGGAACGGTCTCGAACACATCGCGCATGACCGAGGCGATGAAGGGCAACACCATGATCGCCAGCACCAGCGAGGCGGTCAGGATGCCGATACCGAACGGCGGTCCCTGAAAGAGCATGCCGATGCCCGGCAGCACCCCCAGATGATCGATGAGCCAGGGCTGCACGTGGCGCTGCAGAACGGGAGCAAAGACGAACAGCCCCCAGATGCCGAAAATGATGCTTGGCACCGCCGCCAGCAGTTCCACGGCCACGCCGACCGGACGCCGCAGCCACGCCGGACACAGTTCAGTGAGGAAAATCGAGATGCCGAAGCTCAGCGGAATGGCCACCACCATCGCCAACGCCGAGGTGACCAGGGTGCCGTAGATCGGTGCCACGGCACCGAATTTCTCGGTCACCGGGTTCCAGATCTGGCGGGTCAGGAATGCGAGCTTGAAGTGCGAGAGTGCCGGCCATGCTCCCTTGAAGAGGGCAATCGCGACACCGCCGAGCAATAGCAGCACGAGCACAGCGGCGGCGAGCGTCGCTCCCCGAAAGAGGCGCTCCCCGAGACGCTGGCGAGACGCATGACGCGGCTCAATCACGAACGCAGTGGCCTGCTCCATTATTCCTTACCGAAGCACAAACGGCTTGAATCGCGGCCGCCGATGCGCAAGCAGCCCGGCGCGAGCAGCGCCGGGCTGTATTGGCGCAAAAAACCTACTTCCAGACCGCAGCGCCGTTGGCGGTAATCGAAGTCTTCCAGGTGCTCTGTACCTGCGCGATCAGCGCGGCCGGCAGCGGCACATAGTCCAGCTCAGAAGCCATCTGGGTTCCGTTCTTGTACGCCCAGTTGAAGAACTTCAAGGCTTCGCCGGTGGCCACCGCATCGGGCGGATTGTGGTACACGAGGATAAAGCTCGCGCCGGTGATTGGCCAGCTGTTGGCCCCCGGCTGGTCCGTGAGGATCAGGTAGTAGCTGTCAGCGTGGGTCCAGTCCGCGTTGGCGGCGGCCGCCTGGAACGTCGCCGCGCTCGGGGCGATGGGGCGGTGCGACTGGTTGATCAGCAGCACATTGGCCATCTTGTTCTGCTTCGCATAGGCAAACTCGACGTAGCCGATCGCGCCATCAGTCTGCGTGGCCTGATTGGCGAGGCCCTCGTTGCCCTTCGCGCCGATGCCCACCGGCCACTGCACCGAGGTTGCCGCGCCGACGTTGTCCTTGAACTTCGGGCTCTGCTTGGACAGATAGTCCGTGAACAGGAAATTCGTGCCCGACCCGTCCGCACGGTACACCGGGGCAATCGCCGTCGCCGGCAGCGCCAGTTTCGGGTTCAGTTTCCGGATTGCGGGGTCGTTCCAGGTCTTGATGTCACCGAGGTAGATCGCGGCGAGCGTGGCGCCATCGAGCACCAGCTGACCCGGACCGATACCCTTGACGTTGACTACCGGCACGACACCGCCAATGATCATCGGAAACTGCACCAGACCTGCGGCCTTCAGTTCGGCGGGCTTCAGCGGCATGTCGGAGGCGCCGAAAGTGACCGTCTTGGCCTCGATCTGCTTGATACCGCCGCCGGAGCCGATGGACTGATAGTTAAGACCGATACCGGTGCTCGTCTTATACGCAGCGGCCCACTTCGAATAGATCGGATAGGGAAAGGTCGCGCCGGCACCCGAAATATCGGCGGCATGTACCCAACCGGTGAGCGCAACGGCGGCCGCAGCCACCAAAACGCGTTGTACACTTGCGAGGCTCATTGTTGCTCCTGAGGACTACGTGAAAAATCGTAAAATCGGCCGTTTCCAGCCAAGCGCACGTCCGCCCCAGGCATTACATGACAGTATTGTGACGAACACGTGACACCGGCTGCGAATCGCGCCCCTTTTCGGGGTCGACCGAGGCTTACCCGAGGCTTACGCTGGCAACATCATTGTGCGTACGGTCCGATGTCATCCGTATGACAACTCCACGAAACCCTGAATATTTTCCATACGAAACACATGTCGCGAACACTTGAACTGACCGTGGATCTGATGGGTCGAGTCTCGGTCACCCCCGCCGACGAGGGCTGCCAGAACCTCATGATGGGCCGCCTGGCCGCCCTGGGGTTCCAGATCGAGAAGCTCAACTACGGCAATGTCGAGAATTTCTGGGCCCGCCGTGGCACGAGCGGGCCGGTACTGTGTTTCGCCGGCCACACCGATGTCGTACCGACCGGACCACTCGAAGAGTGGCGCACCAAGCCCTTCGAGCCGACCGTGCGCGATGGGGTGCTGTACGGGCGCGGCGCGGCGGACATGAAGAGCGGTCTGGCCGCCATGGTGACTGCCGCCGAGGAGTTCGTGACGGCGCATCCCGAACATCGCGGGACGATTGCCTTTCTGATCACCAGTGACGAGGAGGGCCCGAGCGTCGACGGCACCAAGCGGGTCGTGGAGACCTTGCTGGGGCGTGGTGAGCGCATCGACTGGTGCATCGTCGGCGAGCCTTCGAGCGAATCCGCGCTTGGGGACACCATCAAGATCGGGCGTCGCGGCTCGCTGTCAGGCCGGCTCACCGTCCATGGCACCCAGGGCCATATCGCTTATCCGCACCTGGCCGTGAACCCGATCCATACTCTGGCGCCGGCTCTGGCCGAGCTCACCAGCCGCGAATGGGACCAGGGGAATGAACACTTCCAGCCGACCACCTTCCAGGTCTCGAACCTGAATGCCGGCACGGGCGCGCCGAACGTGATTCCGGGCGAACTGAAGGCAAGGTTCAACCTGCGCTACTCACCCGTGCAGACTATCGAGCGGCTCCGACAGACGGTCGAAGGCATCCTGCACAAGCACAGCGTGAACTTCACTCTGGAATGGTATGTCTCCGGGGAGCCCTTCTACACACCGCAGGGCGCCCTGTCGGATGCCGTGTGCGAGGCGGTGGCCACGGTGGTCGGCAAGCCGCCGAAGCTGTCCACCGGCGGGGGTACCTCGGACGGCCGGTTCATCGCCGCCCTGGGCGCGCAGATCGTGGAACTGGGGGTGATCAACGCCAGCATTCACAAAGTGAACGAAGAGGTGCGCGCCGCCGACATCGACGACCTGCATCGCATGTACGTGGGCGTGCTGGAGCGGCTGCTGAGCTAGGAAGCGAGCCTTAGAGCATGCGCAGCGCCGGTGGCCGGCGCGGGATATTGGCGATGACGCCGGCACCGCCGAGTATCAGGGCGCAGAACAGTACCCACCCGGGCATGCTCACCCCCCAGAAGGTCCAGTTGACGACGGCGCATTCGCCCCCGGCGTGCAGCACCTTCACCAACACCTGCCAGGGATTGAACATCTGCAGCAGCACATTGAACGGCGCGCCGCAGGCCGGAATGCTGCCCGGCGGCTGACTTTGTATGTACACGTGCCGGCCCGCGACACCGATGGTCAGCAGCGCGACCACGCCGATCAGAGTCGCATAGGTCCAGGCGCCCGCCGGACGCCGTGGGTTGTGGACCGCCGCCACCAGGAATACCACTGCCAGCACGAACACCGCGATGCGCTGGAAAATACACAGCGGGCACGGCTCCAGGTGCAGAAATTCCTGGGTATAGAAGGCGAAGGCCAGCATGCCAAGGCATGCCGCGGCGCCCGCGAAATTAATGAGCCTGCGGTTCAGCATGGCCAGATGATACTAAAGTGCGCGCCCGGGGCGATACCGGATCAATCAGCTGGTGGGTTGAGCGCCGTGCCCGTCCTGACCATCCTGCAGGGCTTTCTCACCCCGCAGTTCGCGCTCCACATCGGCCAGATCGGTATGGCGCACATCGCGACCGTGCACCATGTAGATCACGTACTCGCCGATGTTCTTGGCATGATCGCCGATGCGCTCAAGCGAGCGCACGACCCACATCACATCCAGGTGCCGGCGGATCGTGCGCGGATCCTCCAGCATGAAGGTGATGGTCTGACGCTGGATGGACTCATACTCCTCGTCCACCGCGATGTCCTGCCGCGCCACCTGCAGACCGGCTTCCGCATCCATGCGTGCGAAGGAGTCCAGTGCGCTGTGCACCATGTCCTGGACCAGGCGGCCCAGATGCTTGATCTCCCGGTACTTGTCGGCCGGTCGTTCCATGGTCGCCAGGCGCGAGGCGATGTAGCCGATCTTCTCGCCCTCATCGCCGATGCGTTCCAGATCCGTGATGGTCTTGATGATGGCCACGATCACCCGCAGGTCGCCGGCCGCCGGTGAGCGGGTCGCGAGGATGCGGCTGCATTCCTCGTCGATGGAAATCTCCATGTTGTTGACCTTGAAGTCATCCATGGCGACCGCTTCGCCCAGAGAACTGTCGCCTTCAACCAGCGCCGAGATCGCCTTCTGCAACTGCTGCTCGACGAAGCCGCCCATGGCCAGCACGCGATTGCGGACCCGCTCCAGGTCTTCATTGAAGCGGCGGGAAATGTGATGCGAAAGATCGGCGGTTTCCATCAGCTTTGAGATCCTTATGGGCGCTGAATCGAGTGCGGCACGGGCCTGACCCGGATCATAGCCCAATGTACGCCCTCAGGCCGCGTCAGCGAATGCCGGCCGCAGGCCGATGCTGACGGTGGCGCCCTGCGGCCAGCGCAACAGCTGCATTTCCCCGCCGTGGGTCTCCACCAGTGCCGAGCACGATTCGACCCAATCACCCGTGTTCGCATAAAAGGTGCCATCGATCCGGCACAGATTGGCGCGGTGGATATGTCCACAGATCACCCCGTCGTAGCCCTGCTCGCGGGCCTGCGCGGCCGCCACGTTCTCAAACTTGGCGATAAAGCGGGCGCTGGTACCCATGGCCGCTTTGACCTTTTCGGTCTGCGGACTGTAAGGCAGACCGAATAGTCGCCGCAGGTCATTCACCCGATGGTTGTACAGCAAAGTGCCTTCGTACAGCCGGTCCCCTATCCAGTACAGCCACGCCGGACAGGCCACTTCCGCGTCGAACTGGTCGCCGTGCAGCACCAGGTAGCGCTCCCCGCGGGAGGTGCGGTACACCCACTCGCGATGCACCTCGATCTGGCCCTGAAGCATCTCGACGAACACCGCGACCGAGGCGTCGTGATTGCCGGGCAGATAGACCAGTCGCACTCCGGCGCGACGGCGCGCCAGTAGCAGGCGCAGCACCTGGGTATGCTCATCGCTCCAGAAGAAACGCTTGGCGAGACTCAGCGCATCGACGATGTCGCCACCCAGAACGATGGTCTCGGCGTCGACGCCGTGCAGGAAGGCGAGCAGTTCGCGGGTGCGCGAGCGTTTGAACCCCAGGTGGACATCCGAGAGGAACAGGGTTCGCACCTGCAGCCGGCGCTCCTTTCCTTTGCTGCTCATATGACTCCGGCCATGACCTAATGACAAGTGTCAGACTCGGAGTTCGCCGTTTCGGTTGTGTGACAGCGCGGCGAAGTTTTTCTGAAGGGGCTGAAGCGCGGCTTCAGGCCGTGGCCGAACGCCCGGCCTCACGTACCGCAGTCGCGGCGCATAGCCGCTGTGGGGGAAAGTGGCAGGTAAAAGTGCTGCCACGACCCTGGATGCTCGCAATCTCCAGCGTCGCCTCATGTCGCTGCAATACATGCTTGACGATCGCCAGTCCGAGGCCCGATCCGCCCGAATTGCGCGCGCGACCGGCATCGACGCGATAGAAGCGCTCGGTCAGTCGTGGAATATGGTCCGCGTGGATGCCGATGCCGGTGTCAGTCACCGAGAAGTGCCCGCCTTCCTCATCGATGCGCCAGCCGATTTCGATGGAACCGGTGCTCGGCGTGTATTTCGCGGCATTGTCGACGAGATTGGAAAATGCCGAATGGATTTCGGACTCATTGCCCGTGAGCATGGAATCCGACTCGACACGCAAGCGCACTTCACCCGGGTGTTCGGTTCGCGCCAGGACGTCCTTGCGCAACATGGCCATCAGTGCCGCGACATCCACCGCCGTGGTGTCGGTCGCATCCTGCGCGGCCTCCAGGCGCGACAGCTCCAGCAGTTCGGTAATGATGGTCGTCATGCGTTCGGCCTGACGACGCATCTCCCCGACCGGGGCCTGCAGGTCCACATCCAGCATCGGGTCCTGGCTCAAGGTCTCGAGGTATCCGGAAATCACCGTCAATGGGGAACGCAACTCATGCGAGGCATTCGCCACGAAGTCCTTGCGCATCGCCTCCAGTCGCATCTGCCGCGATACGTCACGCACCAGCAGCAGCAGCTGCCCTTCCCCGTACGGTACGACCTGCAGTGACAGGTACAGGTGGTCGGCCTTACCGCCGCGAAGGACCACCGGATTGCTGAACTGCCCGGAGTTCAGGTAGCGCAGGAATTCCGGCTGGCGCACCAGATTGTCGATGCGCAGGCCGAGGTCCGCGGGTCGACGCAGGAACAGCAGCTGGCCGGCCATGCGGTTGAACCACACGATTTCACGCAGGTCATTGAGAATCACCACGCCATCGGGCAAAGCGGCTGTGGAGCGCTGGATCTGGCGGAACAGCTGCACGAAACGTTGCTTGTGAAAACGCTTGCGCCGGTGCAGGCGCACGATCTGGGTGATGATCTCGCCCCACGGACCGCCGATATCGGGAGGCTCGGCGAAGCCGCGATGCCGCACCCACCACTCGACACGAAACAGGGTGATCAGCTGCCAGCACAGGTAGGCGCCGCAGGCCAGACTCAGGCCCGCCCAGGGACTGCCCAGGGGCCAGCCCAGCAGCAGGCCCAGCGCGGCCGCCACGAGCAACCGCAGTACGATGAACAGACCGACTTGAAAGCCGCTCGACATTCGAAGGCTACACCTGACAGCTGCTCAGGCCGTGCGGGCGGAGAACCGGTACCCCGAGCCCCTCACGGTCTGGATAAAGCGATCGTACCCGAATTCCTCGAGCGCCTTGCGCAGGCGCCGGATGTGCACGTCGATAGTGCGCTCCTCGACATAGACATTTCCGCCCCAGATGCGATCCAGGAGCTGATCGCGGGTATAGACGCGCTCGGGGTGGGTCATGAAGAACTCCAGCATCCGATACTCGGTCGGTCCGAGCGGCACGGTCATCTCCCCGACCAGGACCCGGTGACTGGCCTGATCCAGCTCCAGGCCTTCGAAATCGATACGCTCGCCTTCCCCGGCCGGCCCAACGCGGCGCAGCACGGCGTTGATGCGCGCCAGCAGTTCACGGGGCGAAAACGGCTTCGTGACATAGTCGTCGGCCCCGCCTTCCAGGCCTGCGACCTTGTCGCCCTCCTCGGAACGCGCGGTCAACATGATGATCGGTACTTCGCGCGTTTCCCGATCGCGCTTGAGCGCCCGGGTCAACTCCAGGCCGCTCATGTCAGGCAGCATCCAATCCACCAGCACCAGATCGGGGCGACGGTCGGCCAGCAGCGCGCGAGCCGCACGGCAATCCTCGGCCTCGCGCACTTCGAAACCTGCGCGCTTGAGACCGAAGGCGATCATCTCGCGAATCGGCCGTTCATCCTCGACGATCAGTACTTGTTTGGCTGGCATAGGCTTGAGTGTTTCCTGACGCGAGTATTACGGGGTCAGATCATTGCAGAATCATGACGTTATCCATTCTGTGTCACTTCCGTGACGGTTTCGCGACATCATTTCGCAAATACACCGGCTGAGCCTGATCCGCTTCAACCCCTTGTCCCGCCAGCCACTGCGGCACTGCCAGCCGCGCAATCTCACGGGCTCGGGGCAGCAACTCGGCCTGCACTTGGATGAGTCGGGCGCCCAGACGCTGCCGCAGCTGCGGCCACACCGCAAAACCGCGGCCGGCACCGTGGATCGGATCCGGTAGCTCAGGCGGTAACTGGACAGTATCAGGAGATCCGACCTGCTCGATCCCCACCGCCACGGCCAATTCTGCGGGCCCCCGGGTCGCACAGGCCCAGTACACCTCCTGCATGCGTGCGTCATTGCACACGAGCACGCTGGCGGCCGCCGGCGCCAGATCGAGCGCCCGTTGCGCGACCGCCAGCAGATCCGAGACCGGTACCACGGGCAGCCCCGCCCCCCAGGCCAATCCCTGGGTCACGCTGGCCGCGAGCCGCACCCCGGTGAAACCGCCTGGCCCGCGGCCGAAGGCGATGCAATCCAGATGCCTCAAGGACACACCGGCATCGCTGAGCACCGCCTGCACCAGGGACAGGATGTGCGCCGAATGAGCCGCCCCGGGTGGCAGCTCGCGGACCAGCAGCTGTGAGGCCGCGGACGAGTCCTGCAGCAGCAAGGCGACGGAACATTCCTCGGTGGCGGTATCCAGCGCGAGGATCTTCAAGACAACGCCTCAACGGCACGCCGCGGCGCGTGTCGCGCCAGGAACTGCGCGACCTCATCCAAGGATTCCGCGCGCCGCATCGGTGGCAGCGCGGCCAGCAGTTTGCGGCCGTAGGGTCGGCTCGTGAGACGTCGGTCACCGATCATCACCACACCGTAGTCAGATTCACTGCGGATGAGGCGCCCGACTCCCTGGCGCAAGGTCAGCGCGGCCTCCTGCAGCTGATAATCCTTAAACGGGTTGCCGCCCTGACGCTGGATGTGTTCCACGCGCGCCTTGACGATCGGATCATCGGGGGAGGCGAACGGGAGCTTTTCGATAATGACCAGTCGCAGTGCCGTCCCCTTCACGTCCACGCCTTCCCAGAAGCTCGCCGTGCCCAGCAACACGGCATCACCGTCCTCGCGAAAACCGCGCAGGAGCTGCTCGCGGGGTGCCTCGCCCTGCACGAACAACCGGTAACGCTTGGCCCGCGCACTCCACAGGGCGCGCAGCCGCAGCGCCGCTTCGGACAGCGCGCGATGACTGGTGAAAAGCATGAAGGCCCCACCCTGGGCGGCATCGATGAGCGGCAGGCTCGCCGCAAGCAGGGCACTGACGAAATCAGACGCCGCAGGTTCGGGCAGGCCTTCCGGTAGCCACAGCAGGCTCTGGCGCTCGAAATCGAACGGACTGGGAATCCGTACCGTCTCGGCTTCCTCCAGGCCCAGGCGAGTCGTGAAATGGCTGAAATCCTCGCCCACCGACAAGGTTGCCGAAGTGAAAATCCAGGCACTGCGTCGCGCCCGCATCTGGCCCTGAAAGCGACTGGCGACTTCGAAGGGCAGCAGATGCAGCACAAAACCGCGCGCTCCGAGCTCGGCGGAGCGCGCACCTTCAATTTCGGACACGGATGCGATGCGCGTGAGTTGCGTGGCCATTTCACCGGCGCGGCCGGTCAGACCCTTGGCCGTGCTGCCCTCGGGGAGTACTTCCAGTTCACCGGCCAACGCCGACATCGCATGCGCCAGATCCGCGGTTCGCTGTGTCAGTTCCGGTGGGCACTCCTCCCATGGCGTACGCCCGGCCCGCGCGGGCAGCACGGCGGCCAATTCGGCAAGACTTTCATCGACCGCACTGAGCGCAAACTTCAGGCCGCTGTCGGGTTGCACGGCCTCTGCGCGCACGGCGTTGAGCACCTGCGCGAGGCCACGTGCGCTGCAGGTCGCGCCGAAGAACTGCATGGCCAGGTCCGGCAGCTGATGCGCTTCGTCGATCACCACCGCGTCCGCGCTGCCGAGCACGTCGCCGAAGCCATCCTCCTTCAGCGTCAGGTCCGCCAGCAACAGATGATGATTGACGATCACCACCTGCGCCTCCTGGGCTTCACGCCGCGCCTTCACCAGATGACAGCGTCCGAATTCGGGACATCGCTGCCCTAAGCAGTTATCCCGCGTGGAGGTGATCTGCGGCCATAACGGGTGTGAGTCCGCGAAGTCCGGTACTTCGGACAGATCCCCGGTGGTGGTGCTGGCGGCCCACGCGAGGATGTGGTCGGCGATGCGCGCCTGTTGCAGCTGTGCCTGTTCGAGGCGATGCAGGCACAGGTAGTTGCCCCGCCCCTTGAGTACCGCGACATGCACGGGCTGACCCAGGGCCCCGCTGAGCAGGGGCAGATCCTTCTCGTACAACTGATCCTGCAGAGTACGGGTCCCGGTGGAGACCAGAACGCGCAGCCCCGACAGCAGGACCGGAACCAGGTAACCGAAGGTCTTGCCCGTGCCCGTCCCGGCCTCGATAACGAGCATCCGGCGCCCCTCCAGCGCATCGGCCACGCGCTGCGCCATGTGTAACTGCTGGCGCCGGGGCACAAACCCTTTTAATGCTCTGGCAAGGCTGCCCCCGCCGTTGAAAATGTCTTCTAAATCAGCTTCTTGCACTAATAAATTCCGAGGCGTGTTAGCGAAACAGGCAGGTAAATGCTGCACTTGCACGACAAAAGCTGCATCATTGTCAGAAGATCAGGCCGCGGACCCCGGCCGGCGCTCTATATAATTGAAAGGTTAATGTATTGCGCCTGTCGCCGGCCAATCCCACAAGCCGTGGAAAGCTTTGATAATCAAAAAAACCGTGCGACGCGGTTAGTTGAATAAGTGACTTCATAAGGACTGAAACGCATGGCCACTGCCCCGCACGCGATCCTGCCGCTGTCGAAACTGTGCCCGTCCGTCACGGACTGGGTCGAGTCGGTTCGCAACCTGACTCAGCCGGCCTCAGTGTACTGGTGCGATGGCTCTGCGGCGGAAATCGAGCGGCTCACCGAGCAGTTGCGGGCCAGCGGCGAACTTTCCAGACTCAACGAGAAGGAATTTCCGGGCTGTCACCTGGCGCGATCGAATCCGTCCGACGTGGCCCGCGTCGAGCATCTCACCTTCGTGTGCACCCGCAACAAGGAGGATGCCGGCCCGAACAACAACTGGATGGCTCCCAGCGACGCGCACGCCAAGATGAGCAGCCTGTTCGCCGGCTGCATGAAGGGCCGTACGCTCTACGTCGTGCCCTACTGCATGGGTCCCCTCGATTCCCCGCTGTCACGCTACGGCGTCGAAATCACCGACAGCGCGTACGTCGTGCTGAACATGCACATCATGACCCGCATGGGGCGCCCCGCGCTCGAACTCATTTCCCGCACCGGCAAGTTCGTCAGGGGGCTGCACTCCACGGGTGAATTGGATCCGGACCGCCGCTTCATCATGCACTTCCCAGAGGAGTTGCTCATCGAGAGTTTCGGCTCCGGGTATGGCGGCAATGCCCTGCTGGGCAAGAAATGCCATGCGCTGCGCATCGCCAGCTACCAGGCCCGCACCGAAGGGTGGCTCGCTGAACACATGCTCATCGTCGGCCTGCAAAGCCCGAAGGGTGAGACTCACTACATTGCGGCGGCATTCCCGTCGGCCTGCGGCAAGACGAATCTGGCGATGCTCATTCCGCCGGACTCGATGCCGGGCTGGAAGGTATTCACGGTGGGCGACGATATCGCCTGGCTGCATCCGGGTCCGGATGGGCGGCTGTGGGCCATCAATCCGGAGGCCGGCTACTTCGGCGTCGCGCCCGGCACCAATCCGGAAACCAATCGTAACGCCTATGACATGGTCCGCCATGACACGCTGTTCACCAATGTGGCGCTGACGGCGGACAACCAGCCCTGGTGGGAGGGCCTGAAGGATGGCACGCCGGTCACCGACTGGCAGGGTCGTCCCTATGACAAGGACAAAGCCAAGAGCCCGGCCGCACATCCGAATTCGCGCTTCACTGTGTCGGCTCACAACAACCCGGGCTACTCCCCGCACGCCGAGGACGCGAAGGGCGTGCCCATTACCGCCATCGTATTCGGGGGCCGTCGGCGCACCCTCGCCCCGCTGGTCTACCAGGCCCGCGATTGGGCGCATGGAGTCCTCATCGGCGCCTCGGTCGCCTCGGAGACCACGGCGGCTGCCACCGGCCAGGTCGGAGTCGTGCGCCGGGATCCGATGGCGATGCAGCCATTCTGCGGTTACAACTATGCGGATTATTGGCAGCATTGGTTGAACGTCGGGGCGAAGCTGACGAACCCGCCGAAGATTTTTCACGTGAACTGGTTCCGTCGCGACGAACAGGGCAAGTTCCTGTGGCCCGGATACGGCGACAACCTGCGGGTGCTGGCCTGGATGCTGGAGCGAGTGGCCGGATCGGCCGGCGCGACCGACACCGCGATCGGCTCGCTGCCGCGACCGCAGGACCTGAACATGAAGGGACTGGATATCACCCCGGCGGCGCTCGATGAGCTGCTGCGGGTGGACCCCGAGCAGTGGCGCCATGAGATTGGCGAGTTCCGCAAGTATCTCGGGAAGTACGGCTCGCGCCTGCCGCCGGTTCTGACCCAGAACCTCGACACGGTGGAGAAAGCGCTGGGTTAGTCTTCCTCGCAGACGAAGCGAATCGTCTGCGGAGAGTCCTGCTCGGGCAGTTTGCCCAGACCGATCATCCCGGTGCCCTTGATCTGCACGCTGTCCCGGCGCACGAAGGCCTCATCGCCTTCCTGGGACTGGACGAAGGTGCCATTGGTGCTCTGATCGACCAGCACGAATTTGTGGCGATTGATCTCGATGCGCGCATGGAGCCTTGAGATCAGATTGCCCTTGACGATGACATCATTGTCCTCGGCCCGTCCAATCGCGACTCCCGGATGCCGTTCATCGAGCACGATTTCCTGGTCCAGGAACTGCAGCCGCAGGCGCAGATGAGGCAGCTTCAAATTACTCATGCCGATGGCCGGCACCATGCTGGTGACGTCCTCGGTCTGCCACAGCACCTCGTACAGGACGACCTCGTTCCCCTGGCCCTTGAGGGTCGCGACATCAACCTGGCGAACCGCCGCCCGCCACTGCGGAGCGAGGCGCTCGACCACCTGTGCGGTGGTCATGATCTGCATGGCCTTGGCCTGGCTGGTCATGCGATTGGCCGTATGCACGGTCGCCCCGAATACGTCCCGGTTCTCCAGCACCACCGGCCCAAAGTGGCAACCGATGCGCAAGGCGACCGGCTGACCTTCCACCTTGAGCTGGGAATGGCGTGAGATCTGCTGCTGCATCTGGGAGGCCGCGTTCAGCGCCTGGTCGGCGTCCGCGAAGGTCGCCATGACCTCATCACCCATCGTCTTGATGACGGTGCCCTGGTTCTGCTCCGTCGCGGTGCGCATGACATCGATGCAGATGGCAACCATGTCGCGGGCCCGCAGATCACCCATCAGCTCATAGAGCCGGGTCGAACCCACGACGTCCGCGAATAGGATGGCCAGCTCGATATCTTTTCCCATGCACCTACTTAAGACGCGGAGCCGCGCCAAGGCTGTCATAACGCCAAGGCACCGTTGCCCGGGATTATACGCAACTGAGGTGTTATCGCTACTTTGCCGGGACTACCCGGCACAGCAGGTCAGCGCCGGCCTGCGGGTCGCGCGACCCCTCGCTGAGGCGGCGTCGGAACTCGCGGGCGCCCGGCTCACCGGCATACAGCCCAAGCATATGGCGGGTGATACCGGGCAGCCGCTCACCCTGCGCAAGCTCACGGGCGGCATACTGCGCCATGCGCGCGAGCAACGCAGCCCGGTCGGGCGCCCCGCACGGACGGAGGCCCGTGAGGGCTTCTTGCAGTTCAACGAGCAGCCATGGCCGATGATAGGCCTCCCGACCCAGCATCACCCCATCGCACCAGGATAGCGCCTCAACCACCGACCCCACCTCGCGCAGCCCGCCGTTGAGGATCACCGGAAGCTGCGCGAATCGCTCCTTCACGGACCTCACGACATCATGACGCAACGGCGGTACCTCGCGGTTCTCCTTGGGCGACAACCCACCCAATACGGCCTTGCGGGCGTGCACGATCACGGCCGCGGCACCCGCATCCGCGACGGCGGCCACGAAGCCCATCAAGGCCCGCTCATCCTCCTCGTCATAGCGCGCGATCGCCTCGCGTGCGGCCGCGCCGTGCCCCGTGACGACACCGATGCGCATCTTGACGGTCACCGGGACGCTGACCGCGGCGCGCATTGCCGCAACACACGCGGCAACGCGCGCCGGTTCGAGCATGAGGCAGGCGCCAAACGCGCCGCTGTGCACCCGATCACTCGGGCAGCCACAGTTGAGATTGATCTCGTCATAGCCGAACTGCACCCCGATGCGGGCGGCGGTCGCGAGGTCCGCCGGATCACTGCCCCCCAGCTGCAGTGCTACCGGGTGCTCCGCCGCATCGTAGGCCAACAGGCGCTCGCGATTGCCACGCAGAATCGCGGCGGTCGTGATCATTTCGGTGTAGAGCAGGAAATCGGGGGAAAATCCGCGCAGGAAGAAGCGGCAGTGCCGATCAGTCCAGTCCATCATCGGAGCGACTGACACCCGCCGATCGATATTTTCTGCTTCCTTTCTGTGTGAAATGCCTATTTCTGTAGGCTTTTCTTCACCGGGTGTTTCCGCGGGATTTTCGGGCATTCGGGGGAGTTTTTGGGTTGCCGAGGTGACGTAAAGGTGACATGGCTGGCTCAAGTGATCGACGCAACACTTTGGCGTAGCTTATCAGCTGGAGTCTCAATGCCGAGCGTCTCTCTCGGTCTCTGATTGAGCCTCAGTGCAACTTTGTCGAGATGTGGCTGCGTGTACCTCGACAGGTCAGTACCCTTTGGGAAGTACTGGCGCAGCAATCCGTTGGTGTTCTCGTTGGTACCGCGCTGCCATGGGCTCTGGGGATCACAGAAGTAGACCTGCACATCCGTCACCATGGTGAATCGCTTATGCTGCGCCATCTCCAGGCCGCGATCCCAGGTTAGTGATTCCATGAGGCCATCGGGTAAGCGCTGGACGTGACGCGTGAGCGCGTGGGCCACGGTCGCCGCATCCTTGCTCTTCACCTTGACCAGTTGCACAAAACGCGACTGACGCTCGACAAGAGTCGCGATGTGCGTGTTCTTCGCTCCCGCCAAGAGGTCGCCTTCCCAGTGGCCAGGCACGGCGCGGTCCTCAACATTCGCCGGTCGCTCAGCGATCGACACCGCATCAAT
>DASYER010000070.1:0-2806 GCA_036498905.1 Steroidobacteraceae bacterium | reverse complement strand
CTGCGCGCCCGGCAGGATCTCGATGCGATCAACCAACTGCATCGGGATGCCGGACAAGTTGTTGAACACGTCCCGGCCGTTGTACAGCGCGGGGAAATTGCCCATCGGCCGGCCATCGATCAGATACTTGGTGAAACCCGGCGGCATGCCGAACAGGCTGAGCGTCTCCGCGCCCTGGGTGAACGAGCCAGAGGTCTGCGCGCCCTGCACGCCGCCGGTGGCCACCGAGGATTGCTTCAGCGCCTCGGCCACCGTGGAAAAACCGCGGGCCTGCAGTGCGTCGCCGGAGATGGTGATCAGTGGCGTAGCGGTTTCAATCTGGGCGTGTGCAGAATTTTGTGTAACCGGGGTTTGGGTTACCGCTGAGGAAGTCGTTCCTCGAATTGGATCGTAAAGCGGTTCAATGCAGCCTTCCAGTCGCGGATCGGCAGCGTCCATTTCTTGCTGATGTTGCGCAGGGCCAGGTAGAACAATTTCACCAAGGCTTCGTCGCTGGGGAATGCACCGCGATTCTTGGTCAGCTTGCGCAGGCTCATGTTGACCGACTCGATCGCGTTGGTGGTGTAGATCACCTTGCGGATCTCCGGCGGATAGTCGAAGAACGGAATCAGCCGCGGCCAGTTACGCCGCCACGACTGCCCGATCGGCAGGTACTCCTTATCCCACTTCGCCTCGAACTCGCCGAGCCGTTGCTCGGCCTCCTCGGCAGTGGCGCAGGCATAAATGCGTTTGAGGTCAGCCGCCACCTCCGGCCGACGCTTCCACGATACGTAGTTCAGGCTGTGTCGCACCATGTGCACGATACACAGCTGCACGGTGGTGTGCGGGAAGACCGCTTCGATCGCTTCGGGGAAGCCCTTCAGGCCATCGACGCAGGCAATGAAGATGTCCTGCACGCCGCGGTTGCGCAGCTCCGTCACCACCTGCAGCCAGAACTTGGCGCCCTCGGTTTGCGCCAGCCACAGGCCCAGCACCTCCTTCTCGCCGGTCATCGTGACGCCGATGGCCAGATACACCGCCTTGACCCGCACCGCGCCCTCGCGCACCTTCACGTGGATGCAATCCAGGTAGACGATCGGATACACCGGGTCGAGTGGCCGGGCTTGCCATGCCTTGACCTCATCGACCACCGCATCGGTGACCGTGGAAATCAGGCTGGGCGACACCTCCGCCCCGTACATTTCTTCCAGATGCGCCTGGATCTCGCGCACGGTCATGCCGCGCGCATACAACGACAGGATCTTGTCGTCGAAGCCGGCCCAGCGGGTCTGGTGCTTGGGAATCAGCTGTGGCTCAAAGCTACCGTGCCGATCACGAGGGATCTCGATCGGCAGCTCGCCGAACTCGCCCTTGAGGGTCTTGCGGCTGCGCCCGTTGCGCGTGTTGCCGGCCACGTTGGCGACCGGTTCGTGCTTGTCGTGACCGAGGTGCTCGGCCATCTCCGCATCCAGCGCCCGCTCGACCAGCAGTTTGGTCAGCTGTTTGAGCAGGCCGTTCTCACCGATCAGGTCTTCGGGCTTCTTGTAGTTGGCCAACAGGCTGCTAAGCAGCTCGTCGGGTACCTCGTGCTTGCGTGGACTCATGGTGTCTCCGGGTCAGATGGCAGTGTCCTGCCAAAGGCCCGTTTACACAAAATCTAGGACACGCCCGCGCCCGACTCTATGAAGGTTGCGAATCTGCTGCCTGGGAGTGGCCATTAGCCGACTGCGCGGTGGCTCTTTCGTGAGGTCTGCTTCCGACCCGTTGCAGTCATACACTTCACTACCCGATGAATCGCCCAGAGTTTTGTAGACAGTCGTCAGCCGTTTAGTGCGTACCGCTTCTCGAACTCTATCGGGGATAGCCCGTTGTTGGAACTGTGTCGTCGTTTCGGGTTGTAGAACATCTCGATGTATTGGAAGACATCAGCGCGTGCCTCGTCATGGTTGCTGTAGATCCGACGCTTGATCCGCTCACGCTTCAGCAGCTGGAAGAAACTCTCCATCGCTGCGTTGTCATGGCAGTTCCCTCGCCGACTCATACTGCACACGATGTCGTGCTCACGCAGAAAGCTTTGCCAGTCTTCACTGGTGAATTGCGTTCCCTGGTCGGAGTGCAGAAGCAGGCCGGGGCCAGGCTTGCGACGCCACACTGCAGCTAACAAAGCCTGCAGAACCAGGTCGGTGTGCTGCGTTGGCCGGGTTGCCCAACCAACGATTTGGCGTGAGAACAAATCGAGCACCACCGCCAAATACAGGAAGCCGTCATAAGTGCGGATGTAGGTGATGTCCGTGACCCATGCGCGATTGGGTTCGCTGACCTTGAAGCCGCGAGCCAAGACGTTGCTAGCCACTGACCCTGCTGGACCATTCAATGGTCGTGGTCGACGCCCGTAGCCCACCATGGCCCGTAGCCCCTCGCTCTTCATCAAGCGCGCTACGCGATGACGACTACACGTCTCGCCAAGCTCACGCAGATCTGTGGTGATCTTGCGATGACCATACACAGAGCCACTTTCCAACCAGCTGTGTTTGATCAGCCCAAGCAGTCGCTGGTCATCTCGCTCGCGAGCGCTTGCTGGTCCTTGACGCCACGCGTAGTAGCCGCTGCGATGGACGCCCAGCATCCGGCACATCGCCGCCAGTCCGAACAGATCTGCATGCTGCTTCATGAAGGCGTACTTTGCTCTCACCCCTTGGCAAAGTACGCGGCGGCTTTTTTTAGGATGTCTCGCTCTTCAGTGACGCGGCGTAACTCCGCCTTGAGACGACGCACCTCCGCGCTCTGGTCCTGCTCGACGCGCCGGCCAACTTCGCCCTTGCCTTGC
>DASYER010000069.1:0-8313 GCA_036498905.1 Steroidobacteraceae bacterium | reverse complement strand
TGCCGGGCCACCCAAAGCGCGACATCGCGAGGCAATGGCTGGCGGCCGCGCACGGCTGCGGTCAGTTGCAGGAGCTTTCCCATGTCGGTCATGTTGGCCTCGATCAGTTCAGCACCGACGGCGGCGCGGCTACCATGATTTCGTCCAGCCATGCCTGAAGGGCGGCAGCGTCGGCAAGGCGTACACCGAGCTTCGGGAGTGCGGCTGCGAACTCCGCTGCCGACACGGGCGTGTAGATCACCCACTTGCCCAAGTTCGGGTACCACACAGCGCCGCACGCGTTGATTGGGCAGAAGTGGACCAAGATCGTGCCGCCCTCGTCGGTGATCGACAAACGATGGTTGGCCAAGCTGTCGCGATGCGGCGCTTTGGGCACGAACGTACGTGTGACTCCGGTTTTCTCGGTCATTTGGGATTCCCTCTGTGGTCGTCAGGAGTGGGCTCACCATCTGCGCGCTCGAGCCCCTCAAATGCCTCGCGGATCAGCGCGGTCAGGGTTTCGATGTCGCTGGCCGTCAGATGCGCGATACGGGTGTTAGCCGCCGCAGGCACGGCCAGCAGGCGTGTCAGCGCCCTGGCCGCCAACGCGGTGAACTTGCGATCGAACGCGGCAGCGTCCACCAACGCCGCCCTTCGGTGCTCGTAGGCCGACCGGGTCAGCAGTGCCACATAGGCGGCTCTGGCCGCTCGGGACTCCACAATTGGAGGAACGCGATCGCCGTCGAGATCAAGACTGGCAACTCGCTGTGCGAGGTTGTCGGCAAGCTGCGCCAGGTTGGCATCACTGAGATCGGCCAGGGCAGGATCATTGCGAGCCGCGGCGACCGCTTTGGATCTGATCTTGCCAGCAGCGAGGCGTCGCACCGGGTCGGCGTTTTGCTCAAACGCGACACGCGCCGCGGCTGGGTCCGTGATGATTGGCACCCCGCGTCCGTTCTTGAGCGTCTTTTCACCAACCGCCGCCGCTGGAATCCGCCCACTGTCGATCGCCTTGCAGATCGTGTTGTGGCTGACGCCGAGTAACCGGCCGAACTCGCGAAGACTGAAGCCGGATTGATTGCGATTGGTCATGTGTGGTCACCCATTTTCGATGCTGGCGCTAGTGCAATGACGCGGTTCGAATCACCCGGAGGGGTGTACCCGGTCGAAGAACCTACTAGGGGGGCGGTAGGTGAAGTCATTGAAGTCAGTGATTCGCCATTACGTTTCACTACGCCACATCCCCTAACTGAATCCGGTCTTTTGTGGATAGCAAAGCGTGTGTGCGCGCGTGGAAGATAATGGACAACCACTGACTTCACCGACTTCACCTACCGGCTCCGACAGATCGCTGCGGCCGCGACAAGGCGGTCTCGCAGACACAGGTCCTGCCGGGCATAGATCGCCTGCCGCCGGCCGAAGACTTTCCACAAGCCGTCCTGTGCAGCGTCATTGCGCACCGGGACATAGCCCACGTTCTCCAGGCGATGGGGGATCGTTCGGCGGTTCTTTCGATCTTGCAGCCACTCCTGCAACGACTCGTTGGCCATGTTGATGATGTCGGCAAGCGTGATGGCATCGGGGTTGCTAAGTACGTCAAGCACGTCGGCTAGCTCCGCGTCTTCCGGTGCACGGCTCGCGTCTACGATCTCGAAGAATGCCCGTGTCTTCGGCGGCGGGGCCTTCGGGTTGAAGGCGGACAAGTCCAGTGCGGCAAGGTAGGCGCCGACGTGCTGAAGGCCGCCGTCCGAGTACCAGCGCCACAGATCGTTCCAATACTGTTCGCTGAAATCATCCTTGGTCCGCTCGCTCCAGGCTACAAAATGGCGCCGGTCATCCGCGGGAAGGTAGATGCCGTCCGTCTTGTGGTTTGTCGTGATGATGACGCCGCAGACATTCATCACGGCGTGCTCGCGCATATGCTTCTCATCGCATCGAAGCACATCCGGCGGAGCAGCTGTGTAGGTCTTCAGATGGTCGTAGAAGGCGAAGCGGTCCACGTCGCCTAGGTCGCGGGCCTCGCTCACGCGCAAGATCACCGACTTCACGAATCCATTGAACCGGCCGAGCATATGCGTCGGCGAGACCTCCACGAAGTTCCACGCCCCGACAGCGGCTTTGGCCGGCTCTAACAAGGTGTCCTTGCCGACCCCTTGCGTGCCGCCGAGCACCAGCGCGTGGTTTATTTTCTCGCCCGGCCGCTGAACGCGGTGAGCCAGCCACTTGATGATGTGCTCGGCTTCATCCGGGTAGACACGACGGACATGATCTACCCACAGGGTTGCCTGCGACGGATCTCCAAGTATGAGCGACGGCGGTCGATAGAGATTGAATGTTGTGCATCCCTTCTTGTTGATCCATCCGCCGTCAGAAACCAACCGGTCACGGATCAGCATCTGCTCGCCCGGCGCCCATGTCATCTGCTCGACGGGTTGATGCTGATCAAGCCATTGAGCCGCCGAAATATGGATGACTTTTCCTTTCTCATTGACGCCGACCTTCACCGGAGGCAATCGGCTGTTGACGCTTGATGCTGGCCACAGCTCGCGACTCGGGCCGAAGATGTAGCGGTGATCTGGCATGTAGGCATGGAAGTCCTCGAAGGTGACGGCCTGTCCCCCATCGCTCCCGGCGGTCCGAGTGGTCAACAATCCGGCCGATTCGGTATCGTCGGCGTATACCTCGATCGGTGGCAGCTCCGACCATCCGTGATCGATTCGCTCGGCGACGGCATCGTAGTCACGCGCGGCCATGCTGCACCTCCCTTGCCGGCCGGGCCGGGCAGGACATGGTTCGCGCAGAGCTGATGCGCTCTACGGCCAGCGTCAGCCGGTGCAACTGTTCCGCATCGACGGTCCGGACTGCGATCACGTCACGCAGGATCAGCTCCGTGACGGTGATCTCGTGGTCGACTAGCGCCAGCGCCTCGGCTGCCGGCATTCGGGATCGGGTGGGTGGATAGCGGTGATCGGCGTGCGCGGCCGGGAAGAGGTCCTGCATCGACAGCCCGACCGCTCCGAGCACCGACTGCGGTTCGCAGCCAGCGAAGCAGTTCAGCAGCGTGCGGCCGTCGTCGGTCTCGCGGACAGACAACGTGCGTGACCGGCCACCGTGCGCCGGGCAGCGCGCCCGCCACTGTCGACCGCCTGTCTGCACAACGCAGTCGAGCCGGTCTATTAACCGTGCGGCGTCGTTGGCGCCGGCTGAGAGGCTTGCATTGTTCAATGTTCCATTCCGTTACCACCTCCGTTGGCTCCATGGCCACCGGGCGGCTTTTCTGCTTCTTCTTACGAGGATCGCCGTGCCGCACTCGGCCTATGGTCGATGTGCGCACCACCAGCGCAAGACATCTTCTACGCGGTAGATGATCATGCCGTCCGTCGAGCACGACGACGGCGCAACGACCAGTGCCAAGACCTCGTCGTGTGGCATCCCAGCCAGCCCGGGCAAGTACGCCTGCAGATCGCTGATTGAGATGATGCTCGATACGTGGATCGCCTGGCGCTTCAGCAACCAAGCCTCACCTTGCCGATGTTCTTCCAGTGTGATCGGCCGCGTCATGCTGGGCTCCCGGTGCGCTCGCTGGCCACATCGCATGCCACCACATATCTCTGCAGCTCAGCGGCGGAGATGTAGCGACGCGCGCCGTCTTTTTGCGCGGCAATGGCGCCGGAGCTGATACGCGTGTACAGGTGGGCGCGCGAGCAGCCGAGCACCTTCGCGGCGGTGGGGATGTCGTAGCGTAACGGGGTGATGTGATCCATGTGGGACTCCTTGGTGGTTATGGAGTCCGTATATTCATCTCGCGTCACGTGCGCGTCTAAGCGGGGGAAAGGGAGTGGTTTTATCCGCGCGATGCAGCGGAGCCAGCCGCCGCCAGGAAGGCAGCGACTGGATCAGGCAGGTTTGCCTCTGTGCGCCCGGGCCGCGCTGAGCCTACGCAACAGCGTTACATCTACCCCTTCGGATTCCAGGATAGAGAACGCCATATCGCGGCGCGCTCGGGCATACCGGGTCACCGTCGCCTTGGTAGGCGGCTCGAACTCCGGATAGTGGCACTGCGCCATGTACGCCGCAGTATCTTCCTTAAGGCCCGCTGCACGAGCACGCCAGAAGGTGACCGCGTAGTTGAGCTGCTGCTGTTGCTGGTCAGGTTTCTTTTTGCTCTGCTGGCCAAACACCGCTTTCGCGTCCGCCCCTAACGCAATGGCACGCAGTTTGTGGCCGAGTTGTTGCAGATCCCGGTGCAACATTTCCGCGGATCGAGCATCCACGATCACGCTTCCACGCTCGTCAGTCGTGCTCTTGAGCAGGCCGTTTGATAGGTGGAGCAGTCCCAACCATCCGGCAGGTTTGGCACCGAATCTCCACTGGTTGCCGCTCTGCTTGGATTTCTTGGCGGATTTCATGTTTGCCACCAAGCGGTCGAACAGTGCCTCATCCATGGCGACTGCGGGCTCGGAACGGCCGCGCTGCACTGGCTGTTTCGAGCGCTTCTTCGTACTCATACGGCCGCCTTCGGTGCGTCCTTGAGGCTCGCAAGCTTTTCCTTCATCGACGAAGAGATGAACCGGAAATAGTGCTTCTCAATCATTGCAACGCTGGTGCCGGTTTGATGCGCAACGGTCAGCGGGTCGATGCCATGCACCTGCAATAGCTCACTGATGCGCGCGTGCCGAAAGCTGTAAGCACTGGCGCCCGCTTCGCCCTTCTCTTTGTTGGCCACCGGGATGCGCGCCTTTCCCTTCGCGGTCTTGTTCACGGCTTTGACCGCGGCCCGGAATTCGCGCGCCCAGACATGGCGACGCCATTGCTGCTGACCGTCTTCCGTGAACAGAAAAGCGCCGTCCAACTTGCCGCGGGCTCGGGCGGCGAAGAACTTCACGCCCTCGGCATCGAGGACGACGAAGCGCGTTCGCAGCTTTGCGGGCTTGCCCTTGCGGTGCTGCAGCCTGATCTGCTCGCCATCGAAATCCCCTGCCGTTGCCTGTGACAGCTCCTTCGGTCGGGCACCCGTGAGTTCTAGCCCGCGTAGAAGGTCCTGCAGATGCTGGCCTGACTTCTCCATGATGGACTTGCGCTGGTCCTCGTCGAGAAACACGGCGGTCTCGCCATCGTCTTCGCGGTCATCGGCCAGGGCGGCAAGCTGCCACGCTTCGGGGTTGCCGACGTGCCCGAGTTCATGTGCCTTATTCAGCCCGGCAACAACGGCGCGCACATGCCGGTTAATCGAGCGCGGCTGCCGTGGCTTGCCCTTGCCATCGGTGCGCAGTCGTTCGCGCCATTCGTCGAAGTCATCCCGGGTTGCCGATTCGAGGCTGAGGGTGGCGATGGGATCTGCGGGCCGATCTCCGTCCTCATCGCCATATACCGTGAGGCGGAACCGCCCCTCGGCCTCGTCGGCTGCATCGTGCCTGCCCTGCGTCCGCAGGTGCTTCAGGTATCGCTCAAGGGCCTTCTGCACGCTGTCGCGCTTGACTGATCGGACAGCGGTCCCGGTCAGCGTGCTGAACCATTCCTCGGCGCGCCTCTTGGCATCATCGTATTCAACCGCGCCGGTCAGGGCGCTGTACTGCTTGCGCTTGTCCTTGCCTCGAAACTTCGCGACCCATGTGTTCGCACCGGCGCGGAAGCCCAGCGCGAGACCCGGCCCGAGGCGAAGCCAGTAGGGTTCGTCCCGTGGCTTCAGGGTCGCGCGGATCGTCTTCCGGGTGATGTCTGTCACAGGGCGGGTTTGCCTAGAATGTGCCCGTGCGGCACGGTGCGGCAATACTACCCCGGACAGCTATAGACAGTCACTGACAAAATGCCTATAAATGCAGTGTTTTATAAGATGGCCCTGTACGGACATGGACATTTGTCCGTCCCTCTCAAGGCTGGTACGAGGGTTCGAATCCCTCTGGGAGCGCCATCTATTCAAGGATTTGCACGCGCATCGCCTCGTTTCGGCGGCGCGTGGGACAGGCATGGGAAAAGCGCGGTTCCTTAGAACACCGTAGGCGAGGCGCCCACTACTCCAGATCTGTCGGATCGTTGAACAATACCGGCAGACGAATGCTGCCGTGCCCGCGCTGCGGGAAGCCCGGAGCGTTCGGATCGCCGGGATCGAGGTTGGACGCTGTGTCATCCGGAGGGAAGAGCACCAGCGTATTGAGAAACTCCATGATGGCGATCTTCGAGACATCCGGCAGGCCAGCGAACAGGTTGCGCGACTGCTGTGCCTCACCGCCGTGCCTGAGAATCACTTCGCGCAGGTTGATGCTGCGGCCGTCGTGGCCGTATGGGGCAGTACTGCCAACGCCCCACAGCGGTTCGGTCATGAACTCAGTGGTCAGGGTGCCGTTGTAATTACGCTCGTGGAAGCGCGGCCCGAGATCGTGGCGCTTCAGGTCGGCAAAGAAGTTGTGCACGACGAATGACTTCAGCAGCGGTCGCTTGAGTGTGGGGTAACCCGAGCGATCGTCCTGCTCGGACACCAGCAGCGAGGCCGTGGCATACAGACCGTTGAAAATCCCGAGCTGGCGGTCGTACGCGGTCTCGACATCCGCGACGCGGCGATCACGATTGATCACCAGGTCCTGCACATGGCACGCGGTGCAGCCGATCTGCTTCATCAAGAACTCACCCGCCTTGGTGACTGCCGTCTGGCGGTAAAGGCCGGGCCTGAAGTAGTTGAGCAGGTAGAACTCCATGTAATCCACCAGGGAAGTGGGGATCTCGTTGTAGATGTGATCGTTATCGGGATCTTCGGTGGCGGTTTTGGTCAGGGGTGACTGCACGTGATCGAGGGAGCCATCCAACACCATGCCGCCAGCAGTCACCGACCTTCGCCCGGCGGCGGCGCGGGTGAGCACGGGATCGACGGCCTGCAGGCCCATTTCATCGTTGAGGGCACCCACGATGAATTCGCGGATGGAAATCGTCCCTCCCTGGGCGAAAAAGGGCCGCACTCGCAGATCAGGATCGACCCCGCGTACCCTTGAGGTGTCGACGTTGCCGTCGGGCAGTGCGCGAATCGAGCCGTAGCGGATGCCTTTGGAGACCAGTTGCCGCGTTACTGGTTGGCGCGTCTGTCGTGCCTGCGTGCGCGCACCGTCGCGGATAGCACGCAGATCCGCCGTGATCTCGTCGCCGAGCATTTCCTGGAGACCGAGGCCGAATAAATGAGGCGCATCACGGCTATCGGGCCGCGTCACTACATCGCCACCGAACCCTGCGGCGCCGCGTGGTCGGCCATGACAACCGGCGCAACTCTCGACCAGACCTGCGCCGATCGCGCCTTCGGCATCGATGTCGCCGATGCCATCGTGCGTGCGTGGGCCAACTCCCTGCGCCAAGGTGAACTTGCGCTGGAACAGCTGCCGGCCGCGGCGGATGGCGCGGGCCGGATCGCGCGCGATGATGAAACTCGATGACTCCGGGGTCATCCAGTCACCAACGCCGGCTCCGATCTCCTCTTGCAGCGACTTGGCAATGCCCGCGCGCTCGATGTTGGGCGTTTGCGTCTGGTCGGTGAGTTGGGCTTGCGCCAGAGACGTGAAAAGTAACGCCAACAAGGCCAAGGCGCGCAGTGCCCAGCGTGAGTGATGCCTATTCATGTCCTCCCCCTGAAGCCGTCATTTTCTGTCGGTCGGAGCGGGCGCGGGAATGCTCGGACATTCTGTCGAAGGTATCCCTGCCACCCGCAGGTCAAAGCCTCGCTCACCGGTAATGTCGCAACGGAGCTGCGGAACCGGACGACCCAGGCAAAACGCCTTAAGCAACGTGCCCCCGGCCAATGGCAGGCTCGCCGATGAATAAGTAGTGATCTGCTGAGCTCTTTGCAATTGCCCTGAAGAACGATAGCGTCGTAGTAGTACGTCTCTACGTCGGACCAGATAGCGCCTACCTCGAAGCGCACCTTGCGGCTTTCGCGTAACAGCCGGCTGGCGAATGAGGACCGTTGTGGTGGCGACTGCAAGCGCTTCGACGCCCATGACGTCAAGCACTGCCTACTGCGAATAACAACGCGGGCAGAAGGGGGTCGAGAGCCTCTATCCAACCAGTTTGCATAGGCACGTCAGGGCGCGTCGGATCTGGCGATCAG
Organism: Steroidobacteraceae bacterium; assembly: GCA_036498905.1. GTDB lineage: Bacteria > Pseudomonadota > Gammaproteobacteria > Steroidobacterales > Steroidobacteraceae > DAIDKA01. Next base: position 248 of record DASYER010000069.1, on the reverse strand, counting down.
GGCGCTCCAGCGCGCGTCGGCTGGCACCCGTGGATCAACGGATGATCCGTAGCGGCGTTCGCTTAGGGAACAGGCGAATCCGGCAAGACAGGAGTGGACGACGCGGTATCCGTGTCCACCGGAAGGATGAAATGAAAGATTGCCCCTTGAGCGACATTGTCTTCCGCCCAGATCCGGCCGCGATGCGCGGTAATGATCGAACGTGCAATCGACAATCCGAGACCCATGCCCTCCAGGCGCGTCGTAAC
>DASYER010000068.1:0-15762 GCA_036498905.1 Steroidobacteraceae bacterium | reverse complement strand
CTGCGGCACAATATCTTGTCACGCACCTGGACTATACATCAGCATGCCTGCTAGGCCCGCCACTGCCGCAAATGCAATTACTACCGCCATGGCGTGCACCAGCGCATTTTTCTTCGAATACGGCGCAAATATGCAGCGCCTAGCGCAACTGGCGCCGCAAGGAGATTCCCGAAGAAGAGCAAAGGCCAAGTGAAGCCACCATGAGAACCCCCATCTGCCGCATGAAGGAGACTCAGCAGTGTAACTACCAATGAAACGAGGGAAGGAATGAATGCGAATGAACTGATGGCGAAGCGAGTTCCAAGCGGCTCAAATGCAATTCCCGCATTCTTGGCGAGCGCCTTAAATATCAAGACAACTGAGGTGACAACCAATAGCGTCCAAATCGCGACCACGCCGATCTCCGTCGCGTCCATTGCCCAAAACCCGGCAACGTGATGAGACTCGAGTTCTGGAGTCAATCTGCTGCCTAACGACAAAGTTGAGCGGCGCGCCGCAGCATCGCCACTAGCAGTTTATTCACGGCGCGTCCGCTCAAACGAAAGTTAGACTGCATTCCCCTTACCTCGGCGATTTGCACGAGCCTCTAAGGCCCAGCTGTACTTTTCCACCAGACTCACCGCCGCCCGCAAAACTAGCGGATACCACCGATCTTCGAGAGCCTGAATCTTAAGGTCTTCTCGCACAAGTGCCTGTGCCGACCAAAACCGCCGCTCCTCACCAACAGGAAGCCCAACCAACTCGCTCCAAAGTCTACTAAAGACGACTAGGTCCGGGTCATCGGTGGCGAAGGTCCGAATCGCTAGAACATGCAGGGTATCGGCCGCCTGGATCGCCGTGATCCGCCCTTCCGTGAGATCTTTTGCACGTGCATGAATCTGGCGGCACTCCTCTTCCCAATGCGGGACGTTCCGAATTGTGGCAGGGGGCGCCGGGAATGATTTCATGCGGTCTAACGCCAAAGTTGAGCGGCGCGCCGCAGCATCGCTACTACTAGCAGTTTATTGACGGCGCGTCCGCTCAAACGAAAGTTAGAGAGCAGTTCCATAATCGTGCTGCTGAATCAGGACCCCATCTTTGCCGTACCACCGGTAAGTGCCTACCCGCCTGCCGTTGATGTAGCTACCTTCCTCTTTTAACTGACCGTTGTTCCACCACGACCGGTACTGGCCGTGGTGATTTCCAGCAGAGAATAGCGCTTCTTCAGTAAGTTGACCGAAAGTGTCGTAGGTTCTGGACTGGCCATCGAGCTTTCCTTCAACATATTCGGCCGTGCCAAGAACCCTGCCACCGTCTCCGAGGATTTTGCGAAATTCACGCCGAGTCTGTGACAAGTCTGCTCTCTAACGCCAAAGTTGAGCGGCGCGGCACTGCGATACGACGAGCACTTTATTCACGGCGCGTCCGCTCCAACGAAAGTTAGGTGGAAGTTCCATCTATTTTGGCGGTGGTGGTCGGTGCGACCAAACCATGGCAACTCCGGCTCCCAGAATCAATCCAATTGCGGCATCTAGAATTATCGATCCGAAGATGAGCCCGATCGCGCCACCGAGCACAAGCCCAATGCCCGATCCCTCAGCAAGTCTCTTGTCCATCGATACCCCCCCACTTTGCCAGTTGGTGCTACCGGCACGCGAATTCCCGGTCGGGCCGTGCACAAGCTGCCACCTAACTATTTATTAGAGGGTTCCGGATAAACCCCATATGCCAAGTGATATCTGGACGTCCATGTGTGATATGCCGGCTTCCGTACTTCATAAGTCTATGTTTCGCTTAGTGCCGCCGCGAAGTCAAATATTGAAACATCGCCCGCGGCATATCCGACCGAGATCGGATAGCCGCGGTGCGACTAGCGGGGCTGCAACCTTCCGCGCACCAAGTCTCGCCACTCAAGCCGCGTGCGCTTGCGCCTCCCTGGTGCAGTGGGCTTCGAACTCCAGGACACCTGCGGCGGCATGCACCGTGGCGGCGATGCGGACAGCGCTTTGCACGGCTTCGCGGGACAAGCCGTGCTGACGCAGTTGGCGCTCGTGGGAGGCCACGCAGGTTCCACAACCGTTGATGGCGGACACGGCGAGCGACAGCAGCTCGAAGTCGGCCTTTTCGATGCCGGGGTTGGCCAGGACGTTCATGCGCAGGCGCGCCGGCATCTGCTGATACTCGGCATCCTCGACCAGATGCAGGAAGCGGTAGTAGATATTGTTCATACCCATCACGGCCGCTGCGGCGCGTGCCGCATTCAGATCTGCGGGCGAGAGGTGTACGGCGGCTAGCGCCTCGAGGTCACGCGCAAGCGGGACGTGCCGGGAGGCGATGGCCGCCGCGACCGCGACCGCCCAGATCTGGCGTTCGGTCAGACCCGGGGCTCCGGTGCTCGTCAGGACCGAACCTAAGTTCAGTCGCAGGTCGCGGGCATAGTCAGGCAATGATTCACGAATCGTATCGAGCGAAGTCATGGTAGCTCTCCTTGGATCCTTCAGGCGGCCTTCAGCGTGTCGTCGCCTTTCTGCCAGTTGCAGGGGCACAGCTCATCGGTCTGCAGTGCGTCCAGCACCCGCAGCACTTCCTGCGGATTGCGACCGACGTTCAGATCCGTGACGTAGACGAAGCGAATGACGCCCTGTGGGTCGACGATGTAGGTCGCGCGCTGCGCGACACCGGCCTCCGTGTCGAGGATGCCCAGTGCCGTGGTCAGTTCACGCTTCACGTCGGCGAGCATCGGGAACGGCAGATCCTTCAGCTCGTCCTTGTCGCGCCGCCAGGCCAAGTGCACATACTCGGAGTCGGTGCTCGCGCCGAGCAACTGCGCATCACGCGCCCGGAACTCCTTCTCGAGCTTGCCGAAAGCCGCGATCTCGGTCGGGCACACGAACGTGAAGTCCATGGGCCAGAAGAAGATCACGCGCCACTTGCCGGCGTGCGTGCCGCTGTCGATGCTCTGGAACGCCTTGGTCTGGTCGGTGGAAATGACGGCATTGAGCCGGTACTCGGGAAACTGCTTGCCAATACCCAGCATGGTCGTGCTCCTTGAGAAATATGCTTAAGAACGATGTCGATGGAGCAATTCTGAGAGCGCGGGCTGCACTTATCCAATCGATTGACTTTATAATGTCGATAGACGCCATATATCGATAAGACCATGCCGGATATCAAACTTAAGGATCTGCGCTACCTGGTCACGCTGGCCGATACCGGGCATTTCGGCCATGCCGCCGAGCGCTGTTTCGTCAGTCAGCCGACGCTGTCCGCGCAGCTGAAGAAGCTCGAGGACTATCTGGGGGTGAAGCTCATCGAACGCCAGCCGCGCCGCGCAACGCTCACCCAGGCGGGCGAGCAGATCGTCGCCAGGGCGCGGGTGATTCTTGGAGCCAGCGATGAAGTGGTCACGATTGCACAGACCTACCGCGACCCGCTCGCCGGGCGGCTGAAGGTCGCGATGATTCCGACCGTCGGGCCGTACGTCCTGCCGCAGGTCGCCCCGGCCGTGAGGCGTGAGATGCCGCGTCTTGATCTGCTGCTGTTCGAATACCAGACCGCGGCGATACTCGAGAAGGTCCACGGCGGCGAAATCGATGTCGGCGTGCTCGCCCTGCCCGTCGAGCACGAGGGTCTCGCGACCCGCAGGCTCTACGATGAGGACTTCAACGTCGCGTTGCCCGAGCACCATCGCCTGGCGAAGCAGGCCACGGTGCGCATCGCCGACCTGGCCGATGAGAGTCTGCTTCTTCTGGAAGAGGGCCATTGCCTGCGCGACCAGGCCCTGGAGGTCTGTAACCGCATTTCCATCCATGAGCGCCAGGACTTTCGCGCGACGAGTCTTGAGACTTTGCGTCAGATGGTTGCCGCCGGCGCCGGCGTGACGCTCATGCCACAGCTCGCCAGTCGCGGCGCCTATGGCAACGCGCGGGGGGTCGTCATCCGGCCATTGGTGCGACCTACTCCCCACCGGCAGATCGGCGCCGTCTGGCGCAAGTCCAGCGCACGCCTGGCCGCCATTGCCGCCTTCTGCGATGTTCTCGTGAAGCACGCAAAATGAGCCCTGCCGCACATCGGGTCGCGGCCAGGCGATGCCTGCCTCTGGCATAATCTGCACATCACGCCAGCGCTTTATCGGAGCCGCCAGTCCATGACAGCCACGACCCGGACCCCGCTTCTGCTGGCGCTGCTGTTGATGGCGATCAGCATCGCTCCCCGGGTCGGCATTGCCGCCGAAAGCAACCTGGTCGTGGCCGGCGCCTGGATACGTCAGCCGCCCCCGGGCACGGATGTCGCCGCGGTCTACCTCTCACTGCAGAACATCGGCAAGACAACCGCCAAACTGACCGGCGTGCAGTGTCCGATAGCGAGCATGGCAATGCTGCACGAGTCGCTGGAGTCGGGCGGCCAATCGCAGATGCGTCCCCTCACCTCCGTGTCGCTCGCTCCCGGCGCAAGCCTCGCGTTCACTCCCGGGTCGAAGCACATCATGCTCCATGGCCTGACCCATCCGCTGAAGGTCGGTGAGCGCGTTCCGATCGTGCTGCTGTTCGACGGGGGGATCCGGGTGCACGTCACGGCAGTGGTGCGACCCCTCGGGGCGAGCTGAACGCGGGCGTACTCGCCCAGCGGCCATCATTCATGCGACTCGACGGCGCCTCCGAGCACATCACGCCCTACGACAAGCTGGCGTTTTCGGACGTGCAGGCGCAGGCGCTGCTTGCCAGCGGTGAGCACCGCCAGGAACTGACGGCCTTCTTCGGCGAACGTGAATACGGCGAACTGCAGTACCTCGCGCGCCGCGCGGCGAAGTCCGCCGCGGGAACCCGCGCCGGACGGGTGCTCATCATTCCCGGCATCATGGGCTCGCAGCTGGGCTTCGATCGTCCGGCCCCGCAGCCGGCGGACCTGCTGTGGGTGGATGCCGCCGACATCGGCGCCGGCAGGCTGCGGGCCTTGCGGGTCGAATCGGCCGCGCCGGTGCGCACCATGGGCGTGGTGCTGTACTCGTACCTGCGACTGCGGCTGCATCTGGTGGCCAGCGGCTTCGATGTCGCGAGCGTCGACTATGACTGGCGCCTGGGTATCGAGGTGCTCGGCAAGCAGCTCGCGCAGCGCATCGAGGCCGAGCCGCATGCGCATGTACACCTGGTCGCCCACAGCATGGGGGGCCTGGTCAGTCGCGCGGCGCTGTCGCTGCCGGTGAGGCGCAAGGTGCGGCAGGTCGTGCTGCTGGGTTCACCCAACGAGGGGTCGTTCGCCGGGGTCCAGGCGGTCCGCGGCACTTACCCCGTGGTGCGTAAACTCGCGCAGCTCGATGCGCGCACCAGCGCCGAACAGCTCGCCGATGAAGTCTTCAACTCCTTCCCGAGTCTGTATCACCTGCTGCCCACACCCAGCCTCACCCAGCCGATCGATCTGTTCGAGGCCGATCAATGGCCGCGACAGGGTCCGCGTCCGCGCCCGGAACTGTTGCGTGCCGCCTGGGCGACTCGCGGCGACCTGGCAGAAGCCAGTGAGAATTTTTCGGTGGTGGTCGGCACGGGCCAGCCGACGGTCACGGGTATCGAACGTGTCGAAGATGACTTCGTCTATACGATCACGCCGCGCGGCGATGGCACGATTCCCGTCGTCAGTGCCCGACTGGACGGCGCGCGCACTTACTACGTCGCCTGTGCGCACAGCGAGCTGACGCGTGATCCGCTGGTCGCGAACGCCGTTGCCGAAATCCTCAAGTCCGGCACCACGCGGCGGCTGACCCAACGCTGGTCGCCCCGCAATCGCGCGGTGGGTCGTATCAGCGATTCGCAGCTGCGCCTCACGCGTACCGAAAAGGTGGATCTGACCATGCTCGATCCGGACGCGCGGCGCGTGTTCATGCAGACCCTGAACGAGCCGCCACCGCTGCGCTTGCGCACGCCTAAGCGCTGACTACTTCGTGATCTTGATCCTCGCCCCGTCGTGCAGCTTGGTGAAGTCCCCGATCGCGACCGTCGCGCCGGGATCAAGACCCGAAAGGATCGTCTGCCCGCTGCTGCCTTTCTGACCGAGCAGCACGACCTGACGATGCACCGTGCGGCCGTCGACGATGAAGACCGCTCCGCTGTCCCCTTCGGTCTGAATGGCGTCCGCCGGAACGGTGACGGCGGTGGAAATGGCGGATGACCCGGATGCAGTGGGGGTCGAATCGTCCACGAAGGACACCCGCGCGCCCATTTCCGGAAGGATGCGCGCATCCTTCTGCTTGAACGCCACGCGCACCTCCACCGTCGCCTTGGAACGATCCGCGGTCGGAACGATCGCGATCACTTCGGCCGGGATATGCCAGTCCGGATAGGCGTTCAGCGTAATGGCCGCCGGTTGTTTCGAATGCACCCGGCTGATGAAGTTCTCACTTACATCCACGTCGACTTCGAGCGAGTCCATGTCGACGATCGTCGCGATGCCACCGCCGCCTGAAAACTGCGGCGAAACGATCTGTCCGGGCTGCGCGCTCTTGATGGTGATCACACCATTGAACGGCGCACGGATTACCGTATCGTCCTCGTAGCGCTGCGCGACGACGACGTTTGCGCGGGCAACCGCGAGGTTCTGTTCGGCCACGAGCACCGACTGCTGTGCCGCATCGTCAGCGGATTTGGCGGTGTCAAAGGCGTCCTGGCTGATCAGGCCCTCTTTGAGCTGGGCCTCGTTGCGCAAAAAGCCGGGGTGCACATCGGTTGCGGCCAGCTTCGCCGCCGCCAGCGCCGCGCTGAGCTGTTTGACCTGCGCCTCCGCCTGATCCAATGACGCATGGGTATTGGAGTTATCGAGTTTGGCGATGATCTGTCCCTGCTTGACGGTATCGCCGGCCTGCACCAGTACTTCCACGACCTTGTAGATGCTGTTGGCCGACACGGCGGCCTGGCGCAGCGCGACGACGTAACCGGAGGCATCCAGCAAGGTGCGTCCGATCGAAGGGCCGCTCGAGGTCGACTGAACGGCCGTGGCCACGGCCGTGCGGACGGGTACGGCATCGGTCGCCGCGTTGAGATACCAGGCCGCTCCTCCGCCTCCCAGCAGCAGCACCACGATGGCGATACCCACCGGCAGCGGCCAACGCCGGGGCATCGTCTGTGTGGCAGGCCCCTCGCCGCGATTGATGCGCAACCGCTCCAGCAATTCAGTTCGCTCGTCCATGTCGGTCCCCTTACTGACGCGTCGGCAACGTGCCGGCGTCCTTGCGATGCCACCAGCCCCCGCCCAGTGCCTGGAACAGGGTGACGGTGTCGGTATAGCGGCTGCCCAGCGCCCGCACGTAGGCGAGGCGCGCCTGCTGATAAGACTGCTGCGCCGTCAGCAGCGACACGTAGTTCGCGGTGCCGATGTTGTACTGCTTCTGAATGAGATCAAGCCCCGCCTGGGCATCAGCGAGGGCGTCATTCTGCGCATTCAGCGCCTGCGCGTCGTTGTTCAAAGCCGTGAGGGTATCGGCGACGTTCTGAAACGCCGACAGCACCGTCAGTTGGTACTGGGCGCTCACCTGATCGAAGGTGGCCACCGCCGCGCGGCGCTTCGCGCGCAGCGCACCGCCCTCGAACAGCGGCTGGGCAACCTGTCCGACCAGGCTCCAGGCATTGGACCCGGGCTCGAGCAGGCTCGCAAACTGCAGCGACTCTCCGCCGAACGTGCCGCTCAAGGTCAACTGCGGCAGCATGTTCGCGGTGGCGATGCCGATCGCGGCACTGGCCTGATGCAACACGGCGGCCTGGGCGCGGATGTCGGGGCGCTGCGCGACCAGCGATGAGGGCAGGCTGACCGGCAGATCCTGCGGCAGCTTCAGATCCGCGAGCTTCAGTTCCGGCACCGTGACATCGTGCGGGAAGCGGCCGGTGAGAATGGCCAGCTGATGCTCGGCGACGGCCAGCTGCTGCTGCAGGGGCGGCAGGGTCGCACGCACCGAGGCAAGGCTCCCCTTCTGCTGCAGCAACTCCGCGTTGGTCTGGCTGCCCAGCTGCACCAGTCTTTGGATGACGGTGAGCTGCTTGTCTTCGAGCGTAATGATCTGCTGGGTCGCCTCCAGCAGATCGCGGGTTTCGGCGACCTGGATCGCGGCGGCCGCCACGTTGGACGTCAAAGTGAGATAGCTCGCCTCGAGCTGGAAGTTCTGTTGCTCGGCGATGGCCTGCAGCTGCTCGAGCGTGCGGCGCTCACCGCCGAAGATATCGAAGGTATACGAGACGTTGACGTTGGCCTCGAAGATATCGGTGATGAAGCCGGGGAAACCCGGGGCGATGCTGCCGCCGCTGGTCTTCTGGCGGATGGCCGTCCCGGCACCCGTGGCCTTCGGCAGGAACACCCCGGCCTCGGCGCGGACATTCTCGCGAGCGGCGCGCAGGGCGGCCTGCTGGGCGGCGATGTCCGGATAGTTGGCCATCGCCTGGCCGATGAGCCCATCCAATGCACTGGAGCCGAACAGCGTCCACCACTCACCCGGCAGCTCCTGGCCCGACTGAAACCGTTGCGGTTCGCCGCCGACCACGTCGGTGGTCTGGGTGCTCTTGGGCAGATCCCCGGGGGCGTAACCCTGCGTGGCGGGCGGCGCAGGCGTGTGGAAGTCCGGACCGACGGCGCACCCCGACAGCAGCAGCACCACGGCCAAACCAAGTCTTCGGCTCACCCGACGCCCCCCTTGCTTATACGAATCATCTCTCGGTCACCCGCCCGACCCGCAACCCCGTGACTTTGCACGGGCCGTGCCAGCACTGGTTTAGACCGTAAGTGATTGTATGAATTCCCTAGGCGAGTTTCCCGTCTTTGTATGACGGGTCGCGGATTGTCCGCCGGGGCGGACACCGGACAGCCCGCGGACACTTTTTTGAGGCACTGCCGCAAAGGCGGAGGGCGGTCTAGGGGACGGATTGGCCCGTCACCGCGAATAACGTCGCATTGGTCTGCGCGCTCAGCGGGATTTTCCCCGCCTTACCGCCGTTCATCTGCAGGAAGTAGGCGGTCAGCAGCAGGGGTGTATCGGGGCCGACGTGCGTCGGCGGAAAGGCCCCCATCGCATTGGCCACGCGCGCGACGTACTCCTGCGTCGACTTCGCCCCCCAGTGCGACATGAAGTGCGGCCCGACCAGCGCAGGCACCTGATCCCCGTTCTGATCGATGGTCTTGATCATGTTCTCGGGCAGGGTGGCGATCTCGGGCAGCTCCCCGGGCTCCCCGGTGCGGCCCCGCATGTTGAACTGATGACACAGACCGCAGCTGGACTCGTAGGCGATCTTGCCGGCCCGCGCCTGTTCGGCCGTAAACACCCGGGGCGCGGAACTTGTCTCACGCCTGGGGTCTGAGGCACAGCCCAATATGACGCCGCTCACGATCATCGTCAGCATGAAACCGCGAATCATGGTTGGTTCTCCCGTTGCGCGAAGAGCCTAGTCCCACCGATTCGCCGTTGCCGATGTTTGTAATGAAATGACGTGGCGACGGGATGAAATTCGTATTTTTGGCAATGATGCGGGTGTTGTCAGATCAACACCTGGCGATCAGATCAGCGTGGCCGGGATATCTGCAATGCAATCGGCTCCGTCCACGACTATCTGTCGATAGCCCACCGCGCGTGGCAGCAACTGTCCGATGTACGCGCCGGCCGTGGCCAGCTTCGCCGCGTTGAATTCATTACCGGCCTGCGCAGGCTCGGCGCTCACCAACTTCGCGGCGCGCGCCATCAGCCAGCCGCCCAGCACGAATCCGCACATCATCAGGTACGGCACTGCGACGGCGAGCGCTCGATCCGGTTGCGTCGCGCCGAGGCTCAACAATCTCACCGTGGTTTCGCGCAGGTCATGGACGGCATCGTGCACTGCGCTGCGCATCACCTGCACCGCGCCGCCGGCCGAATCGGCCGCAAATTCCTGTTCGATCTGCGCCAGCAGGGTCATCATCGCGGCGCCCTTGTCGCGCGCGAGCTTGCGCCCGAGCAGATCATTGGCCTGAATACCCGTAGTGCCCTCATAGATCGCGGTGATGCGCACATCGCGCAGCCACTGCGCGGCACCGGTCTCCTCGATGAAGCCCATGCCGCCGTGAACCTGGATGCCGGTGCTCGCCAGCTCCACGCCGAACTCCGTGCACCAGCCCTTGACGATGGGGATGAGCAGATCACCCTGAGTCTGGGCCTGCGCGCGCACGGCCTGATCGACATGCGACTCGGCCAGATCCAGCTGCCATGCCGTATAGAGGGTGAGCGCGCGCATCGCTTCGGTGCCCGCCTTCATCGTAAGCAGCATGCGCTTCACGTCGGGGTGATGAATGATCGGTGCCGGGGCGCCCTTGGTCGCGGCGCTGTTGCGTCCCTGCACCCGCGTACGCGCATAGTCCGCGGCCTGCTGGAAGGCGCGTTCGGCGACGGCGTAGCCTTGCAGTCCCACCGCCAGCCGCGCCACGTTCATCATGATGAACATGTATTCAAGTCCACGATTGGCTTCACCGATCAAATAGCCCACCGCTCCGTCGTGCTCGCCGAATGACATCACGCAGGTCGGGCTCGCGTGGATTCCGAGCTTGTGTTCGATCGACGCGCAGCGCAGATCATTGCGCGCACCTAACTCCCCGTTCTCATGCACGAGGAACTTGGGCACCAGGAACAGCGAAATGCCGCGCACTCCCTCAGGGGCACCGTCGATGCGGGCCAGCACCATGTGAATGATGTTGTCCGTCAGGTCGTGCTCGCCCCAGGTGATGAAGATCTTCTGACCGAAGAGACGAAATTCATCCACCGCCAGATCGCCTCCCTGGGGCACGGCGCGGGTGCGGATCAAGGCCAGATCGGAACCGGCCTGAGGTTCGGTGAGCACCATCGTGCCGGTCCACTCTCCCGTGACCATTTTCGGCAGAAAGCGCTCCTTGAGCGCTTGGGAGGCGGTGAGCTCGAGGGCGTGAATGGCCCCGTAGGTCAGCATCGGGCAAAGCTTGAACGCCAGATTGGCGGAGGCCCAGGTCTCCTGCGCGGCGGTCGCGAGGATCATCGGCGCCCCTTGGCCACCCAGATGCGCCGGGGCGCGCAATTGCTGCCAGCCGCCGGCGACGAACTGCTGATAGGCCTCGCGAAAACCGCGTGCGGTGCGCACTCCCGCCTCACTCCAATGCGCACCCTCCTGATCGCCGCTGCGATTGATCGGATCGAGCACCCCTTCGGCGAATCGCGCCGATTCGCTCAACACCGAGTCGGCCAGATCGGCCGAGTACTCCTCATGCGCCGGACACCCCGCCAGCGGCTGCGGCCCCAGCAGGACGTTCAGGACGAAGGACAGGTCCTTGAGCGGTGCACGGTACATGGGATACCTCTAGGGTCAGATCTGCGCCAGGGCCGGCACGACATTGGCGGCCAGGAAATCCACGAAGCACTGCACTCGCGGATCGGCTCCCTGGGTCGCAGGGTACACCGCATACAAGGGCATGATCTGCGGCAGCTCCCAGTCGGACAGCAGCAGTTTGAGCCGACCCGTTGCCAGCCCCTGCCGACACAGAAATTCCGGCAGCACCCCGATGCCAAGGCCAGCCGCGGTCGCCGCATGCAGGACGGCCGGATCGTTCACTGCAAGCCTCGAGGTCACCGGAATCTCCTCGCGCATCGCGCCATGCACCAGGGTCATGCGAAATTCCGGCCCCTCGCCCTCCGGGGTCAGCAGGTCGTGCGCACGCAGATCATCGGGCCGCTCCGGGGTACCGCGACGCTGCAGATAGGCCGGCGTCGCACACAGGATGGCGGGCGGTGCCCCCAGCAGCCAGCTCGCAAGTCCCGGCTCCTCGCCCTTGCCGGTACGGATCGCGACATCGACCCCCTTGCCCGCTGCAAAATCCGTCCCCGTGCCCTGCGGCTGCAGGTTCACTTCGAGGGGGATGTGCGGAAAGCTCTCCATGAAACGCGGCACCAGGGGGGCGAGCAGAATGCGCCCATAAGTCGGATCGGCCGCGACCCGCAGCGGTCCGGTGGGCGGCGCGAACCAGCGTCTGATCTGGGTGCGGGCGGCATCGGCCTCATCGGCGAGACGCCTCGCGTTGGGGTAGATCAGCTGACCGGCCTCGGTCAGTGACAGGCGGCGGGTGGTGCGGTTGAGCACCCTCACCCCCAGCGCCGCTTCGAGGTCCGCGATGGCGCGGCTGACGGCCGCCTTGGGCACCCCAAGGGCGCGCGCGGCGGCGGAGAAGCCATTCAGCTCGACCACTTTCGACAGGGTGGCCAATTGCGCGGGCAACCAGAACAGGCTCATTTTAGATCCAATAAGAGCTATCCGGGCCCATATTGTTTCACCATTGTGACATCAAAGTACAGGGAAACAGAGTGTAGAATCCGCCGCCTGCCGCTCACGCCCACCCATAACGAGGAGACCCCGATGCAGATTTCCGTGTACACCATGACGGTCGAAGCCTTCCTGCCGATACTCGCCAACCTGTCGAAGCAGCTCGACAAGGCCACCGAATTTGCGACCGCCAAGAAGTTTGACAGCGCCGTGCTGGCCAACGCGCGCCTGGCGCCGGACATGTTTTCGCTGATCAAACAGGTGCAGCTGACCACCGATTTTGCCAAGAGCGGCACGGCACGCCTGGCCGGCATCGAGATGCCGAAGTTCGAGGACAACGAGCAGACGCTCGCCGAGCTGCAGGCCCGCATCAAGAAGACCATCGACTTCGTCTCGGGCGTCAAGGCCGACAGCTTCAAGGGTGCCGAGGACCGCGACATCGTGATCCCGATGCGCGACACGAAGCTGGAGTTCAAGGGTCTGAACTACCTGCGCAACTGGGTGCTGCCCAATTTCTATTTTCACGCCACTGCTGCATATTCGATCCTGCGCCATAACGGCGTCGAGGTCGGCAAGCGCGACTTCCTGCCCGCCGGCTGAAGCCCAAAAAGCGGCTCACCTGCGGGTGGGCCGCTCGCCCCCGCAAGGGAGGTCCATGGCTCGCTTCATTCCGCTCCTCGCCGTTGCCGTTGTGACGGCCGGCGCAGCCTGGTCCTCACCCACGGTCTATCCGACCGGTACCACGATCTACGATCCCGCTCAGACCTGGAGCGGTTTCACGGTGATCTCGGCCCTGGGAACCCAGGCCGTGCTCGTCATCGACATGAACGGCCACCTCGTCAAGCGCTGGGATGGCTACAACAATTCGGCCGGTGGGCCGGCCCGGATCCTGCCGGGCGGTGACGTCATGGCGGCCACCGGGTCACGCCCGCCCCATCAGGAATCCCTCGCGATCGAGGAGCGCGACTTCGATGGCAAGGTGATCTGGCAGTTCGGACACAACCTCCAGGTGACAACCGCCGACGGCGCGAACATCTGGTCGCTGCGCCAGCATCATGACTGGCAGCGCGCGGACTTCCCGGCAGGCTACTACTCACCCGGTGCCACACCGGCCGCGACCGGCGCGAAGACGCTGATCCTCACCCATGTGAGCCGCAGGGTGCCCGACATCGCCGATGTGATGCTCGAGGATGACCGCCTCATCGAAGTCACGCCCGATGGAAAAATCGACTGGGAATGGACCGCGGGGGATCACATCGGCGAATTCGGCTTCAGCGCGGCGGCCCGTGCCGCGATCAAGACCGGTCCGGGTCCGAACGCCGGGCGCAATGGATTTGACTGGCTGCACACCAACTCGGCGACCTACGTGGGTCCGAACCGCTGGTTCGATGCGGGCGATAAGCGCTTCGCGCCCGACAACGTGCTCATCAGCAGCCGTCAGGCGAGCTTCCTCGCCATCGTGGCCCGCAACGGTGCGATCGTCTGGCGCCTAGGACCCGACTTCAGCCAGAGCGAGGAACTGAAGGCCATCGGCCAGATCGTCGGCCAGCACAATGCCCATATCATTCCCAATGGACTGCCGGGCGCCGGCAACCTGCTGGTGTTCGACAACGGCGGCGCCAGCGGCTATGGCTTCACCACCCCCCTCGCGCCCAAGGGCACGGATGCCCTGGCGCGCGCGAACTCGCGGGTATTGGAAATCAACCCGGTGACTCTCGAACTGGTGTGGCACTACCAGGCGCCCGGAAAGTTCTTCGCTTCCAATATCAGCGGCGCGCAAAGACTGATGAACGGCGACACGCTCATCACCGAAGGCCCCGACGGCCGGATCTTTGAGATCACCCATGAGGGCAAAATCGCCTGGGAATACATCAATCCGCTGTTCAGCGGGCCGCAGTCATCGAACGCGGTCTATCGCGCCTATCGCGTGCCGTACAGCTGGATTCCGCAGCTGCCGCATCCGGATGAAAAGGCCGTCGTGCCGCCCAAGGCCGACGAGTTCAAAGTTCCGTAGCAGCGCTGCCAGGAACTTACCGCGCGCGGCACGCTCAGACAAAGCGTGCAAGTCAGACTCGACCGGCAACGTTATCTTGCGATCGTCATCGGGGCTCGCCGCACCTGCCGCCTAGCAATTTATCGGATCAGCTTCTCGCTTCTCAAGCGGCTCAACAATTGTGTCTGCAGCCCTGGGAGTATGGACTCCATCCATTGTTGTCCAATTCCCGCAGTTTCGAGAGTTATTGCCGGTGTCACACTCACCAACTTCCGACCTGCAGATGAGCGATAGAATTCAGTAATTTTTTGAACATCGTCGACGGTCAAATATTTCGCGTAAATGGGGATCACTCTATCCATTACCTTGTCGTGTTCCGCCTGTTCCCGCACATAGTTCACGACGACATCCAAAACAATAGCATCCCCGCTTTGAGGAAAACCGGGAAGCACCCGATGAAGAGCTACGCAGCTGCTGGGCGGCGATAGGGCCGACTTGCGCCGCAATGTCTGCAGTGCCATTTGCCTCCAGCAGCGCTCGGATATCTGCGGTTGTTGGGGCGTTGGACTGAGGTTCCACACAATATGCCAGGGGCTGGGTAAACCGTAGTCGTGAGCAACAGGATTAGAGGTCCATACTTCATTGTGCAACTTCAGAATCGACGAAATGACGTAGTGCACTTCTCGCACGGAGCATCAATACAAGATACAACGCGCTCATGATCGACAACACAACGCAAAGCGCAATCCAGATTCCTAAAAAAGGAGGGTTGAACAATACAAAAATCAAGATGCATAGCACCCCGATTGATATAGACGCAGTCTGCGCGCCGACTGCTACTCCGCGTATCGCGGAAAGACGCCCATCAAAGAACGCCATAGCGAGATTCAAGTTTGTTAGCGGCGTTCGTTGATACACAATCGCTGTTCTATCACCTTGATTCAGCCACC
Organism: Steroidobacteraceae bacterium; assembly: GCA_036498905.1. Lineage (GTDB taxonomy): Bacteria > Pseudomonadota > Gammaproteobacteria > Steroidobacterales > Steroidobacteraceae > DAIDKA01. The sequence continues at coordinate 559 of DASYER010000068.1, read as the reverse complement.
CTTTTCGGAACGCGTAAGTGCTCCAGAAGGTCAGTAGCTTCCCGTCAATGACAATCGTTTGCTTTGTTTTATCCCATTGAGCGATCTCGCCGGACACCAAGCATTGCCAGCCAGGCAACGCAGTAGGTCTTCGAGCAGGGATCTGCCGTGGAGGACCGCCCACGGCACATGTGACAGGTTCATTCGCATCATCTGTAAGTCTGAAAATGCGCTTTAGGAACCTTGTAAATCTCAATACAAGCGGCACTCCGATCGCGATTAGCACTCCCGCAAATAAGGGCCGCGCCGCTGGATAGCAAACGTACGAAACTGCTGCATAATCGGGACGATCGCACGCGTCGAAACCCGCCAAATGGCCTGCACCAACGATTATCGCCGGAATCAAAATCACCACTGTTACCAACATTGTCATCGCGCAGAGCGCAATGCGCCAGCCACGCGGCAACCGCCGAATCCATTCCGGAGAGATCAAAATGGGGTCCCTTGCGTCCTAGTGACATCCTGTGAGGTGAGTGATATTGCCGTTGCTGTATGTCGTCGAACTGACTTCCCCATTGGC